>DYKB01000032.1 GCA_020722815.1 Caldithrix sp. | reverse complement strand
ACCCTATCGCGACAACGGGGAGATGGAGGCATTGGCCTCCGTCTTACCCACTCAGAATCGGGGCATTTGTCGACAGACGCTAATTAATCTAAAAACAGCATACAAAAAAACGAATATTGACATTCAAATACAATTTCAGTATATTATATTAAATTGGTTTTGGCTGTTAATTGAAAAAGGAGAATCGCTCTTGGAAAAAATAAATCATCCCTTTATTACGATGGATAATCAAATTCGAGGTCAACATCCAGTTATTTCAGGAACCGGCATTCGCGTGATTGATATTGTCATTGAATATGAATATAAAGGCTATTCCATTGATCAAATAATTGATTATCATCCTCAACTTCAGTTGCAACAAATTCATGCGGCACTTTCTTATTATTATGTACATCAGGCAGAAATCGATTCACAGATAAAAGCAGAACGGGAGCAGGCGGAAAAATTAAAGAAACAATTATTACAGAATGTTCATCGGATAGAATCAAATTATGCTTAAAATTTATACTGATGAGAATGTCGAAATCGTCATTGCTGAGGGGCTAAAAAGGCGGAATATCGAAGCCTGGTCGGCAAATGAGTTAAAAAATATTGGCCTGAGTGATGAACAGCAGTTAGTCTACGCAACGCGTCAGAAGGCTTGCTTATTTACTTATGACACCGACTTTTTTAATATTGCGAAAGAGTGGGCCCGGGCTGGAAAAATTCATTACGGCATATTTTATATTCATCCCCTGAATACAACAATAGGTGAAACAATTCGAAAATTAAAAGAGTATGCCGAACTCTTTGATTTAGAGGATGTGAAAAACCAAATTATCTTTTCGTGAGTTTTAGCCTGAATACTTTATATTTTTAGCCTTATTCTCGGATTAAAACCTTAATAGCCGCGGCCCTTCATGAAACGCAACCTTATTACCTTATTGTTCATGAAATAAGGCAATAAGGTTCAGGGATTGAGGAAATCAGTGGTTTCTCAGGTTATAAAAATAATAATAAGGTTTTATGTGCCTAAAATTTTTATCCTATAAGAGCAAAAGTAGTTTTCGATTTCCTGGCCATTACCCCAACCCTTGCTCCCAAGAAGTGATGGCTGTTAACTGACGAAATTAAAATCCGAAAACCATTTCGGTTTGAGTATAATAAGCAAATTTTTTCAATTTTCGTATTTCCAAATTAAAATTGTCGAGACTGGCAATTCCCGGATTTTTTTATAAGTTCAGAAATATAAAGGACATCGTGATTGTTGTCCGTAACCGTTCACAAGGGTAATAAATTAAACGCTTCTGTCATGCCCGAATGCTTTTGTTGGGCATCCATTTGTCTAAAAAAGTATGGATTCCCGCCAAAAACATGCGGGAATGACATTCGATCCTCCCTGTGAACGGATACTGTTGTCCCGCAGCATATTGACGATTGGTTTTTCAACATTTTCATCTGCCAGGAATTTCATGACGCCACAGCCTCAAGGGGAAAAACATCTTCTGTGCTCAATGCTGTTGCGGCGTAAGCAATCGCTGCCTGAATATCTTCCGCTGTTAATTTCGGATAATCGGCTAATATTTCATCCGCTGAAATATTTTGAGCTAATTTTTTTAATATAATTTCTACGGTAACACGCGTGCCCTTGATGACTGGTTTTCCAAGCATTACATCGGGATTCAATTCAATTCGATTCAATAGCGGGTTTTTCATATTATTCGAACTCCCTCAAAAAGTTTGTGAGCATTTTATGATTCTAATTCAATATACTTAAAATTATCTAAATTGTCAATATGGTATTTGACCATCTTTTCAATAATCAAAGCATCGACGTACAGTCTGTAATCCTTTAAAGCTGGTGAATTCACCGGCAAGCGGCAGTTTCTTTCAATGATGGAATTCTTTAGAAAATTCAAATTACGGGATATTTATTTTTCACTTGATTTGAATTGATCAAATAGATATATTTAAATAAAGCCAAAAATAGAACGGATTTTGTGAAGTGGGGATACTGATAAAAACAACGAGGAGTCATCAATGCAAATTTATAATTATACCATCATTTTTGAACGAGAAGATGATGGCGGGTATCATGTGTTTTGCCCCGCCCTCAAGGGGTGTCATTCACAAGGGAATACATACGATGAAGCCCTCTTTAATATTCAGGATGCGATGCGGCTATTTCTGGAAAGCTTGATCGCCCATAATGAAGCTATTCCTGAAGAAGATATTATGATCAAGCCGTTAAGGATCGCGGTATGAGCCCACACCTTCCTGTAATAACCTCAAGAGATGTGATTAAAGTGGCCAGGAAACTTGGCTTTCAACTCGATCGACAATCTGGCAGTTACGCTATTTATTATCATCCCGAGAAAAAAATCAGAGTGGTTGTACCCGTTCATCCAGGAAAGGATATAAAACCAAAGACTTTGAAAGGCATTATCGATGATATAGGTATAACTATTGAGGAATTCAAAGTAATGTTGTAATTTTTTGACCATTATTATGTTAAATGCTATTCGAATTGATGAAGTCAGAATCCGCAAATTTTAATAAAAATAGAAACGCCCCTACCGCAGCAGAGGCGTCAAACCGAAGATACTATCTTCAGCGGGGTGCTTCATAACAATATAACCATCTGAAATCATAAAATCAAGCCAAATGTACATCCTCCATGCGTTCATCATTCCAGAGTTAAAACACTCTTTTATACACCAAAGGCTTTCTTGAAAAATTTTTCATGATGAAATTACACCCGATTCTTATCAATCAGAACGTATCCTGTAAAAACTGATATTGACATTTAAATTCAATTGCATTATATTATATAAAGACTGGTAAACCGCCGGCGCATATTCGAATATTTTCGATTTAGAAAACTGGTTAAATCGTTGATTAAGTTTCTACCCGGCAAAAACATACGCTAAGTTGACATTTTTGATACTCCCGATTTATAAATATAAAGGAATATCGTTTATGACACAAATTGTCGTAAAATCAAAAACTGCCGCCAATGTAAAACGGCTGCTTCAGCTCGCTATCGAGCAGGAATTACGGGTAATAAAACTTGGTATCGAAAAAACCAATCAGAACTTACAGCGTCTGGAAGGGCAATTCGGTATAAAAAGTCCTGAATTTTATAAAGCTTTTCAGGATGGAAAAATGGGTGATCAGATCGACTATATAAAATGGGCCGGGGAATATGAAACTTTACAAGCGCTTCAACAGGATTATACGGAATTATTGGAGATTCAACTGTGCTGATAGAAGAATATTTTCAGCAGATTGACGCTATCTCACAAAGTATAATTGTCGTTGAAAATGAACTTATCCGTGACAAACGGTCGCTTTATATTGGATTTATCGAGGGTAAAGTAACTTTTCTGGATGGTTCAAAATTACATTTTGTTGCATTCGTAGACGTTAAAGAAGCGATTAAACGTTATAAATATTCTTACCATTATCAGGATAATCAGGGGAAACTCATTTTTCGGTATGATATGGCACCCCATCACGGGGAAATCATCACCTTTCCACACCATAAGCATTTGGCCTCAGGTCAGGTAACTTCTACAGAACAGCCCAACCTTCGAAAAGTGTTGTTGGAAATCGAAAGTCAGGTATCATGGCATTGATCTCAATACTTTCACTGACTCAAATAAGATAGCTATTTAAAATCACAAAATCAATAAAAATTTTAGCTGCCGCGCGTTCATCTTTTCAGGGCTTTATCATCTTTTCATAATGATACATCTGTTGTCGAAAATTTTTAAGAGCACCTTTCATCTGGACTTATTAATCAAAAACAGTACATAAAAAACGGATATTGACATTCAAATACAAATTCAGTGTATTATATTAAATTGGTTTTGGCTGTTAATTAAAAAGGAGAATCGCTCCTGGAAAAAATAAATCATCCCTTTATTACGATGGATAGTCTAATTCGAGGTCAACATCCAGTTATTTCAGGAACCGGCATTCGCGTTATTGATATTGTTATTGAATATGAATATAAAGGCTATGTCCGAACTGATAATCTCTCATTGCGAAATTAACTTGAACAGGAAGGTGCTAAAGTTATTGGAAGTAGCGGAATTCTTGTAAAAGCCTATCATTCTGGTCTATTGAATCGACAAAAGCTTGAACAAGCAGTCAATTCACTAATTGAAAAAATTAGCTTCTATTTAAACACCCCATTTCGAAGTTATATTCGAAAATTAATAAATGATATACAATAACGTTTTTCTCCTGAAATAACCTTTGCGTTAATCGGATTTATCATGCCGATTTGCCATGATGAATAAATTCAACAATCTCTCCCGGCTGTGGAAATCGGTAGGTATCAAATTTGGAGAATAACATTTTTCCATCAACGACCACATCAAAAACACCACCACTACCGGGAATTAACCTGACTTGAGCTTTCAATTCTTTTTTCAATTCATCTGCCAGACTGGCAGCTTTAGGCAGATAGTTTCAAACAGAACAGTAAGTTATCTCAACTTGCATTATCAGTTACCTTTTCGAATAAAATTGATGGATATTTTCAACTGTTATCGATTCTGAATTATTTTAGACACTCAAAAAAGCTAAGCGTTTCAACCTGGGCTAAAAGATTTTCAGGTGGAGTCCCATCCACAACTTCACAACCAGCAGCACTAAAGCAGCGATTTCCCCCTTTTTGTAAACAGGGTAAAACCGCCTGGCGAACCAGCTCATGACTCCCCTGGAACAGAACTGCCACCGGATCAAAATTACCACAGGGTGCGGGGCCATTACCAAAACTTTTGGTGGCCATTTCGAAGTCGACCATCCAATCCAGATCGATAATATCAGCGCCAGATTGGGGCATCAGGGAGAGTAGATGCGTGGTGTCACCACAAATATGCAATCGGCAGGTTGCCCCCATCTCTTTTACGGCACTAAAAATCCGTTTTTGATATGGCAGGGCAAATTTTTCGTACATAGGCGGTGAAATTTGCGAGGCAATGGCATCTCCAAGTCCGATAATATCCGCGCCAGCCGCAACCTGGGCCTGCGCAAAGGAAATTGCCAATTCCACACAAAATTCCAGCAACGTTTCCAGCGCTTCGGGATTTTCATATAAATCGGTTAATAGATTATTGACACCCCGTAATACAGCCGCCTCAGCCAATGCGCCTTCTACCCATCCCATAACAGGGATTTTCCCGCCCACTGTTTCGCGAAAATGACGAATCGCCGCGATTCTGTCTTTCATCCGCGGGCCTTCGGCAGGTAAAATCTTTTTCAATCGATTCAGCCTGATTCCATCGGCCAGAAGCGGCTGAACATAAACCGGCAGGGAATCGTCGGGAAAGATAATTTCAGCTCCCAGATCAGAAGCTTCGCGATAGGGATCAGAAATTGCCTGGACAATATCCAGTTCAAAGGCTTTTTGCACGGCGAAATTAGCTTCCAGAGGATGCGATAATCCTGATAATATCTGGAGAGTGGTTGGTAGATATAATGTGCTGCAAATTGCATCATGATATTAAAATTTGGTGTGCGATCAACTTTCAGACCGGCGAGGCGATTTTTAAATCGTTCATAAGCAGTCATCATTTTTTTACCTGATGGTAATTAGCTTTATTTTTAATTGAATGTTAAATCATAAAAAAGAAATCCATGAAAAGCAAGAAAAAAAATATTACCTGAATTAAAAGCAAGGCAGGGGATGATTTTTTAAAGCGTAAATCGTGAGGCGTAAAGGGAAAGTTATTGAATATGTTCATCACCAAGTGGTTTTCGGTTTTTTGCCCTCACCCCAACCCTCTCCCAGAGGGAGAGGGCGTAGCTATTCCCTCTCCCTCTGGGAGAGGGCTAGGGTGAGGGCTTTAAGATGACGATATTAATAGCAAAAAACCATTTCGGCTTGAGTATATTCATCACCAGGTGGTTTTCGGTTATCTTTTTGACCCCTTCTTAATCTCCCTCATTTTTAAAGAACAAAAATGGGGGAGAAAAACCGGACTCTTCTCAACTAAATTCCCCAAAACGGAATTTGGGGGAGAGGAACCGGGTTCTCAACAGAAAAAGAGCTTTATCTTAAAATTTCAGTCAATATTTATTTAACAAACCGAATAACTGTCTTCATCCGGTGAGATTCACCAGGGGCAATTTGTATTTTATTTTGAAAAGCATTCGCCGTTTCAACACAGATCATCTCCTGATAGACCGATTCTCCAATATCTGGCATTTGAGCAGCTTTTTCGCGCCAGGGGTTCCAGATAACGGTTGTATGACTGCCATCTTTATCAATTTGAATTCTTCGGTTTGATTCTGGCAGTGTAATAAAACAACTTGCTGTCGTATTTTGATAGACATGATCGGTCTCTTCGGTAATTTTGAGCAGGCCATCCTGAAATTTATCGGTGGCATCAACCTTATCCCAATAAGCAACCAGATCCAGCCCATCAATCGTGATTTTATCAACCTGTTTCACGAAAAAGTAGGAATGGAGGGCTTCACTGATTACAAAGTCTTTATTATCATTGCTAAAAGTTGTTAATTCGACGGTTAATTCTTTACCAATGGTGACAGTTAAAACAAGTCGGAATTGATATGGCCAATATTTAAGCGAGTCATCATTCTGTTGCAAATCCAAAACGAGCTGAATCTCCCCCCGGTCATTTTTGTGTGCGGAAACGACTTCCCAGGGCATGAGTCGTGCAAAACCATGCAAGGGGAAATCTGGTTGTTCCGAATGGGGGCCGAACCAGGGCCAACACACTGGAATTCCGCCACGAATGGGTCGACCGGGTTTTAATTCGCTTTTGGGGCTTAACCAGAGCATTTTTTCGCCGTTGGCAGGCTGAAAGTGAAGAACCTGGGCGCCATTTATCGAAATTTTTGCCTGAGCGAATTCATTTTGTATTTCGGCAATTGTTAATTCACCCAATTTTTTTACAAAACGCAAATGATTTGCAATACCAAATTTTCGATTTAATTTTTCAACATCGATTTGTGACATAAAATGCTCCCATAAATAATATCAATTTCGTGCCGGGCATGATACGTGATTCGTAATGCGTAATACATTGTTAATAAATGGTTAACAAGCATGAAGTATCACATTTTTTACTCCCGATATTAGCTAAAACAAAAGGGTGGAATGTACAAAATTAATTCCTTTTGGACAATAAAAATAAATTTTTTTTTATTCAATGAGTTTTGCTCCGGGCGAGAATAGCACTGAATGATGGATTTTTAATCAGATAGTCGGGTTTGGAGAAAAAAAAAGCTGCTATCGTATTGGTTTCAGCACCGCAATTCGATAGCAGCCTGGAGGAGGGAGGAAATTTTATGTACAGCTTATATATTCAAACCTTGATACTCCTGATAGAGCTTTAAGACGGCCGGCACGTAAAATTGTGTCTCAGCCCAGAGAATTCCATTAGCTTTCCCATTGGCCACCCATAATGCCGCCTGTTTTTGTCCGCCATTGTAGGCCGCCAGACCCGCATCAACATCATCAAAAAAGTCAATCAACGAAGACAGATAGCGACAACCAATCCGAATGTTGTAGATTGGATTGTAGAGCACATCTTCCGGCGACGTCCAGGTAATTTCTTCGTAATTGGCAATATACATACCTGTTGTTGGCATCACCTGCATCAAACCCATGGCACCAGCCCCGGATTTTACTTTTGGATCCCAGGTCATGGCACTCTCATGCGTAATTGTCGCACAAATCAAATCAACATCCAGGTTATCATACTTCAGGCTCATCTTATAGACTTCATTCGCAATATCATATTTCAGATTTGAGGCCATGGTTGGATTAAAATTATCAATGATCGCCATCACTTTTTGAATATTATATTCTCGAATACTATCAGAATGTAACGCTGCCCGCAAATCCTGAAGTGTCCGTTCCAACCGTTGCATTTTCTCGTTCGTATCATCCTTTGCAAGATATTTAAACGAAAAAGCAAAAGCCGTCATCAGCACTAAAATGACGATAACTCCCTGAAATAATACACTAAATCGTCTTTTGTAGTTTATTTCCATAATAGCTTCAAGCCCCTTAATTAGTTCACATTCCTCATTATATCAAAAAAATGAATTTGCTAAACGCCCAAAGTTTAAAAAAGTTTCATTTTTGAATATTTTAACAACCCAGGAAATGCTATTTTCCTGTCTTCCCTTTCGAGTTTCGCTTTCTGCTTTCATCTACAAGATACAAAATTGTCATATCAGAATCTGTGATTTGCATCAAAATTAATTTTTTTTTACAATGGAAATTACAAAAAATCGGCCAAAGGCGAATTTGTTGCGGGTAAAAATTATAAAAAGGTAATCGATATTTCCAAAAATGAAATAGATAGTTAATCTTAAAAGTGGCAAGTCATTAATTATATATAAGTTACAACGATCAAGATACATAACCTCAATAAAATTAAGAAATAAGAGCAATATAAAAATTGAAATTTCATGGGTGTAATTTTAATTCAAATCATCCTGAATAATTTTTTTTATAAATTTGCTGAGTTTTTCGAACTGAACCGGTTAAAATGGCTGCCTTCTGACCATCTTTTTTCATAATTTATGAATTTTATTGGCTAATTTCTGCACACTCGCGAGGGTGGTTTGATTTTCAAAATCTATCAAATCACGAGTAAAAAAATGGATTAATTGTCAACTTATTAATAAAGAAAAACTTGGAAAGCACAAGCCAGAACCACAGATTTCACCAACATAATTTGCCCAAAGCTGCGAAATCAGCGTAATTTACAGTAAATTTTTTTGAAGTTTGAGAGAATAAATTGGAAAGCTGTTTGAATGTCATCTTAACGAGTTTGATGATTTAATTCGTTTTCAATCATCAAAGCAAATCGGTGGATACCTTCTTCAATTTGGGTCGGTGAAACCATGCTAAAGCTGGCGCGCATGTAGTTCCGCAGCCCCGCATGGGTCGAAAAGGCAGTTCCGGGCACCAGGACAACTTTGAGATCAGCAGCGTATTGTTCGATCATCCGCGAGGAATCACAAAATGCGGGCAATTCAAACCAGATAAACATTCCTGCCGTGGGTGAATTATAACGGACTGATTGTGGCAGATGCTTTTGGGCAGCCGCGATCATGGCATCCCGATTTCGGCGATAAAGCTGACAATTTTGCTGAACCTGCGAGAAAAAATTTGCCAGCCCCGTTTTTTCCAGGTACTCACCCAGTAACTTTTGCACCAGACTGCTGGTATGCATATTCGAAGATTGCTTAAAATAGACGAATTGTTGAATGATTTCCGGGGAAGCGCTGGCATAACCAAGCCGTAATCCAGGCGCAAAAATTTTGGAAAAACTATCCAGCCGGACGACACGTCCCTCAGAATCCATCGATTGAAGGGTCGGGAGAAGATTTGTCTTTTCCAATTGGAGCAATTGATAGGGATCATCTTCTAAAATCAGCAGATCAAACTGCTGTGCAATTTCGATCATCGCTTTTCGGCGTGACAGGGAAAGTGTTACGCCACCCGGATTATGACCGGTGGGAATTGTATAAATAAATTTGGGGAGTTTCAGTCCGCGTGCTTGCCGCTCACGTAATAACATGGCCAGTACATCGGTCTGCATCCCTTCCGCATCCAGGGGAATGGCCAGAAAATTTTTCGTAAAAGATTTAATCGCCGCAATGGCGCCGGGATATGAGGGTTCGGATACGACAACAAAATCTTCTTCATCCAGAAATAGATAGGCCATGATAAAAATTCCTTCTTGCGAACCATTCAAAACAACGAGTTGCCCATCATGCAACGAAACGCCATCTTTAAATTTTTGCCATTCAAATAGGGGTTTCTTTAAAGCAGGAAGTACATCAGACGGGGCATATTGACTCGCCTGGATGAGATCTTTATCAGCGATGGTGAGTTGCGTTCCGTCCTTAAATGCAAAATCAAGCTGTTGCAACATAAATGTTTCAGGATTCGGATAGCCTCCTCCCAGGGAGATCATATCTTCTATCGATAAATATCGCATTAACTCTCGAATGGGAGAAGGTTGTTTGCCCTGTGCTCTTGGGGCAAGACGTGACTGAAGGGAAATCATATCAATATCCTTTTCAAATTTTATTAATTGAATTCTGGGGAATTGGTTGATATTGATATATAAAATTTTTAGGCAATTTACAAGTAAATTTTGTTTATTTTCAGGATAAAAAGCTGGTCGGTGAGAGGGATAAAAGTTTAATAACCGTCAAATGAAATGTTCGCTCAAAAATTAAGAGCGAAATCAATGTTATGTCTTCGTTTTGAGCGAAGCGAAAAATCTGTCGTATCGGCCTCTTTTGAAAATCGCGGCAATTCATAATCAGCTTGTCAAAATTAATGGAGAATAACTCAAACAATTTCCAGCGTAATTATCGACCGATTAATCAGATCATCTCTTTTGATATCATGGCGCGCAATGATATGATATTTTTTAAACGCGGCTAACAAAACATTCATTAATGGGCACACAAAAGGTAACGGGTTCATTTTACGATTATCATCATCCATAATTCTCTACCTCTTTTTTTTAAAATCGCTCATACCGATCTGACCTTTTCGTCCTGGAATTTCTTTGTCAATTTTTGCCGCGAATCGATGTGCAATCAACCTTATATTTCCCAGGCTGGCGGTCTTTTTATCAGCGATGATATTTAAAAAATGCAAACCTTCTCCCAGAAAAAAAGTCAAAATATATAAATTTTGTGTCGTAATAAGATTATCTTCAATTTTATCAATCGTCAATTGATCAATGGATCTTTGAACCAATTTTAAAATCAGTGCAAATTGGGCATTGGCAATCTCCATATCAACATCTGGCTTTTTAATAACATGTGCCAATCCCAATCCATCCAAACCAACAACACCCGCAGCAATGGTGCCGGGAATTGCAGCCACCAGTTCATTCAGAACTGCACTTAATGACCCCATCATCAAATCCTTTCATTTCGAGTCAGCGCTAAGAGCAAATTTTTTTGTTTGAGGACAAAATATTCTCTGCAATAGAATGCTTTTTGAATAATTCGGTTTTATAAAAATCAGAAAAATGAAATGGAATCAGTCGTCATACGTTATGCGCGATAAATGAAATCAACAAATCAGGCGTATTCATTCAGAAATTTTAAGGTTGCGACGTTCTGATTCGCATGAAATGCTCCTGAATAAAAGGCATATTCCTTAACAAAGTCAAAACAGCTTTTTTATTTCTCATTTCAGGAACAACTTGTCCAACCGTCTGAACCAATAATATTCCCAAAAGTAATGCATAACATTTTCAATAATGTCGCGGCAGTGCATCGCCAATGACAGCGAGATAATCTCTAACGATGAGTCGAACATACCCTAATCTGGAATGCTCATTATCAACAGCAATGCCCAGAAAATACTGACCGCTATTTTGCAGATTAAAAGTTAATAAATGAATACCTTCAGATGTAATCAGATCATCTTCAATTTCGTCCTGAAAAAAATCAGTCGTTTTCAATACCAATCGCATGATAAGAGAAAGCTGAGCCGCCGCGACTTCCAAGTTAAAATTTGGATCGACCAGACAACTGGCAATAAAAAGTCCATCTGATCCAACAATACTGGCGGCCAGGGTCCCCGGAATCTTCTGAACCATCTCCTGGAGTAATTCATTTAGAACGTGCATAAAAATACCTTTCTTTTTTAACTCAGCTAAAATCGAATCGTCACTTAAGCATTTCGCGGATTTATCGCATTCCAGATACGAATGTGATACTGTTCCATAATCTGCTGAAGATTTCCAATGAGACCCGTGTCACGTCGGGTTACAATACCAACCCAGGTAGAACTATCCTTGACATAGCTGAAGGAAAGGAAATATTTTCGGGTTGTTATCAAATGAAATTTAAATGATGTTTGCCCCAATAATTTTAATGACTTTTCGATCAATTTCATGACCATTGTCATCTGTGCATCCAGATATTCTTCATTGAATTTTTCACGCGTGTATCGGGCCAGGGTCAAACCTTCTCCACTGACAACATAAACAGAAACAAAACCCGAGATTTTGGCAGTAATCTCAAGGAGAATATTATTCAGTTTTTCCATAAATGGTGTGCTCTTTTCGTCGAATTATGTTAGGTTATTCTAATCTTCATATTTGTTCAGGCTGCAGCTTTTTCCAGATTATAAAATACTTCTTCATAGATCGCCCGAATAAATCCAATATTCATGGCTTCATTCCCAATGACAGCTGCATAGAGATTTTTGCTCAAGAAATTGATAAGATAGATATTTCCAAAATTTCCCTTTACATGCATTGATCTAAAACGCCCGACACGACTTTCTTTTGAAAGTTCATGCATAAATAAAATAGAATCCTGAATAAATTGGGCATATTTTTCTGCATCGTTGCGTTGACTCAGGTTATGACAGATAATCCCTTTCTTTTCATCAAAAACAACGCCACCGGCGACTTCAGGAACTTGTGTCAACGTATTCAAAAACGATTCGAAGGCATAATTAACCTCTCCCATATTTTGCTCCTTTTTTGAAATAGACTTTTTTTAATTTCCTCTTTTTGTTAATTTGAATTTTTTATAAGTTGTAAAGCTTCTCTTATAAAAGGCGCAATTGCTGTTTCGGCGGATATAAAAAAACCAAAAGCGACTTTATCTTCATTCAATGGTGAGCTATTTAAAATAACCAAACGCAGTTGATGTGAAAGTTCAATGGAGATCTGATCCGGTATCCCAATTTCTAACTCACTTACCATTTTTCGAACGAATGGGAAATAACGATGAAAAAAGTTTAATGGAAAAACAATTCGATCCTGTGTTTTGAGTAATCCAGTTAATTCCCCGCCAGCAAGCGAACAGACATAAAGCACGCCATTGAGCGTACATAATTTCTGTAAAATATGTTTAATTCTGTTGGAAGTCAAATTAATATAACGATCGATTTTTAAATAAAATTCCGCCTCAATAATTTCCAGGCATTTCATGAAATTTTGATAATCCAGATCAAAGAGTTCCTGAATTTCGGCTTGCTGAAAAGTTTTCCCCTGTTCTATCTCCTGAACCAGGGTCTCAGCCGCATAACGAATCTCGGTTTCTTTTTTCTGAATATGATAATTTGCGGTTAAAGTCGAGCGGGAATTAAAAATTTTTAAAATTTGCATTTCAATGGGCATTCGTTTCGGACGACCTTTTAAAAAGGTTACCGAGATTTCATCACTGTATCGCAATGATTCCGGTGAATCGTTTAGAAATATTTTCTCAATTTTGTCAATCGATAAGCTGGTTGTCACGATCCACCCACGATCCAATGACTGTAAAACCCCCTGGAAAACCTGTTCAGGAACATTATAACCAAGATAAGTCATCGGCCGGGATTTCAAATTTTTTTCTTCCTCAAACGAAGCCAGAATTGACTCACAAAGAAGATCAAAACTGATATTTTGGATGTATTTTGGCCGATAGGACTCAAATATTAGCCGCCTTGGCAAATCGCCATGGATTAGTAATTGTCGATACTTCGGAATAAAAGGCATAATGTCTTCGAGAATTTGAAGGGCCGCCTCCGGTGTCGAATGGGAATGAATAATAATCGGCTGTCGCGACCAAATCGCAGCAAAAAGCCAGGAATAGAGTCGGAAATTTTGATTTGTTAAATTCACGAAACTCCTCTCTTGTGATTCAAGACGGTTATGCTTATAGGTAAATTGAAAATGATAAAGCGTCCCCTCTAAAAGTTGGTCCAGTCATTCTGAATAGCGTGAATAATCGATATTTTTCAACAAGTGAAGAGATTCTTCTCTTCGCTCAGCATGACAATTTTATACCTTTTAAAGTAAACGAATTAAATAACACAAATGTCGGGTATTCAGGAGTTGGCATAAATCCTGTTAAAATCAATTCAAACAGCAAAAAAAAGTAAATAAATTCATTATATGCCATAAAAAAACAAATAGCGCTTCATAATAATTTTTAATTGGGAAAATTTTTTAGATTAAAAATTATTAAATGATGAGAGAAAACAATCCAATTTGTAACGGTCCGAAGAATATCTTTTAATCTATAAATCGACCAGAAATGAGCGTTGTACCCAAATCCACCACAACCAAAGAAAATTCAATTGTCATTTCACTTAATCAGAATTTATACAAAATCCAGGCATAGATTTTATATTATTTTTCAGATTGCAAAAAGCGTACCTAATCAAAATTATATAAAAAATGTCATTTAGAAATATTAGCAAGCAAAATTTGACTAATATTTTTTACTTAATAGCGCATTAATCGATATTTTTAAATATTTTTATCTTTTAAAAAATTAACAGACTGACGAATGATAAAAGCGGTAATCGTGGCAGAAGTAATTTTAGTCTAATAAAATCAATTAGTTAAAATATATCGTAAAAAGGATGAAATTCATGTCATAAAATGACACATTGTTTCACTTTTAAAGGGATAATTCACAGTTTAGTTAAGTCGATGGAAATTGGCTTTTGCGTGGATTGATGATCGATATGATAATGAGCTAAAATCTTAATCTAGCGACCATGCCGGCCTCCCCGAATTAATACCGTTTATCAGATCCAATGAATAAATTCTATTATTCCATTATCATCTTCTGATAATTTTGGATGACGATTTCATTTTCACTGGTCACTGCTTGAAAATGATACACGGAACGCAGGATGGTGTCTTTCAGGAATTTCGTTGCAATGAGTTTTTTATGCTCACTATATGGCGCATATCTTAACAATTGCGCTGTGATGTATAAATCAGTGGCCATTTCTACCAGATTTCGGGCATAAAACGAGGTGTAATCCCGATTGTTCTTTGTTTTTAGAAAAGAAATGGCATCATTCAGCCGCTGATGACAGGCTTTTAAATCATCCAAATGTACTTTTTGCGCTGAGTTTTCAATCATTTTGAACAAACGCGCATATTCTGTATCAAGGATTTGCGTTAAAACGCCACCAATAGCGGCCACGACTTGAAGCTGCGTGGTACCTTCGTAAATATTGGTGATTCGGGCATCGCGATAGTGTCTTTCCACATTGAATTCCCGCATATAGCCTGTCCCGCCGTGGATTTGAATTGCTTCATAGGTCACTTCATTGGCAATTTCAGTGGCATAAAGTTTTGACATTGGGGTTAAAACGGCGGCGAGTGCAGTCATCTCTTTCGCTCGCTGCCGAATTTCTTTATCAACGTTGGCACCATGCTCAATTATCTCATCCAGTTTTTTCTTAATATCGACAATGATGGATGTTTCATAAGTGATGACGCGAGCAGCTTCTATTTTGGTCTTCATCCGGGCTAACATATCATAAACTGGTGGCATGTCAAGAATTTTTTGCTTAAATTGCTCACGCGCCTGCGCATAGCTTAAAGCTTCGTTATAGGCTGCCTGCGCAATTCCCAGTGCCTGGCAGGCAATACCAAGCCGTGCACCATTCATTAATGCCATAACATACCGAATCAGGCCCATTCGTCGTTTTCCCACGAGGTCGGCAGGGGTATTATTGAATTGCAGTTCACAGGTTGGCGAAGTGTGAATGCCAAGTTTATTTTCAATGCGGCGAATAACAACCGATTCATCCCGTTCGTACAGGTACATGGAAAGACCGCGGCCATCCGTTGTCCCCGGCTCTGAGCGCGCTAAAATCAGGGCGACATCGGCATTTCCATTGGTAATAAATCGCTTGTTTCCATTCAATCGCCAACAATTTGCGGCTTCATCAAACGATGCTTTTAATTGCACGGCTTGTAAATCCGAACCAGCCTCTGGCTCTGTCAGCACCATGGCGCCGGTTACTTTTCCGGAGCTAAATTGAGGTAAATATTTCGCTTTTAATTCTTCATCGGCGAATTCATTGATGGTTGCCGCAATTTCCTGTAAACCGAAAATGTTCTGAAGACCCGCCTCGGCCTGCGAAACCATTTCAATCGCGATTGAATAAATGGTTACGGGAAAATTTAAACCATTATATTTCCGTGGCAAGGTAAAACCCATTAGTTCGGCCTGAGTCAGTAGTTTGAGAGCCTTTTGCGTGGCATCAGCGTAATAAACCTGACCGGCTTCATAGCGGGCGCCCTGCGCATCCGCGGCCGCCGCCAGCGGGGCAATCTGTTCAGCACAAATTTCTCCCAACGCCGTTAAAACCAGATGATAGTTTTCTTTTGCTTCGGCAACGTTTCGGGGGGCATCGTCAAAAATATCTTTTTCAGCAAAATTATTTTCGACTAATCGAGTGACCTCATCAAGGTCCATATATTTCATTAAAAATTGAATATCAGAATTATCTAAATAAAAATTTGCCATGATTTTGCCTTCTTAATATTTCAAATTATTCAGGTTAAAATAATTTGATATTTATAATTTAGTCGTTGAACCACCCTGCTTAAACAAATCAATCATTTTCGGGACGATTTCATTCAAATCGCCGACGATTCCATAATGGGCAATTTTAAAAATCGGCGCAGCCGGATCACTATTGATAGCAATTATTTTTGAAGATTCCTGCATCCCGGCCGTATGTTGAACCGCACCCGAAATACCCACGGCGACATATAATCGTGGACGAACCGTTGTACCGGTCTGCCCCACCTGAAAATCTTTTTCAATAAAACCGGCATCCACCGCAGCGCGGGAGGCCGCCACCTGTCCCCCCAATGCATCGGCCAGGTCTTCGATAAGCTTGAAATTAGCCGGATTTCCCACACCATAGCCGCCGGCCACAATGATCTGCGCTTTCTTCAAATCAACCTTTTTCTTTTCGATTTCTTGTTTTAAAATTTCAAGGGCCAGATCGGTTTTGGAAAAACTAACCTTTTCATTAAAAATGGCGGCATGGTTACTATTCTGCGGCAGCGGCATTTTCATCACGCCATCGCGGACAGTGGCCATCTGTGGACGATGTTCCGGGGTCACAATGGTGGCAATAATATTCCCGCCAAAGGCAGGCCGAATCTGGTAAAGTATCTTTTCGTAGGTCTTTTGGCGGTATTGATAATCCCCAATTTGTAAATCGGTACAATCTGCCGTCAAACCGGTTTTTAAAATCGAAGCGACACGTGGTGCCAAATCCCGCCCAACATAGCTTGCCCCAAAAAGAACAATTTCAGGAGTATATTTCTGGATAACCATCGATGCCGCTTTAGCGTAAGGAAGTGTCCGATAGAGTGCCAATTCAGCATCATCAACGATATAAATTTTTTCCGCGCCGTAAGTGCTCACGGTTTTCGATAATTCGGTTAATTTATCGCCCAATAACAGCGCGGCCACCGCGCTGTTCAACTCCGTAGCGAGTTCACGGGCTTTCCCTAACAACTCCAGCGACACATCCTGAATTTTATTATCATGCTGTTCAATAAATACCCAGACGTCTTTATTTTCTTTCATATTATATTTTAATCCAAAATTTTTAGGCGTTTATCGTGTTTTAATTTTATCTAAAAGGATAACCAGACGATTAACTTAGAATATAATCATCAACCAATTCTTGTAATAAGTTCTGGAGTGAACCGCTGGTGTTCTCAAAAAGCTTTAATTCACCACCAGCAAGCACTACACTCTCAATTTTTTTTACTTTTGTCGGTGAACCTGACAGCCCAATTCGTTCTTCTTCAATATTTAAATCAGCAGCCGATAAAATTGGGATATAAAGTCCTCGATCGGTCAGGTAAGTACGGAGTTCATCAATATCCTTGAATTCCGGAAATTTGGGCAATAATTCAGTTAATTCCAGTTCACAAACCGCATTTTTATATTTCATAATTCTTTTCGCGCGTGGTGGACGTGGTTCATTGGCGGTATCGACCACGGTTACTAACAGCGGTACGGGTGCTAAAATCCACTCAGTTCCATTTTGAATTAAGCGTTTTATTGTTAACGATTTATCATCCAGTTTTTCAATTTGAACCGCATAGGAAACCTGCGGTACACTTAATTTCTCGGCAGTTTGCGGCCCGACCTGAGCCGTATCCCCATCAATGGCCTGTCGCCCACAGAGCACCAGATCAAATTCAGGTTCAATTTTTTGAATTGCTTTCGTCAAGGTATAAGAAGTTGCCAAAGTATCCGCCCCGGCAAACTTTCTATCCGTAATCAAAAAAACGCGATCCGCGCCGCGTTGAAGTGAATCACGAAGAATTGCGGCGGCTTTGGGTGGTCCCATGGTAATTACTGTTACAGTTCCCCCGTAAGTTTGCTTAAATTCCAGTGCCATCTCCAACGCATTTAAATCTTCCGGATTAAAAATGGCCGGCAAAGCAGCGCGATTGACGGTTCCGTCTTCTTTCATCGCATCGCCGATAATTCGTTTTGTATCGGGTACTTGCTTGACAAGTACAACAATTTTATAACTCAAATTTACGTCTCCTTTATCATCAAATGGGAGAAAAAGTTCTCTTCAAAAATAGTCTTATTGAATTTAACGGAGATGAAAAAGAAAATTTGCCAATTCCTAAATCGTGAAGCGATAACTAATTTAATAATACCGGGCTATCGTTAAGCCCTTATTCCTTAAAATGTTACGCATCATATATCGCAATTTAGTCTGGCTATATCCTACCACAACATCCATAATGGAAAAAGAAATAATTTCGAGTTCCGCATATCCATAATTTCACTTTTATCAAAATTACCAAAAATAACGCCATTCGAGATTTGCTGACAATAACGCAAATAATACCGAAAGGTTTTAACTTTTAGTTTCCGTTGTTCAGGCGTATACACTATCCCCACCGGCGTCAATTTATCCCCTATCGAAATCAGGAAATCCAGTTCATGTTCCTGATAGTCGCGTAAAAAATAAATTTTACAGGGACACCCCAGATGATGAATGGTATTTTTCAAGTTTAAATATAGCGCTGTTTCCAATATTGTGTTAATCCGGGTTTTTTCCAGTGTCTTGAAATCAAAACAGTGCGTCATATAATTCACCAGCCCTGGATCCAGAAAATAGAGCTTTGGGGTGCGCATAATCGGTTTTGCGATCTTTTCTTTCAAATAGGGATAAATAAAATCAATCAGAAACGTTTCACTCAAAATGCCGGTGTATTTTCTGATTGTATTTCGATTAAAATGATAATAATCGCAAAGTTTTAGTAAATTGACAATTTGTCCATTATTATCAACCATGATTTCGAGCACACGATTAAATTTTTTTAATTCATTGATCTGATAAACAATTCCCAGATCATGCTCGAAATAACGTCGTAAAAAATGACGGATCACATGCCAACGCTGTTCTTTTTCGCTTTCTTTATATTTATAAACCGAAGGTAAACTCCCATAAAGGAGATATTCCTCCAGAAAATGGGTAATGGCGTTTTTATATGGCTCAACTATCCACTGCAGATGCTGAAAATAGTCAGCATCAAATTTTCCTTCAACAACCGCCTTCAGGATTGATTCACCATTTAAGGGGGCAATTTCCCCGGAAATTAATTCCTGAACGGTGAGCGGGTTCACCTGAAATATTTCAGCCTGGGGCAGCAGGAATTTTTGAAATAATTTTTCTGCAGTCAAGTCAATAGAACTGGTCATTATTAATTTTATCTTCGTTGGGCTGATCTGGCGAATTATTGAAATTAACTCAACAAGTTCTAAAGTATTCTGAATCTGCTCAAAAAAAAGATAAATTGGTTGTTCCAAATTTTCCAGTGATTGACCAGCTTTTAATTCCAATTCGGTTTTAAAAGTGTCAAATTGATCTTTAAACGCAAGTCGAATCAGAATATCATCTAAACCATAATAGAAAATATGATTAGCCGAAACATTCTTCTCTTCTTTCAGGAAATGAATAATTCTCTTTAAAAAAGCATGTTTCCCAACAGAACGTTGACCTTGAATTACGATTACCTTTTCATTATCAAGGTTTGATTTTATTTTTTCAAAACAGTTTTCATGAATTGTCATCGCTGGCATTCCATCTAAAATTGTCCATAGCAGGATACAAATTTATTAAAAAATCTGGTTATTGTCAAGGAGAATTTTAATTTTCTTAACATTTTTAAACTGAATACCGGACTATTTGAATTATACCCGGCTATTAGAATTATCCATTTTATTAGCGCTTATGAGAATTTTGTAAGCAAGAAGATGCGAAGTTTTTGTCTCATTAACTCAAGTTAGCTTCAAGAGCAAGGCAATTCTTTTATAAATTCGATAATATGCGTCATCCTTCCTCCAAAATTCCGTAAAATTGGTGGGCGTTCAATTTGCCTGGCCAAAAGCAAATTTGCAGGAGATTTTCAGGATTGTAGAAAAAAGTCGACTCTAAAAAGCATGCTTTGTCATTCTAAACCGCGCGAAACGGTGTGGAGAATCTTTATTTTTTAATAACGCAGGCGATTCTCATCTTCGCTCAGAATGACAAGTTTCCCCCATTTAGCGCGCGCTCATATAAATATTGAAAAGCATCACAAAATAAGAAAATTCTTCAGGAAAGTCAAGGAAAATGTCAAAACTTTCTATAACTTTGAATCAGGAATAAATTGCTTCTTCTGGTTCATTTCAACTGGATTGGACACTATATCAAATTTGAAATTTTTCTTCATTTGTCTGATTTTTTCTCTTGACAATACCCGATTTTTTTTCTAAACTTATGCTGGCTATTTTTATAATTTAAAAAAATTTAATTCAAAGACCTTTTATTTCAACAAATTGTTCTTAAGGAGGCATGCATGAAAAAATTGGTGGTTTTGCTGATGATTTTGAATCTGACTTTTTATCTCGTCAATCAAAGCGCCTGCGCGAAAAATCCAAAAATTCAGGTCGTGGAGGTATCCAGTGAAAAATTTGATATCTTGATTGATGGAAAATTGTTTACAACCTATCAATATGGATTAAATAATGAAAAACCGATATTTTTTCCCATCAATAGCCCGCAGGGAAACATGATCAATCGCGGCTGGCCAATGCTGGAGAACGTTCCCGCAGAGGCGAATGAAAAAAAGGATCATATTCATCATCAATCTTTATTTTATACGTATGGTGATGTCAATGGGCTGGATTTTTGGGCCGAGCCTTCAAATCCGGCAAAAAATGGAAAAATTATTCATCGAAAACTGACGCGTAAATTAGAAAAAGAAAATCAGGCCGAAATCGAACTTCTGGCAGACTGGGTAGCACCCGACGGGAAAATTCTTTTAAATGAAGAGAAAATTGTCAAATTCACGGCGCTGAAAAATTATACGGCGATGGATTTCGATATCAAATTAACGGCAAAAGATACGATTGTTCATTTTGGAGACACCAAGGAAGGGATGTTTGGTATCCGGCTGACCCCCACTTTACATGATTCACGTGAGGACGCTGAATATCTTAGCAGTGAAGGACTGAAAGGTGAAAAAGAAGTTTGGGGAAAACGAGCAAATTGGATTGCTTTGAGCGGCACGGTAAAAGAAGAACCCGTCGTCGTCGGAATTTTTGTTCATCCCGAGAGTCAAAATTTTCCGCCCTATTGGCATGCACGGGGCTATGGCCTCTTTGCTGTTAATCCTTTCGGGCGAAAGATGTACACCCGGAATGTGGAACCGCCACTTGAAATGACGCTACAACCTGGCGAATCATTTTCTTTTAAAACGCGTTTGATGATCTATTCCGGGAAAATGACGCCGGATGAATTAGCAAAAGAATATGAAAATTATCAAAAATAACCCTCCTCACCGATTCAAAATTCAACCTTCGATGCAGACTATCTCGCAAATTCCTCACGGAATTTAACACCACAGCAAGCGACTCCAATCAGATCCCCTTTTGGTTCGAAGGGCACTTTTTTCCCATTTAGAAAAAGCAAAAATGTGGGGAAAAACATGGATTCCTCTCCCCCAAATCCCGTTTTTTCAAATTTGGGGGAGCCAGGATGAGGTCTTTTATAGATTTAGAAAATAAATTTTGATTTTAGGTTATCACCAGTGATTTGATCAATGTTTTCAGAGACTATTGATTGAACTGATTTAGTGTCCCCATATAATCACTCTTTTTAACATGCTGCAAGGCCAGGGCTTTGGCCGCGAGAACCACATCCTCCGCGGTTGAATTTCGGGAAAAATCCAGTGCCTGATTAAATATTCCCCCTACCTGAAGCATTTTTAACGCATCCGGCCAGGTGGTCGCATAGAGATGGTAAAGTGAATTCCCAAAATCGAGATTCGTGACCGTCAAAACATTGGCACGTCCAGCCGCGGGGTGTTGTTCATAATTTTTAATTTTTTTCCGGGCGGCACTCTCCGAAATTGCCACACTGATCTGCATCTCCCAATCGATGTTTAGCGTTTGATAGGCTTCATTCAACTGCACTAAATCTGCTAATTTAGCCGGAATCAGTTCACCCGCCGCTTTTACTAAATCGACAGTTGGACCAGTTCCGGAATCTTTGGTAGAGTAGCTAACAATCACCCCATTTATCGTGGGTAAAATTTCCAGCGGTACAATATCCCGCACGATGCAGCAGCTTCCGAGCACAATATTCGCCAGCGCTTCAGCATCCGGCGCCAAATTGATGGCCACATCAGAAAAAGCCACCATATTCTCCTTAAAAATTCCAGTTGGATGCGTATCGGGCAAAACAAAAAGTCCTAATTCAAAAACGGTTTGTTCTTTTTTTAATAATCGCAAACAGGGGACAAAATAATCACGCGACGTAAATTGAACCCCACCGAGAATGGCATTTGCAAAACCCTGCCGTACCGTCATAATGGAAAAATTAAGCGGATTTTCCAGCTCAGCAATTGCCTGTCGTTCGGTGAGTTCCCATTTTTTTCCCTGACTCAGTTTTAAAAGTTCCCGGGCAAAATCATTTTTATATTGTGTCATTTCTGACAGATTAAGAAATATTAATTGTGACAAAAAGTCATCTTCGGGAATTGGAAGTGAAATTCGTTGATCCCGAAGATGCTGCGCCAGCAAATCCCGGCGACAGGGAACCATACAATTAACAACGGGAATCAACCTGGCCATGGCTTGAATAATCCTCGGATCATTACATTCAGGAAAAATAAATGTCGGCTTCGGCTTTGTTATTATTCTTAATTGATTTTCAATACTTTTTTCTAGATTGAACATTTGCGCTCCCAATTTTAATCGGTTAATCAACTAAAAAATAAAAATTTCCAAGAATATTACAGAAAATAAATATATTATACCTGAAAATACCAGATATTGTCATCAAAAGTGACTCTTTTGCCGGGGCTTGTATTTTAAAAGACTCACAATCCCGCTAAAAAACGGCCAATATGGCTTTGTTGTAAAACCTGTCCCGTGCGTTTGTCCAAGAAAACGCTCTTCGCAATGGCAGTACCGGATGCTTTTGCGGACGGGCTCGAAATAACTTGCATATTTTACGAAAAAGAAAGCATCTTTTCAAGCCTGAAAATATTTTTTTTATACGCCAAAATGACATAAAAATTTAATTTTCTTATGCCAAAAAGACAAAAGCATTTTTCTGGCTTCATTTTTTATGACATTTTGATAATAATATAACTCTATTAAAATCAATTTATTAGCCTTATTATTGATTGAGATATTTATATGGCATAAATTTTGTAATCGGATATTGTTACAAATGGGAAATATGGGAAACAAAAGATAGGAGGTTTGAATGTTTGATTATCATTTTTCTAAATTATTTATAAATCGTTCCGGGGAATGGAAGTCCGGGTTGTGGTTTGGTTTTGGACTTTTTATGGTTGGACTGGTCATTTTATTCTTCCCGGAAATCCTCATTGCGATGATTTCCAGTATTTTTCTAATTTCAGGGATAGTATTCATTGTAAGTGCCTGGAAAATGCGCAAAACATTATCAAATTCACCTCAAACCATCCGGATTCGGTGGTTTGATTAAACAAGTAAGTAATGAAGTTGTGATACAATAAATTTTAATGGCTATAGCAAGATAATACATCATTCCTGTTTGGTATGTGAGTTTCGATTCTTTTTTCATGTAAAAGAACGACATGAGTAAATTTTTTCAGCTTTTTGAAAAATGGAGTTTCGACAGGCTTGTACCCGAATGATTCTATTGGGTAAACATGTGAGAATAATTAAATACACGATTCAGGTTGAATAGAGTTAATCTATTAATTTAATTGTTCTTAAATTATAGAATAAAACATGCCGGACATGATTGATAATAAATTGTATTTCCATTAATAAATTCAGGAACTTTAATAGTTTTCTCTTATTTAATTTAATGTCAGAAGATTGTTAAATGTAAGTTTTGGAAATTTAAACAAGACGGATAATAATTAATAATTGAATGCCGATCCATGTTCTGTATTGTGATGAAAAATTGCTTGCCAATGGCCATCATTGAAACTAATTAACTTTTTGAAAATATTAATCTTAATATAAAGGGTATGAATATGTCCCTAAGAGATAGTTTAAACATACCAAAGGCTTTACCAATTATTCCCTTAAGAAATGCGGTTTTATTTCCCAATCAATTTTTGCCGATCTCTGTCGCGCGGGAAAAATCGATGAAAATACTACAGGAGTCATCGTTAAGTGATTCTACGATTGCGATTTTGACCCAAAATGATGCTTCGGTCGATAATCCACGTCCGGATGAGATGTTTAATATTGGTACTGAAGCGAAAATTATGCGAATCATCGACATGCCGGATGGAAGTAAAACCGTACTTTTGCAGGGATTGAATCGGGTAAAGGTGATTACATTTCTACAGGAGTCGCCCTATTACAAGGCAGCTTTTCAGCCGTATACCGATAGCATTGAGACCAATGAACACATCGATGCATTAATGAATAATCTGCGGCGTCTTTTTCGCCGGGTGGTGGAATTATCAAATGAAGCCAGTTATGAACAGGTGCTCATGATTCAAAATATCAAAGAGCCAGGAACACTGGCAGATCTGGTCGCTGCATTTTTAAATATTCCATTAGCTGATAAAAAGAGTATTTTAGAAGCGATAGATGTCGAACAACGATTGCAGGTAACGAACGAATTAATTAACAAGCATTCTCAGACATTAGAATTGGGTGAGAAAATTCAATCGGATATCAAGAGTAAATTCGATAAAACCCAACGTGAAATGTTTTTACGGGAGCAGTTAACAGCAATTCGGAAAGAACTCGGGGACGATTCTGATAATCAGGATATCAAAGAAATTCGTGACAAAATTTCAAAAGCAAAAATGTCAGAAGAAGCGCAAAAAGTAGCGGAAAAAGAACTCGAACGGTTGAGCCAGATGCACCCTTCTTCTGCCGAATACACGGTTTCCAGAACTTACCTGGACTGGTTGATAGAATTGCCCTGGTCCGTCCAGACTGAAGATAATCTTGATATTTCGGCTGCCGAGAAGAAGCTAAATCAGGACCACTATGGACTGACGAAGGTGAAAGAGCGAATCCTGGAGTACCTTGCAGTCAGGAAACTCAAAAGCGACATGCGCGGCCCGATTCTCTGTTTTGTTGGTCCCCCTGGTGTTGGCAAAACGTCGCTGGGGCGTTCGATTGCCGAGGCTTTGGGAAGAAAATTTATTCGCATTTCGCTCGGTGGTGTTCGGGATGAAGCTGAGATTCGGGGACATCGTCGGACTTACATTGGTGCGCTGCCGGGGCGGATAATTAAGGGAATTAAGCGGGCTGGAACCAATAATCCGGTTTTTATGCTGGATGAGATTGATAAATTAGGAAATGATTTTCGAGGAGATCCCTCTTCTGCGCTGCTGGAAGTGCTGGATCCGGAACAAAATTTTTCTTTCAGTGATCATTATTTGGAGGTTCCTTTTGACCTGTCAAAGGTGATGTTCATTGCCACCGCGAACGTAACGTATACCATTCCGCCCGCACTTCGCGATCGAATGGAAATTATCGAAATTCCCAGCTATATTGTTGAAGAAAAACTGAATATCGCCAAACAATTTTTGGTGCCACGCCAGCTTGCCGAGCACGGATTAAAGAAGTCACTTTTGCAATTTCAGGATGATGCATTGCGGAGTGTAATTCAAAATTATACCAAAGAAGCTGGTGTGCGAAATCTGGAACGGGAAATCGCGACAATTTGTCGTAAAGTGGCCACCGATTTTGCAAAAGGAAATAAAAAAGGCAAACGGATGAGCCCCAAAATGCTTACCAAATTGCTGGGACCGCCAAGGTTCTACGAAGAAGCGGCGGAAAGACTGATTGCCCCAGGAATTGCCATTGGAATGGCCTGGACACCGGTTGGCGGCGATATTCTTTTTATAGAGGCTTCAAAAATGCCGGGCAAGGGTAGTTTAATCCTGACCGGCCAACTTGGTGAGGTGATGAAAGAATCGGCTCAGGCCGCCATGTCATATATCCGGGCGCATGCCGACGATTATAATATCGATCCGAAGTTCAATGAAGTGAATGATATTCATATTCATGTGCCCAGTGGAGCGGTTCCCAAGGATGGACCTTCTGCCGGGGTAACTCTTTTCACAGCACTCATTTCATTGCTATCCGGCAAAAAGGTAAGCAGTGAAATCGCGATGACAGGAGAAATTACACTTCGTGGTTCAGTACTGCCGGTAGGGGGTATCAAGGAAAAAGTACTGGCCGCCCATCGATCCGGGATCAAAAATATCATTCTGCCAGCAAAGAATGAAAAAGATTTAATTGAGGTTCCCAAGCAGGTGCAGGATGATTTAAAATTTTACTTTGTAAAACAGATGAGTGAAGTGATTCCTCTTGCTCTTGAAAAAGATAACAAAAAAACAAACAATATACAACTGGCTGCGCGTGAGAAAAAAAATAAAGTGCAAGCTGAATCGATTGTAACAGCCTGATTTATAAAATAATGCCGACCTTCAAGGATGAGAAGACCTTGAAGGTCTTTTCATCGGTTTAAAAAATAATTTTTAACTATTTTCCAGGCCAATTTCGGATCCGCAATCGCTCGCCTCAAATACCGCCACGAAAATCGGGTTAAAATGGAATGTAGTCGACGGCTATTCGCGATATTGGTCGTTTCTTCAACTATTTTGAGAAATTCATCAAACGGGATGTGCTCATTCACATAAAAATCCCGATTTTTACTTTGTAATGGACTCAAACTAAATTGTTTCCAATCAGGTGTCCTAGAAACAAAACCTTTCTCCAGGGCATATTTCCAGAGTTCAGTGCCGGGCAGGGGAGTTACCACGGTGACCTGGCAAAAATTTCGCGGGTGAAGATCAAGAATCTCGCGAATCAGGGCTTGGGTCTGCTGGATATCCTCACGCGTTTCATGCGGGGCTCCCACCATGAAGCAGCAATGACATCCGATGCCAAATTCATTCAGAATGCGAACCGCCTGCCGGTTTTGCTCAACCGTCACATCACCACCTTTTAAATAATGTAAGATTCGCTCGGACCCCGATTCAAGCCCCAGCGCGACTTTCACTACGCCCATTTCTTTTAAAGCCCGCACCAGATTCGGATTTACCAAATTCGCGCGTAAATCAACAAAAAAACGAACTTTCCCCCACACATTTCGCTTTTTTAATTCAGCCGTAATATCCTGAATTCGTTTCAAACTACTGACGAACAAGTCATCTTCAATATAAATTCCTTCCACTCCGTACTTTTTAACTAATTCTTCGACTTCTGAGGCCACTCGTTCCGCCGAATGCAGCCGGGGCTTGCCCCATTTACTCTGAACATGGCAGTAGATACATTTAAAGGGGCAGCCACGGGAACTTAACATCGTCGCGCCACGCAGATATTCATTGGTCATCAAGATCTGGGTTGGTTTGAGAAATTCATGAATTTGAAGTAATTCCCGGTCAGGAGGTGGAATTTTATCAAGCGGGGTGATAAACGCTCTTGGTGGCGTCTGTTTTAAAATGCCCTTTTCCCAATATACAATTCCTGCTATCTTTTCAAGTCCTTCCGCCGTGAATCCGTTATGCATTTCATGGCTTTTCATTAATTCAAGCAGGGTCTCCTCACCCTCACCAACAACGCCAATATCCGCTTCCAGGGGCAACTGTTCCGGCAGACAGGTTACATGCGGTCCTCCAATTAAAGTCGATACGCCCAACTCCTGCTTTACACGTTTCAGTAAAGCCACGACGTCATAATAACCAGCCGTATATGCCGTAAAACCAACAATTTCAGGATGTTGTGCCGCTATTTTTTCAAATGTCTGATCGCCCGTATTCACAATGGCCAGATCATGAAAATCCAGATACTTTTTCAAATAAGCCGCGAGATAGCCCAATCCTAACGGGAGTTTGTTATTCCCAATACCTTCCGACCAGTGATTTACCAGGACGAGTTTAGCCATAATTTATCCTTTATTAATGTTTGGAATCGTTGAATTTCATTTTTCTCAAAAAATCGCACCAGCCAGAGAAGAATTATCGTTGCTAAAAACAGGAAAACTTTATTGATCAAAACGATTGGTTGCGAATAAAAATAAAAAACCAATACACCACCCGTAACAAGAATCAATTTTAATAATCGACCGTATTCGTACGGCACCGGATAAAATCGTTGATTCAGGAGAAACATCCCTATCATCATTGCGAAATAAGCAACCGCCGTGGACCAGGCAGCGCCCTGCATCCCATATATTGGGATAAGCAGCCAATTCATCACGAAATTCATCAATGCCGCAATGCCAGTAATAACCGGGAAATAAATACTTTTTTTCTGAACGTAGACGCCTGGAATAAAATTCAAATAAAACCCATAAAATAGCGAGCCAAGCATCACAACTGGTATAATCGGCAGGCTCCCATAATATTCTTCTCCCAAAAAAGTGTATTGGCGAAATCTAATCTGAACAATATCCTCAATCAATAGTGTTATCAACATAAAAAACAGGGTCATAATCAAGGAAAAATAGGTGAATATCTTGCAATAAAGCATCGGCGCATCTTTTTCCTGATAGGTTGAGGCAATAAAAGGCTCCCAGGCGAATTGAAATGCTTTTGTCAGCAAACTAATCACCATTGCAATCCGACATCCCGCGCCATAAACACCGGCTGTCGCCGTATCATAAAAGCTTTTCAGAAAAATACGATCAATCGATACCATCAAGGAAGTGCCCAGGATTGTCGGGATAAATGGCAATCCAAACCAGGTTAATTCCTTGAACCTGACAATTGAAAATTTAAATTGAATACGATTACGGAAAACAATCGGCCAGAGAACAATAAATCGGATAAAGGTGACGCCCAAAATAGCGAGCAAGGCACCTTCGACATTCATTTTTAGATAGACAATAAAATAGATTGTCAAAATAGGGACGGCCAAGCCAGTGATAATAGAAATTAAGGCGAAACTCATCGCCCGATTTTCTGCCTTTAAAACATTCAAGCCCAATAAATTCAGGGAGTCGAAGAATAAAACGCCAATCAAATACCACATAACCGCATCTGAAACCTGTGTATCAAACAAAATAGGATTCAAAGGCTTGATAAGTAATAAACTGATGAAAGAGAAAAAGCCGGAAACGATTAGAACCGTCCAGAAACTGGTCGAAAAAATAATTTTTCGTTCACTTTCATTTTCCGAGGCAGCGTAAAAACGGATGATAGCCGAATTGTGACCCAGCAAAAAAAATGGACTGGCCAGAACGATATAGGAAACCCACAGGACATAAATCCCGAATTCTTCTTTGGATAAGGTGTTGGTGAACAGGGGAACCATTAAAAAGGCCAGCAACCGTTCAAAAACAGTTCCCATTCCAAAAATAATGGATTGTTTGAAAAGTGTCAGAATTTTTTTGAACATTTATTTTGGATTACCACGTTATGTATTATTGGGACAGTATAAAAATTGTATCCGTTCAATAAATGAGGGTAATGCTACGTCCTGTCATGGCGAGGAGCGCTTTTGGCGACGAAGCAATCCCCTCACACGACATCAGGAGATTGCTGCGGCAAAAAACGCCTCGCAATGACAGGTTTTTTCACCCACAGTTATTGAGCGAATACTAAAAATTTATCTTATAAAAGTCATACATTGCAAATATGAATCCATAAATCAACCAGGCCGCAACCAGAAATGAACGTGGATTTAACAGATTTCCACTGATAAAAGAATAACTGAAATTTTGTTAAATTAACAAAGTTTTCAGGTGTAATCGCCTAAATCGGGCTGATAAACTTCCTCAGGCAGGGTCGAATTGATTTTCAAAACCTTAAAAAAGAAGCTATTTTTTATCTTCCCCCATATAGATATACCGATCAATCAAATTAACATATTTACTCCATTTTGAACCGGATTCCTTCTCTTTCTGAATAATACGCACAAAAGCACTGGCCTGAGAATCCAGATAATCCGCTCCATGCATTATCATCGCTTCAAGGGTCATGGGCACGACAGGCGCTCCCTGCTCTTTTTCGCCATGGTGACTGAGGATAATATGCAGTATCTGATTTGCGACTGGTTCAGGAAGCTCTGGCAACTCGGAAATTTTTCGGGCGACATACTCGTACCCCATCATTACGTGGCCGATGAGACGACCCTTATCGGAATAGTCGATAAAGCCCTCCATTGACAATTCAAATACTTTACCGATATCATGCAATAAAGAACCGGCAATCAAGATATCCCGATTGACATTTTTATAATAAACCAGTACCTTGTCACAAATTTCAGTGACCTGCAGTGTATGTTCCAGAAGACCACCAATATAGTTTTGATGCCACAATTTCGCAGCGGGAGCCTGCATAAATTTATTTTTAAAGTCAATATCATCAAAAATATTCCGCAATAACTTTTTAATTATTTCGGATTGAAGGCTATCAATGATCGAAAAGAGTCGCAGCGATAAAATTCGAACATCCTTGTCAGTTTCTGGCAGAAATTGCTTCAAATCGATATTATCCTGGGGAACGGCTTTCCGAAGTTTTTCAATTTTAATATAGAGTTCTTCCTGATAGCTGATCACAATGCCCTGAATTTTTAAAACATCGCCGACATTAAACTGACGCGCCAGATCCGGTGAACTTTCCCAGAGTGTTCCGCGAATTCGGTCTGTTCGATCTCCCAATTCCAGCGAAAGGTAAGGTGAACCATCTTTTTTTACTTTTGTTTCCTTTTTTCGTAAAACAAAAAATCCCAGGACCTGATCCCCTTCGACAAAATCACGAATAAATTTATTTAACATATTGATTCCCCTTTAATTAGCTCCAATTGTCCTTTGTGGTATGATAACGATTTTATTTTTTTCATTTACTTTTTTATCGGTAAAGTTAAAATTATAAAATTTACCTTCCAGCCAGCGCCGGGTTAAGTTTTTATAATCTGGACTTAAAATATGCCCGGATTGGCCGGTACTCATAACCCAAAAAACCTGGATCGGGTCGGTTGGCATAAAAATAATTTGTAATGGCCAGCCTTTTATCGATGCTGACGGATTTGAAATTTGAGAAATAGCGTTCAGTGGAAAACCATTTCCCTGAAGATAGACCATTTCTGAATTCAAATAAAAATCCCGTGATTGGATTGTTGCCAGTAAATGATGAATAAAACAGGGGGTTTGTGACTTCCATAAAAAATTTGGCACCGAAGCATCAGGATTTTGGGAAGAATAAAGTTGGGTTATGATCGGGATCAACCGGTGTGATAGCATTTCCTTCACTGTATCTGGTTTTTGAATGTCAAACCAGATATTTGCTGGCTCATGAAGCAAGTGGGTCATCGTCTTATTTAAGAATTCCGGCGATTGTATAAAAAAAGAATAGAGTGAATCGCCCATCTCATCATGAAAAATTTCAGAAATCAGCCTTTCCATTATCAGGTTAAAAACTGTCGCAGCATAGCTATACGGGTGCTCGTAATAATCCCAATGTTTTAAAAGATATAGAATCACTTTTACCGCTGCCGAATCAGGTGATTGCTCCAAATAGTTGATTATTATTGGAAGAATTTGCGCAGCGCTGGAAGAAAAGCGGTAAGTCAAATTTTTCTCGACAAATTCCAATTTTAATAAATCCGCACTGTCTGGATCAGCAGCGGTTTGAAAGAATTCCTGCCATATTTCCCTTCCAAATTCAGGTTCAAGATTCAGGACCGAATCCGACTGAAAATTTGTGTAAGGAAATTGTAAGTGATATGACTCTGGCGTTAAATGGTTAAAAAATGATTTCATTTCATAAGCGATGTGGTTAATGGCTTCCCTTGATCTTTTCATCTTTTTGGAGTTAGCCGGTTCAAATGAAGCACCAAATTTCAAAAAAAGAACCGAATCATTTGTATCAATTGCCAAAAATTGGATTGCAGGGGTTATATTTTCGGGCAAATCCGATCGAATCAATTGAAGCGAATGAATCGCACCGATATTTAATAATTTGATAAAAAGCGAATCGGATTTTAATCCAGTCCAATCACAGGTTAAAAAGTACCGGTGGTCTTCGTTATCGGGACTGCTATATAAAATAGGTTGTCCATTTTTTCGGTAAACCGGAATCTTCAAAGTATCTTGCCTGTTAATCGGTATAACTTGTTGTTTTATCTGAAATTCCGAATTATTATCCGGCATAGACCTGAAATCATTCAACTGAAAATAGGAATTTCGTAATGGAATTGGTTCAACCCCCCAGGCGATTTTTCCATTTGTCCCACTAAAGAAAATTGGAATTCCCGGAATTGTTGCCCCCAAGATCAATGAATTATGGATGGTCGTTTGAATCAGATACCAGCTATTGGGGATGGTCAGGCGACTCAGCGGAGAAAACGATAGCAATGTTAGTGACGAATCGGCGTTTGTCTTACCCCAGAGCCGCGAAAGTGTAAAATTTGAAGCACAAGGAAAGCCAGTCAAAGCATCCAGTTTTTGGAAAGCCGCTAAAATTTTATAACCTTCACTTAAAAAAGATGGTTGTATCTCTTTCGGTATCTGAATTTTGGAATCGATATTCAAGGTTTTTACGTGATTTTCAGAAATTCGAATCGTCAATAAAATATCCAGAAGATCGCGGCAAAGAGACGAATTAAGCCATCCCCAAAGTCGCCAGATCGCCAGGGTATGGACAGGCTCCCAATCCTTTGGTAGATAACTTAAGATTTGAAACTCCACCGCTGGCGCGGTCTGCTGCGTATGAATAAACGCATTGATGCCGTTCGAATAAGCCTCCAGCATCTCTTGCGTGGAATCTGGCAATTGAACCAATAGACTTTCAGCCAGACTGGTTAAATTAAATTTTACCACTAAAGTATCAATTATCAGAAAAGAATCCCCCAGAACTTCTGTTAAATGGCCAACAGCCGCACGTCGCCGGATATCCATCTGCCAGAGGCGATCCCGGGCGTGGACATATCCCATACTAAAATACGTATCCAAACGCGTATTGGCTTTAATTCGGGGAACGCCAACTTCATCATATCCTATCTCAACCTTATCAACCAGACCTGAGAGCGTAATCGAGTTCATCCCGGGTAATGTTTTATAAATCAGTCGACGTGTTAAAATGAAAAAGACGACTAACAGGCAAATAAAAAATATAACAGGAGCCCAATATTTCCGTTTCATGATAATATTACTCCTGCTGGTTCAATAAATCCTTTTTTTCAGCACGTTCTTCTTCCAGAAAATCGGCATCGTCCAGCGCTGGATAGTCATTTACGGCTTTCCAATTGAATTGAACATCATACGGATCCAATGCCTTTTGGGGATCAAAAATGCGTAAATCTGATGGTAGCGCCGGATAAGCAGCCGAATTCACTGGCTCATCCAGAAAAGCATCACCCAGATCGTTCGTACAGGCATCGTATTGATTCAGCGACGGTAAATCCAGAATCAGGAAAATCGTTTTAATAATGCTGGCAATACTCGTATGCGTATGACAAACATAATCCGGTTTGGCGTACGGACTGATGATCAAACAGATACTCCGATGGGCATCAACGTGGTCCAGACCTCCCTGAGCGTCATCCTCCGTAACAAAAATCGCCATTTCAGGCCACCAGCGGCTATGCGTCAACAGTTCAATCACACGACCGAGGGCCAGATCATTATCCGCCATGTAAGATTCACGAAAGGGATAGCCATCTGCGGGGCGTTCATTGGCGCCATGATCATTGGGAAGCATCATGGTAATCAGGCGGGGAAATTCTTCTTTTCCCGATTCCCAGCGTTCCTGAAATTCTTTTTCAAACATATCCACGCGAAATTGGTCCGGCACACTCGTATTATAGGTGGCAAAAATCCGGGAAGTCCGGTCGAATAAAGGTTTGGGCATGGGATAATTCATGGTCAATCGAATTCCGGTAAATTTATCACGCTGCTCCTCAATTCCGCCTTCAAATTCGAAACCAAGGCCAAAATTAAAAAATGAAATCTGATGTCGCTCCAGATGCTCCCAGATAGCGCCAGCCTCATTATAATCTTCCGGATAAATTGCGCCGGAAGCCCCGGTAAAACCCATTCTCCCCGGCGCTTCCTGACTCCAATTTCGCTGCCCGCCATAAGAAGCGGAAGTAGCGGTTTCCACCCACTCATTCGGATAAACGCCAACTAACCAGCGATGACCATCAGCCGAATGGTCCGAATCGCAATAGAAATTATCACACCGCGTAAATCGCCGGGCCAGCGCGATATGATTGGGCATCGACACACCCATCACCACCGTACTATCGCCCGTTTTGTTCGAAAATGTCCGGGGTGTTCCATACAAATTCAATGACGGATATCCCTTTCCGCCTTCAATTGCCCCATAAATTTCATCATAAGTCCGATTTTCTTTGGTAATATAAACGACATGTTTAATGGGACTTTTTCGGGTACCCGTGATCGGTGGAACCGGATTTTTCGCCGAACGAGCAAATTTTTTTAACGGGCTAAATTGTACCGTATTCTGGACAACCTGATGGGTGAATTTCGTTAATTCACTGTCATTCGGAATTTGTATAATGGAAACTGAACCGCGCATTAGCTGGCCGACATTGCTCGGATCCGTCTCCTTATGATCCGGTCCTGCATTCGGACCAGCTCCCCATCCCTTTGCATTCGCCACTATCAAAAATTTATCGTCCGGTGTCACTGCCAATTTGGCCGGAAACCAGCCTGCCGGAATATGGCCAACGACCTGATGGGTTCGCGTATCAATGACACCAATCGCATTGATTCCCGCTTCAGCGACATAGAGCCGATATTGACCGGGACTTAATGTTAATCCAAAAGGGATTATTCCGCGCAGATGGTCAATTCGCGGATGTAATTTTAAATCGATGTCGCCAATCAAACTATCTTTTGGGGCATAAATCACGGTAATACAATCATTATTGCCATTACTGACATAAATGAAATCTTCAGAAGCCACAATGGAATTGGGACTGCTCCCGCCAACAGCCGGAAAATTTTCCAATTTCTCACCAACCAGATGGCCGGTTTTAATTTTGGCAATCACCCGGGCATTTTCAGGATTTGAAACATCGATGGTCCAGACCGAAAAGGATTCCGGAACATTTGGATCACCCAGCCCCGGCACCTTTTTCCCTTCTAGCTCAACACCTGCCACGGCCTCTTTTGAAGGAAAACCATAAGCAGGAAAATGAATTGTCGCTTCCGCTGAATTTTGGGGATCGATATTTTGAATCGGGGCATATTCAAACATGCCCACATTTGCGACATACACTTTTTTGCCATCTGGTGAAAGAGCAATCCCAAAAGGATAACGCCCAACTGCAATATTTTGAATTATCTTTTGCGCCTGAACATCAATAATCACCACTCGAAAATTCGCCTGATCTACCACAAAGAGAAATCGACCCTCTTTTGAAAGTGTTAAATCTCCTGTATAACTCCCGCGAAATTGTTTTTTACCCCAAATCGTGTTTAAATCAATTTTAGAAAGCAATTTTCGGGAGGTAACTTCAAAAGTCATCACATCACCACTATTTCCACCGGATGCATAAAAAACCTGGTTATCAGGAGAAAATGCCAGTCCCATAAAAACGGACTCCAAAACACCTTCCCGTTCTGATTCCGTTTCGGGAATATGAAAAATGGCTGGTTGATTATCAGTAAAGTTCTGGATAATCGACAGCGAAAAGGGCTTTGTCCCACTATTGGCGGTTAATATAATACTCCCATCATGGCTTAAAACCAGTCCATAAGGATGTGGCGCCACGCGGATTTGTCTGCCTGTTGGGGTGATGATGCGACCATTGGGTAAAATCGTTTTGCCATTTATATCAATTTTTGTGTCCAATTCGCCAGCAGGCGCCATAAATACAACTGGCGGTGACAGGTCGATCTCTGATTCGCACGAGCAAAAAAGAAGAAAAAATGTAATGAAGATGCCTGATAAAATAAAGATGTGATTTTTAATTGACATAAAAAAAATCCACCTTTCATCATGATTTTATAGGAAAAAGTGAGTTAATCGTTTAAAAATGGATTTGTATCTTTTTCGTCTTTGATTTTTGTTTTAGGTCCGTGCCCGGAATAAACGACTATCGAATCATCAAGTTTCATCAATTTATTTTTAATTGAAGAAATAAGTGTCTCATAGTCACCCCCTGGCAGGTCAGTTCTTCCGATACTGCCAGCAAATAAGGTATCGCCAACAAAAGCAGAAATGTCGTCTACAAAGCATACACCGCCAGGCGTATGCCCGGGTGTGAAAATGACTTTTAATTCAATGGTTCCGGCTGTGATTATTTGATCCTCAGTAAAAAATTCATCAATCTCGAATGGTGGTGGTGGATTTAAATCAAACCATTGGGCATATATGGCAGCATTTTTCACCAGTGACAAATCATCACGATGCATGAAAATTTTCGCCTTCGAATATTCTTTAATAAATGCCACCCCTCCAATATGATCGATATGTCCATGAGTTAAAAGAATATATTTTAGCTGTAATTTATTTTCTTCTAAATAATTGGTGATTTGCGCATCGGCTTCCGGCGGATCAATTATCACGGCTTTGTTCGTCTTCTCACAGGCCAGCAAATAGCAATTCGTCTTCAATAAGCCAAGGGTAAAAATTTTAATCGTCATCAAAGGAACTCCGAATGTTGAGGCGCATCATCATTCTGTAAGGAAATTTGTCAAAAAATACAGTTTTTTTTCTCAAGGCACAAAGGCATTGCGCTCCTTAACATCTTATAATCAGAGTTAACTGATAATTAAATGAAAAGCGTCCGGCAAAATTATCATTGTGCCGGACGCTTTTTTGTATCAATGAAATTTATTTCAAATATATTAATTTATGAACTTTTATAAAATTACTTGCCTGAATACGATAAAAATAGGTCCCACTGGAAACCATCTGGCCAGTTTCGGACATTCCATCCCATTCCACCGTATGTTTACCCGCTGGCATGTAGGAATTGACCAACTCTTTTACTTTCTGTCCAAGCGAATTATAAACAATCAAACTCACCTCAGAAGCTCTGGCCAGAGAATAATCAATATGTGTAACGGGATTGAACGGATTGGGATAGTTATGGCCAAGATCAAAATTTAATACAGGTAAATCTGTCTTCGCAACGGCAGCTTCCCCGGCCTTTGTTTCGAACCAGTTTAAAATGTTCGTCACTAATTTCACCGCCGATGGATCCGGAATATTTTTAGAACCACTCACCTGACCATCTTTCACCAATTGACTTATCATAAATGGCAGAAAAACGGTCTTAAAAGTTGCCTTCCCATTCATCACCCCACAAGCAGTTCCTTCGTTTTCCGCCAGGAAAAGATTATTTTTTGGATCAATCGGATCAATCCAATCAATCCAGTTTGGTACGAAGGGATCAGTTGAAATCGACCTCAATTGCAGCGGCACCTGCGAAAAATCACCCGAAATTGGGTTTCCCGCACTCCCGACCAAAATTGAATCAGTCATTTCCGGATCATTTATTGCCTTCGCCACCCCAAAGAAATCATACGCGAAATCACCCGATTGAAATGTCAATTCAGTTGACGAATCGACTTCTTCATTAATAAATAGGTAATCCATACTGGCCAGACATAAATTTTTGGGATTACTGGTTGTCCCGCTATTTAAAAAGTATGCATAAGGACTATATTCATAATCGCGGGTGGGAACTGTGCCTGCAAAAGCACCGTGTACGAATATCGTATTCCAACCGAAAGTTGTCACCGAGGCGTCAATACCATTATGTTCGTAGGTGTCCCAAATTTCATAACCTTTTAATCGACCCTTCTGTTCCAGGCTATCTAACAGTGCCGCCCAAAAGGTATCAATCAATTTTGCATTATCCCGGACGATTAATAAATCTGCCTTTGGATTTTTGGGGGCCAGAATTGAAAATTTTTTACGTGCCGAATAACCATTATTCCCTTCATTATCTACTGCCACAGATTGATATTCAATCACATCACCGACATTACCGGTAATTGAAAATTCCCGATAATAGACATTCGAATAAGCTTCTGTCATGATTAATTCTAATATTTTACTGCTATTCTGCCAGACCAACAGTGAACACGCAACCACACTTCCATCGAGATCTTCAGTAGCAGCGATAATACCAAATGGTCCCGTCAAATCGTATGTATCGGGGCGATTCAGTACTTCGCAGCTTGGTTCCGGTTTCCAGGGGTAGCCAAGTTCATGAACCACCTGATAGGGCCCACCACCGGTGACATAAACAAAATGCAAAAGGGAATCCCCGGCAACCCAATTTGCACACTCGGCATATTGTTGATTGATACCGGTGCCATCATCGGTAATATTCACAAAAACCCAATCACCACTGGCATTGGTTGCGGAAACAATATCGGTTGGCCAATATTCCCATGCCCACTGATTATCTCCCGCCCCCACATCATGATAAATAACGTATAAATTATCGTCGGCATCAATTGCACAACTCGGCGCAAAAGCACCGATTCCATAAGAAGGAGAAAATTGAAGTGGATCTTGCCAGACGCCGTTTTCATATTTTCGATAAAAAACGTCACGGAATCCTGAATTGCCAATATTATCATACCAAAGGTGCCCCACATTTTTCGAATCGAAGACCATTGATGGATACGGAAAACCAGTACCCGGTGCTGCCAATTCTTTCATCGGAGCTTGTTTAATAACGGGAAGTTGCGGTAGGCCCGTCACCGCGCTCATATCCAGCCAGGTCCAATACACCCCCTTATCACCAAAATTGCCATCAGAACCGCCACCACCGGTTAAAATATGAACATTATTAAATTTATCAATCGCCAGGCTGGCAGCAAAAGTTGGTGTCGTCACACTACTATTAATAATCATCGGCTGCGCCAACCAGGTTTTTCCATTATCTGTTGAATAATTATAACGAATATAATTATCATTTTCATTATAATTATCAAAAGCACAATGTACCCATCCTTTCCCATCGACAATGACATCGGGATTATTACAATTCAGTACCGAACCGTAAATCGGCACCGAGGCGCTCCAGGTTTCTCCTTTATCCAGCGAGGTGCAAACACGAACAGAACGGGTCTCCCCGGAATTTTGATAACCAACGTAGATAATATAAATTTTATCTGGATTATTTGGATCCACCGCGATTGCTGGTTTATACCCATAATAGCCATCGTGGATATATTGAATACTTTTCCAGCTTTTTCCTTTATCAGTTGATTTTGAATAAAGCACTTCGTTGCTCACATCACCGGTAGTTGCCCAGACAACATGAACCGTCCCATCCGAACCAACCGCGATGCTACGACCGAAATAAGCTGTTGCATAATCCATTGATGATGTTCCTATCAGATTTCCCGTCAGGATATAATTGTCGAAATCAATGAATGTTGGATGTTGATTATATTTAGGGGCTTCCAGCTCGGCGATTGGAATAGAAACAGAAGCAGCATTATGGGTCTTCATCAATTTCGTCCGTTTAGCGGCCCAGCTAAAATTACTGAAAGAAAAATAAATTAATAAAGTGATTAAAAGAACACGACTTAGCATAGATTATCTCCTATAATTTGTTAAAAACCTTTAAAAATGAATTTTATGAAAATCGTCTTCACTTCTGATGTAACAGGAAGCGGGATCGAGAATCATAATATAGTTAATTGATGTGGAATCTTTACCCAATAAAACATTTAATTGTAATGATGTACTCTTCTCATGGGTAGAAAATAAAGAACGATATGATTTCGATGGGCAACATTTTATAGTATACGAAATAAAAAATTAATTTTCAAGTTTAATATCATTTATTTCAGGCTCAAGGATTCAGCATGTTTTGGATTCACCGGCTGAATCCGGGAACATTTTTATAGTTTAAAGCGCTATAGAATTAATGTGTAGCGGTTGAAGAGATAAAAGCTCCCAAAATATTTGGATAAATCTAAAATGAACGAATCGTCATTCTGAACTCAGCGTTTCCTTTGGCAGGTGCTGGAGATAAGTTTTGCTGAACGAAAAATCTTAAGACAACCGACTCCCGGGTACAACAGGTTTTTCGCTTCGATTAGCATGGTAGCATACCTAAAATTCTAAAATGGAAATTTTTGATGTTCAGAATCAATGTAGTCCCCCTCCTGCCTCCCCCAAATTCCAAAAAGCGGAATTTGGGGGAGATAAAGCGGGATTCTCTCCCCCATTTTCGTTTTTTGAAAATGGAAAAGATACCGAGAGGGTCAAGACTTCAGAAAAAACGATTCATTTTAGAATTTCAGGGCATAACTTAATTTAGCTTTTAATTGGTGAGCAGATACGCTAAACTTGTACTAATTTGATTATTGTCACAACATTATGATTCAAAATTAGTTAATATTAGTATAGAATGAAATTATACTTGAGCCAAAGTGGTTTTCGGTTTTTCTTGCCCTCACCCCAACCCTCTCCCGGTGGGAGAGGGCGTAGCTATTCCCGCTCCCACCGGGAGAGGGTGAGGGCTGTTGAATGACAATGATATTATTCAAAAACCATTTCGCCTTGAGTATAAAAACGAACGCAAATAATTCAATTTCTTGAGCCCAGCTTTGAACAAACAACATCCAGGCGTGAAAGGTTTTTTTTACATGGTTAAAAAGTATATCTATTTCGTATTAATCATAGCCTCTATTTTGATAAGTTTATCAACAGGACTTTTTGCGCAATCAAAATCGCTTTTTATCTTATATAAAGGCAGTGAAGGATTTAGTACCACCCAAAATCCTTTTCGAAATTATCTGCACCAGGCTTTTGAAGTATCCGGCTATGACCTGGAATATCATGACATCGAAAAGTATCTACCGGATAACACCTATTTGGCAAAATATTCAGCGGTCATTACCTGGTTTACAAGCCCGGTCATGAAAAATCCGGAACAATATCTGGAATGGCTAACCAGCCAGATTTATAATCGCCGAAAAGTTATCATTATTGATAATCCGGGTGCGTTTTCGGCTGATGGCCAAACCTGGCTAGCCGAAATGACATTGAACCGCTTTTTTTTATCTTTTGGTGTGGAGTTTAAAGGTCAGTGGACTGCCAATCCGGATTTGATCGAAATTATTCAATACAATTCCGAACTCATCGGCCAGGATATTTCTGTTCCGGATAAAAAAATTGGCAACTACTTTAAATTTAATTCGATTAATCCTAAAAACCAGGCCATTCTTACCTTAAATCGCAAAGATATTGCCGATGGTGCCAGTCCGGTCATATTGAAAACACCTTTCGGTGGAATGGCCCTGCAAGGATTTACGACTGAAGTCATCAATAATCAGCAACGATATTTTCTCAATTTGAAAAAGTTCATTGAACTTTGTCTGATTTCTCCTATTCAATCAACTGATCTCCCGGGTAAAAAAATTTTAGCCTTGCTCAAACGTTCGGAATCAAATACAGCGAATGAAAGCCTGCTTCATCGATACGCCTTTAAACCCCTTTTGGAAATGGGGTATACCACAACTTATCACTTTGTTGAAGATGGCTTTCCGGATGAAGCGACAATGTATCAATATTCAGGAATTCTCACCTGGTTCCAAACCGCCGAAATGCCGAATGGTCTGGAATACCTGAATTGGTTATTGAAACAGATTACACAAGGACGTAAAGTGATAATTCTTGGCAATTTGGGTTGTTTTAAAAGTCAGAAATACGTATCCAGTCCCAAAAATGAAAATCTGCTGGTGGATTGGTGGATCACCTGGCCGGAGTTAAATAATTTTCTCTATCCATTTGGTTTGGAATTTCTGGGGGGCTGGTTAGGCGATTCAAAAATTTTACGCGTTCGACAAAAAGACGCGGCCATGGTTGAAAAAGATATTCAACTATTACAAAAGGATTTAACACATTATTATACCTGGCGTTCAGTTCATCCAGCGAACAAAATTTTTCTTGAAGTGGAGCGAACGGATCAATCCAATTCTGCCAGTGCTTTCATTTTACGCACACCTTACGGGGGAATGGCCTTTGAAGGGTATCTCATGCTGTGGGATGCGACCCAAAATCAGATAAAATTTCGCCTTGATTTGCCGGCATTTTTAAAGGAATGTTTAACATATCAACCGGAAGCTCTACCCCAACCCATCCGGCTTATCACTCATCAGGAAATTTATGAAACAGAAATTCCGCGACTCAAACAGCAGCAGCCCCCAAAAGTGAAACCGGATATTTCAATTACCCCAGGGAGTTCAGAAATCAAGCGCTGGGTGCTCGCTTTCTATGACAGCAAAGAAAATTCGACGCTTGAGAATAATCCGATTCATAATAATCTGGAAATCATTCTCAATCACCTTGGATTAGTATTAACTTATCATGACATTCAGGAAGAGTTTCCGTCAGCCGAAAAAATGGAAAAATACCGCGGCATTATTAGCTGGTTTTATGATCCAGTACATTCCAATCCCACCGCTTATGCGCAATGGCTCACGCATCAGATACGGGAGGGGCGAAAAGTGGTTATTCTGGGAAATTATGGTGCCTATCTTGACGAAGACTTACAATCACCAACGCCATCTATTCAGGCATTTTTCAATGAACTTGGCCTCCGATATTGGGATGTTAAAATTGATTTTGGCGTTCAGCAAAAAATCATTTATAAAAATGAAGAAATATTTGATTTTGAAAAACCCATCGACATGCAAAAAATGGAACCAATTCGAACAAAAATCACCTCGAATCATTCCAAAAATAAAATTTACTTAACACTAAACGATGCTCGTGCCGGACAAATCGATGCGGTGGTCGTAACCCCTGCCGGGGCCATTGCTCTTGGTGAAACCCCTTATCAGGAAGCAAAAAATTCACCCGAATGGCGGAAAAATTTTCAGCAGGTACTCCAGGGAGCAGGAAATATTGAAGTTGCCGAAAAGGAGCCATTGGGATTCTGGCGGATCAATCCATTTCAATTTTTTGCAGCAGCCTTCGATTTAACGGATCTCCCAATTCCAGATATTACAACCCTTTATGGTTCCAGGATTTTTTATTCGCATATTGACGGGGATGGCCTGACAGGAATTTCCCTCATTGATTCTAAAAGCTATGCCTCTGAATTTGTTCGGGATCAAATCATAAAAGCATATCCCTTGCCAATTACCGCTTCAGTTATCTCACGGGAAATTGAAACGCAAGGTTTTCCTTACTATAATCGTCCATATTCGGTGGCAAAATCAATTTTCGAACTGGAAAATGTCGAAGCCGCAACGCATAGCTATACTCACCCCTATAACTGGCGAAAAGGGGATATTGACGTGAGATTCAAAGGTGAAAACTGGAGTTGGGAAACATTAAAAATTAACTATGAAATGGAAGTGCCGGTTAGTGTTCGTTTTATTGAAAAAAATTTATTGCCCCCGCATAAAAAATTAAAGGTATACCTCTGGTCGGGTCAGTGTAACCCGGATGAAAGGGCGCTATCCTGGATTGAAAAACTTGGCATTGAAAATTTAAATGGCGGGGATCCAATATACGATCAGGATTATCCAACCTACTCAAAATTAGCTCCGTTCGCTTATAATAAAGGAAATTTCTGGCAAATTTATACTTCTGCCTCGAATGATTTTATTTATACCAATGGCTGGACGCGTAATTTTGGCAATATGGCGAAATTAATTGATTATTTTGAACATACAGAGTCACCTATTCGCATCATGCCAATGAATATCTATATCCATTTTTATATTGGTGATCGCCAGGCCGGCCTGGATGGATTAAAAAAAGCCTATAATTATTGTATGGAACAACCAATCGCGCCGATTTTCACCAGTGAATTTTCCCGAATCGTGAGAGATTTTATTAATCTAAAACAATTTAAAATTGCCGAACATGGGTATAAGGTTTTTCATGACAATGCCCTGCGCACAATTCGATTTGATCGGACTCAAAAATTTCCAGATTTTGTAAAAAGTGATGGCATTATCGGATTTTCGCATTATCAAAACGCACTTTATGTTTATCTGAATGAGAAAAAAGAGCAAACAATCTATTTAACGGCTTCCCCACCCCGTTCTGCCTATTTAAAATATGGAAGTCATTATATCGACAATTGGAAAGCAACGGCGGAAAGAGCGACTTTTAATGTATCTGGTCTAGGCAAAGCCAATTTTGAAATTGCGAATTTATTACCGGATGAAAAATTTCAGGTGGAAATACATAAATTGCATGAAAATACACCAGTTTTACTTCATCGTGGCGTAACGCGTTCTTCCAAAAATGGAAATCTGAAATTTGAAACCATTTTTAAAGGTTACGCGGGAAAATATGCAATTATGATTCAAAAAGTTCAATAAAAAAGGAATGATATCCCGATGTTATTTAATAATAGCAAAACTTTACAAATTTATTGGATTATTTTTTTATTATTCGTCAGCCTGGTTGAGTTACAGGCACAGGCTTATTCAGATTATCGCGTGGAAGCCTCCACTGGTAAAACAAACGGCAGTGAATCAGATGAGGATGTCGTGCTTTTATTGGAAAAAGCGCACGCGCTTTCTGATTTGGGAATCAGTCAATCGGCAATCCTCATGTATCAAAATGCCATTAAATTAGATCCCCAAAATCAGATAGCCCGATTTGAATTGACCAAGATTGCCCTGAAGACACAAAATTGGGCGTATGCGATTCGCATGTTAAACGAATTAGCCACTCTGCGTCCCGATGATGCGCCAATCCGGCAGATGTTACTGGATTGTTACGATGTGTTCGATATGCCGGTTCAAAAAATGAAAATCGCCTATCAAATGTATCATCTGGTTCCACGAGATACTTCACTATTAAAACGGTTGGTGAATCTATATCACACCCATGAGCTTTTCGATGAAGAAATTGCTGTTTTGGAACAGTTAACGCATTTATTACCAGATCCTTCGCTTTATTTATGGAGCCTCGCCCAACTTTACAATCAAACGCAAAAAACTGACCTGGAAATTGCCACCTATAACAAACTGGTTGCGCTTCAACCGCGGGATAGCAAGGCCTGGAAACAGTTGGCCAGCCTCTATGCTTCAGTGGGAGATCATGAAAAACAGGTGAATGCCGCGCGCAAAGTTGCCATTCTTGAACCAACCCGACTGCCGGCCCGAAAAACATTGATTCTGGCTTATGGAAACGCACTGGGAAATCAGGCCCTGAGTTTCAGATTAAAAGAAGCTAACAGTATCTGTCAGAATTATTTGAAGCATGCGCCAACGGACCAACAGGTCAAGCTGGTGCACCAGGCTGTTAAAGGCGCTTCACCGATTGTCGGGATTTATTTTAATCAACGCAATTATAATTTTCTTCAGGAAATTAATCAATTAGAAAATTTTGTTTCCGTTTCATTCGAAGGACCTTTTAAAAAATCATGGCTGTCATTCAATGCGGGCTATTTGCTATTGCATCCCCTGGAAAAACCAATTCAATCCACCGAAGAAGTTGTTATGGAAACCAAATCAATTTCTTTATATCGCTCGCAGTTTACCTGGCATCAACAATTTGGAAAAGTAAAAAGCCAGTTCACCGGCGGTATTCATCAATTGGCATCAGCACCAATCATCAATCCCAATAAATCGCCACAATTTATCACCGGCATGACTTTAAATTTTCCAATTCACCCAAAATTATGGTTGACAGGTGGTTATCGGCTCGATTATGTGACAATTTCTCCCGGCGCCATCACAGCCGGAATTCATTTCCAGGAGTTGGAATTTAGTTTCACCAGTAATCCATGGCAACCGTTCTACATATCCACGCGCGGTCAATTTCGTAATTATTCTGATAACAATAAAAGCGACATTGCCGGAATCGATTTTAGTTACAATATTTTGAGAACATTATTTCGAGTTAAAAATCTTGAAAAGGATTTGCCGGTTGGTTTTGACGAAACAGGAACACAACTGCAAATTGGTACCGGTTACGGCTATTTAAACTATCAAGAAGAACGTCTTTCCTATCCAACCGCCGCCAATGAACACTTCATCAAAGGCTTTATTGTGTTTGAAAAACAAGTACTCCAATCATTATTTCTCAAATCGAATGGTTTTATCGAAAAAGATAATCATCATCAAACTTATTGGGGATATAATATTGCATTGAGTAAAATTTTTTATTGGCGACTCAGCATCGCTGCCGAATATGAAAATTTTCGGTCACCCTATACGGAAAATGGTATCAGAAAGATGAATATTGAATCACGTTTTGATTTAAAAATCAATGCGCATTTTTAGGCAATTTTACATTGATGGTTTTATTCAATCCCGGTAAGAATATAAGGTCCTTTTGGAATCGCGACAATTTTACAACCTGGTCCATACTTCTTGAAACAGGTATCAAGGGCAGCTTCAACTGTTTCAGAATAGTTCAGAATATGTCGATTTTGATCCGCCGGTTTAATTCCTTCCGAAACCAAAATGACATCTGCTTTGCGGAGAACTTTCGCCAACTCCTCAAATTGCCATTGATCAATTACAAAATAATCCGGCCGCAAAATATTTTTCATAAACGCTGCTATATCCTGGGTTTCGTGGACTAACTGGCTGAATTCGGCCGCTCCCAGTCCTTCGCGACATTCTGCAGCCAGAATGATGGTGCCTCCCTGTTTAACAATCGGTAAGGCCGCCGTCAGACCTTTTATCGCTTGATAAAAAGTTAAATCCAGGGGAAATCCCGCCGAAGTTGTAATTACCACGTCAACAGGTTCGGATACGGTTTCAACAACCTGCGTCCGGACAAAATTCACTCCTACTGTGTGCGCAGCTTCTGGATGACCGGCGAAAATTCCAGTAATATTTCGATGTTCATCCAGCGTAACATTGACGATAAAATCAACACCAGCCATTCCGGCGATTTCCAGGGCTTCTTCATGAAAGGGATTACCATCGATGATCCCCTCGCAGGCATTGGGATGTTCCAAAATTTGCGGACTATGCATGACCTTGACCGTATCCAGGCTGCTAATCCCCGGACAGATCAATTTTCTCCCGCCTGAAAAACCAGCCATCAAATGTGGTTCAATAAAACCAGTGGTGATTTTTAAGTCGCTGTCAATAAAATGGGAATCAATCCAGACTTCAGTTCCCCGACGAGTTTTACCTAGAAAAGTTTGCTGTGATTTCTCTTTCGAAAAATGATTAACGACATGATAATCACGGGCGATTTCCTCACCGACCAAAAAAACCAGTTCATCTCCCAGATTCGGGCGATGGATACCAGTAGCAATCAAAATGGTGATTCTTTCGCGTGGAATTCCACTTTCTTCCAGTACTTTTAAAATTGGTGGCAGTAGAATTTTATTCGGAACCGGCCGTGTAATATCACAAATTACCACGCAGGCGGATTTTTTCCCCTGCGCCAGAATGGAAAGTGCGGCTGATTCTATTGGATTTTGCAACAATTGTGATAATTCAGCGACCGGATTCGCGATAGCCGGCGAACTGTGCATCGTCATGACTTTAATAAGATTTTTATCCGGAATATCAACCCAGAGTCCTTTTTGGCCATATTCAAGTTTTATTTTCATTTTTCACCATGCTTTTTATGAGCCCACTCGAAAACGCTTGTCTTTTTCATTCTGAATGGAGCGAATTAAAAATCTATATTTTTCAATAAGTTACAAGATTATTCACTGCACTCGGAATGACAGATCCGTAACAACAACCTAATTTGTAAAATTTAACGTATTATCAGCAGCCAGAATGATAGCCCCGGTAACCCCTGCCTCATTTCCCAATTGGGCTTGCAAAATTCTCAGACCAATCAGTGAAGGTTTTAAGGCATGCTCAAATACATATCTTCGTACACGCCCAATATAATCCTCACCGGCTTCTGCAACACCGCCGCCAATAATGACAGCCTGCGGATTCAGCAAGTTCACCACATTAGCAATCCCGATTCCCAGCATCTTACAAGCAAAATCCATCGTTTCACGGGCTAAAACATCATTATTTTTCGCCCGATCAAAAATAAGTTCAGTAGAAATCAGGTCTTCATTCTCTTGGTAACCGGCTTCGCGGAGCTTGGAAATATATAAATTAACTATTGCGGGTGCTGCGGCATAAAGCTCGAGACAGCCGGTTCCGCCACAGGGGCATTTTTTCCCCTGATAGTTAATACACATGTGGCCAATTTCTGCTGCATTATAGTTTCCCCCCCGATACATCTGTCCATTAATGATAATTCCGCCCCCAATCCCAGTGCCGACGGTTATAAAAACAATATGATTAAACCCCCGGCCAGCACCAACCCGGGCCTCGGCAATCGCCACCATATTGGCATCATTATCAGTCCATACCGGCAGATGAAACCGATTTTGCAGTCTTTCCCGAATCGGCGCATCAGCCCATTCCTTGATATTTGCCGCCTGTCCGACAATACGACCTGTATTGAAATCGACATTTCCAGGGCTTCCAACGCCAATTGCGGCGACATCGAGCTCATTTTCTTTGGCAATTTCCAGTAATTTTTCCACTGCGGCAAAAATGTTGACAAAAATGCTTTCCTGTGACTTATCCGCCCACGATGGCCGCGTCAACTTCACTAAAATATTCCCCGTTGCATCCCCCAATGCATATTTTAGATTTGTCCCCCCTAAATCCAGACCAATGTAGTATCTCATTATACCCTCGATTTACAAACAGGTTCAGATGAATAATGCCCCGATAATTAATATTACAACGTTAAGTTAATGAAGTTAAAAAATAAATCTATTTACAATTTCAGAATGAGCCGTTTTGTCGCGGCGGAAGTCGTTTTCAATGCCAGATTGACCCCTCTGTCGCACCCCCATTTTCAAAAACCGAAAATGGGAGAGCGAACCGGACGACTCTCCCCCTAATTCCGTTTTTTAAAATTTAAAAAAAACAGAAGGGGCATAGCCGTCAGGTTAAGGTGATAACAATATGAATTTCAATAAGTTATAATTGAATTGCCACGAGCTTTAGCTCGTGGTTCCATGAACGCCTCCCGATAATCACCGGGCTTTTAAGCCCGAGTCCTTAAACTCCTGGGGGTTAAAACCCACTTTAATATTGGGGGAGCATGATGATCCACGAGCTAAAGCTCGTGGCTATTCATTTGTTTATTAATGAGTTAAAGCCTTAACCTGACGGCTATGGACAGAAGGGAAGCCTTCATTGATCAAGAACATCATTAATTTCGACTTTAAAATTTCAGGTTTTATGAGTCGTTTAAACTTAACGTTGTAATATTAACCACCAATTCATTTTTATTCTGAATAATTTTTTAAACAAAATCGTTCATAAGAAAGAATTTTAAGTGCAGAAAGATATTAAAAGTTCCCCAAAAAGGACTATCGTAAAAGTAATTTTCTGTGTGTTTGATATGATTTATCGTAAAACGGAGATAATTTTGTGTCTGGAAAGCAGGTAAATGATATCTGGCGATATCATGTTTAATTCGCTGAAAAATTGAAAATTGATGGCTTCTAAATTTTGGATGATTGATCATTTTTTTCAGTTCGACATTTATTCTCAAAAAAATATTTTGAAAAATTTCTCGCATCAAATAGCATCGAGGCGTTATTAAATATAAAATAACAATTTTTTCCATTATTGTCAAGCTTTTGTAAAAATTCAAAGTCATTTTCAGTATAACGCGATCGAAAACCGTTTTTACCTTTTAACCGGAAATAACGTATTGGGCCAAAAGAAACGGGATTTAAGGAGGTCGGTTCACCTGTGTAGCTCAGCTGGAGTTCATGACAAAGCTGTTGAATCTGATTTAAAGGCCATCGATTCAGCGGTTCCCATACACACTTCAGGCCGCCGCGGTCAATTTGATTAAAAAATTTCTTCATATTCTGGATATTAATGGTGGTCGGAATAAAATTTTTGGCGGTTTGAAATACAACAACTCTGGCGCTGAGCGCTTCGGCCAGGGCTTTTGTACGAAGCCAGGCATCAAAAACAATTCGGGTTGGTTTAAACAAACCACAGCTATTTAAAGTTTTTGCAGGTAAATTCTCGCGCAGATTTTGATAAGAAGAACTCGTCGATTCGTGGGTTATCAATTGCCAGGCTTTTATTGTAAATTCAAAGTCACGTGGGGATTGAATTTGCCATTTCCGAACCGTTGCAATCGGCGGTGGCTGAAAAAATGATTGTTGAATTTCAACCAGATTAAATTCATTAAAATATTTGGTTCGAGCTTCCTGAAATCCAGAACATCCAATCTTCAAACTCATGATCACATCCTTATCGGTTAGAAAAAAACATCCATGTTGATTTAGACTTTTTGCAGTTTTATGTTTCCCTGGCTAATAAACTGATCATAATAAAAAAAATAATGAAGATAAAACAGTGAGTAATTATCCACTCACAAATTGTGGGCCAAAATCCGACCTTCGAGGTTTTCGTCATGAAATCATATTATTAAATGCATCTCACGAGAACAACTTCGAAGGTCTTCCCCCTTTTTTATGGGATACGTGAGCAATTCAAGTAAATTATTAACCACTAATTTTGGTAAAAGTTGACTAATGAGAATTCAATCCCTACAAAAACAACCGGATTCTATCAGAATTCCTGATATTTATCAAATCCAAATAATGAATCCAAATTACATTTAACAAAAAATCGGGAAATAGAAAAGCTGATGGTAATTTGAAATGCAGGTTATCATAATGATAAGCAAAAATTAAACCATTGCAGAGAGGATAGCATTAATAAAGAGAATTATTATTTTGCTTTTTAATCCTGGCTATCAAAGCCACTTCTTAAATTTCATACCCCCGTGCAATCCAATAGAGCCAATCGGTAATGGCCTGATGGGTATCATGATCCCCGTTGAGTGCTTCCAGTTGGTAGAGTGGCACCGCAATATGCCGGTCCATCCACCGGCCGATGACAAAAATTTCATGCATACATTCTTCTTGGGGTCCTATTCCTTCGATAGTAATTTCTTCGCCAGGTTCCAGTGGTGAAATAGATCGCTTCAGGATACAACGCGCTTTAAAAGGAAATTTTATCTTTTTCTCAAGATATTGATGCCATCCAAGTGCTCTTTCCACTGCATCTTCAGCATCGGCAATAATTTCTTCTTCAATTCTGGTTTCCCGAGCCTCATCTTTTTCAATTTCAGTCATTTTTATCCTCCTGATTATGTTTATCTCCCATCAATAATACTCATCGACGGCTATTGAGCATCAGCCAGGCAAAACGATGTTTATGCGACAATCAATTAAATTTTTTATGGCCAGGACACATTCAATCTTCGCCTAACATTTCTTTAACCAGCGCAATCAGCTTTAATGGCGTAAATGGTTTTAATAAAGTTCGCGTAGCACCAAATTCAGATGCTATTTTCAAATAATTTTCCGGGGCAATATGTCCTCCGCCAGAAATTGCAATGACTTTTACATGTGGATATTCCCGACGTAATTCAACCATTGTATCAATGCCATCCATTCCGGGCATCAGAATATCACTAATGATTAAATGAGGAGGATGGTCACGGGCAATCGTCACGGCTGATGGGCCATCACTGGCTACCAATACTTCATAACCTGCATTCTCAAGAACTTTTTTTAATAATTTCTGTACGTTCAGATCATCATCAACGACGAGGATACGAGCCATTTTTTCTGCTCCATTTTTTCCAGAAAGTAATTTATTTTTCGAAGAAAACTAACTGTTAATGGCATCAGGCGTCCTGTTTTCCGGACTTAATGAATTTCTCCTCTCGGTGTCGATTTCTTTGCCTTTTTCCGCCAGAAAAAGGTGCGCCTTTTTGCATTTTTTGTGCCATACTCCAAATTTTTTCGCTCATTATTGCTTAATATTCACCTAAATCTCCCGCTAATCAATAAAGACAATCCTAAAAAGGTAATTCATCATTTACGATTCGGGTGATTTTGAACTTTTGACTTCAAATTGAAATGAGAAGGTTCGGTTTCTTTCATCCGGCAAGTGAATTATGCCATGGAGTTGATATTGAACCAGAGATCGAATCAGTTCTATTTCAAAACTGTTAGATAAAAATTGCTCACAATAGGACATATTTTTTAAAATACTATCCATTATTTCCAGGTGTAACAAATTATGTTGGGATATTTTTGTGCGAAGAACGATTTCACGATTTTGTATTTCACCTGGTTTAAATTCCAGGATGATTTTCAATATCTCACTTAAAATAAATCCCACCGTCATCATTTGATCGGTTGTTATTTCAATCTTTACTAATCGAATAAGAAACTTTATCTGATCAACACCAATTTTAAAAGTATGTAGCAACAAATTTTTTATGTCAAAAATAAAATTTTCGAGGCTCTTTTGGGAAACTATTTCATGATTATCTTCAAAAAAGTGGGTTTGCATGAGTGAAAAAAAATTTAATCGAAGGGCGGTATCATTCAAATACTTCGCCGTCGTGACATCTTCCTGTTTTAAAGATTGTAAGCGTATAAATGAGGCTAAAATTTGTAAATTATTCTTAATTTGATGATGAATTTTCCGAATCTGTGTATCTCTTTTTTCCAGCAGACGGATTAATTCAGCATTCTGATCCTGCAATTTTTGGTATTCAGATTCCAGTTGTTTTTTCAACTGACTTTGTTCGTCCATTTCTTTAATAACAGTGAGTAAGAAAAAACAGATACTGCAAAATAATTAATTCATCCAAAATTATAACAAGTATTTCAATATCAAAATTCAACAGTTGTGAGGATGAATAGAATAAAATATAGAATATTATTTTTAAAACGCAACTGTTTTTTATGAAATTCCCAAATTTACCAGAGAATCGGGGCTGAATTTTTCCTTTTTATCTGGTAGAAACAACTCATAACGAGTAGTTTAGAAAAGCATCATTTTTCCAGGGGGCTCAGTTTGATTCGCTGCCTTAAAATTTTGAAAAATTATATTTGACATTTAGGTAATTTTTTGATATAATAAGATTGGGTCAGGATAGATAACTTTTTAATTTCTTTCATGATAGGAATCAATATCCCAAAATCATTTTGCTCATTAGAAGCACTGAACTCAAAGTAGCGTTATCAGAAAAAACAATTTACGAGTTCACGCTAAAAAGCATGCGATTGCCATTCTGAACAGCGCGAAAGAAGCAAAGCATATAAATCTTCAAAGAATTAAGTCGATTCTTCGCGTCGCGCAGAATGGCAGAATTGTACCTTTACAGAGTGGTTCATTTAAGATTCCCTGGTATTTGTCGTTCAATCAAAATATTTATAAATTAAATTTTCAATAACAAGGTAAGAATATGCATAAAGTCATTTTTATTGTCATCGTCATATTAATTCTTTTTATCTCCTGCTCACAAAAAGAAACGACCCCTCCTCCTGATTTGGGACTGATTGATACGGGTGAACAATTTAATCCAATTAAATGGTATAATAAGGAACGTCGGGAAATGGCCAAAATTTTACCCACTATTTCTCAAATAAATAAAGAGATAAGTGGCGGCCCGTTTCTGCTGGAAAAACAGATGGGTTTAAAATCCATAAATTTTACATTTGAAAATTCCGAAATGGATGGCCGATTATTAAATCTTTTTGTCGAATTTGAAAAACCGGTCACTCCTGGTGAAGCTGCTAAAAAATTTGGGGTAAATATCGAGAATATTGCACCACAAAAAATGAAAAAATATTGGACATTCCCGATTCAGAAACAACTTGTGCATAGTTTCCATGTAAATTTAAAACCGGAAGACACCGAAACTTCCGGTTTATCCCGTGCCTGGATCATCTATAATTTAAAAGATTAGCTATTTAGCGTCTGTCCGAAAATTCAAAACCCTGTCATTGCGAGGCGTTTTTTGCCGAAGCCTGTTTTTTAGGCTCGCAATCCCTTCATAGAACAATAGGAGATTGCTTCGTCACACAAAACGCTCCTCGCAATGACAATTTTCGGAGTTCTCGGACAGCCTCTAAAGCCCGTGGTAATTCAATAGTAATTTATTGAAATTCAAATAGTTATAATAATTATCTCACGGCTATCGCCCGGAGGTGGATTGAATCTTTGAAATATTACCAACTATCCTCCAAAATTTAAGAGGTCATGATGAAAAATTTGACTCCCTTTGGTATTTTTCTGATTTGTCAACTGCTGTTACTGCCGAATTGCGCAAAAAGAGAAACGACAAAATCTTTTTCAAGCAATTGGCCCACCGGATGTCAACGCATCTGGATTGGGCCAGAATATTGGGCGAACAGGCTCCAGGATTGGCAGATTGCCAATGGACGACTGGAATGCCGAACTCCGGGAACTAATCGAAATGTCCATTTACTCACGCATCAATTAAGTCTACAGAACAGCGAATTTGAGATGAGTGTCCAGGTCGGTGGAATTCACGACAGACCATCTTCTGAAGACGATGCCTGGATTGGTTTTTTAGTTGGCGTCAAAGGCCAGTTCGATGATTATCGTGATAGTGCCGTCCACGGGAAGGGAATTCCAATGGGCATTACCACTGGCGGTAAACTTTTTATTACCCACCCAGATTCAACAGTGAAACCGGAACTTTCAACTTCACTATTGCAATCCGGCATAGTACTTCGCGTCAGTGGCAAACCGTCTGAGGCAGGCTATCAACTCAAATTGGAAGCATTCAATCCCGAAAGTCATCAAATCCTCGGTTCTGTGAAAACCGATACGATTACCGGTCGTTCACTTTCCGGCAATCTGGCATTAAGTTGCCATTATTCCAAACCGGGCAAAGTCCCTGAATCGATGGTGGCCTGGTTTGATGAATGGAAAATATCCGGAAGTAAATTAGAATATCATCCAGGTCAGACTTTTGGACCCGTACTTTTTGCCCAATATACTTTAAGCAAAAACATCCTGAAATTAACCGCTCAAATGCCACCAATCGGTCCCAAAGATGGCCAGGAGGTTTTCCTGTCGATTCAAAAAGCCGATGCTTCAACTTTTGAACAAATTGCCAGCGCTCCCATTGATCCATTCTCGCGAACAGCTACTTTTCGAGTGGAAAACTGGGATAATTCAAAAAATACGCCTTACGTCTTAATGTATGATCTTTTTACGGGTACAGATGAATTAAAGCGCTGTTATTTTACCGGTGAAATTCGCAAAGAGCCTGTCGACAGGAATGAAATTGTCGTCGCCGGATTTACCGGAAATAATGATCTGGGATTTCCGAATAATGAATTGGTTGAAGCCGTAAAATTCCATAACCCCGATCTGCTTTTCTTTAGTGGCGATCAAATTTATGAAGGGGTTGGCGGATATGGCGTTCAATATGAGCCACTGGAGAACGCGATTTTTGAATATTTGCGAAAATGGTATATCTATGGCTGGGCTTATCATATATTATTGCGTGATCGCCCATCGGTCACTATTCCGGATGATCATGACGTTTTTCATGGAAATCTCTGGGGCGAAGCAGGCAAAAAGGCGGAACGAAAAGAAACACATCATGACTGGCAGGACACCGGTGGTTATAAAATGCCACCGGAATTTGTCAAAATGGTCGAACGAACCCAGACCAGTCATCTGCCGGATCCATACGATCCGACGCCGGTGCAGCAGGGAATTGGTGTTTACTATTGTGATTTGAATTATGCCGGTATCAGTTTTGCCATTATCGAGGATCGAAAATTTAAATCCGCACCCAAACCCTTGCTACCCAAAGCAAAAATCTGGAATGGCTGGCCGCAAAATCCGGAATTTAACCCCAAAAAAGACGCCGATGTGCCAGGCGCGCATCTTATTGGTGACCGACAATTAAACTTTTTGAAAGATTGGGCCAGTGATTGGCGGCACCAAACCTGGATGAAAGTCGTACTTTCTCAAACTATCTTTGCCAATATCGCCACACTCCCTGACGGCGGCCCAAGTGATGCTATTGTCCCGAAATTGAAAATTTTTCAGCCAGGCGAATATCCGGAAAATGATCTACCGGTAACGGATATGGATTCCAATGGCTGGCCGCAAACCGAACGAAACGCCACTTTGCACGAAATGCGAAAAGCATTCGCGTTTCATCTGGCCGGCGATCAACACCTCGGTAGTACGATTCAATATGGAATCGAGGATTGGAACGATGCCGGTTTCGCCTTCTGTGTTCCGGCAATCTCGAATATCTGGCCACGGCGCTGGTTCCCCAACACGCCCGGAAAAAATCAACATCCCAATTCACCCCAATACACGGGTGAATTTGAAGATGGTTTTGGTAATAAAATGACGGTTCATGCCGTTTCAAATCCTTACGATACGGGCAAAGAGCCAGCGATTCTCTATGATCGGGCAACGGGCTACGGGATTGTTCGTTTTCGGAAGAACACGCGGGATATCATTGTCGAATGCTGGCCGAGATGGGTTGACCCTACCAAAGTTTCATCGGAGCAGTATGCCGGATGGCCAATTATATTCAATCAACTTGACAACTATGGTCGAAAACCGCTGGCTTTTCTACCAACCATCAAAGTAACAGGCTTAACAAATCCTGTGATTCAGGTAATTGATGAGGTAAATCGTGAAATTGTTTATACAATCCGAATAAATGGCAATGAATTTCGCCCAAAAGTATTTACCAATAGTACTTTTGAAATCAAAATCGGGGAGCCGGATAGCGATAATTTTCAAATTTTGAATAATATTAAACCATTAGCTGAGGGAGCGACCCATATTATTGAAGTTAAATTTTAATTTCGGGTCTGTTGATTAATTGGGATAATATTTCGATAACAAATTCAATTCATCACCACAGAATCTGCCAGTTTGACAGATAAAAATCTGTGGAATCTGCAATGTCAAAATTGCCGGCAACGCCGGAATTTCTATCAATATTTGACGCTTCGATTATAATTACTGAAATTCTATTTGCATTCGTCCTGAAAATCAATTAAATTAACGATGCAAATTTTACTTACAATCAAAAAGAGGGGAAAAAAATGAGATACTACATTCTTTTAATTCTGGGAGGCTTTTTTCTAATGTCCAGCTTTTTTCTTTCCTGTGGAAACGATGGCAGAGATCTTTCAATTATTCCAGAACCCGTCAACGTGAGCCGGAGCAGCGGAGAATTTATTCTGACAGCCGAAACCAAAATTTATGTTGTCTCGGAAGACCAACAAGCGCTTGAAGTTGGCCGATATCTTTCAGATATCATCCAGCGATCAACAGGATTTGCATTACAGATTGTACCAATGGCTGAAGAGCAAAAAATAAACGGAATCCTTTTAACTACTCAAAAAAGTAAAAAAATCCCGCCAGAAGGCTATCAGTTGAAAATTAAGCCGAATTCAGTTTTAATTCGGGCAGCCGCACCAAATGGTTTGTTCTATGGCGGAATGACCCTGCTACAACTTTTTCCAGCCGAAATCATGAATGTAGAGCCCATGACCGGCCTCTCATGGAGCGCCCCTTGCGTGACAGTTGAGGACTATCCCCGTTTCTCCTGGCGCGGAACTCACCTGGATGTCGGGCGTCATTTTTTTCCAAAAGAATTTATTAAAAAATACATTGATTTATTGGCAATGCACAAAATTAATACATTCCATTGGCATCTCACCGAAGATCAGGGCTGGCGAATTGAGATTAAAAAGTATCCCAAACTCACCGAAATTGGCGCTTGGCGCAAAGAAACCATGGGCGATAGCATTCCCCATGGTGGTTTTTATACCCAGGAAGATGTCAAAGAAATCGTGGCGTATGCGCAAAAACGATTTATCACCATTGTTCCGGAAATTGAAATGCCAGGCCATTCTATGGCTGCATTAGCCGCATATCCCGAACTATCCTGTACTGGCGGCCCCTTTGAAGTCTCCACCACGTGGGGTATTCATAATGAAGTCTATTGTGCCGGTAATGAAAAGACATTCGAATTTTTACAGGACGTGCTTGAAGAAGTTATTCAACTCTTTCCTGGTGAAATTATCCATATCGGCGGGGATGAATGTCCCAAAGACCGCTGGAAAGAATGCTCAAAATGTCAGGCACGCATTAAATATGAAGATCTTAAAGATGAACACGAACTTCAGAGCTATTTTATCCGCCGGATTGAAAAATTTTTAAATGCCCGCGGCAAAAGAATTATCGGCTGGGATGAAATTTTAGAAGGTGGATTAGCACCCAATGCTACCGTCATGTCCTGGCGTGGTATTCAGGGTGGCATTCAGGCGGCCGAGGCCGGTCACGATGTGGTCATGTCGCCCACTTCGCATTGTTACTTTGATTATTATCAGGGGAAATATGGTGAACCCAAAGCAATTGGGGGTTATCTCCCCCTCGAATTAGTCTATTCTTATGAACCAATTCCTCAGGAATTGAGCAAAGACAAGCAAAAACATGTACTGGGGGCACAGGCCAATATTTGGACTGAATATATTCCCACCACCGAACATGTTGAATATATGCTGCTGCCGCGAATGGCAGCCCTGGCCGAATTAGTCTGGACACCAAAAGATAAGCGCAATTATCAAAATTTTCAGGATCGCATGGTAGAACATTATCATCGTTTAACCGCAATGAAAATTAATTTTCGATTACCCCCACCAGAAGGACTCTGGGAGCAGATTGTGGCTTTTCAGGACACCACTATCGAACTGCAAAATGAATTAAAAAACAGCCGCATTGCCTATACAATTGACAATACAGAACCCAGTTCCGGCGCACTGCGATATTCGAATCCGCTGCAAATTACGAAGACAATTCGCGTGAAAGCCAGAACGATTACGTACTATGGCCGAATGAGTCATGTTTTAACTTCAACAATTAATGTTATCAATAAAGATAAAAATGGACTAAGCTTTGATTATTATGAAGGACAATGGGACTCGTTACCTGACTTTAATCAAATTCAGCCAAAGCAATCCGGCAAGGCATTTACGCTAAATTTGGATAAAATCAAAAAACAGGATGAAAATTTTGCGCTTCAATTTAAAGGATTTATCGAAATTCCTGTTTCAGGCGAATATACCTTTTATTTAACAACTGATGACGGCGGAAAACTTTTTATCAATGATATCGAAGTCATTAATAATGATGGCGTCCATGGTGATATAGAAGCGGAAGGTAAAATCATATTGTCATCCGGCAAACATCCCTGTACCATACAATATTTTCAGGGATCCGGGCGATATGAGCTGAAATTATACTATGCCGGCCCATTGATTGATAAACAACCCGTGCCAGCATCGAATTTCTATCTTGAAGCCGAATCGGTTCAATAGATACTTTACATTTTTTAGAAAAACTACGTAATTTTAGTTACATCAGGACCCTCATCCCAACCCTCTCCCAAAGGACTGAGCGTGTCCCCTATCTTATACTGGACACGGGGAGATGGCAAAATGGCGGCGAAAGCGAACGAAACCGGCACCTTTTGAACTCACCCTCTGGCCCCCTCTCTTGAAAAGAGAGGGGCGGTTTCACCCCTTTCTCTTCTCAAGAGAAGGAGGTTGGGGGGATGAATTCAAACGAGCGACTGGCAAAAATTTGGCACTTTTTGGCGTTCTATTCCAATTTAACATCCTCTCCCCGTGTTCAGTAACAAGATATGGGACACGGGGCGATGACGAACTCCCCTTCGCTATTTTTTTTAAGGAAGGGGCCAGCGGATGTGTAAAAAAGGATGCTGACATAACAACAAAATACTTTTTTTAATTAAGTCTCATCGTGACCAAGAAAAAAATTTAAATTTGTTCTTATCAACGCCATTTTCTAACCCATCCCCCAACCCCTTCCCTCAAATCAGGGAAGGGGAGTGGCCACTTCCCCGTGTTCAGTAACGAGATGTGGCTCAGGATCAGCCTAAAGGGAGAATATCCGGTTGAGGGCCGATAGCATGTTTTTAATAATAACCGGTACATATTAACTATTGTCATACCCAAAGGAGGATCTCATGAAATTCTCAATATTTTCGCTCATTATTATCAGCCTTTTGATCGTACTTATTGTTATGAATTGCACTCAAAAAACAACCTGGAAACCTGTTTCCGACAAAATAATGACCCGTTGGGCGACACAAGTCACGCCCGAAACCGCATGGCCGGAATATCCCCGGCCACAAATGGTACGTGAAAAATGGTTAAATCTCAATGGCTTGTGGGATTATGCCATCCGACCGAAAGCCGAAGGTCAGCCAGAACAATTTGATGGCCAGATTCTCGTCCCCTTCCCCGTCGAATCATCGCTCTCCGGTGTGGGGAAAATTGTCGGTGCCGAAAACCGACTCTGGTATCGCCTGATTTTCGAAATCCCGAATGATTGGCAAAACCAGCGCGTGTTACTCCACGTTGGCGCCATTGATTGGGAAAGTACTATCTGGATTAATGGCGAAAAATTGGGCTTTCATCGCGGCGGCTACGATGCGTTTTCCATTGATATAACCACCGCCATCGAAAAAGCCGGTCCCCAAACGCTGGTAATCGCCGTCTGGGATCCAACCGATACGGGAACCCAGCCTCGGGGGAAACAGGTCGATAAACCGCACAGCATCTGGTACACCTCGGTTACCGGCATCTGGCAAACCGTTTGGCTGGAGCCAGTCGCTGAAAAATATATCGCGGACATCAAAATTATTCCAGATATCGATGCCAAACAGGTGAAAATGACTATAACCGATTCGGAACAGGAATCATTATCCGTCCAAATCAAAGTAAAAGAAAGAAAAATGGTTATTTCTGAAGCAAAGGGATTCACGGGTACTGAAATCCAAATTCCTATTCCCGAACCGAAACTCTGGTCACCAGACGCACCATTTCTTTATGATTTCGAAGCAACTCTTTTAGATAATCAAAATGCACCAGTGGATGTTGTGACCGGCTATCTCGGTATGCGAAAAATCAGTGTTGATAAGGATGAAAAAGGCATCAATCGTCTCTTTCTGAACAATCAACCGCTTTTTCAAATCGGCCCGCTGGATCAAGGATGGTGGCCGGATGGACTCTATCTTCCCGCAACCGATGAAGCCCTGCGATACGACATTGAAGTAACCAAAAAACTCGGTTTCAACCTGGCGCGGAAACATGTCAAAATCGAACCGGAACGCTGGTACTACTGGTGCGATAAATTGGGCTTGCTGGTCTGGCAGGATATGCCCAGTGGCGATCGGTATATTGGAACACAGGATCCCGATATCGTCCGAACACCGGAATCGGCAGCACAATTTCGATTAGAATTAAAAGAATTAATTAATGGCCGCTTCAATCATCCCAGCATCGTGATGTGGGTTCCTTTTAATGAAGGCTGGGGACAGTTTGAAACGGAAAATATTGTTCAGGAAATTAAAGCGCAGGACTCGACCCGGCTGGTCAATAACACCAGTGGTTGGGCAGATCGCGGTGTGGGCGATGTCAATGACATCCATTCGTATCCCGGACCCGCCGCACCGCCGAACGAACCCAATCGCGCCGCTGTTCTCGGTGAGTTTGGCGGCCTCGGCCTTCCATTACCCGGCCATACCTGGCAGGACGTGAAGAACTGGGGCTATCGTTCGTTCACTAATGCCGATGATTTGACCCGCGCTTATCAGGATTTGTTGATAAAACTGCAACCGCTCATCCTCAATGGCCTTTCTGCAGCAGTCTATACCCAAACCAGTGATGTAGAAATTGAGGTCAATGGTTTAATGACGTATGATCGCGAAATCATCAAAATGAATCCCGAAATTATTGCCATGGCAAATCAGGGATTTGTTCCGCCATATTTCAAAAGTGAAGATACGATTTTCCTCGAAAGCGGTATAATCGAAATTTTATCGATGAAACCCGGCATAATTCGCTATACGCTCGATGGAAATGAACCAACTGAACAATCATCTGTCTACGAAAATCCTATACAAGTATCACAAACCACGACCGTTAAAGCCCGAACCTTCTGGCCTGATGGGAAAAAGAGCGATGTCACCAGTTTTACCGCCACTTTGGTCGCTTTAACTGAACCAGTCACGCTTTCGAATCCCAAATCGGGTCTGAAAGTCAATTATTATGAAGGCGAATGGACATTGCTGCCAGATTTTTCCAAATTGACGCCCGTTCAAACGGCCATCGCCAACGTCTTCGACCTGACTCCTTCACCCAAAAATCAAAATTTTGGATTGCGATTCGAAGGATACATCCGGGTACCGGTTGACGGAATTTATACTTTCTTTTCAACATCGGATGATGGCTCGCGAATCCAAATCGCCGGCCAGAAAGTCGTCGATAACGATGGTCAGCATGGCATGCAGGAAAAATCCGGTAAAATCGCCCTGAAAGCTGGTTATCATCCCATCATATTAGAATTCTTTCAAGGCGTCGGCGGATTGGGACTTGAAGCGGCTTATACCTTACCCAATCAGGCAAAACAGGTTATTCCGGCCAGAGTTCTTTTTCATGAATAGATTGAATTAAAAAATCCTCTCCCCCATTTTCGCTCTTTGAAAATGGAAAAAGAACCCTCTCCCCCATTTTCGCTCTTTGAAAATGGGGGAGATACAGATGGGGTCAGAAATGAGCGCATTTGCTACCGTACACTTTTTAAAATCGCCAAATCTGACCCCTCACCCTAACCCTCTCCCCAAAGGGGAGAGGGAATAGCTACGTCATCTCCCTTTGTGCTGATCGTGTCTCACATCTTTTGCGAAACACGGGAAGAGGACGAATTCCCCTTCCCTATTTTGTTAGGGAAGGGGCCAGGGGATAGGTAAAAAAGGATGCTGACATAACAAAAAAACATTTTTTTAATTAAGTTTCATCGTGACAAAGATAAAAGTTAAATTTTATTTTTATCAACACTATTTTCTAACCCATCCTCTAACCCCTTCCCTCAAATCAGGGAAGGGGAATGGCCATTTCCCCATGTCCAGTATCCAGATGTAGGTCAAGATCAGCCCCTTAGGAGTGGATTAGGGTGAGGATCACATGTGTAGTTTAACAAAAATTTATAAAAAGTGTACGGTAGTGAAATTAGCGCATCAACAATCATCATGAAAAAAAGCAGAAAATAGACCCCTCCTGCCTCCCCCAAATTCCAAAAAACGGAATTTAGGGGAGAAGTGCCTCTCCTTCATTTTCACCTTATGAAAATGGAAGAAGAACCCTCTCCCCTATTTTCGCTCTTTGAAAATGGGGGAGATACAGAGGAGGGGGTCAGAAATGATATTATCAATTACGCTACACGAAAATATATACTAAAACCATATAAGGAGACAAAAATTTGATTAACGAATGGGATCTAAGCCAGACCAATCTCTATCGTCTCACCGGCCGCGAAATTGAAGTCGCCGTGCTGCCGTTAGGCGCTATTGAACCCCATAACCAACATCTACCCGAAGGGATGGATTGGTTTCATACCACGCATATTGCCCGCGAAATTTGCAAAAGAGCCTGGGAAAAAAGCAATAATATCCTCTGCCTCCCCTCAATTCCCTATGGCGTGGATTGCAATCTCATGGATTTTCCCATCACCATTCACGTTTCACAGGCGACCCTGGATTTGATGATTCAGGACATTGTCTTTTCGCTCTATCAACACGGTATTCAAAAAATCGTACTTTTCAATGGTCATGGCGGGAATGATTTTACCCCATTGATTCGCCAGCTTCAGTGCGATCTCGATGTGCATCTTTTCCTCTGTAACTGGTGGCGCGTTGGTATGGACAAATATAAAGAAATATTCGAAAAACCGGATGATCATGCCGGCGAATTTGAAACCTCGATTGCCCTGGCCCTTTTTCCCGAACTGGTTGAACTGGAAAAAGCCGGTTCCGGCGAAGTGCGCCCCTTCCGCTTCGAAGCTCTCAATAAAGGCTGGGTCCAAACCAGTCGCCGCTTCAGCCGCATGAATGACAATTGCGCGGCCGGCAATCCCGCCGGCGCTTCTGCCGAAAAAGGAAAGAAATATCTGGAAATCGTTATCAATCGCATGACCGACTTTCTGGTGCAACTGGCGCAGGATCAGATTGACATGAATTTTCCACATATCAAATGAGCCCACGCTAACAACGTAGAGACCGGTTATTTTGAGAGCGGCGAAGAATCTTTCACGTTGTTGAAAAAAATAAAGACCTCTTCAGTAGACAACAAGAAAATTCATTCATAAGTGCATTATAAAAAGGTTGCGTTGCATTCCAAAATTCAACTTGTATTTATCAAAAAAATTTGTTAATATATAAATAGCAATTACCTGTCTGATATCAATTATTTGTTCATGGCCAGTATATCCACAGCGTTTTGCTTAAAAATCGAATGGCGAAAAATGATTCATTTAGCGGAATTTCCGATAATACCAATTTTGCAGAGATAAATAAAATGGCGATCAGTCAAGAACAAATTAACGTCTGCATATCACTCGCCAGGGAATTTGGCGCCCGAAAGCTGATTCTTTTCGGGAGTGGACTTGAAGAAACAGGAAGCTTTAATGATATTGATTTGGCCTGTGACGGAATCGCCGGGTGGAAATTATACGAATTTGGTGCCCGGTTGGAGGAATTACTTGCTATACCGGTAGATTTGGTCACACTCAATCCCCCAACTCGCTTTACAAAGTATATCGAAAAAAAGGGTTCCATTATCTATGAATCTTGATGAATTAAAAGAAGAAATCAGTATTGAATTTGAATATTTGCAAATCGTCATCGATGAGCTATTGAAACTACGCGATGAATTGACAAATCGCGAACCGACTACTCGAGAAAAAACTGCAGCCGGCGCATTTTTAGCACAATTTTATAACGGAATCGAAAATATACTCAAGCGCTTCTATAAATATTTTGGCAAATCCATTAAATCAAGTTTTGACTGGCATATTGTGCTATTTAAAGCTTTTTGTGATCCACCTGACGAGAATTTACCTTTATTATTTTCCAAAGAACTTGAATTAAAACTTATCCCATTTCGAAAATTCCGGCATGTTTTTCATCATGGTTATGGTTTCCAGGTCGATTGGGCGCGTATTAAACCTGGAGTTGATGAAATCGAGTCAATTTTTTTCCAGTTTAAAAACACCATCGAGAAACAATTAAGCGAATTGAGTTCGGATGATTCACAAATTTAAATATGTAAAATATCAGTAGTTCAGCAGGAAAAATCTTGATTTGATAAATTTTTCTGGGATGGCTTCAATAAACAGGTACAACTTGCTGCCAGCGGCGTATATTTCTATCGTTTCACGACAGGAAAGTATGAAACGATTCGGAAGATGGTTTTGATAAGGTTAATGATCCGGCGATTTAAAGAGAGTTTACTAAATTGAAATCGTTTCTATAATAAATGGCAGATCAGGACTGGAAAAACTCAAATCAGGTCTAAGAATCCAGTGATGCCCGCCGACGCAACCATAATTTGTATAAGCCAAGCCATTCATGGAACTCAGGAGTTTCTTCAATTTTCCCAATTCGGATGAGATGATAGAACTCGGAAGACTTTATACTATACTTCCATTCAAATTTTTGCATTTGTCCTTCGAGGTCATTCATCTCCTGAATTAGTTCCGCTAATGTTATTTCCATTTTAATAATCCCCGAAAAAATGTTCAACTTAAATCTCATCTATTTCAATCTAAAATAGCAAAACAATCATCAAAAATCAAGCAAAAATTTTTTATTAAAAAAGTATTAAATGCGGTGCCCTTTCGTTGTGCCATAACAACGTACTCTTTTGATTGCAAATCATTCCCAAAATTCATTTTGTATTTATCAAAGAAATTTGTTAATATATAAATAGCAATTACCTATCTAATATAAATTATTTGTTCATGGCCAGTATATCCACAGCGTTTTGCTTAAAAATCGAATGGCGAAAAATGATTCATTTAGCGGAATTTCCGATAATACCAATTTTGCAGAGATAAATAAAATGGCGATCAGTCAAGAACAAATTAACGTCTGCATATCACTCGCCAGGGAATTTGGCGCCCGAAAGCTGATTCTTTTCGGGAGTGGACTTGAAGAAACAGGAAGCTTCAATGATATTCATTTGACCTGTGACGGAATCGCCGGGGGAAAATTATACGAATTGGATGCCCAGTTGGAGGAGTTGGTTGCTACATCGGTGGATTCTGTCGCACGAATTTGCTGCCATACGCTTTTTTATGAAGCAAAACCTAACCTCTTACCAAACTCCGCTCTCTTTAGGAAAATATAAGTGTGAGGATTACACGGGAAGTTATTGACGATTGATTTCACTATCGTACTTTTTGATGAGTCAAAGCCTGCCCGAACCCTCTCCCAGGAAGAGAAGGGACTAACTACACCCGCTATCTTTGGGAGACGGTTTAGGGGAGCGCTTTGAGCGTGGTTAAAAAAGGAAGTATTAAAGTAATGTAAAAAAGTGTACGGTAGAAAAACGATTGATAAAAAAGTGAATTTTAGGGAAATTAAAATTCAAACCGGTAATATTTTATAAGCCAATTTTACCTACCGTCATTTCGATCTTTTTTACTTCAAAAACGAATGGAATTCAAATCACAATTCTTTAAAATGCAAAACACAACTACCCGGCTGTATCGTCGTTTTTTCCGTAAAGTGTTCGGCGAATTTTTGCGCAGCGACTGAAATAAGTGCCATTTGAGGACAGCTAAAATTCGAAATTCCTTCGTTTATTAATTTTGAACAACCACTGGAAAAGGGACAAGTCTTAATAATTATATTCAATTCATTATTATTTTTATGAACTTCAACCGCCGCAGGCGAAAAAATTCCACTTTCCATTGCAGCGGCCATAAATGTTTCAATTGCTTCCAGGGCGGTTGCTGCTGGCGGAATAGTAATACCAAACTGCTCCAATAATTTAAACAGCAGAATGGCCATATTCTCGCTAACCATTTTTGAATAAACCGTGGTTCGGCCTGTCATTCGTTTTTCAGCTTTTACAACACCCCAAAAAAGATTACTGGTAAGTTGCTTTAATGTCATCACTGGATCAATCTGATTCATTTTCATTCCCTATATTTAAATTAATAAATTAGTTCATTTTTCAGTTACGATTATCTCATTACCGTACACTTTTTACATTTCCTTACAGCTTTATTTTTGGACCGCACTCAAAGTCCACCTCCCAACCCTCTCACAGGTGAGGGCAGATTTTACTTAATCAAAAAGTGTACGGCAGCAAAACTATTGTTATTTAATCACTTTTTGATTTCAACATTTATTTTACAATTTCCCGGATCATTTACTGAATGACAGTTGACTCTTTTACCCGAAGCTCTTGCAGCTTTACAAACGGATGCATTAATTTTGCAGCCAAATTCTTTGATCCCCTCGGCGATAAGATGCGAGCAACCTAATTTATAAATACAATTCGGGGCAGTAACAGTCATTTTATCTGTTTCACTGGTAATAATGAAATCTTCGTCTTTAATCAGACCTGCTTCAATATTTATTTTCTTATAATTTTCAACACACTGAAAAGGATCCGGCGAAACTTCATAGTTTAAACCCATTTTCTTCAACTCATCCACATTCGACCCAATACTAAAATCGACCGAAATTCGGGAAAACACGGTACTGACGCCAGTCAGTTTCATTTCAGCCTTTGCAGTTCCATACATCAAACAATTCGTCAACAGGTATAAAAATTGTTTTTCTTCAATCTTCGGCATAAAAATCCCTTTCTGCTTATCGCTTTCATTTCCTGACTTTCACTAACGTAAATTTTTTTATAAGTTCTCTTTAAACCACACGTTCAACCCTCACCCAACCCTTTCCCAAGGGAAGAGGACGTCGCTATTCCCTCTCCTCCTGGGAAAGAGGGTTAGGATGAGGGGTCAGAGCTGGCATCATCAAAAAATGTCCTGTAGTACGCTATGACTTTGTGATTTATATCGACTCAACTGTTATTCAATTGTACAAAATGCGAAACTTGAATTTACAAAATCATAGAAATGAAGTATAAAAACCGGCTTCTTACTTGATACTTTTGTCGTACCATTCGAGTTTACTATTGAAACAATCAGGACAAGACCCACCTTCTGACAATTTTGCGCAAAAGCAATGCAAAGCTTATACCGGATGATACCATTGTTTAGAATTTCCCTCAAAAAAGAGAAAACAGTGAATAAAATTAAACCAATAACGCTTTTAACTTATTAATATCAATCGCTATTTTTTATAAAAATTTTCACGGGCCACTATGGAATTTCTTCGGGGCACGAACATGGATTTCGCCATGCTGAATGTGCGCGAAAAGCTGGATCAGTTGCGCTGGACCTTGCCCAAAGCGGCGGGGCGCCCCACCATCATCCAGCTCGATCCGCGCAGCCAGCCCATCATGGCCATTTCCGTCAGCAAAGGCGATCTGATCAAGACCAAAGAACTGGCGCACCATGTCTTTAAACGCCGACTGGAGCAGCTTAAAGGCATGGCGTTGGCCGAAGTCTCCGGCGGGCTGGAGCGGGAAATTCAGATCGATGTGGATACCCGAATTCGCAATTCCTGGTCCAACTCCATTCTACTGAATCATTTGTTATTATGGATATTGATGGCCATTTAACTGATAATTCTATAAATAACAATAAATTTAAAAAACATTCAACATTCATCATTAATCATTAATCATTCATCATTTTTCAAAATTTAACTTGACTTTTTGAAAATATTTTGTATATTATCATTAAGTAACATGTTTTGATAACCTGATTTAATATCGACGGCGCTGCCTCATTGATCATAATATAACTGCTTGCTAACATTGAATCAGGAAAATTATATTAATCACTGAATCGAAAAATCTAAAAACTAAACAATACATAAAGAACAGCGAAGTTCGATATGAAATTATAAAACTACCTCTTTGTACTGTTTTGTATCTTCGCAGTATGTTAGGGTAAGTCTACAGAACAGGATGATTATCGTCGGTCATTCGCCCATGCTTTTGACGGGAACCCACGTTTTTAAATGGATGCTCGACAAACTTGTCCTCGAATGTTTTTATCGGGTGCCTGATACAGACTCAATGCCGGAAAAATTAGCAAATTTCCCTAAAAAACCGTTTTTAGACAGACTGTATAGAGCATAGCGCGTCATGCCCCTCCGTTAGCTAACGGATTATCGGGCATCTATTATACTTTTGAAAAGATGGATTCCCGCCAAAAACATACGGGAATGACTGGAATTGGTATTGAGGCTATCAGGTATCCATTCAATATTTTAGGGGAAGAAAGCCTGTCATTGCGAGGCATTTTTTGTCGAAGCAATCCCCCGGTATATCAGGAGATTGCTTCGTCGCAAAAAACGCTCCTCGCAATAACAGGCTGTGGTCACTTTCCTTAAGTATTGAGCGGATACGCTATTAGGTACATAATTTATTAATTTAAATGATCTTACGCCACTATCTAAAAAGTGTGCCGAACACTATTGATTTTTTATGCTTCTTTTAGTTGCTTAAAAAGATTTTAAATTGGTCGTGAGTTCACTTTAGACATTCACTTATTAAAAAAATAAGGATTATTCATCATGCAAAAACGCTTATTTTATATTTTCCTGGCCATTAGCATTCTTTTTGCTGATAAATTATCCACCGCCAAAGTTCAATATTCAAAAAGCTTTTCCACCTACTTCGCCTATATCGACCGAATTCATTTCAATATAGAAGGTTTGATTATTGGCGAAATCAATTCTTTAATCAGCTTAAATGACACCAAATTCGTTATTCTGGACCCAATATCGCGTTCAGTTGTTCTTGTCGATATAAAAGCCCAAAATTTCAAAACAGTTTCAATTGAAAAAGAAATTCCAGGCCTGGAACTGGAACCACTGGCGATTTATCCGGATCCGGTTGCCGGATTCTGGGTGTCCGGCGGGAGAATTCATTATTTTAAATTTGATGAACAGGGAAAGTTGATAAAAGATTATTCCGATAGAAATCATTCGGCAACCGACCGATTTTGTGTGGATTCGCATGGGAATATTATTATCTATTCCATGGTCGAGCCGGGATTATTTTATTTTGACACGCAAAAAAATAAAGTGGAAAAATTATTTCCGTTTTATTTCCCGCCAAACCGAATTAATATGATTCGAAGATACGCGGGCGGCGGCATGTTAATTGACAAAGATGATAATATCTACACCGCCAATCGCGTTGAAAATAAAATATATCAGTACAATTTTGCGGGCAAGCTGCTGAACACTTTTACTACCCGGAATTTTGACTATTCCCCGATCCAGGATGACCTGCCGCCCGATAAAGATGGCTTGCTGACTTTTTTAATGAAAACAAAAGGAAAACTGAATTTTGACACATTCCAAAATTTCCATTTTTTAAACGATAAGCATGATATTGCAGCCGTCCTGGTGGTTGATCGGATGACACATTTAGAATTATTCCGGAAGGATGGAAAAGTCATCAATCAGGAAAAAATAATTGTACCGCACCGCATCGTTTATGCCGGAAATAATCATATTTATGTCACGTCTCAGCCGGAAAAAATGGATCAAAATGGGGATATACAAAATCCGGTAATCATTAAATATCGCTTCAAAAAATGAGTTAATGCGCCAGCCTGTTCATTAATCAGTAAAAATGAACAACTATCGTGGTAGAATTAGATTGACATTTGCGGAACTATTTTGTAAATTAAAGTATCAGGTATTCATGAATAATTAGATCATTCAAAGAGGTAAAAGAATGAATCAAACCAAAAAACTTACCAAAGAAGAATTCGTAGAACAATTATCTCACCGAAAAATTTCAGCGGATGATGTCCTGAACAAGCTAGCTGAAGAGTTATATGCTTTTGAAAAAAAATATAAAATGCGCTCGGAAGTATTTTTCAAAATTATTGTGGGTACCCCAGCCGAAGATATACCCGATTTTCTAATCTGGGCAAGCTGTTATCGGAGTTACTTCCGGTTGTTTCAATCACGTTTTTCAGTAAAAGGTCTGGCGTATGCTGTCTGAAATACATCATGAACAATTGGTGATTGATCGCTGCTGGACCATCTACGAGTTAATTACCAGTACCTTCACGGTTAATGAGAATTTTCTGGTTAATTTTATTTCGGACATTGAAAGTGTTTTATTAACCTATCGGCTATATTTTAAAATAACAATCGCAAAGGACGAATATTATCTTATTATCCAGGAAGAGTATAACTTCCATTTCCACGAACTCGCAATTGAAAATTATAGCTATATTTTAACAGATAAAACAGAACAGACGCTTATCTGGTCTGATCCAGCCCCGCACCATAAAACAGACTATCGAGGTCAAAATCTCACTCATTATCCGCATCATTTACATGATCCCAAAGGCAAAATTCGTAATTTTTCCGGTAAAATTGAAGACTTTTTAAGGGAAGTGGCAAAACTGATTCGCTGAGTTTATAGAAGTAACGCTGAAATGGCTTATTATTTCAAACACAATCGGACATTAAACTAACCAAAATAAGTATTCTCTCAAAAATGAGGAGCAAGGCTTTCGAGATCTTTCTCATTGGATTCCGGAGATTCAGGACAATCACGGGATTTTGATAAAAAAATCTCAAAGATCTGAATTTTACCAAATATTATTGAACGGTAAAGACAAAGTTTAATATTTAAATAATGAAGAAAAAACACACTTATGATTAAGGAAATCAAAACAAACCGGGTTCTTCTGGCGATATTTGTTCTGATATTTATCGCAATCATTGTTTTTTTAATTCGTCATCAAATCATCCCAACAAAAAAATCTCGGCAAACGCAATTAACCGAGCAAATGACATCTGAACTTTCAGAAACGAAATGTAATACAGATGTAACAATAGATAGTTTTAAACTGGTGCATTTCCCCTTCGATAGCTTAATCGAGCATGCCGAAGAAATAACCATTAATTTAGATGAAGTCCCGCAGCAGGAACTGAAACTCATACGACTCATTGGTCATGCTGAAAATCCGGCACCGGATGAACCGATTTTTTCTCAGCCGAAAAGTCTGGCAATGGATTCAAATAATAAAATTTATGTAGCAGATGCCACCGAAAATCAGATAATCGTCTGTTCAATCGAAGGGAAATTGCTTCAACATATTGGGCGTAAAGGTCGAGGTCCAGGAGAATTTATAAATCTATCATCAATTTATATCAATCAGAAAGATGAATTATACATAAATCAATCCTTCCGGATTCAAAAATTTAACAAAAGTTATATCTACCAAAATAATTTTACACTGATGAAAGTAAAATCACTATTTTCTGATATATCGATGATCAATAATATCCTTTTTTTCCCAGTTGCACAAAATGTTCCAGGGCAGCCTTCGATAGAAGTATATGATTTATCCAAAGAAAAACCACAGTTTATAAGCTCCTTTTTCAAAGCAATCGCACCGGAAAAAAATTTTTCCAATCAACAATCGGCAATTTTAAGTCGAAATAATGTAAATATCGCCTCTGATGCTCAACGCTTCTTATCTGTCAACCGTACTCATCAACTATTTTTTTATTTAATTGATTTAAAGCAGCAAAAAGCAATAAAATTTAAATTAAATGGCATATCACCAGCAACAACGGATAATGCGAATCTTCCCAATATTGCTGTTAGGTTTATGGTTAAGGATTGTTCATTTGATAATAATTTCTGCTATGTACTAATTGAAAATAAAATTTTAAAAATAGATTTATTGAATTTTAATAATTTAAAGATATTATTAATTTCAGAAAAAAGCAACCTCTGGCTTAATTCCATTCAAGTTAAAGATAAAAAAATTTTTGCATTATCATTTGTTCAAAAAGTTATCGGTCTTTTTGATCAATAATTTAATTACTAAATTATGGAGGTATTTATGTCCCTGTCTCAAAAAATTAACCGCATTTTATATTTCGTTTTGCTTTTTATGTTTATCAGCAATGTATTTTTGCTGTTCCATGTGAGCACTGCCTTTGCAGCAAGAGCTGGAAGTGATGGTGAATTTTGTTCGGGCGGTGCGTGCGGAAGTGGCGGATGTTGTTGTTATGGAACATGTGTTTGTTGGTAAGAATGCACTTATTGTGGTTGTACATATTTTTCACCGTCGGGCGTAGGTTACGTTGGAGGCTGTTAGACTCACAAACTACTCTGTATTAAAAAAAAGACTGGTAGTCAATTCACTATCAGTCTTTTTATTAAATATGAATTAACCAGGTGACGGCTGAACAACTTAGTAGATCGTTTCCAATTAACATTGCAATTTAATATTATCAGAAATCGTAGTACATCAAGAATCAATCTCGTAACTCTAATAAAAACAATGAAAATACCTTCTCAAGTAAAATAGTGCATTTGTCTTTTTTAAAAAAACCTGAACATGTTTAAGTTGTTGAATTGGAGACACGTTGATTGTTTTACTCGACCGGATTGACCGGAAAAAACACCGCGATGCAGCGATACAACTATGTCATTGATTGAATCGTAAAAATATAACTTTGAATAGGCGTCTCAAATTCAAATTATATTTCTATGTCTCCAAATGTTAGTGCACTTTTTTCTTGAGAAAAATATTAATTTGTGGTGATCTCTGATATTATTAGTGAATGAGTGCACTCCCCAAAAAATTTAACCGCGAATTTCGCGAAAGAGCGCGAATTGATTTTATTGAACTTAAGCCGCCTTAAATTCGCGTAATTCGAGGTTTTTAGACTGGGTTCATTGAATAAAAAAAATGACTACCTCCATTAGGTGCTCTGTAACCGACACAGGAAAAAAACACCCTGCGGAAACCATTTTTTTAAGACTTTCAGATGCCTATACGCTAAATCGCGAATAATCAAATCCCCGCCCTGGGTTAACTCCAGCGTGGCCAATGAATTACTGGCATCTTGTTGATTAAAGGGATTTAGCGATAAATCATTGATTTGCCCCTTTAAGACATCATATTCGAATTGAATTCGGACGGCGGCCGGCGAACCACTGCCGCCACTACCCGGATAGACATCCGCCACCGCTTCATTGAGTTGAAAACCGACCGAATCTTTAATTAAAATACGCTTGAAGGGTGAACCGACCCACGATTGCGCCAGCGTCGCCAA
>DYKB01000172.1 GCA_020722815.1 Caldithrix sp. | reverse complement strand
AAAGTCGTTGTTTTTTTAGTTGACGTGGCCGCCTGGATGATGGTCGCCAGGCGAATCGAACTTAATTTTTCAAACAAGGTCAGCGGCCCGCCGGTAAACTTGGCCCGTTCCCGGGCGCGCTTAAAGGCCACCATCCCCAATAAAAAGGCCAAAAAGCAAATAAAACCATGCACGGTTACTTTCTGATCGGTCCAGTCTGTAGGTTGGGTTCGTTTTTTGAACCCAACAAATTACAAATTAAATAAAAAAGAAATGTCAGATTATAAAGGAGTAAAATAACCTGGCAGGCTTGATTTTTTGACCGCCGGAACATTTAACCGTCATAAATTTGTAACATTAGAACTTGCGCGAAACATATTGCGGTAGTTGGGGATAGAAGTTCAAAAAAATCACCCCTATGATGTTGAAGCCATTTGTCTGCTTCCCGATCACCGGCACTGCTGATAGCAATTACCACCATAAAATTGTGATTATCCAAAACGCTGGCGTTTAATTAAAGGAATGTTTAGCAAACGTTATCTAAATGCAGACGGTGACCCGGGTATACGGAATAAATCCCGGCAGGAAAAGGGTGAAGTTGCTCTTTAACGACGACGTTATGGGGAGCAAACCATCAGAGACGCGAAGGACTTTGTCCAACAGGTTGATGACATTCACGTCAATCCCGTGGAACATGATCATGTCAGCGTCAATGTTGGGTTCAAAAGACGAGCTACATGCTGGAGAGTAGGACCGCGATGATATAGATTATGATGATAAAAATGAATTTGGTGAGTAAATGTTGGGTTCAAAAGACGAACCCAACCTACAGGCTGATTGAGATGGGTGGCGGCGGTGTGTCGGAATAAGTGGGGATAGAGTTTTTTATCGAGATTGAGTTCCTGCGAAACATTACGAAAAAGAGATTGAATCGAGCCTCGCGCCAGCGCTTGATTCCGTTTTGAGAGAAACAGGGAGCCGTGTTGATGTTGAATCTGAGTGAGGTCTTGGGTCAGCAGTTGACACAAAATCTGGGGCAGGATGATGGATTTTTGGGTAAGTCCGGCAAATCCTTTTTCCTGAATCCAGAGGCGGCTTTCAGTCAGGTCGACATCATCGATTTGGATAGCGACCACGGTTGCGGTGCGTAAGCCAGGCAGTCCCAACCGCGAGATGATCACCAGATTTCTGAATCCGATTCGATTGGTGGCTTTTGGGGAGAAATGGTTTAAGACAAGCTTGAATTCAGCGCTGGTTAAAAAGTTGGGGACTTTTTTATCGATTTTGGGATAAGGGATTTGTAACGCGATGTTTTCATTGATGATTTGCTTCAATTTGAGGAAGTGGAAAAACTGGCGCAGCGTCCAGACGCGGTTTTTTGGGACAGCGACGGAAGGGCTATTGAAATCGGCAACAAATTGGGAAAGTTGTTGGTACTTAATTTCCGGGATCGAAGGGTTGTCCTCAGTTTTGAGGAAATTGCTGAATTCATTCAGGCGATGCTCAAGGGATTCGATGGACCGTTCAGAAAAGTTTGCATTTTTGCAATAGTCTAAAAAACTGGTAAAATAATGGTGAAGCATAAGGGAACCTCCTTAAATAAAAGTGAAAAGTCATAAATAAATATAACTTTGGTTTCCTTATGCTTCCATTTATTTTTATAAATCATCCGGAAAATTATCTGAAAAGCTGATTTTCCGGTTTGAATCCTGATGGCTCATAATTCTGACTGCGGGGTTTTCAAAATCAATCTTGTTGGCATACGCCTGATTTTCATCCATGCCCACGCCGGCCACCTGCGGGTCCGTGAAAATGACCCAGGGGAAAATCGAGTAATCTTTTGCAGTTGGTTTCTCACCGAACATATTTTCCACCGCCAGAGCGCCTTCATAAGCGGCGGCATAGACGAACAGATGGTCGCCGGTAATATCGCCGGCAGCGTAAATGTTAGGCGTTGTGGTTTGAAAAAACTCATTGGTTTTGATGAAACCTTGTCCATGCAGATCTACCCCGGCGTTCTCCAATCCCATTCCCTGGCTGTTGCCCTTTCTGCCGGTGGCAACAAACAGATGCGTTCCTTCTATGAAGGCTTCCTCATCCCGAACCACAGCCTGAACCGTCACTTTGCCATTTTTCTGTTCAACGGATTTTATTTGAACACCGGTTTTGATGTCGATGCCTTCGGCTTCCAAAAACTCCTTCAGCGTTTCGGTGACGTCCGGCATTTCATCGGGCAGAATTCGCAGCGAACGCTGAAGAATGGTCACTTTCGAGCCGAGCCGGGCAAAAAGCGGGGCGTTTTCCAACGCAATGTATCTGCCTCCCAATACAATCAGGTGTTCGGGCAGCGTCTCCAGGTCATACAGCGTCTCGTTGGTTAAATAACCGGTGTCATTCAATCCGGGAATGTCCGGGACAAAAGTATTCGAACCAGTGGCCAACAATATTTTCTCGCCTGTATAAACATTTCCTGCTGCTTCCACCTGATGATTATCGATCAGTTTGGCCCGGGCGTGCAGGATGGTGACATTGGCGTCATCTTGCAGCACATTCACATATTTGGACTGCCGCAATTCACTCACCAGTTCAGTTTTTTGTCGGACAACCTCTTTAAAATCGAGACTATTTTTGCCCGGTTTTATCTCGCTGAAATGGGGATGATTGGCATGGTAAAATTGTTCGGCGGTTCGGATCAGGGTTTTGGAAGGCACGCAGCCCACATTGACGCAGGTGCCACCGATGGGCAGTCCATCGTTGATCATCAACACTTTCTTTTCCAGTTCACTGGCTTTGATTGCCGCGGAAAAAGCCGCCGAGCCGCTGCCGATGATGATCAGGTCGAATCGCTGGGCATCATCCGGGGAGCGCTCGATTTCTCTGACGACCTGATACTGACCGGTGGAATCAATAGCCTGAATAATTTCCGGTTTCGACACCTTTTCCTCATCATATTGAAATTGACCGCTTTTCGCCGGAAAGCTGACCGATTGAGAAACAATGCCGTCCAGTTGCGCAACCTTTTTTCCGATGAACAGGGCGCAATGGTCGCAGGTCATTCCCTTGATTTCCAATTCTACTGTTTTGATAGCCATGATGTTTATTCCGTCGTTTCAATGTTTTGAATATCAGTAACCTTATAGCCGACCTTTTTTTTCCACCGCTTGTTTCAACTGCTCCGGTGCTGTTTTCGTTTTGTCGATTTGAACATTGGCAAGGCCGGTTTTGTAAGACGATTCAACGCTCACCACGCCCGGTTCGGATTGCAGGGCATAATTCACCGATTGCTCACAGCCGGTGCAGGTCATCCCTTCAATATGCAATTGGACTTTTGTGATTTGTCCCGGCTGCACTTCCGCAACGGCTTCGCTTACCAGATTATTGGGAAAGAGTAGGCTGGAGCGCTACACCGCCCACGGTTTTTTGGAGATCGACAATAACTGGATTGA
>DYKB01000031.1:64434-75018 GCA_020722815.1 Caldithrix sp. | reverse complement strand
AAGAAGGGGTTACCTCAACCAACCGGATGGGTCAAATCCAGCCAACGTTATCGTTCTTAATCTTTTTCATCGACAATGTCGGATGACAACATTCAATAAAGTGTTCACCCTTTTCAGCAAAGCTGATCTTTTTATAATGCGCAGTCGGCTTGAGGATATTCTGGCAGACTTTATCCACCGCTGCCCTGGACACAAAAAATAAAAATTGTTTGTTTTCACCCGGTGAGCGGAAACTATAATTGCTAAAACCTGGTTTTTACTCTTTTCAAAATCAGTCAAAAAATCCAACAAATTTTTTATGTTTTATTTAAGCGATAAATTATTAAAAATTAGTATATTAAGTTTTTTATTGAAAACGATGAAGTTTTCTTCGTGTCTTTGTGCCTTCGTGGCTATGAATTTTTCAGGTTTTAAAATTTCCATCTTGGTGCGTCAGATATAGATGGAATTTATGGAAATTAAAACTGATGTTGGTTTATATTTATAAATTTCAAATTGGTTCAAATATTCTGGGTAGGATAATAGCGCGTATGAAATTATTTCTTGACATTTTATTGAAAAATTGTTAATTGAAACAGGGGTATCTTTCTTTGATTTAAGAAGGAAGCGGGTGCAAACGGTTCGATGGCTTCCGTACCAGTGATGAGAAAGATCGCGATGCCAGTCTGGGAGAGTTTGGATTGACAGGATGATAAGGTTTGACGAGTTATTATAATTTTTGAGGAAATAAACAAATTACAGGGCGTTTTCCTGGCCAGAACAAGTCCTGTTAATCTGTTTTTGTCCAATCGTGTTCGGCACCCTTTCAGGATTAGCCTTAATATTAATTAAATTAATGAATTAAGTGCCATATAGCCTCGGTACCGATCACTGTCATTCCCGCATGTTTTTGGCGGGAATCCATCTGCGCTGAAACAATGGATGCCCGATAATCCGTTAGCTAACGGACGGGCATGACGCGTCGGTCTATTTTGTAGAAATGGAAACCAATTTCTTGAGCGTGCCGAACACTATTGGTTTTTGTCCTGTTATCTTTTTAAAAAAATAATCATAAAGAATCGTAAATGAAACAATGATCAGGTTTTAGGTTAAATGAGAGGAGATAAGCTGATGAATAAATCCAAATCACAAATTTCCCGAAGAAATTTTTTAGCCACTTCCGGCGCCGCCACTGCTTTAGCACTAATTGCTGGCTGCGAAAATAAAGATAAGAAATTATCGCTGGCTAAAATTCCTGACAGCAAGCCAAGAAATGTTATTTTCATCCTCAGCGATGACCACCGCTACGATTTTATGGGCTTTTTGGGCAAACCATCGTTTCTGGAAACACCCAATATGGATCGCATGGCGCAAAATGGTGCTTATTTAAAAAATGCCACGGTAGCCACCGCCCTCTGCTCTCCCAGCCGGGCATCGATTTTAACCGGGCAATATACCCATAAACATGGTGTCGTGGACAATAATCGCCCAATTCCGGAAGGAACCGTCTTTTTCCCCCAATATCTCCAGCAAATCGGTTATCAAACAGGTTTCTTTGGCAAATGGCACATGGGCCATGAAACTGATGATCCCAGGCCAGGTTTCAATCAATGGGTAAGTTTTAAAGGCCAGGGAGTTTATTATGATCCGGAGTTGAACATCAATGGCCAAAGGGTGAAGAAGGAAGGTTATATTTCCGATATTTTAACGGATTATGCCCTGGATTGGCTGAATCAGCGAAACACTGAAAAACCATTTTTTCTCTATCTTTCTCACAAAGCGGTTCATGCCATGTTCGAGCCCGCCAAACGTCATCTGGGAAGATATGAAAATGTCAAACTGGAATATCCGGCATCAATGGCCAACACCGATGAAAATTATCGGGGAAAACCAGCCTGGGTCCGGGAACAGCGCAATAGCTGGCATGGTGTCGATTATATGTATCATGGTCAGATGGATTTCGATACTTTTTATCGGCGTTATTGTGAAACATTGTTAAGTATTGACGATAGCATTGGCCGGGTTATGAATTATCTGATGGAAAATGGTCTGGATCAATCGACGATGGTGTTTTATATGGGGGACAATGGCTTTTTATTGGGTGAGCATGGGCTGATTGACAAGCGGTGCATGTACGAAGAATCGATGCGGGTGCCGCTTCTCGCCTATTGCCCGGCAGTGATTCAGCCCGGTGCTGTTATCACGGAACAGGTTCAAAATATCGATATGGCACCAACCATACTGGAACTTGCTGGACTAAAAGCCCCGGACAATATGAATGGCCAATCGTTTGTTCCGCTCCTCGAAGGGAAAAAAGTAGAATGGCGCGAGGCGGTACTTTACGAATATTACTGGGAACGTAATTTTCCGCAAACACCGACTATCCATGGTGTTCGGACGAATAAATTCAAATACATTCATTATCATGGCATCTGGGACATCGACGAGCTTTATGATCTGGAAAATGATCCAAATGAGATGCATAACTTGATTGAAAGTCCGGAACATCAGGAAATCATTACCAAATTGAAAAATCAGATGTTCGATATGCTGGAAAGCACAAGTGGCATGTTGATTCCGCTACAACGCGATGCCGGGGCGCAACAAAATAAGCGTCGTCCCAAAAAATAATTTATACCCAAGCCAAAATGGTTTTCGGATATTATTATCGTCATCCTAAAGCCCTCACCCCAACCCTCTCCCGAGGGGAGAGGGCGTAGCTATTCCCGCTCCTCTCGGAAGAGGGTTGGAGGGCATAGCCGTCAGCCTAAGCATCTAATTTATTTGAAAACAAGATGTTGGATATATAATTAAAATTCAAAGAGAACCAGGTATCTGACCCTCACCCCAACCCTCTCCCGAGGGGAGAGGGCGTAGCTATTCCCGCTCCTCTCGGAAGAGGGTTGGAGGGCATAGCCGTCAGCCTAAGCATCTAATTTATTTGAAAACAAGATGTTGGATATATAATTAAAATTCAAAGAGAACCAGGTATCTGACCCTCACCCCAACCCTCTCCCGAGGGGAGAGGGCGTAGCTCTTTGGCGCTGACGTAGCTATTCCCTCTCCCTCAGGGAGAGGGTTAGGGTGAGGGCAGTTTTTAATTCGACTTAATCCTTAATTTTCAATTAGTTATCACCTTAACCTGACGGCTATGGGTTGGAGTGAGGGCAAGAAAAAACCGAAAACTAGATTGGCTCTAATTTATTACATTTTAAATAAGGATGATATTTTTTTCTGGATATACTCCGTTCTGATTTTAACAGGAGGAACTCCTGCAAAAACAACTCATTCTGCTGGTGATTTGGATATTTTTTACAAGCAGTGCCGCTCTTTTTGCCCAGACAGCCGATGAAACCGCTCTTTTAAAAGGTGTAAATTTTATTGAAACGAAAGTGTATTCCGAACAAGAAAATGCTGAATTATTAAAATTATACGCAGGACTTCGCGTTGCCGACGTCTCTGATGGGATGGACATGGTAGGATTGCCGAACACCGGGCTGGTTGATCGGGCGATCCATCCGGACTAGACCGACCTGGATTCTTTAAAACATGTCATCCGGGGGATTGCTTTGACGGTTCGCTATATTCCAACCCCAAAGCTGAATCGTCCGCTTCCTGGTGAAGATTTTCAGAAGTGGGAGGGGAATTTTTATAATCAATATTCATCAGAAGCCTTTACGAAAATAATCAAACCGGGACATGTCATCGTTATCGATGATGTGGAAGAGAAAGACATTGGCACCATTGGATCAAATAATATTCTGGGCTGGTTTCAAAAAGGTGCGGTAGGTGTTGTCACCGATGCATCTTCCCGTGATACGGATGAAGTCGCCAAAGAACGTGTACCGCTTTATCTGCGTCATAAGGGACGGGGAATTCGGCCTGGCAGAAATGAACTGGAATCCGTGAATCGACCGGTAGTGATTGGCGGCGTGCTGGTATGCCCTGGCGATGTTGTGGTGGCCGACGGGGATGGGGTGATTGTTGTTCCGAGAATGGTAGCCAAACAGGTGGCTGAATTTGCTCACGAAATATTGACGAAGGACAAGGCCGGACGACGAGAATTGTATAAAAGCCTGGGATTGCCATGGGATCAAACGGTAAAATAGCATTTTACGGAACAATATTCATTGACTATTGAAGGGGTTCTCTGTTTCCGAAAAAAAAATCGAAAAGGAATTGCTATGCAGGAAAAACTGATGGTATCGAAGGCGATTCAAATACCGCCTAAAGGTCTGGCAGTTTTATCACTTATGGGCCCATCTTTGGTCTGGTGCGCGGAATACATTGGTTCTGGAGAGGTAATATTGGCGACCCGGACCGGAGCGATTTTGGGAACTTCCGTTATCTGGGCAATCGTTTTTGGTATTTTCCTGAAATATTGGATTGGTATGAGCGGCGCCCGCTATACCGTCTGTACTGGCGAAGGAACTGAATGGTTGAACAGAAAACGTCCGTTATCATTAAAGATGATTCGGCCAATTCATGCAGGATTGGGAATTCCGGCAGATATCCTTATTTAGAAGATAGCGCAACCGACGAAAAGCGCTTCTCCGGCCAGTTAAAAATAAATCCAGGTTATCAACTAATCGTAAATTATTCATTTTGAAGCTGAGCCATTTGCCACAACGAACTAATTGGTACGGCATACATTCGATCTCCAAAAGGAACTGTCTTTGTGCCAGTATAAAGCACGATACCACGGATAAATTTTTTTCCCAGAACCTCCTTTAATTCGAGAATCCCGTTAAAATCATCCATTTTGACCGTTGCAGTCGCCTTAACTTCAATTCCCACAATTTCACCGGCACGATTTTCCAGAATAAAATCAATTTCTTTCCCTGCCGTGGTTCGATAATAATAAATTTGCGGTCGAATCTGGCTCCAGGTCGCTTGTTTAAATAATTCCTGCATTACAAAATTTTCCAGAATATGTCCCAGAATTTGCGGTTCACGGGAGATTCGTTCGTGAGTGATGCCAGCTAAAAAACAGAATAACCCAGTATCATTCAGATAAATTTTAGGAGCTTTTACCAAGCGTTTACTAATATTTTGAAACCAGGCGGGTAGTCGCCGCACTAAAAAAGTGGCTTCTAAAAGTGAAAGATATCGTTTCAAAGTCATCATCACCAGGCCGGCATCCCGGGAAAGGCTGCTTATATTAACCAGTGAACCTGCTTGCGCCGCAATAAGACGAAGTAAGCGCGGCAGTTCCTGTAATCCTTCGATTTGTGAAATGTCGCGAATATCCCGCTGCAGGATAGTGGTCAAATATGAATTGAACCAGGCTTCCTTGCGTCGTTCATTTGGCAGCGTTTGGATTTCCGGGTACCCCCCGTTGATTATTTTTTCAATTAATTCTTCACGTGAAAAATGATTATCTTGAATCATCTCAAAATCATCTGCGAAAAGAGAATCAATTAACTTCCCTTTCCGACCTATTAATTCATCACAGGCAAAGGGCCATAGTGTAACAATTTCCATTCGACCCACCAATGATTCTGAAAGTTTTGGCAGTATTAAAATATTGGCCGAACCTGTCAGAAAAAATTTACCGGGAAGCCGCTTTTCATCAACAATTTGTTTAATCGCAGGAAATAGTTGGGGTGCTTTCTGAACTTCATCGATGATAATTGGCCTTTTAAATGCTTTGAGATAGCCAACCGGATCGCGACTTACAATATCTAAAATCGTAAAATCATCCAGGGTTGAGTATTCGTAATTTTGTTGTTCAGCAATCCATTTTGCCAACGTGCTTTTGCCTGTTTGTCGCGCACCATTCAACAACGTCACCGGACTTGTTGAAAGAGCATCCAGAATTTCTAAAGTAATATTTCGGGTAATAAACATATTTTACACCGTGCATGTTAGATAATTTAACAGAAGCTGTTAAATTAACAAATTTATATTTTAAAATCAAGAAAAAAATTAACTTAAAGCAGATATCCTTATGCAGAAGAGAGCGCAACCGTCTAATAAGGCTTCTCAGGCTAGCTAAAAATAAATCCAGGTTATCATATTATGTATATTCTTTTAATGGATAATTTGTTGAACAAGCCGGTTCGGATGCTTTAGGAATATCTTCAATTTCACCTGGCTGTTTGATTTGACCAATGTCATAAGCAGGAAAACTTAGGCCATAAGCAACACTAAAACGATGATAATTTTCTTCGGTAAGATACTTGCCAGTTAGGTTTTCTGGTTTTGGTAAAGCTCTCCGATCCAATCCTTTCATATAAAAAGCTCTGATTAGGATAGATTCTGCTTCCCTGAGAGCCTTTTTATAAATTTCTATTTCTTTGCCACCGCCACAGAGAAAAACTGGTAATCCATTTCTCCATCTATCTGAATGTGGATCCCTATTTTTCTTTAAGTCTGAAATTGTTTTTGAAAAAAGTTGCTGACAACTTTTGTAAAATTTTCCATCGATATAAAATTCATCATCAGAATTAATTTTAGGGATATAATAAGAAATTTTTTCAGGGATCGGTTTTATTGGATCTGAATTTCGTTCTCTCCATTGTTTTTGAAGTTCGTTACTGATTAAAGTACTCAATCCTTTCAATCGATTTAAATCAAGTTTAAGGACACCCAGGTCTTCTAAGGCCGCCGTAAGGATACTATATTGGTCTTCACCTTCCTTTTGGTGCAAAATGAAACTGGCAATATCTACGGTTCTTGAGCCAATGTCAATTAATACATGCAAACCTGATTCTCGTGATGAAGAACGGGCATAACCAACAACCTGTGCGGCTACTTCTGGAATAACATTAATATCATCTGGAAGAATATCATGAAGAACGAATTCGCCTTTTATACTATTTATCACTTTCATAACTTTATTAATATTTATATTTTCAAATAAAGTTGAAACTTGCCAGGCAGTTGTTGCAACTTCTTTGAATAGCTGTTTTTGATCTTCATCCTAATCCGTACTATTTGAAAAACCGACCTGAATTCATAGTAATTCTCCTCTTTTTCGATATTTCCCAGTACATATACCAATTCTTTCTGGATCAGAAATTAATCGGACTCTGGTTGCTTCTTTGAATTTTTGCGATACCATCTATTTTTACGCTTCCTGCGGTTAAAATTTTAATATTTTTTTATCAATAATACGCTCAAGGCATTTCATTTGCGAAAGGTTGTGAACGAAATATAAAAAATGAGATAAAAATCGGTTGGCACACGGTTTTAGTCATTCATTGATAACTCCCAATTCCCATTAAAACCATATTTATTACCTGACGAATTAGAATAAATTCAGCCGGGCTATTTCAAATTACAAAATTGAATTAATGCCCTGATCAACGCTGACAAAAGGGAGGGAATTGTAATGACTTTGAGCGAAAATGAGGCTGTGCCCGCATTTGAATAAGCAGTTAAATGAGGGTGTAACTATTTTATACAGGGTACGAATGTTAGCAGCTACCTCTTGGGTAGAAAAAAATAATGCCCCGAGAGACAGCCTTGAGTGCCGTCAATTGAAATCGATTCGTTTTATCCAATCCAGCCGTAGATGTACGTATGGGTGGAGCCTGCTCCTTGGAACTGATGCGAGAAGAAAAAAAGGGCGTTTAAATTCATAAACGCCCTGTTAATTTTTTATTTATCGCAATTTATGGACAGGCCACATCATTTTGATTCTCATCCCAGCAGGCTTTTTGGCCATTATTGTAATCCGGTGCCAAAACATAGCCCGTTCCTTTGGTGATTTCCCAATAAACTTCGGCTGTTTCTTGTTTTGAATTATCAAAATAAGTAACTTTACGCTCCGTGGCATTTGCCCAATAGGTCAATACGTCATTTTCACCTTCATTGCCGGCCAGAACATTTTTGAAAACGACCGTACTTTCGGTATCCTTGTAACTCCAATCCAGACGCAACACACTCTTTTTTTCGGTTGGTTTGGTGGAATCATAAATCAACCACCAGCCCGATTTATTTCCCAGCTTTGAACGGCCTTCATACCAGAGATAATTATCCAGCGTCGGTTTGGTGGCATTGCTGGTAATATACATTTCCCAAACCGCTTCTCCGGCCTGACTATCGAGCGAGCCAGCTAAATCTGCTTTAAAAGTGAGCTGATTATAATTGACCGTATAAATCCAGTGAAATTTCTTGTCATTATCGTTCCATACAGGCGGAGTGGAGGCTGCTGCTGCAAAAACAGCGGTGGGAATCGACATAGTGAGAACAACGGCCGTATTGATGAACGCAACCCGAAGGGAGGCATTCAGAAAATTATTCTTCGTGGTCATCGCTGAAGTTTTGGCTAAGCCACTTTTTTGAAAAAATGAAACATCGATTTTCATCGATTCGGCAGGTGGCAGGACGGGCGATTCCGTGGGAGCGACTGGATCTTTTTCAGAACAATTTACCAGAACCAGTGATAAAATAATGAGCAAAACAGTGACGAACTTAAAAGAAATCCTCTTCATCATAAACTCTCCTTTTTTTGTTAATTTTTATAAGTGGACTGGATAATACTAAAACTGAAGCAAAATTTAAATTGTTTCAAAATGAATTGAAGAGAATTTTAATTTAATGTCATATTTTGGGGAGTGGTGTGTAAAAATTAAACATTGGTAATTATCAATTGATCGCTTACAACTGGCAATTTTTTTTGAATTGTTAATTGTGAATTGAAAATAGTGAATTGTATTACAACGTTAAGTTTAAAAGACTCATAAAACCTGAAATACTAAATTCGAAATTAATGATGTTCTCGATCAATGAAGGACCACCTCCTGCCTCCCCCAAATTCCAAAAAACGGAATTTGGGGGAGAGACATCCGGTTCTCTCCCCCATTTTCGTTTTTTGAAAACTGGGAGATACAGAGGGGGTCAATTTGGCACTGAAAATGACTTTTGCACACACAAAACAGTTCATAAGAATTGTAAATAAATTTATGTAAGCGTTCACAGGTGTGATTAAATAAAAGCTTCTGTCATGCCCGTCCGTTAGCTAATGGATTATCAGGCATCCATTTGTCTAAAAAAGTATGGATTCCCGCCAAAAATATGCGGGAATGACAGATTCAATCCATCCTGTGAACGGTTACAAATTTATTTTTTTAACTTTATTAACTTAACGTTGTAATAATTGTTAATGAATTCCTTCGCGGATCGTGTGAACGGGAATAAAGCGCATTATAATTCAAAAAAGCTTGTTACTTATAGTTAATAAGCGAATATAAATCCGATTCTGCATGCAGAAAGGACTTGATTTGAGTTATCCAGAGCGATTTTACATTGCTCGTGGCGTTTTGAATTTGCGTATCGCCCCAGGTACTGGCGGGATTGTCCGCCTCCCAATCCACATTGATATACGTAAATGCTTTCACCGCCTTGTTTTTGAAGCAGAGATTAAATACCTGTTCGAACCAGTGCGTATCGGAAATCACCCAGTTTGGGTCCGGTCGACCGGTTGTTTTAATGGCCGCGCTTTCCGCCAGCATGATGGGTTTCTGATGGGTTCCCGCGAAAGAGATGAACCACTGAATTGTACTGTTTGTACTCAGATTTCCCCACCCGGTGCCAAAAATCGACAAACCCAGCCAGTCCACGTATTCATCCCCCGGATACCAGAGCGCCTGGGTAACCGTTTGACCGGCGGGTAAAGCCGGATAATATTGCGGAAAATCGTTCCGGCCATAATACGCTTCGACACCCCAGGAATGCCAGACATAAGCGACATTGGTGACCCCCAGCGTTCGCATTTTATTCACAAAATATTGATAGGCCGCGATATACTTGTTTGGCGGATACGCATTGTGCGAGCCGTCGAATTCATATCCGAATCGAATAAAAATCGGTTTACCAAAACTTTTACAGGCCTGAGCCAGGGCGTTGATATTGAGATCATATTTTCCTGTTACAATTTCATCCAGATAATAGCCGGGATTGCCCCATTGTCTTTCACCAGTCCAGATGGCCAGTTGAAGAACTGTGTTGGGATATTTGTCCAAAAACGCTTTGTACCGCGGCATATCATTTTGCACCGCGCCAGTGGACAGGCTGGTATAGTACGCAAATCCGGCTGGTGTTGGCGAGCTGCGGACCGTATTTAAATAGGCTTCCATATAATCATTATTCGCCTGCCCCAGGATGAACAGGCATTTTCCGTCCGGCAGTTCAAATTTAGCGCCAGTGGTGTTAACCGGAGGCTTTTCCTTCTCTGGTGCATTGACCTCTTTTTCACAGTGAGACAAACTCAACATAAGCAACAGCACGATGAATCGAATAATTGGTTGTTGAAATTTCATAAAATGGCTTCCTTGATAAAATGGCGTTTGGCTTTTGGCTGAAAGTAAAGAGAAATATGGAAATCGTGAATAAAATTGACGATTTTAGCCGCCTGGGAGTATAATGAGAACAAATCGACATTTAAATATTAAATGTCAGAAAGCTACCGGAGTTCAAAATTGAAATTTTTTTATGGTGAGATTTTTTTATGGAACGCGGATGACATGGATTGGAGTGATTGACACAAATTTTTGCTTGCCGCAGAATGGGACTGTTGCATTTTACCGCCGGAGCGATAGAACAAAGTGGCGGGGTGGTGCGACACAACTTGTGTCCGCGCCGGAGCGTGGGAACGAG
>DYKB01000031.1:0-64334 GCA_020722815.1 Caldithrix sp. | reverse complement strand
CGTGGGAACGAGAAGAAGTCCGGTGGCTGAGCCTGTCGAAGCCCGGTGGTTGAGCCTGGAATCTCGTTCCCACGCCGGCGCATGGGAACGAGTGGAAACGCGAACGCTTTCCCCTCATCGGCCGAATGATATTCACCTTGCTTTCCTGGACCGGTATCACGAATCTGTACTGGAATATGCTGTTAAAGAAGAATGGGGCATATCAGAGAAGGTTTGCCAGGCCGTATCAGGAGTAATATCGAGCAGTTGGTATTTTGCTGAGAGAATCTGTTTAATCTTTACAGACTTGAATTATTTTTTCGGTCAATTCTTTCATATCTTTATATGAATTTTGCACCGCTTGAAAATGTGCACCAATTGCGCCATCGGCTGGCTTGAGTAAAAATATGGGTTTTCGAACTTCCATTGCCATGGGCATCAAGCTCCGATAATGTTTTATTAAACCAAGGCAATTTTCATCATTTTCGACACTTTGGATTTCATTTTCTGGATGCTTTAAAATATATTCCTGGTATGTTTTCGGAATTCTGTTGGCCCACTTTAAATAAGAAAGAACCGGGCGGCTTTCTTTCACACCATGTTGCATAACAACATATCCCACCGGCTGCATTTTTCCCACTGGAAGTAATAAATCTGATGCTGGATTTCGATCATACCGGTCTTTCCATTCAGTTCGCCAGGTAGAAAATGAACTCCCCAGGTTTTTAATTCCTTGCAATGAAAATAAATCGGAAGCTACTGGAATAACAACATAATCTGTGGAAATAAGTGTCGAACGATTGATTGCCCCTAAATTGGGGCCAACGTCAATTAACACGTACTCGCTGTTAGTTCTTTCGGCAGCCTCCCGGATAATCCGGTAAAAAACCGAAACGACCCGGAAAGCATACTCATCCCGATTCAGGCATTTTGTCCAGTTATCACTTAACTTATCCTCAAAAGCTGATAATTCAAGATTCCCAATGATTAAAGATATTTTGTCATTAATTTTTTCGATATGAACCTTTTGAAAATCGCCAACACCTTTTACAACCGGCGAAATGGCACTTAAGATTGTTGAACGGTTATCTTCAATGACATTTTCTAACCGTTCATCGGGAAGGAACATCGAAGAAAGGTTGCATTGAGGATCCAAATCAACCACCAACACCCGAAAATCAAGTTCAGTAAACATCCATGCGGTATGATAAATCAGGGTAGTCTTGCCAACTCCACCTTTATTATTAAAAAAAGTAATGACTTTTACCATTTTTTATTCCTGAAAATTTTTACACTGAATCTTGTTGTCTGCCGGATATCAAAATCAGCAGGCGGATTATTATTCTTTTTGAGTTCTTCCTGTGCCATCCGAATACCAATGTTAAAACGATTTACATATCCTAACGTTTTTAAGCATTCAGCAATGACGGGATTGCGATAATCACTAACATTCGGGAAATTATCTGGACGAACATCACCATATAATCCTCCGGGATTCAAAATTTCGATCCGATCGGTAAACTCATAAAAATATATGGGTGCATTCGATTCATAATCACGATGTATAATCGCGTTCATCATTAGCTCGCGCAAAGCCCAAAGCGGATAGTTTTGAATCATTTCTTCCTGAAGTCTTTCAGCTTTAACCGGCTTTTTGAGGATAATAACATTTTCAATAAATTCTTCAACACCTTTTAACAGGTAATAGATGTCACCAGAAAATCTTTTTTCAATTTCTATGTCTGCCGTTACATCTGTTCCATTAAATCTCACATATTGAATATATGCGCCAGGTAAGTAAAATAGTGGATTCGTTCCGAAAATAATTATTCCGGCATAAGTCGGTGAATTATAGACTAAATCATAAAATCGAAGAGCAGCGAGCTGTTGTTCAATACTTCGGTTGTTTTTGGCTACCGTATCGGTGTCAACAGCTTGAGGGAGGTAAATAATCTTAAAAAGGTCCAAACTCAGGTCGTTCAATTTTGAACCAGGACATGGGCGCGCATCGTGCGTCCTGGCAGTAGAAGTTCTTTTTTCGATGAGTATCCGTTCTTCAGTCTCATTGGCGATTGAACGGGTTGGACCAGTTCGAATCCAGATTTTTCCTTTGTAACGTGCCGGCGGATGAATGGCCGGAAAAACTTCAATTACAATGATATCTCCCCCATCCAGATGATAAGGTTGAATCGTCATCGCTGGTTGGGGCAATATATTTCCACTCGTTTTGATTGAAGCCAAATCTTTTAATAATTTATCAGTCGCTTTGAGACCGGATAAATTACCTTCATTGGTGACACCGAGTAATAAGTATCCGTTTTTTTTATGATTTGGAAAATCGTTTGAAAAAGCACAGATAGCCTCACAAAATTTATCCGTGTCGGTAGTAGCTTTTGTCCGTTCAATTCGATCGGATTCCAGATCATGCATTATATTTATAAGTTCTTCTTGACTTAACATAAAAAGGACTCAACTTGATTTTTAGGATGAAGTGGCAGTCTTTTTAGTTCAATTTAAAAAAATTTAGCTATTTTAATATAACAAATTTATCGAAAAATTCAACCAAATTCAATACTAATTTCCCCAAAAGCCAAAATAAACCAAACGCGAACGTTTTTCCCTCATCGGGCGAATGATATTCACCATGCTTTCCTGGACCGGTATCACGAATCTGTACTGGAATCTGTTGTTAAAGAAAAATGGGGCTTATCAAAGCAGTTTTGCCAGGCCGTATCAGGATTAATTTTTTCTTGTGCTTCTCGTTCCCACGCCGGAGCGTGGGAACGAGATTCCAGGCTCAACCACCGGGCTTCGACAGGCTCCGCCACCGGACTTCTTCTCGTTCCCACGCCGGAGCGTGGGAACGAGATTCCAGGCTCAACCACCGGGCTTCGACAGGCTCCGCCACCGGACTTCTTCTCGTTCCCACGCTCCGGCGTGGGAATGCATCTCCTGTCGCTTCGCGATAAGTTATAAAATTCACAATGGTGAATATCATTCGGCCGATGAGGGGAAAACGTTCGCGTTTGGTGAATTTTTGAACAATATTGGGATCAAATTGCTGATTTTGGGCGAAATATCGACCCAGTTGATAGAAGGCAGTAAATAGCTTACGCGTCATTCCGGCTGATTGAATCTGAATACCTTCTGTTCCACCTTTAATAACCGTTCCCAGATAGGGGGAATCCAGACGTCTGGCCAGTTTTTCGAGATATTTTTCCAGTGCGCGGCAGTGAATCGCTTCGGGAAAGCCGGAGTGGATGATAAAGCCAATAGGTGGATTATTGGGCCGACCGCAAAAAGGCGCCAGCGATTCGATGAAGTGCTTGACGATACCGGGCATGGCATCGGTATAGAGCGGAAAAATCAGCAGCACCATTTCGGCATTACGAAAAATTTCTACGAATTTCTCCTGATCGCCGGTTCGACTGAGATAGGCGATTTCATGGCTGTTTTCATTGTTTTCCTGAAAACCCGTTACAAATTGCTCCATCAGAATTTTGGAGTTGCTGCCCTTGCCGCGTGGGGAGCCGTTAAATACGGTTAATCGCATCACACACCTCCGTAATTGAATCGGTGGAAAATCTGGTAAATTGCAAATTGCTTTTAAAATTCAGGGCATATCGGCGCATGGCCTGATTGATGATTTCAATATCTTCCGCATCGGTATCTGCCCCTTTTTCGAGTAATAAACCCAGCGTGGGATATTTTGTATCGCGCTTCTGATGATGACATTCGCCATGATCGAGTTCGATATAGGGATGCAGCAGTGGAATGGTCTTATCCGGCATCTTTTTCATCAGTGATGCTGTAAAGCCCATAATGACTGGTGAGGCGAATAAAATAAAATCGGAGTTGATCCTCTCCTGACAAACGATAGCCGAGTCATCTTTAACGAAACATTCGCCCGGTGTCTTCACCCAGCAGTCCCTGCAGCCGATACAGTATTTGATATTCAGATCGCGTAATTTCAGATGGGCTACCTGCTGATTTTGCTTGTTCTATTCCTGACTGAAATTATCCAGATAGGCATCAAACGCTGAAAAATTACCATCAGGATTTCCATTCAATATGGTTATTTTCATGAGTTCTCCATTTTTCATTATTCGATCAAAATTGATCGCCGATTTTCTGGATTTCGCAGATGAAAGTCTGTGCAATCTGCGAAATTTGTGGTGTAGCTTTTAATACGCATAAACTACGAAATCCAAATAGTAAGGTTTCATGAATATCATGACTGAATGACCCTGAATCCCCCCGCTTCGGCAATATTTTCTAATTTGCCCTCATAAAATCGCTCCCGATAGCTTTCGGTTTCCAGCAGATGCTGGGTAATTACCGAATCTTCGCGTTGAATCAGATATTTTAACTCTTTTAAATTATTTGACCAGGAAAAGCCATTAAAAAATTCGAAACCGGCAAACTGGGTTTTGTAAAGGGCATTGGGGGAGTAGCAGGTACCGAGATAGAGATATTTAAATTGCTGGAGCTGGAAAAATTCAACCGCGGAGGTCATCATATACATACCCAGGTTCCGCGAATAATAATTCAGATCGTAGAAGGCATAGTAATAAAACGCCATCGTGGGTGGTTCCAGATAGAGCGACACCAGGCCGACCTCATTATCTGATGTTGTATCGATAAATCGTAGTGCATGCGAAAAAACCCGTGAATTAAAGAGTAAATCCAGTCGTTGATAGGACATCACATCTTTGCCAAATTTAATGTCAGCATAGGTTTTACAAAATTCACGCCGTTGGGCGGAATAGTCGAAGTTGTCGCGTGAAATTAATTCATAATGAATACCCGTTCCTTTGCGCAAAATCCGGCGATTTTCAGAGGATGGAACGAAATCAGCTAACTTGATCCGAATTTGTCGGCAGAGATAAAAACGTTCGAGCTTATAATTGGACGGTAAAAAGCCATTTTGAAAAATTATTCCGGGTGTTTCTCCGGCTTCAGGAATAGCCCAGATCGCATAGGGAAAGATGTAATGAATATAATCAGATTTGTATTCCGAGAAAAGTAATTTCATATTGGTCATCCTTCTTATTTATTTTGATGATGAGGGGATTATAACGACCTCACGCCGAAATGATGCTTTTGTTCCAACACGATATTGGATTGAAAAATGGTAGCAGACATTTGATTCGTAAATTATGAAGGTCAAATTTATTTCTGCGGTTTTTTTATGCTTTGGCTGACGATTTTCAGAATTAGGGGGTATTTTTTCATAATCCATGATTAAATTTCAGTAATTGAGTTAAAAGTTTTTGCAGTTCATAAATTAAAAAATTTACTAAATTTTTGCTGATTTATAAATTTCCTATTGACTTTTCGATATAAAAGGAGTATTTTATATTCTTATCCACATGAAAATGCGAACTTCAGTATACGGACTTCTTGGACAGAATGGCAACTGGGAATCTAATCTTCAATGAACCAGACAGATTCTTATTCAGGCGTTGAAAAATTAAATTAATACAGCGTGTGAATTTTAGGCCAGGATGACCTGCATCAAAATTCCTTCAAATTCGGGAAATCGGACGCAATCAATAAACAGGAAAACATCAAGGCGATTTCATGCAGCCTGCCGTTGATTGTTGAAATTCACTCAATTTAAAGGGAAAAGTATGTCCACAAATCGTGAAAAAGGCATCATTTTGTTAATTCTGGGGCCGGTATTAGCGGCAATTTTACCCGAAATTATCGGTAAGGTTTTTCAATTAAACGAAGTCGCGGCCTTGCTTATTTCCATCCGTCTTCCAATTATTATTTTCACCACTTTATTCGGATTATTCTATCTTTATTTTTGTTCCGCCTGGCTGGATGATTTTAAAGAGAAAAATCGCGCTGATATGAAGAAACAGAAGCGGATCCTGGAAAAGGGACGCCGGCGCGAACGACACTTTAACTCAAAAATGCGTGAACTGGAAGGTCGTGTCCATCGGCTGCTGGATGATGTTGGGTGTGCGTATTGGGGAGGATTCTTTCGCTACTTTGGTAAAAAATACGGATATCGTCGGAGTGATACCTGGTGGGAAGTTTATGGGAGTAAAAAAAATTTCAAGCGAGATGGTGAACCGCATGATTACTTCAAGGTGGAATTGATGCAGGATGAAGATGAACGATATTACTTCGAGGTGAGCAGTCATACCGGTGATCGTGTCAGAACGGCGGATACTTCAACTTTTGAGTTAAAATGGGCGCTTCACAAGGCGGTATTCGATTTTAAAGAGCGCATCCGAATCGAAAAGAAAGAAGCGCGTGAAGAGGCCTTTAGATGGGATTAGCTATTGGAAAAAATGGATTAACGATTTCCGATTAACGATTTTTTGGTTTCAGAAGGTAAACTTCCAAAATTTTAAATCGTTTATCCTTGTTCTGAAATCAGAATTATATTCTCTTTTCATTTCAGGACTCAACCAAATTTCCATCGACATCAATAAAATTTAACTTTCCTAAATTAATCGACCGAATTTTGCTTTCTATCTGTTCGCGATCACCGATAATAATCCAGATCAGCTTATCCGGATGAACCAATTTTTGCCCGGCGTCATTAATTTTATCCAGCGTCAGGCTTTCGACCCGATCGGTATAAGTTTGATAATAGTCATCGGATAATCCAAATCGAACCAATTTATGAATCGAATAGGCAATGGCGTTTTTGGTTTCCCAGGCACCCGGAAGTTGCAAAATTTGGTTGTCCCGGGCTTTGATAAATTCTTCCGCCGTCACTGGCCGATTTGTTTTAATTTCATGGAGTTCTTTCATAATTTCCAGGATCGATTCAGCCGTTTTATCTGTTTGTACGGGTGCATAAATGAGAAAGGGCTGCTGACCACGGGCATCAATGATACTGGAATCAATTCCATAGCTCCAGCCTTTTGCTTCCCGCAAGTTCAAATTTAAGCGCGAAGTAAAATTTCCTCCCAGAATATTATTAAAAATTTCAAAAGCAATTTCATCCGGATGGGCTTTCGGCGGCGCAATATGGCCAGCAATCACTAACGATTGAAGCGAGCCGGGTTTATCCATCAAATAAATCTGCGGGGATTGAAAATCGACGGGCGGAATCACTTTTTCCTGAATGGGCTTTGGTTTCCAATTTTTAAAAACAGCTTCCAGTGGCGGAACGATTTCGTTTGAGGTAATTGATCCCACAACAATCAGTTTACAATTCGCTGGATGAATCCAGGTTTGATGAAATTTTATCAAATCCTCACGTGTAATTTTGGCGACAGTTGTTTCGAATCCTGAGCCGGTGAAAGGCTTGCCATAGATATGGTTTGTGCCATAGAGTACTTCGGGAAAAAGACGAAGTGCGATCTGGCTTGGTGAAGATTTTTCGCGTTTGATCTGAATTAGCTGTAATTTCTTCAACCGATAAAAATCTTTTTCCGGAAAAATTGGATTTTGAATAATATCAGCATAAATATCGAGTGCGGCGCTTAAGTTTTCTTTCAAAACAGTCAAATATATACCCGAAGTATCCAGATTGGAGCCACTTCCCAGATCTGCTCCCAGAAGAGAAAACGCCTCGTTGATCGCTAACGAAGTTCGGGTATGAGTTCCTTCATCCAACATATTGATAGCAAGCTCTGTCGTTCCGGGTTGAAAATTTTGATCCGCAGCATAGCCGGCATCGATTACCAAATTCATGGTCACCACTGGAACAGCATCATGTTGGGCCAGAATAATTTCCAATCCATTCGACAGTTTTGCATGTTCTAAATGCGGAAATTTTGCTCTTGGTGTTTTGGCTGGAATCGGGATCCGGGAACGATCTACCCGGCTTCGGCCAGTTTTATATTCCGGAAAAGGTTGGACTTCCAACCTAAAATCGCCATTGGAAAGCCATTTACGAGCAACTTCGATTAATTGTTGTGCCGTGGTTTCATGAATTTGTTGCAAAAAGGTTTGATAATAATCCGGATTTCCGGCGAAAGTTTCCCCTTTTGCCAGAATGTCTGATTTTCCGCCAAATCCGCCAATTCGTTCAATTTTTTGAACAAAATTGGAAAGATACTGAATTTTAACCCGCTGTAATTCAACCTCGGTTGGTCCATCCTGGAGAAAACGGTGTAATTCTTCATTTAAAATGGATTCAACCTGGCTTAAATTTTCCCCGGGACGCGCCGATGCTTCCACATAAAAAATACCGGCGATTTCACATAAATCAATATAGGCATGGGCGCTGGTAGCAAGCTGATCCTCGTAGACCAGTCGTTTATAAAAGCGTGAATTTCGACCCGTGGACAGAATATCGGCTACCAGATCGAGATAAGTCCCTTCCGCAGTTCCCCATTGGGGCACATTCCAGGCACGATATATTCGCGATTGCGGAACCCGGTCCGAAACGAGAAGTCGATGCGAGGTTGAACGTTTACCAATCCATTCCTGATGATGAATCAATGGCGGCCCGGCTGGAATATCCCCAAAATATTTTTCCACTTGTTTCCGTATTTTTTTCGTTTCAATATCACCGGCAATGACCAGGACCGTATTTGCCGCCCCATAATAAGTCTTGAACCAGGTCTGGAAATCTTCGAATTTGGCAGCATTTAGATCTTCAATCTCGCCAATGATTGGCCAGGAGTAGGGATGTCCAGGTGTAAAGATATTTTTTAAAATTAATCCATCGACGATGCCATAAGGTTCGTTTTCAAATTGCTGTTTTTCATTAATCACGACATTTCGTTCATCGTCAACTTTTTGCTGGGTTAAGCCCCCTAACAGATGCCCCATACGTTCCGATTCCATCCAGAGTGCGACATCAAGTGCGGACGTGGGGACATTCTGAAAGTAGTTCGTGCGATCTTCGCTGGTGCTGCCGTTGACATCGGTGGCGCCAATGCTTTCCATAATTTCCAGGTAATCATCATCAAAATGCTCGCTGCCATTGAACATTAAATGTTCAAAAAGATGAGCAAAGCCGGTTTTTCCGGGCTTTTCATTTTTAGAACCAACATGGTACCAGAGATTGACCGCGACAATCGGGGCTTTATGATCTTCATGAACAATTAGCGTCAATCCATTATCTAATTTATACTTTTCATAAGGAATGGAAATTTTTAGGTTCATTGGTTTTCCTGTTTTAGCTATTTTTATAAATCATTCCTGAATGATTCTATTGTTTCATTTTTGTACAACTCAATTCAATTTTGTTGCAGAATCGCTTGACAAGTTAGAAACGATCTTTATCAACTCGAATACTTTTGAAAATCAAATTTTTATAAAATTAGAGAAATGTCAAAAAATCTAAAATGTTACGCCAGGTTAAATATATTGTTCCAAATCCGCGAATTAGTGGTCGAGACGGGAAAAATGAAGTTGACTTAATGAGGAAAAATAAACAATGAGACAGGATTTACCTGATGCTACTGGATTTTCTATTATCCAAATCATCCTGTAAATCCTGTTCAGAGAAATTTGAGGAAATAAAATTTTATTTTACGGGATTTCCATCGGTATCAATTAGCTTGATTTCGCCAAAGCCCAGTTCTTTAATTGCTGGAGCAACCTTTTCCCTGTCGCCAACAACTATCCAGGTGACATTTTCCGGACGAACGACTGTTTTGGCGGCTTTTACGACATCAGCTAATTTCAAATTTTTAACTTTTTCAGGATAGGTCTGATAATAATTATCCGGCAAATTAAATTGAACGATATTACCGATAGAACCTGCGATAGCATTGGCGGTTTCCCAGGAGCCGGGTAATCGTAAAACTTCGTTTTCCTGCGTTTTACTGAATTCATCGGCTGTTACGGGCCGGGTAGAAATAATATCACTGAATTCTTTTTTAATTTCGATGATGGCTTCTTTGGTTTTATCGCTTTGAACCGGGGTATAAGCGATAAAAGGTCGTTGTCCCCGAGCAGCTAAAAACAGACTTCGGGCGCCATAGGTCCAGTGTTTATCTTCTCGCAGATTCATATTAATTCGGGAAGTAAATTTGCCACCGAATGTCAGATTCATCATATCCATGGCAATCTCTTCCGGATGCGATTTTGGCGGGGCGATGTGCCCGGCGAGGATCATTGATTGCTGCGCACCTGGTTTATCAATTAAGTAGACTTCTGAAGAAGCAGCTAATTTCACTTCGCCAATATTTTTGGCGGGGACTTTTCCTTTTTTCCAATTTGCGAAGAGTTTCTCCAATTTTGGTGCCATCTCATTCATTGTGGTTGCACCAACCACCACTAAAGTGGCATTATTTGGTTTAAACCATTCCTGATGAAATTTCTGCAAATCTGAAACGGTCATTTTTGAAACCGAAGCCTCATTTCCGGAACCAGTAAAGGGATTACTATAGGCATGTCCTGAGCCAAATATTAGTTTCGGGAATACCCGAATGGCCATTGAAATCGGAGATGCCTTTTCCTGTTGAATTCCGGCCAGGCGTTGTTTTTGAAGTCGGGTGAATTCATCTTTCGGGAATGAAGGATTCAGAATAACATCGGCAAAAATATCCAGCGACGCATCCAGATTGTCCTTCAAGGCGGATAGAAAAACAGTAGAAACATCCAGATTCGAGCCGGTACCAAGTTGCGCTCCCAGCATGGCGAGTTCTTCACTAATTTGGAGGGCAGAGCGGGTAGCGGTTCCTTCATCCATCATATCCATCGCCAGACTTGCTGTACCGGGTCGCGCTGATTGATCAGCGGCATAGCCCGCATCAACCATTAAATTAAAATTGACCACTGGAATTGTTGACCGTTCCGCCAGAATGATTTTTAAACCATTTGATAAAGTTTTTCGCTGAAGAGCGGGAAATTGCACTTTGGGAGAGGTTCCAGATTCAGCGGGAAGTTTGCTCCGATCAGCGGTTGAAGCGACTGTTTTATAATCCGGAAAGGGATGGATTTCCAGAATATAAACACCATCGGAAAGCCAGGTTTTTGCCGCGTTCAATAGATTATCAGCAGTCGCATTTTGTACGCGATTTAAAGTGGTTTTATAATATTCTGGATTGCCGGTAAAAACTTCATTTCGGGCCAGAATATCAGATTTTCCGCCCAAGCCACCAATTCGTTCACTCCCACGAATGAAATTTGCTACATACTGGGTTTTAATACGTTTTAATTCAGCTTCAGTTGGACCTTCTGCCAGGAATTTTGCCAGTTCTTCATCGATGGCCTGTTCGACTTTTTCCAGACTGACGCCGGGTTTGGCATCGGCTTGAATTGTAAATAATCCACCAATCTCCCGCAGATCAACAAAAGCAGCCGCCCTGGTTGCAATTTGATCAGTGTAGACCAGTCTTTTAAAAAGCCGTGAGGTCTTTCCCGAGGCTAATACATCACTGGCTAAATCAAGGTAATCCGCATCAGCAGAGCCCCATTGCGGGATATTCCAGATTTTCATAATGCGCGCTTGCGGGACACGATCCTGAGCTATCTGGCGATGAGTGCCCGTGCGTTTGGCTACCCAAACGTCATGTTTGGTGACGGGCGGACCTGAAGGAATGTCACCAAAATACTGTTCAACTTTTTTCTTCGCTGTTTCGGGATCAATATCACCCGCAATCGATAATACGGCATTTGCGGCACCGTAATAAGATTTAAACCATTCATGTACATCTTCAAGGGAAGCACCAGTTAAATCTTCCATTGAACCAATCACCGTCCATGAATATGGATGTCCAACCGGGAAACAGTTTGTGGCAATTAACTCGTCTGCCAGCGAATAGGGTTCATTTTCACCTTGTCGTTTTTCATTTTGAACCACCCCCCGCTGTTCATCCAATTTTGCCTGGTCAATGGCACCAATAAGATGTCCCATGCGATCAGATTCCATCCAGAGCACGAGATCCAGGGAAGGCGTTGGGACATTCTGGAAATAGTTGGTGCGATCTTCATTGGTTGTACCATTTAAATCAGTGGCCCCCACTTTTTCCAATGCTTTAAAATAGTCATCGTTGAAATTTTCGCTCCCATTGAACATCAAGTGTTCAAAAAGATGGGCAAAGCCAGTTTTGCCTTCCTTTTCATTCTTCGAACCCACGTGATACCAGACATTAACTGCCACAATCGGCGCTTTGTGATCTTCATGGACAATGAGTGTCAAGCCATTATCGAGCACAAATTTTTTGTACGGAATGTCGATTTCGGCAGCTTGCGCCAGATTAATAATAAAAAATAAGGATAGGATAAAACAGATTAAGGATTTGGATCGATGCATTATGACCTCCTGAGTCATCGTTTAAGAGTGAAGTTAATTAAAATACAGATTTTGAAACCTAACTTGCTGATTACGAAAATGTAATGATAATGTTACCATTTTTTTATTGATAAAATGAAAGAACTAAATCTGACAATTAACCGTATAAAAAATATTTTACAAAACCAAGGAAAAAATCAATGTCTGCTAAATTATGTCCAAAAATTATTTTAGAAGGAACCCGACTCACTTTTAAAACAGAGAGCGCTTTTTCACTTAATGAGCATCCCCGAATTGTGGGGCCGCGAAAATATCGTTATCACTCGCCACTTATCTCCGGAGAATGGTGTGCCTTTACCAATTTTCCCTGGGGTCGGGGACTCATTAATTTTGAACCGCAGGAAGAGGCGATGGCGATGGAAACTTATCAAACCTGGGTGCGACTATTTGAGTTATTGCGTTATTATTCGTGGATTATTGATCGGTTTCATTTATCCACCAAAATGTTTCAATTCCAAAAATACCAAAAAAATTATGACTTTAAATGGTTAGAAGAACGACTTTTCGCATTGGGTTTTCACCTGGTTTTTTGTTATCGCCGTCCCGAATCATTTGTCCAGGCACGCAAAGAGCGGTTGAAAGTGTCCGGAAATCCTGGCCAATATGATGATCTGGACATTTTTATCAAAGAACAGGAATTGATGAGAACATTGGTTCGAGAATCAATGCTCCCCGTTCTCGAATTAGATGTTTCAAATAATGATATTATTCAGGCGACCAATGTGATTGCCGATTGGCTGGAAATGACGGGTGGATTATATGCGAAATGAGGGTGAGTCCTACATTTAAATGTCGAAAAAGTAACCGCAGATTTTTGTGTGATTAGCTTTTTAGGCGGTAGGTTTTTAGCTATGAGCGGAAGTTTATAAAAATTAGCATCCGAATTTCCAACTAATAATCCGAAATAATTTTTAACATCCTTATTAACACCCTAAAATGCTACCATCCAAACACCTAAATTTTACTTCCACAGCACTTTTTGAATTTTAAGCCACTCCCGCAGGGACAAGGATCATTTCGACCGGTGGTTTTTAGATAAGGTTGTGCGCGAAGAAGCCGTTGCTCTTTAATCCACTTATCGGCTAACTCGCGAAATTTTTTATCAGCGTGTTCAAAAAAGACTTTATATGATTGGCAAAAATGATTGGAACCGTTATCTCGAACATCGGATTGGCGGTCTTTGGGACATCCCGCCCAGCAATGAGGCAGCCAGATGCAGTCAATACATTCGGGGGGATAATTTGATTTAACCCGTCCAAAATGATTTTGTAAAGGACTGTTTAAAAAATCAACCAGATTCCCCTCCATGACGTTCCCCAGCCGCCATTCAGGAGCAACGAAAAAGTCACAGGAATAGACGTCGCCATTATGTTCAATGACCACATAAATTCCACACTCCGGATATAGCGTGCATTCGGGGGCCGGTAAATTGACATAGGTATAAAAAAGCGAATCAAACCAGCGAACGGAAGTTGTTGGGCGACCATCTTCAAAATCGTTTATCCAGCGATCGAAAAGTTTACAGAGAAAAACGCCATAATCCGCTGCGGAAACGCTGAAAGAAGCTGCCTGACCGGGATTAAATGGATCCGGTTCCACGCAGGGAATGAATTGCATAAAGACCAGGCCATTTTCTTTATGATATTGATAAATTTCCTCCGGAAATTTGACGGAATAATCATTTACAACAATCAAAGCATTCACTTCTACACCGGTATCGAGCATAATATCCCTGGCACGCGCCACCCGCGCCCAACTGGATTGACCACCCCGTCGTTTTCGATAGCGATCATGGATATGTTGTGGTCCATCTAAGGACAATCCCACCAGAAATTTGGCATCATGCAGAAAATTAGCCCATTTTTTATTGATCAGGATGCCATTGGTCTGCAGGCCATTTCCCACCACCTGTCCCGGGCGGCCAAATTTTTGCTGCCAGTTGATGCAATTTTCAAAGAATTTCACCCCCATGAGCGTCGGTTCGCCTCCCTGCCAGCCAAAGGAGACCTGTTGTCCCCCCTGTTGCATCACCTGACGGATAGTCTCGCTGGCAATTTCATCGCTCATCCGGTGAACTGACTGGGTCTTGAATAATTCAGATTTTTCGAGATAGAAGCAATAGGTGCACGCCATATTGCAATCAGGCCCGGCTGGTTTAATTAATACCGAGTTGAGTATTTTTTTTCGTGGTTGAAATGTCGATTCCATCATTTTTTCCTTGAAATTCACAGTTCAATTCATTAATATTTTGCTATAAAATCGATTCAGTTTGTTCTAAATAAAAAGGAAATACATAAGAAAATGAACACAAGCGTTTTCGATCTCAGTCATCAAATGCATCCTGAAATGTTACTTTATCCGGGTACCCAACCTCTGCAGATTAAAAAAGTGAGCACGCTGGCGGTAAATGGTTTTAACGAGACGCAATTTACATTCACCTCGCATGTTGGAACCCATCTTGATGCACCAGCCCATCTTATACCGGATGGCAAGAGCCTCGACCAATTCGCACCGGAAACATTTTGGGGTCAGGCTGCTTTTCTGGATTGCCGATCCTGTAAGTCTTTTATTGATAAAGACTTGATACAAAAAAATAAATCACTCATAAATAATTGTCCAATAATAATTCTGGCGACTCATTATTGCCATAAATGGCCAGATAGTTCTTATTTTTCAGATTATCCGGTGTTAACCAATGAGGCTGCTCAAATTCTCGTTTCGCAAAACATTAAAATTTTGGGGATGGATACCATTTCGGTTGATCCCATGGACGCAACCAATCTCCCCATCCATCATATTTTGCTGGGAAATGAATGCTTAATCATCGAAAACATTCTGATTCCAGACGAACTCATTGGAAAACGCACGGAAATGGTTGTGTCACCCATAAAATATGCCGGCGCCGATGGTTCACCGGTACGTATCTGGGCAAAAATTTGATTTGTTTTTATCAATTCATCAGATCTTTGGCATGGAACTGTGAACCTTAAACGCTGGAACCCAAATAAAATATACTAATCTGTTTCATATTTGTCAATTAATTTATAAATTGTTAACATCAGATGATTATTTTCATTATCAAGGTAGCTCTGAAAAGGGAAATACCATCAATTGAGAGGAAATTAAACCATGAAAGTCGCGAATATTAAAGAAATAAGACAAATCGATCAGTCGGCAATACACGATTTTAAAATGAGTGAAGAAATTTTAATGGAAAATGCCGGGAATGCCGTTTACCAGGTCATCAGCACCGAAATGCGAGTCCAGGGTGCCTTTTTTGTTATTTTGTGTGGAATCGGGAATAACGGTGGTGATGGACTGGTGGTTGCCCGAAAATTACAGTCGAATCTGGGACTGGTAAAGGTGTTTTTGTTAGGGGAGCCTGAAAAATTTAAAGGTGCTGCGAAAAAAAATTATGAGATTGCTAAAAAATTAAACATTGAAATGGAAGTTGTCGCTAATATCGATGATGTACAAGGGGAAATTGACGAGGCGGATGCCATTGTCGATGCAATGTTTGGCACCGGCCTGGACCGCGAAATCAAAGATTTACCGGCACAAATAATAAATGTTATCAATGCTGCTCATAAATTGGTATTTAGTGTGGACATTCCATCCGGAATAAATGGTGATACAGGGGAAATAATGGGACAGGCTATCCTTGCCAGCCACACGATTACTTTTGGCCTTCCCAAATTAGGAAATTTGCTCTATCCTGGTTTTGAATTCGGCGGTAAATTATATTATTCCACGATTTCACTCCCCCTGAACTCACTCCTTTCACCTGATATTAAAGTCGAAATCAATTTTCCAGCAACTCCGCCGGTTCGTTTGCCGCAAACACATAAAGGAGATTATGGCAAAACGCTATTTATCGCTGGCTCAGCCAGTTATTTAGGCGCGCCTCGATTTGCAGCACTCTCTTTTTTAAAAGCCGGTGGCGGTTTATCGTATCTGGCCATGCCAGGAAGTTATTCATCCTTTCTGGGTTCGATGGCACCTGAACTTGTGCTCTTTCCGCTTAATGTAACGGACGATGGCGCGATTGCCTTGGAAAACACAGAGCTACTCCTGGATATTGGTGATTCTGTTGATTTCGTTGTTATTGGTCCTGGCTTATCTTTGAATGAAGAGACTCAGTTGTTGGTCCGAACGATTGTCGAAAAATGTTCGGTTCCGGTTTTAATCGATGGGGATGGGATAACGGCAGTGGCTGGCGATACAACCTGTATAAAAAAGCGTCAGGGCGCAACTATTTTAACGCCGCATCCGGGTGAAATGATGCGATTAACAGGACGAGAATATGGTGAAATTATTAAAAATCCGGTAGAATTGCTCCAAAAGACGACTCAGGAGCTCAATGCGATTGTTGTTTTGAAGATGGCGCATACGCTCATCGGGTATCCGGATGGAAAAGTGTTTATCAATACCACCGGCAATCCCGGCATGGCAACGGCTGGATGCGGCGATCTCTTAACCGGAACAATTGCCGCCATGAAAGGTATTGGTTTGGCTCTTGAAGATGCGGTTCGGACCGGCGTTTTTATCCATTCATTTGCTGGCGACCTGGCTGCCCGAAAAAAAGGCGAAGATGGAATGATTGCCAGTGATATTATGCAAGCGTTACCCAAAGCTTTAAAGATGTTTCGAAGGAATCTGGAAAAAGTCGTCAATAATACAACGCTTTCAATTACGATTGTATAACTTGATATTTGAAGAGTAAGGATTGAAATTAATTTTTTTGTTTGAGGAGAATAAGAATGCAACCGGATACATCTTCTGTTTCAATAAATTTATCCCGTCGTAAATTTATGGGTTCTGCCTTGGGGACGGTAGCGCTTCTTGGTGGAGCCACTTCAGTTTATTCAAAAGGACAAAATTTTTTGGACACGCAAAATACACAAAAAATAAAATTTTGTATATTTTCCAAACAGTTACACTGGTTAGATTACACCGAAATGGCGAGAACGGTAGCTGAACTTGGCTTTGATGGAATCGACTTAACTGTCCGACCTGATGGGCATGTTTTGCCAAAAAATGTTGAAAAAGATTTGCCATTGGCGGTTGAAGCTGCAAAAAAGGCTGGAACAGAAATTTTTACCCTGACGACCGCTATCGATGATAGTGAAAAAGAAACGACACAAAAAATTCTTAAAACTGCCAGCCAGGCCGGCGTTGCGTATTATCGTCTTGGTTACTTTGGTTATCATGAAAAAAAGGGAATTCCGGAGCAATTAATATCAATTAAACAAAAAATGTATGGCTTGATGGAATTAAATCAAAAATATAAAATACATGGTGCCTATCAAAATCATTCCGGCAATAATCGATTTGGTGCTGCCATTTGGGATCTCTGGGAAACAATTAAAGAACGTGATTCCCGCTGGATCGGTGTTCAATTTGATGTGCGCCATGCAACCGTGGAAGGGGCAAATATCTGGCCGGTTTACTATCGACTCATCGCCCCTTTTGCCCGAACTCTGGTTTTGAAAGATTTTTATTGGGAAAAAACCAGCAAAGGGTGGCAACTCATCAACTGTCCTCTGGGCGAAGGGATGGTCAATTGGAAGGAGTTTTTCCGATTAGTCAAAACTTTTGGAAAAACTGAGGTGGTCATTTTGCATTATGAATATCCCCTTGGGGGCGTTGAGCATGGGCATCGGGAATTTACAATCGAAAAATCAAAAGTGCTGGACGCCTTCAGACGGGATTTGCAGTGGGCAAAAGCCGAAATGAAAGTGGCGGGACTTGAAGTATAAGGCAAAAAATATAAGGCCGATGAGTGTCATTTGAGTCGTTTCATACGGTTCAGTGCCATTTGCAAAATCAACTCATTTGCCTTCCAGTTTTTGAAGTGCCTGTACCGCATTGGTATTCTGCGGATTAATTTCCAATGATTTACGATAGTTTTTTAGCACCAGTAGTCAAGAGCGGTCGGATATTTTGATGTCCAATAATTTTTGCAGATGATACAAAAGCAATATTTCCGCCAGTATGATCCTGATGAAAATGAGTATTAATGATAGTATTTACCTCCTTCCCTTCAAATTTTTTTAATTCCTTTAATAAAGGTTCGCCAACAGCCGGCGTACCGGTAGCAACCAATAAAATGCCATCATTACCTACCGAAACAACTAAATTACCGGTGCGATTCGCCGCATAAGTCAGCTTAAATTAATTTTGGGTTAGTGGTTCAACTGTTAATGAAGGGGGATTTTGTTGGGCATTTAGACAAAAAATAGTGACTGCTAAAAACAACATTAAAAATAAACGATTTTCGCATGAAGCCTCCCAAATTTTAATGATAAATTTAAAAAGGAATTCGGATTTGAATCTATTGATACGAAAATTTTTGAAAAAAGATATTCGAAAATTTAAAATTAACCCTTTGAGGTAAGCGAAGTTGGCGTAATTTGCTGAATTTTTCATTTATATCTTATAAAATTTCATTGAATATCATTAAAATGATTTTTATAATTTAAATAACCAGGTAATTAAAGGAGGTTATCGATGAATCGAAACTATTTTATCAATGACGACAAAATAATTTTTCAATTGATGTTACTGCTGCTTTTGGGAGTAATGTTTTGTGCTCAAAACGATCAGGTGGGTGAATTTACCGGAACAACCAATGTGGGGGCCATTAAAATACCAGGATTGGTAAAATTTAATGAAATCGAAAAGATCTACAAAATAACCGGGAGTGGTGAAAATATTTGGGGAACAACGGATGCCTTTTATTTCGTCTGGCGAAAAGTCGCGGGAGATTTGTGTTTAAGCACCGAAATTGCCTGGGAAGGTTCCGGCATGCATCCCCACCGAAAAGCCGGCTGGATGGTTCGGCAGGATTTAACGCCTGATTCCCCCTACATCGATGCGGTTGTTCATGGCGATAGCCTGATTTCTCTTCAATTTCGCCGCGAAAAGGGTGGGGAGACACAGGAAATAAAATCTCCAATTAAGGCACCCGCCGCTATTCGCCTGGAACGTCATGGAAATTTGTTCTCATTGGCGGTTGCGCGTCCCCATCAAAAGTTGCAACCGGTGGGTTCAATCTCAATTAACCTGATGGATTCGGTTTATGCGGGTCTTGTGGTTTGTTCACACGATTCAACGACGAAAGAGACGGCTATTTTTTCAGAAGTTAAAATGGACACATTCGGTATAATTCCAGAAGAGAAACGCCTGATTCAAAGTACACTGGAGGTTATTGATATTCAAACACGCGAACGAAATATAATTTATCAGGCCAACGAACATTTTGAAGCGCCCAACTGGTCCCGTGATGGCACATATTTTATTATCAACAGTAATGGAAAACTCTTCACCATACCGGTTGGTGGTGGCGCACCGCAGATTTTAAATACTGATTTTGCCAATAAATGTAATAATGATCATGGATTTTCTCCGGATGGCAAAATGCTGGCCATTAGTCACTCACCTGAAGATAAATCAATAATTTACACTTTGCCAGCAACCGGCGGTATTCCAAAGCAGATTACACCATTGGGGCCTTCTTATTGGCATGGTTGGTCGCCGGATGGAAAGACATTGACCTACTGTGCCCAACGAAATGATGAATATGATGTTTATACTATTTCAGTTGACGGCGGTAAGGAAAAACGACTGACAACAGCGCCAGGCCTGGATGATGGACCTGAATATTCACCCGATGGTCAATACATTTATTTCAATACAGTTCGAACCAGTCTCATGAAAATCTGGCGCATGCGACCGGATGGTTCTCAGCAGGAGCAGGTTACTTTTGGTGAAGATTATAATGACTGGTTTGCCCATCCTTCACCTGACGGGAAATGGCTGGTTTTCGTCTCATACAACAAGTCAGTGAGCGGGCATCCTCCAAACAAGGACGTTTTTTTGCGTTTAACGTCTGTAAATAGCAGGGAACCTGAAATAATTGCCCATCTATTCGGTGGTCAGGGAACGATTAATGTCCCTTCCTGGTCACCCGATAGTCGGCAGGTGGCTTTCGTGAGCTATCAATTGGTAGGACGGAAATGATTTTATAATCAATATGGCTGAAAATTTTGTGGAATGTTAGGTGGATGTCATAAGTTAATCTGAATATTAAATTCCTACGCAAAGATTTCATTTTCGTGTAGTAACCGACTTAATAATTCCAGGGATTATTTTCAGGCGTAGACTTTGTGTCATCAATAAGAAGAGGCAGTTATTTTTCTTGATTGGAGTTATCGGGACTGTTGGGTGGTGGACAGGGTGTTTCGCCAATATTTTTCTCAGAATCTTTTTCCGACATTGGTGGTGGTTTTCGGCGATATTTTTTGAGGTGATCGACTTTTTCTTCCACACGTTTAAACTGATCTTCACGGAGTACGTATTTTAATTCATTTTTTAAAGAATCCAAATTTGATTGAATCCGGGTATGGATTAACGAATCGGTCTCACCCATTCTTTTTGAATGCTTATCTAAAATTTTTCTAACGGTATCCTGCTGTGTGCTATCCGGGCTAATCAGTTGTTCCATACGGCTTCTAAAGACATCTGAAACCCGGCTTTGCATAAATTTTCGTCGGAAACGTTCGTGGAGGATACTTCTTTCGATTAGTATACCCGCGATGATACCCAATATTATTGTTACCAATACAATCAGAGATGTTTTAAATCGAATATTCATAAATTAATCCTCAATCAGGAGTTCAACAGGATTTAAAAGTTGTTCCAGAGAAACTTCTGGTTGCGCAATCGCTTTATTCAGCGTTATCTGGTCACTTTTACTTAAATTATAGGATATCAAAGCAAATAATAAAATTGTTACGGCGATTAAAGCCGGTCGAAAGAGTGAATAGAGCGATTCAAAGAATAGTTCCTGAACTGGTTTGCTTTCTGTTAAAACCATTATTTTTTGCATGACGCGTTCGGCAAAAAAAGGCTTAAATGCGTAATTCGTCTGGGAACCCAGCCTTTTTCTTAACTGTTCAATTCGGTTTTTTTCGGCACGAAGCGTGCTTGAATTTTGCAGGGCAAGCTTAAGTTTTATTTTTTCATCGGGAGTCAACTCGCCATCAAACGACCGATAGAGTACTTTGATAATGTCTCGATTCATTCTATTTCTCCCAATTTGGTAACTAAAATTTCTTTCAATTTTGCCTGTGCGCGTGCTAACCGGGAAAGCACCGTCCCCGGTGGTAGTTTTAAAATCGAAGCGGTTTCGGCGGTTGAAAAACCTTCAATGAGACGAAGGACAACAACCATGCGAAATTTTGGGTCCAACTGATCAAGTGCTTTTTGGACGATTTCGCGTTCTTCATCAAACAGGGCGGAAAGCGTATCATCACTGGCCAGGCCCATCTCTTCCACTGGCTTTGGGTATAGGAATAATGCTCTTCTTTTTCGCCGCTTTAATTCATTCAGTGACAAATTGATCGCAATTCGAGTTAAATAAGTTGCCACACTCGAATTTCCCTGAAAACTGTTCAGTCCATTATAAAAACGGATGAAAGTTTCCTGGCCAACGTCTTCAGCTTCGGGACAATGGCCCAGCATTCCAATGACAGTAGCTGCCACGCGTGATTCATAGCGTTTTACCAATTCTTTAAAGGCAGCCGTTTTTCCTGCTTTGATTGAATGAATTATTTCTTCGTCAGTCAAGCGCCGCATTCCCTTTCTTTTGCTAATTAGACAAAATGAAAATAATTTTATTCCATTCGTCAAGATTTTTTAACAATAAACACCCTTAAATGCTCTTAACCATTGAGAAATTAATAAGCTAAGCATCGGTTCGTTAATTTAACTGTTGAATTTAAAAAATTGATTCAGCAGAAATTTATTATGAAGCGTTTGTAATATTTTTCTTGACATTTCCTTACATTTCTCATAAATTTATTCAGTCGATTGTATTCAGATTTGTTTCAAAATAAACACATCTGCCAATCCACTATTTTTTGATGATCGTTTAGTCATAAAGGTGCATTTTTTATTGAAATTGATGAGGAGGTTATTCATGATTAACACAAAATTTGAAAAAAATATTCTTGAACTCATTCGACGAACTTCTGCTTTTTTGCCGGCAGATATCGAAAGCACGCTGGAGATTCGGCATGATCTGGAAAGGAAGGGCGAACTGGCTGAATTTGCCCTCGATTTAGTCCTTCAAAATATCGGTCTGGCCAAAAAATTTTCGCAACCGATTTGTCAGGATACCGGAACCGTGTCGTTTTTTATTCAGGTGCCGGTGGGTGTCAATCAGATTGAATTAAAAGACGTCATTAAAAAGTGTGTGGTCACGGCAACTGAAAAAGGTTATTTAAGGCAAAATTCGGTTGATAGCTTAACTGGTAAGAATACTGGTAACAATTTGGGCCATGGGCATCCCAATTTCCACTTTGAACAGTGGGAGAATGACTACATTGATATGCGGCTCATCTTAAAGGGCGGCGGGTGCGAGAATATGAGTACCCAATATAAATTGCCGGGCGAATTTCACGGGAAAAAATTCGGTCGTGATTTGGCGGGTGTACGCGCCTGCATTCTGGATGCCATCTTTCAGGCACAGGGGAAGGGCTGTGGACCTGGATTTTTAGGTGTCTGTATCGGTGGTGATCGCGCCATGGGATACGAATTTGCTAAAGAACAGCTTTTGCGGGAAATTGATGATGTAAATCCAGTACCCGAATTAGCAATGTTGGAAGAGCAAATTATGTCGGAATCGAACCAATTAGAAATCGGCCCAATGGGTTTTGGTGGCAAAATGACCATTGGAAGCTGTAAAATTGGCGCCCGGAATCGTCTGCCCGCTTCATTTTTTGTGACGATTGCTTATATGTGTTGGGCTTTTCGTCGTCGTGGCGTAAAATTGACCACTGATGGCGAAGTAATCGAGTGGCTTTATCAAACGCCGGGTGAGTTTGAAATTCCGCTGAATATCACCTCCGGATTTAAAGTTGATGCAAAATCGATAAAAACGCTAAATACGCCACTTACGACGGAGGATATTCGCCAATTGAAAGTCGGGGATGTGGTTTTAATTAACGGAACCATGTTTACCGGACGGGATGCGGTTCATAAGTTTCTCTATGACGGGGGAGAACTGGACATTATCAAGAATGGTATTATTTACCATTGTGGGCCGGTAATTTTGGAAGATGGTGGCGAGTTTAAAGTCATGGCCGCCGGCCCGACCACTTCGATTCGGGAGGAACCGTATCAACATGAAATTATTAAAAAGTTTGGTATTAAGGCAGTCATTGGTAAAGGTGGCATGGGTGAAAAAACGCGCCTGGCTTGTCAGGAATATGGTTCTGTTTATTTGCATGCCATTGGTGGCGCCGCACAAATCTATGCACAATGCGTCAAAGCCGTTCCCAGCGTGCATTTGAAGCAATTTGGCAGTCCGGAAGCGGTCTGGGAATTAAAAGTTGAAGGATTTCCTGCCGTGGTAACGATGGATGCGCATGGCAATTCATTGCATAAAATTGTTGAAGAAAAATCCAGGGTAAATCTGGTTAAGATTTTATAAAAATTAAGAACTATAAACTGGAATTGTCAGAAAGGCAGTTGTTTCAGGTGAATTGTGATGCGTGATTCGTAATGCGTGATATGGATTTCAGGAATTAGAGCAAATTTTTCAGGGCATAAAAATATAAAAAGTATCCAATTGTCAAATCGGCAATGACATGGGCGATATACGGTGCGAAAATTCCATTGGTTCGTTCTTTTCAGTAGCCCAGCATGGTGCCATAAATCAGAACCATGAGATAGCCAATCGCGCCATTCGGGAAACCGGAAGTAAAAGGGGCGGCTGCAAAAATAATCGCTTGTAAAAATATCACCCACATTTTCGGTAGACGAACTGAATTCAGTGCGGTTTGAAACACCCCTCTGAAATAAAATTCTTCAGCCAGGGCGTTGGTTAATGCAAATAGTGGAATTCCCAATCCTATAATCAGCCAGCCTGGATAATGGATAAATCCCTGAACCATTTGAGCGCCCATTCCCAAATTATCACTCCAGAAAGCCCAGAGAAGCAGCACGACTACCGAAAAAAGACTCGTTATTCCAATTAGCCATTTTGAAATCTTATCAATTTTACCAAATTTTAGCCAATTGAGTGTTTTTCGAGCTTCCTGATCAGGCAAAATAAGCAGCGTCGAAAGGAGAAATGGAATCAGCAAGCTTACGGCAGGCAAATTTTTCAATCCGCCTATCAATAAATATTTATTGAGACTTGTGAACAGGAGCAGAAAGCCTAGATGATACATAATTCGGAGCCGTGTCAGAACAATTATCAATAGCACCAAACTTGAAATAGTGATATTAGTCTTTTCAAATGGATAAAAAAGAGTTACATGAAACCATATTATAACACAAACAAGCAATATTTTTTGTCAAATATTTTGAGGGGACTTTTGTAAATTGGATGTTTGTTCAGCCATCATTAAACCTCGTTTAAGATTTAAATTACAGCCAATATTTACTCGGAAATCTTTTTCCAGTTGCATAATTTTATAGAATATGAATAAAATCAATCTTTCTATTAAAAGGCAAGTAAAATGATTTCAAATTTCCCAATCACCCGACGATAAATGGAACCTCCCACCATTTCATTCGTTTGTAGTATAACTTAATTTATTTCAATAATTAATGAGGGGGTTCCTATGCTTTTTAAAGCTATTGAATTTGCGGCCAAAGCACATACCGGTCAATTTCGAAAAGGATCGCGTGTTCCCTATATCATTCATCCCTTACAGGTCGGTAAGATACTCATTGAATCTGATTGTGAGGAAGAAATTATTATTGCCGGTATTTTGCATGATACCGTCGAAGATACCCCGGTGGAGCTAATCGATATCGAAAAATTATTTGGGAAGCGCGTTGCCGATTTAGTGGCTGGCGCATCCGAACCCAATAAATCCGATAGCTGGGAAAATCGTAAACAACATACGATTAATTTTTTAAAAACGGCGCCGATGGACGTTGTAAAAATCATGCTGGCTGATAAGCTGGATAATATTCAAACAACGGCTAATGAGTATCAAAAAGTCGGCAAAGATTTCTGGAATCGATTTGAACGCCCCAAGCCGCAGCAAAAATGGTATCACGAATCTCTTCGGGAGTTGTTTTTCCTGCGTATTCAGGATGAACCCTTTATCTCACTGGTCAAAACTTTTGATCAACTGGTCCAATCAGTTTTTTGTGGAAATTAACCACTAATTTGTCTTCATTTGCATTTGTCTGTTAAAAAATAAATTCAGTTCATTAAAATGAATTTATTCTCACATTTGTTGCTTTCCACTCGTCATTTCACTATCTTAAAGAATATCATCGACACCGAAGCAGTTAAAAATCAACTGCTGCTTGCGGTGTTTTTTATTGTCAAAAAACAGAGGAGTTATGGGCGAAACAACTATCAGCGTTAAAAATGTGTTTAAATCCTATCCGGTGGGCGATCAACGCTTGCCGGTGCTGGAGGGATTAAGTCTGGATGTTCACGCCAGTGAATTGGTGGCCGTCATGGGCCGGAGTGGTTCAGGCAAAAGTACCTTGCTCAATTTGATCGCCGCACTCGAAACAATCGATTCCGGAGAAATTTATGTAAAACAACATGCCTTGCATCAAATGAGTCGACGACAGCGCATTCTTTTCCGACGCGACAATCTGGGAATTATTTATCAATTTTTCAATCTGGTGCCATCCCTGACCGTTGAAGAAAATATTTTATTGCCCTTTTTAATTGCTGGCGATAAAAATCCAGCCATGAAAACCCGGCTGGAAGAAGTGCTGGAATTTACCGGAATGGCCTCGCGAAGGCGTCATCTCCCCTCGCAGCTTTCCGGCGGTGAAATGCAACTGGTTTCCATCGCCCGGACGCTGATTCGACAGCCAGGCGTCATTCTGGCCGACGAACCCACCGGCAATGTGAATCTGGAAACCGGTAAATTGATTATGCGCAAACTACAGGAGAGTACCCGAATCAGCCATGCCAGTATTATTTTGGTCACACATAGTCCGGAAGATGCTTCCTGGGCCGATCGTATTGTTTTTCTTAAAAATGGAAAGATTGAACCAAAATTTTCTTTAAACAAAGGGGAAACGGATGTATTTCATATTTTCCGCCGCCTGGAAGAACTTGGTATCTAACTGGTTTCGGACGTTATTAACTGTTGCCGGCATTGCCGTGGGCGTGACCACCGTCGCGACGATTTTAATTCTGGATTTCAATACAAATATTTCGGAAAGCTGGACACTGGATTATATTCAGGAAAATGAAATTGTCGCCCCAAAAACTGTCGTTCAAATCATCCCATTGGACGCGACTGGAAATCATCCGCGTAAAAATGCGAAACCAGCAGAAAATGTTTATGCCGAAGATTATCAGATCATGCGCAGCACCGTGCGGTTGGCGTCATTATTGGCATTTTCCATTGGCGCGATTATCGTTTATTATACTATCGGCTTTTCGATTCAACAGCGAAAAAAGGAATTGGCGCTGCTCACTGCACTGGGTGCGACTTTTTCACAGATTTCGTTCATTGTCCTCTGGGAAGCTTTTTTAATGGGAAGTGTGGGAAGTCTTTGTGGCATCATCAGCTCTTTGCCTTTATTTAAAATATTAAAAATCTTAAACGTTACCACGACAGGCAAAGGGCGTTTGTTTAGCGCCTATATCCCCTATTGGGAGTTTTTGGCGGTCTGGTTCGTGGGGATTATTACCGCGATTGCCGGTGCGATTCATCCGGTCTGGAAATTGCGGACTTTAAATGTTCGAAACGCCTTGCAGCCGCGGTTCCTGTCGGATCAAAATGAAATGAAACTCCAAAAGTCGCTGAATCTCTTCTCGCTAATTGTTCCCCTTTTGATTTTGACCTATATTTTAATGCGGCCATTTCTCATCCAATTTATCCCTTCGATCTATTTTTATGTTGGCGAAGTCGGATTTATCGTCACCATGTTTTTGGTTGTTATCTTTTTTATCCCCAAAGTGAATGCATTTTTAACTAAATATCTGGCAAAACTGTTTCAAAAACTTTTTCCGCTCGAAGTAAGTTTGGCCAGCAGTCGTTTTACCCATTTTACACAAACCATTTCCTGGCCCATCAGTAACGTCATGCTGGTTTTTGCATTTTTGCTCACGTTACATCTGGTCACGAAAAGTTTGAAAGCGGAAACGCTTCAATGGGGTCAAAAGGCTTCAGAAGGCATGGCCTTTGTCCTTGAAAATGGCAAAAAATCAGCGGTCACCCCAGAGATGATCGCGCAAATCGGGGAGAATTATACCGTAATCCCGATGGCCATTGGCAGTCCAGCCCCAAATCGAATATTACCAATGGCAAAATCAGAATTGATTAAATATCTGGAACGCTCGCCGAAACTGGCATCGATCATAAACAATTTTGATTCGGAAAGTATTATTATGTCCGAAACCATGGCGGCGCAATTGGGTGTCAAAACAGGCGATTGGATTTGGGTTGCTTCAAAAGATGGTGAGAAAAAGTTTAGATTGATTGGTATCACTGATGATCTGGGTTATTATCCGGGTGACGGCACTTATCGCGAACGTAAAACCTATGCGGTGGTTGATCAGGCGAATGATTTTCTTCTTCCACCGGATCTGGCGCGTCCCGGAACGCGTTTGATCCTCTGGAATAAAGCAAATCCGCGGCGGAATAATCAGTTTCATTATTCAGAACTGGTGCGGATAAACAAAATTCTGAAACGTCGCGTGCATCCGGGAGAATGGAAAATTCGGTATCAGGTTCGCGAAATCAATAAAGATTTTGTAATTTTCGATGTCATTTTGATGCTGGCGACTTTTCTGGCGGCGTTGGGCGTCACCAATACGATGTTAATTCAACTTCAGGCCCGAAATCGCGAAATTGCATTGCTCCAGGTTCTGGGCATGACTGGTCCGCAAATCCTGAAAATGGTTTTAATTGAAGGGCTGTTTATCGGAAAAATTGGGGGATTGCTGGCCATTTTCCTGGGTATTCCATTGGGATGGGTAAGTATTCAGGCGTTGAACATGCTGAGTGTTTTTAAAGTCAATTTACTTTTATCAGGCAAATTATTTGGCCTGATTTTTTTAGGATCTATTCTGGTGAGCACGGTAGCGGCTTTTTATCCGGCGTTGATTGGTTTTCGGTTAAAAACAAGCGAGTCGATACATTATGAGTAATTTTTTGGACATAGAGTTTTAAGAGGACGGAGAGAAATTCTCTCCGTTCTCTCCGTCCTCTTTGTTAACAGAATACTTTCATAACACGGCATAAAGTTTTGTTTCATCATGATAGAAAGACATTCATGTCAAAATTTTGCTTGCATTTTTGTTACTTTTTAGTTAGAATTTTTTGGGACTCATTAAAAAGTCAAGCTGGAGCAAAATATGAAACGCTATTTTATCCTCCCGATAATTTTATATTGGATTTTTATTATCGCTTGTGCCGGTGGAAATAAAATCTGGAAAACACAGGTGATATGGGATGACTTCAAATTGGCCGACCTGCCTGCCCAGAAAGAGTTCCCCCATGCGCCGGCAGTATTTCTGCTGGATGAAGGACAGATGGAAGTAACTGGTGCCAAAGGAAGTGGATATACGACATTTAAAAAACATGTCATCATCAAGATTTTGACGACCAGTGGGAATAAATTTGCGAATGTGATAATTCCGTATGCAACCCACACACTTATTACGAAAATTCAAGCGCGTACAATTTCGCCAGAAGGGAAAATATCAGTATTAGCCAGAGAGAATATTTTTGATATTAATCTTTATCCGGAATATATTCTCTATTCTGACGTCCGGGCGAAAAGTTTCACATTTCCTGCGGTGGAAGTGGGGTCGATTCTGGAATATCAGTACGCAGAAATTATTAAAGGTCAAACTTATGCCAACGCCTGGCAATTTCAAAATGAAGTTCCGACGCTTATTTCGCGTTTTTCTCTGAGCGTTCCAACCGGCTGGGATGTTGCCACTCAATCTTATCTGATTAACATTGAACCGATAAAAACTTCTCAATCTAATGGAAAACAATATACCTGGGAAGCCCGAAATGTAACCGAATATGTCATCGAACCCGGTATGCCGCCGTTGAGTCAGCGCATCAAACGTATCGAGTTTTCACAGGTTTTTTTAAAGAATTGGCAGGACATTGGAAAATGGTATCATCAACTGGCCGAAGATCGAATGAAGCCGAATCAGGCACTTAAAGATTTTACTCGCATGTTGATTCAAGATGCAACTGATACCAAAGAAAAATTGAGCCGAATTTACAATTTCGTTCGCGAAAAGATTCGGTATGTTGCAATTTCCATCGGAATTGGTAATTATCAGCCGCATTATGCCAGTGAAGTTTTGACAAATCGCTATGGAGACTGCAAGGACATGAGCACGTTAATTGTCGCTATGGCCCGGTCGGTGGGTATTCCGGCCTGGCCCGTCCTGATTTCCACGCGTCAAAATGGTGCTGTCGATACCCTGGTTGTATCTCAAACCCAATTTAATCATCTGATCGCCTGCGCCCGGCTTTCCGAGAAAGAATTTTATTGGATGGACGCAACCGATAAGGATTGTGCCTTTGGTGAATTGCCCTGGTATGATCAGGAACGGCTGGTGTTGGGGGTACAGGATAGTGGCAAAGCAAAATTTGTCAAAACGCCGGCCCAATCATCGCTTAAAAACCAAACCAATCGAAATTGGCGTTTGCAGTTAAATGAAACGGGTAGACTGGAAGGTCGAACCGAATGGTCGTTTACCGGTGCGGCGGAGAAAAACCAACGAAGAATTCTCCGATCTTTAACGCATCCCAAACTACAGAAAGAATGGTTTGCCGGGGAAATCGCCGATTTTTGCCCGGGAAGCAAATTAGATAGTGTCTGGATTGAAAATGGTGACACAATTGAAAAGCCCTTAAAGGTGTTTATCTCATTTTCTGCGGCGAATTTTGCGGATCGAATAGATGATGGACTCATTTTCAACGGGACAGTAATGCAATCACGCCGGTATGATGTTCTCTTTCCCATGGTCGAACGGGAACATCCAGTTCATTTAAATTATTTACAACAAGATATTGATTTTATCAACCTGAAAATTCCACCCGCCATGAAATTTCGACAAATACCCCGATCGAACCAGAAAGCGACTGAGTGGGGCGAATACGAATTGAGATTTGTCGCGCAGGATTCGAGTCTTCAAATTTTTCGGCAATTTAAAACAAAGCAATTGGAAATTTTAGCTCGCGATTATCCAAAATGGCTGAATTTTTTACATGAAGTTACCCGAAATGATCAGGGAAAAATAATTTTGAAATAAATCCAGGTTTTTGTTGTTAAATAATCCCTTCATTCATCATTTCCAGTTACCAGAATCTTCAGCTTTATTTGAAGAGATCCCTTCCAACCAGGCCTGTCTCATTTAATATGTCTCATTTGTTCTTTAATTTGTCTTATTAATTTGGGTTAATTGAGACTGTTTTATACTTATCAATTAAAATGACAGTGTTATAATATATTGGAAAATAAGAAATAATAGTACTATTTTCAAGCGAACGTGATTGTGGTACATTTTTTGAATTTAAAATTTTTGAAAAATTCTGTTATCTTTTAATTGTATGGATTAAAAGTAAACAAATTAAATATTTTTTAGCAGTTAAAATATAATGACGATTGATGCGATTAAAATCCTTATTCAAATTAATGATTATCGGAATCTGGTTTTTAAATTTTAATACCAATTTAAAAGCAGATGATTCAGTGCCTGGCAATTTTACAAATGGACTATTGTCGTTAACGATAAAGGGAGATAAAGATGGGTCGGATAGTCACATTATGCTGAATGGACAAAGCTATCGGGTTGTTGTTGAACGGAATTTCGGCCATAGTTTCGAGGGATTTTATCAGTTTCAGGGGAAAAATTTTCCTTTACGTGGGAAAATTGAGGGTCAAATGTTGTCATTATTTATAGATGGTGTGAATTTAACGCTCCAGCACCAAAATGACAACATGGGTGATGTTGGTGTTTCCCCTCAATCGAACGTTACTAAGGCTGCTGCGAATCAAAATGTAAACAGTTCGACACCGTTTTACAGGCAAGGAGATGAGATTGGGGATGAACTTCTGGGATTTAAATTTGTGCCGCCAGCCGGCTGGACAGCACAGAAGGTGCCAGGCGGATTTTTGTTAACGTCGGCAACGCAAAAAGGATTTATTTTGGTCGCCACTCATCAGTACCGTTCGTTGGATGCAATCCGGATGGCGCTAAAAGAGGGTTGGTCGGATGCTGAGAATGGGACGCAATTTGTCTTAAATGGCCCGATTGAAGTTTTTTCAAACCAGGGTATTAGTGCCGAATTTGCCGGAACGATTCAATGGAATCAAGCTCGGGCAAAAATTGTTACCTTACTTTCACCTTATGGCGATGGGGTTACGATTTTAGTGGCGGTTGAAAGCGCCAGTTATTCATCGGATTATGCTAACTATGCCGGGAAAATTGCTCAAAGTGTGAAATTTTCTGTCCCTAAAACATCGCCAGAAACGAAGCAATGGCAGGAAAAATTAAAAGGGACCCGCCTGACATTTATGGAGAGCTATTCCAGTAATAGTCGTGGCGGTTATAATATGCAGACGGTTTATTCACTCTGTCAAAATGGAAATTTTAATTATCAGGGAAACAGTACGGTATCGGTGGATGTTCCCGGTGCTTCCGGAAGCAGTGTCGGGAATGGAGGCGGTCAGGGACAATGGAAAGTGGTGACAGTTGCCGGTCAACCAACCTTGCGTCTGGAATTTAGCGATGGTCGGATTAAAGAATTTACGATAACAAATCCGGATAATAAGCTTCTTTTAAATGGAACACGGTATTTTTTGACTTATAATCCTGATTGTCATTAGTAATTTCTAACTAATTGATTTATTTAAACTTGACGTATTTAATACAAAAATAATAAGGTTATAAATTACCAGCCCAAACGTAACTAAATCCTGCATAAAGAATAGCGATCCCAGGATTCTGGATAATAAGTGACAGGAGATCACGAGCTGTTTTTTTGTGCAGGATTTTTTTTGTCCCCGGCAAAATTCATTTTTGAATGAACGATCCCGGATGCTACGTTGTATAATGGAACAGCATCGCTGAAATTTCGATTTTAGTGATTTTATATCATATTATCGCATAAATTCATTGTATCAATTACGATTCAGAAGCAACGAAACCCGTAATGATGCATCTAAATATGTAAGAATCAAATAAACAGGATGTTGCGATCTTAAAAAATTGAAAATAACCTCCTTTTTTAAAAGTTTTTCAACCAGCAAAATAGAGGGAATAAATGATGAAGATAAAAATTTATTATTTTTTGGTGCTTCTTTTAGCCATTGTACTCGCCGCCTGTGCACCAAACGGCAGTAATCAGGAAAATAACTTCGACAGTGAAGATACTCCCCAAATTCTGTCCGGCCGACGAGTTGAGAATACACCCTCAAAGCCGGCACCTTCCCGGTCTACTGAAATCGTCACTTCAACTGAAACGGGAAGAGCATCCTATTACTCCGACCAGTTACATGGGAAATCCACGGCCAGTGGTGAGTTGTACGATCGTAATAAGTTAACGGCGGCGCATAAAAAACTCCCTTTTGGCACCTGGTGTCGCGTGACGAATCTGGCAAATGACAAGAGTGTAAAAGTTCGTATCAATGATCGGGGGCCCTTTACGAAAAATCGGATTATTGACCTCTCTTATAAGGCCGCGGCTGAACTGGATGCCATTCGCGCCGGAATTATCGAAGTCCGGGTTGAAGTACTTAAAAATAAAGACAAATAAACGTTCAAATTTTTTTTATTTTTTGAATAATTTTATGGACAAATTTATCTTAACAATTAATAATTTAACTGACAAAATTATTTTTTATATAAGGAGAATCAGATGTTTAGGAATATCATGACTTCAGTTTTTATCTTTTCATTCACTTTTTTGTTTACAGGTGGTTTGAATCGGTTACTTTCCAGTGAAAAAATTATGGAGAATTTTACCTTAAGTGATTATAATGGAAAAAAACATACATTACAAGATTATCAAAATTCAAAGGCTATCGTGGTGATGTTTATCGCCACCAGGTGCCCTGTTTCAAATGCTTATAATGAACGAATGAACAAGATTTTTGCTGATTATGAATCCAAAGGCGTAACTTTTCTCGGCATTAATTCCAATGTCCTGGAAAATGTCGAAGAAATTAAAAAACATGCCGAGGAGAATAAATTTAAATTTGCCGTATTAAAAGATCCTGATAATGTTATAGCCGATAAGTTTAAGGCAACGGTTACACCGGAAATCTATGTATTGAATTCAAAGTTTGAAATATTATATCATGGCCGGATTGATGATTCCCGTCGTGAAGAAGAAGTCAAAAGTCAGGACTTACGAAAAGCGCTGGATGAGGTACTCACTGGTAAAAAAGTGAGCGTAACGGAAACCAAGGCTTTTGGCTGTACCATAAAGCGAGCACAAAAGTGAAATATTTTTTTATCATATCAATTTTTGTGATTTTTTTGTCATGTGGTGAAAAATCCCAAACTCCGGACATGAAGGAAACCAGCTTCAGTGTTGATATTCTGGATGAAGCTGGTTTCCAGAAGTTAATTTTGGATCGAAATGGAAAATTTTTATTTATCAATGTCTGGGCAACCTGGTGCATTCCCTGTCGGGAAGAATTTCCGGATTTGATTAAACTGGCAAATATTTATCAATCAAAACAAATTGAATTTATTGGACTCAGTGCAGATTATCCGGATGAAATTGAGTTGAAAATTTTACCGTTTTTAAAAGAATTTGATCTCAATTTTAAAATTTATGTTCAAAAATTTAAAAGCGAACAGGATTTTATTAACCGACTTAATGAATCCTGGAGTGGTGCTTTACCCGCCTCTTTTATCTACAATCCGAATGGAGTTCAGTTGGCTTTTTTAAATGGTAAAAAGTCATTTAGTGAATTTCAGGAAGCTATCGAAAAGCATCTTAATAACCAATAGGAATAAAATGTTACATTTAAAGTATTTTATCCGTTCATCGGTGTGAAAAAATAATAGGTTCAGTCATGACCGAATGCTTTTATCGGAAATCCAGTTGTTGGAAGGAGTATGGATTTACACCAAAAAACAGGCGGGAATGACAGCGTTGATCCCGCGTGTAGACGGTTATAAAGTATCAACATCTTGAATTCGGGTATCAGGAGTAGATAACCGTTAGTGGAAAATTTGATGGCGAAATTGTCCCATACCGGTCCAAAAATTCATCCTCAATCAGGATTATTCGGATAGTCTGTTTTCAATAACATTGAAGTGACTGAGGAGGTTCTAATAAAGTGAATATTCTTGATTGAATTTAATCAATTTTTAATGAATGGAGATGGTTGAACCAATGGATCTTCAATTCTTCCAAGCCGAAATGCCTCTGCCCGACAACCACCATGACAATTTGAAAATTGAGCACATTGCAAACAATTTGGTGAAAATGCCTGGCGCCATAAGGACATCATGGGTGAATTCCAGATTTCCTGCAGTGACTGATTGAGCAGGTTTCCGCATTTTAAATTCGCATGATTGCATGGTTTTACATTGCCATACGCATCGATACTCATGAATGCCGTACCAGCCAGACAACCGCTTGATGAGGTGGGAATAAAACATTGTGGAATACAATTTCCAAATCGAACGGGTGATCCTTTCTGGATAAGCTGCTCCAATCCCTGTATCGCTTCTTTCAGTTTCAATGGGTCCATCAGAATTTCAGCGGGGGCATGACCAATATATCGATTAAAAATGGAATATTCGGCACCGAGACTTTGTGCATATTTTGGGATTTCGTTTAATTCAGCTACGTTGCCCGGAAATATAACGCTGCTGGTAAAAACCGAAAAGCCATATTTCACTGCTAATTGAATATTTTGAATCGTTCGCTCAAAGGAACCGTCGATTCGGGTGAATTTTTTATGTGTTTGCGGGGTTGTGCCGTGGAGTGAAATTAAAAAACCACGAAAATTTTGACCGGATTTTAAAAACGACAAAAGCCGGGCAGGCTCATTCCAGCAACCATTTGTAAAAATAACATATGGAATGTTCGTTTGTTCAATTATTTGAATCAATTCATAGAAGTGCGGATAGAGTGTCGGTTCACCCCCTGTCAACTGAATTCGCTGGACTCCTGGCGCCAATTTTTTTAATATGATGGTCCATTCACGAATCGTCAATGTTCGATTGGTTGCCGTCGGTGAATTTTCAGTGCAGAAAGTGCAGCCGGCGCAGCGTTGGTTGCATTGGGTGGTTAGTTCCAGATAACAGATTTTAGGATCAGGCAGGGCTGGAATATCCCGGGGAATAATGCTGGGTGTGATACAATCACATTTACAATAAAAATCCAAATCACGCCAGAATTTATTATCGAGGATATTATTGACTGGAAATCTCGCGCCCATTAGAGAATTAATTGCGAAAACATCATCTTTCGATGCTGTGCAGATTGTCGTCATTGTAAATCCTTTTACTTAGAGATTCCTGTAATTTTGGTATTATCTCCAGCTTGCCCGAATCTGCCATACCTTGCAGTAATTAATAAATTCGGGGTACTGCGAGTCTAAATGCTCATTTTTCCAATGATCTATTAAAGCTTCACACCACTTTTTTGCAATAGCGGATGGAAGCTGTGAGATTTTTTTATCTAAAAAAGTTAGTGCTTTTCGGTCAAAGGCATAGCGATGATAATTGCTATGACGCGCAATCAGGGGGAATCCTTTTTTGTAGAAATTTAATGCCTGTGAGAAGTGATGAGCATCTTGTTCCACCGCACCCATAATTCTATCAGCGTTGCCAATTGATAACGGATAATGAAAATCAGACTCCTGATCTAACTTTTGTAACTTTTTGTACAACTGTCTTAACTCTGAGACACGATTGAGCCCGACAATTTCCGAATAATCGTAAAGTAACTCAATCAACGCCGACAGACTATTGAATGTAATATAAATATCGGCAATATCCATACCAAGGTGGATGCTCCGATTGAAAAGAGTTTCTGCCTGATCAAAAAGTTCCCGTGAATTGGGCCGTATTTGCTGCGAATTTGGCATCCCTGATTCCCATAACACATGTGCCAGCCGAAAATAGGTTGTGGGGAGCTCATTATTATATTCATATTTTTCAAAGATTGAAAGACTCTTTTCAATATCCGCACGGGCTAGATCCAGTTGATTGGTTAACCAACGTGTCACACCGCGTTCCCGATAGACTTTTCCTAACCATTCAATGTCATTTTGTGCCCGAAATATGGCCAGCGCTTTGTTGGAATGGTTCAGGGACTCCTCATAATCACCCCGGTTTCGATAAATGATACTCAGCGTATTATAACTCATTCCAATATCCCGGATCAAATTCAATTGTTGCCGAATTTCCAGTGCCTGCTGACAATAGATCAAGGCACTGCTATAATCCCCTTTTAAGTTATAAATGAATCCCTGATTATTGAGTGTATCAGCAAGATTCATGGTATCTTTCATTTTTTGATTATGTTCCATCGCCAGATCGTAATATTTGATTCCTTCATCCCACTTACCCAGCATTCGATTTGTCCAGCCAAGCTCATTATATACCACTCCCAGCCAGTTTTTATAACGTTTTTGTTGGCATATTTCCAGCGCGCGATGGAAATATTGTAACGTTTCATTTGGACGTCCCATTCGAATTGTCGCGTTCCCGAGTTGAATCAAAATATCAATTTCGCGGTAACTACCATCAGCATGTTTCTCCAATAAATTTTGCAAGGCATGATAAGCCTGTTCATATTTACCCTTATCCAGCAGATATTTTGCCTGGCGAATGTAAATTTCAAATTGATCCTGCAATTTAAAATGTTGTTCAAAATGCAGGATTTCATCGAAAATGGCACGCCGATATTCATAACGGAATTGTTTAGTGGCTTTATCGGCACTTTCGATAAAAATTTTTAAAGCTTTATTCAGATCAGAGCGTAAGGCGTGATGTAAATACTCAATCCGGAGAAGCCAATATTCACGTTCGCGCGTGGCAATTTCATTGGAAATTTGTATTTCCTGTTCTTTATGACCTTCGTTGCGAATTTCAGACAGTTGATCATAAAATATTTGTAATTGATTTTCCAAATCGTTCAATTTACTGTAATAATAGTCAGTCAATCTGGCATGGGTCTTCTTTTTTTGCGTGCCAAAAGGATCGTATTTGGGCCAGGCATAATTGTTTACCATCCGGCGCATTTCATCGTGTAATGTGTAATTATTTTGCGGCCGAATTCTCACAAAAGTAAAATTACTTAAATGCCGCATCATTTCTTTGGCGCGAACCGCTGATACGCCCAATAAAAAGGCCATAATATCAGGATTATAAAATCGATGAATGCACGCCATGTCCAGAATTGCCCGGTCAATAGGCTTAATGAAGCTCAGGACTTCGATAACCAGCGATTGTTCAAACTGCTCCCGGACTGCGTTTAATTGTATTGCGTCGTAGTTTTTAATTTCATCCAGTGGTTTTTCCAGAATTTCAGGCAGTGGAACGTCGTGGCTAAGCCAATCAATGGCCAGATCGAGGAGAATCGGTTTGCCATCGACTAAAATGTGGATCTTTTCCCGCATTTCCGGGTCGACAGTTTTTCCGATGCGGCGCCAATCAAAATATTCATTAACTTCTGTTAAAGAAAATCCAGGTAATGATACAAATGTGATCGAATCTTTTCCGGCCAGGGCTTCCAGATCTTCACGAATTTCATGCAGTTTTTTGCCGGCAAGAATGATGGTGGTATTTTTTAAGGCGGAAATTTGTTTCAGTAGATAATTTTTCCAGATATATTCTTCCTGGATGGTTTCCAGCGTATCAAAAAACAGGAGAACCCGTTGTTTTTTTGCCAGGTTTTCATTAAAACATTTAATGAAAATTTGATCGATTGTTTCACTTTCGATCAATAATTTGTCCGGGCTTACATTTGCCAGTTCCATATTCCGAAAATCTTCGAGCGCGTTTAAATATGGACGAAAAATGACAGCATTTAATTGTTCGGCAAACGCCAGTCGAAAATTTCTAAATATGTGATATGCCGGATCATCAAAATCAAAAATTTTGGAGATGAAAAGACCATGAGTATTTTGGTACGAAGACTGAATCTCCTGGAGGAGCCGTGTTTTTCCTATGCCACCAGGTCCGTCAATACAGACAATAGCAAGATTCATTTTTTGATGAATAAGCTGGTCAAAGAGAGCAAATTCCTTTTTGCGCCCAATAAAATCGGACGGTTTCTGTATCATTCAACCACTCCTCTATTAACAATAAACATCAGAGCTGTCGGAATTCGTGAGAGGTCCGCCAATTATATTCCTGATCCTTTATTTTAATACACAGGTATTAATAAAATGTTAAGCAAATTATTCGCCATAAATACACGACTATTCAAATTCAGTTACTGTGAATCCGTTCCATACCTCGATTGGTATCCACTCAATAAAACATGCTCGTACACCCTTTCAAAGGTTTTAAACCTTTGAAAGGGTAGATTTCACCATCCTTTATTGAGGGGATACGTTTTGTCCTTGTTGTTTTATAAAAAAAATAAATTTACATTTTATGAACCTTCATTCTACCAGAAATCGCCTTCTGGAGGCTTTTAAATCAATACAACGCACCAGATACACCTCTACCTCTAATTTAACATATCGAAAAAAAAGAACAATGTCAAGTAAAAATCATGTTAACCTAATAAAAAAAGGGCGATTTAGCTTTTTAAGCGATGTTTTTGGGGGGATTAAAATATTTGATTTTAGTTTTATGTAATTTGAAATGTTCTAGTATTTAACGATTTGTTATATTTAAAAATTAGTTGGAACTTTGACAAATTTTTAATATATTATTGATTATGGATTTGACAGATGGTTATCTAATAGTCGGAGAATAAGCCTGGAGTCAACTGATGCGAATAAATGAACATCCTATACTGGAATTTAAACGGGGGAAATTAATCCATTTTTACTTTAATGATCAGAAAATCGACGCTTATGAAGGCGAAACCATTGCTGCGGCGCTCCATGCAAATGGAGTCCGGGTTTTATCGCGAAGCCCGCACCTGAACCGTCCGCGTGGATTCTTTTGTGCTATTGGAAAATGTTCATCCTGCCTGATGGAAGTTGATGGTATTCCCAATGTAAAAACTTGCCTGGTATTGGTGAAAGAAGGAATGCACGTTCGAAATCAAGCTGGTAAAGGCCGGATTGAGAATTCTCAAGCGGTAACCAGTTTTTTAAATCGAACAATTCCCACCATGACGACGGACATCGCCATTATCGGGGGTGGGCCGGCAGGACTTTCAGCGGCTATTTATGCGGCCAAAGCTGGGGTCCGGTGCATGATATTTGATGAAAACAATCAACCTGGCGGACAACTCATTAAACAGACCCACATGTTTTTCGGGTCTCGCGAACATTATGCCCGAATTCGGGGAATCGACATTTCTCAAAAATTAATTACTGAAATAACGCAGTTACCGGTTCAACTTTTTACTGACACCTCAGTGATTGGCTATTTTCATCCCCATACGCTGGCAATAATTCAAGCCGGTGAATTAAAAAAAGTGGTCGCCCGCAAAACCATTATTGCGACCGGTGCAACAGAGAATATGTTCACGTTCAAAAACAATGACTTGCCAGGAGTTTATGGGGCTGGTGCCGTTCAGACCCTGATGAATGTTTATGGCGTTTTGCCCGGAAAACGCGTTCTCATGGTTGGTGCCGGGAATATAGGGGTGATTGTGAGTTATCAATTGCTTCAGGCTGGTGTTGAAGTTGTCGCGATTGTTGAAGCCTTACCCACCATTGGTGCCTATCAGGTTCACGCTTCAAAAATTGCCCGGATGGGGGTTCCGATTCTGACTTCTCATACTATCAAACAGGCGATTGGAAGTGATAAAGTCGAGGCAGTTGAAATCGTGCAATTAAATGAAAAATGGGAAGAGATACCGGGTACTGAATCAATTAAAGAAGTGGATACCATCTGTCTTGCAGTGGGTTTAAATCCCTCCTCTGAAATTCTATCTCAGGCAGGTGCGCAAATGCGATATCTGCCGGCATTGGGTGGGAATGTTGCGCTTCATGACGATGATCTGCAGACAACCGTACCGGGATTATATGTTGCTGGCGACGTCAGTGGGATTGAAGAGGCTTCATCGGCAATGCTGGAAGGCCGATTGGCTGGTCTGGCTGCCGCCGGGAGTCTGGTGGGGACTTCTGAAAAAATCCAAATTTTGAAGTCAGAAACACGGTTCGGACTGGATAAACTACGCGAAGGACCGTTTGGTGATAAAACACGTCGTGGAATTAATCAATTAAAAATCGCATGGGAGCATCGATGAGCTTTCTGAAAGACGGGATCTTGACTTTAGATGATTTTGATCAACCTTCCCCGGCACGATTAAAACAGGGAAGAGTGGCGATTATTGAATGTGTTCAGCAAATTCCTTGCAATCCTTGTGTCGATATTTGTCCGCGTCAGGCCATTACGATTGAAGGAAATCTTACGAATCCACCCAAAATAGATTTTGAAAAATGTAATGGCTGCACGCTCTGTGTCGCGAATTGTCCCGGCCTGGCAATTTTTACGGTTAATGAAATTTTTGCTGAAACGGAAGCTGAAGTGGGAATCCCTTACGAATTTTTACCACTTCCAGAAAAGGGGGAGACCGTTTTAGCCCTGGGTCGGGATGGAAAAGTTGTTTGTGAAGGACGAGTTGTTCAGGTTCGGAATCCGAAAGCGTTTGATCGAACACCTATCGTCTTTCTTGCCATCCCGAAGAAATATGCAATGATTATTCGATTTTTTAAACGAAAACAATGAATGAAAAGGAAAAATATGATTACCAGAGATACGATAATTTGTCGCTGTGAAGATATTACCTATGGTGAAATTTTGGATGCCATTGAAATGGGGGTTACTTCATTAAATGAAATGAAACGTTTTCTGCGCGCCGGGATGGGACCCTGTCAGGGGCGGACCTGTGGACGGCTGATTCAGCAGATTATCGTCCAGAAAACCGGAATTAAACCAGAAGAAGTCGAACCCATGACCCATCGTCCCCCCTTAAAAGCGATTCCGATTAAGGTATTGGCAGGAGAAAAACATGAATCGTGAATTTGATATTATCATCGTTGGCGGCGGAATAATTGGATTGGCAACCGCGTATTATTTGGCAAAGCAACAGCAATCAGTTCTGGTGCTCGAGAAAAGCTATATTGGCTTTGGTTCTACTGGTCGGTGCATTTCCGGTATTCGGGCACAATTTTCTACTGAAACTTCTATAAAATTGGCGAAGCATAGTATCGAATTATTTCAGGGAATGGAAAAAGAATTTGGTCATTCTGTGGAATGGGCGCCAACGGGTTATCTTTTTTTGGCACATGATGAAGAACGAAAAAAAGCTTTTTTAAATGTCATGCAAATTCAGCAGCAATTAGGGCTGGATGTTCGCTTTTATGAAAAAAATGAAATTGAAAAGCTATTTCCCTATATCAATACCCAGGATTTAATCGGTGGAACCTATTGTCCTACTGATGGGCAGGCCGATCCTTTTTTAGTATTAAAAGGCTATTTTCAGGGAATTAAAAAAAATAACGGCCAGATTCGCACGCATGCCGAAGTAATTGCCATTGAAATGACACCATCTGGTTCTTATCGCGTGATTTGTTCTAATAATGATATTTATTTCGCCCCCAAAGTTTTAAATGCTGCCGGTCCATTCGCCAGAGAGGTGGGCGCGATGATAGGACTGGATTTGCCAGTTGAACCTGAACGTCATGAAGCCGCGATCACTGAACCAATTGAATTTATGCGAGTTCCGATGGTGGTCGATTATCGAAAGGATGGATGTTATTTTGTGCAGCGTTTAACGGGGCAGTTTATTGGCTGTTACACACCGGCTGAAAAGGTTCCTGGTCACAATCTCGATTCAACATTTGAATTTATGACCGAAATGCCCCGACGAATGATGCGGCTGGTACCAATGCTGAAAGAGGTTTCGATTATTCGTCAATGGTCGGGTTCATATAGTATGACACCGGATGGAAATCCCATTATTGGTGAAACGACAATTCCTGGATTTTATATCTGCGGTGGCATGTGCGGCCATGGATTTATGTTCGGACCGGCCTTGGGCGAGTTTATGGCGCATCATATACTGACAGGAACCTGGCCAATGAATATGGATGAATTTGCTTGTAATCGGGATTTTCTAAAAGGTAAGGAAGCTTTAAAATAGAATTGATCTGTGGTTGGAACTTCCATTTTGCCTGGTTCAAAATTTTAAATATGAACAATTTTTATCTTGCATTTATAGGCATAAAAACTTATATTAGAAAATTGGATACCGGATGACCTCTTGTTTTGGCGTGCTTTCTGGCGTAAGTGCTGAAAACAAGACGATATAATTTAATGATCGTTTCAGGCTACCATTAAAATTGACGACACTTATTAAAAATGAATTATCAATTTTTTAAGGTTTTGTGCTGGTTAACTTTTTTATTAAGTGATTTCATTTTTTCGCAGGCAAATCAATATCCATGGCTTGAATCATCATTCAACCAATTCAGGGTGAAAGATATTGTACTCCCGGATGGATTTACCAGAGTCGCGTATCCAATTGGTTCATTTCAGGATTGGCTACGACATCTGCCATTAAAAGATAGTACAGAATTCGTAAAACTGTATAATGGTTCTTTGAAGTCAAATCAGCAAGTGCATTTCAGGATTATTCAGCTTGATGTGGGTAAAAATAATTTGCAGCAATGCGCAGATGCAATGATTCGACTGTATGCGGAATATCAATATGCTCAAAAAAGGTTTGACAAAATTGCTTTTAACTTTACAAGCGGGCATCGTGCGGAATTTAAGACCTGGTCAGCCGGATATCGACCGCAAGTAAAAGGAAATCAAGTAAGCTGGAAGAAGACGGCGGCGGTGGATTCTTCCGATTTTAGCTTTCGGGCATATTTGAATTCTGTTTTCATGTTTGCGGGCAGCTATTCACTTTCGAAAGAGCTGGTTGCGGTGAATAAACTGGATAATTTGGATGTTGGGGATGTATTTATTCAGCCAGGTTTTCCGGGACATGCCGTGATGGTTGTTGATCTGGCAAAAAGTTCGGTTGGTGAAGAAAAAATATTTTTATTGGTACAGAGTTATATGCCAGCCCAGGAAGTTCACATCCTCAAAAATCCAGAGAACCCGCAACTCAATCCCTGGTATAAGTTAAAAGAGGGGAAAGTGTTGCGGACACCTGAATGGACTTTTAAATGGACGGATTTAAAAAGATTTAAATAAAAATCGGGTTCATCCATTATGTATCATTTTGATGAATGAGACACAATGGTTTTTTTATAAATTAAGAATTTATGGTTGGGGGTAATTCAAATTCTGGTTAAGCGGGATTAATAAGATAATCCATCAAATAAATTTAAACAATTATGGATTTGCGTAAATAGCCAGAATCGTTAACGAAAATAAATTGGTTGGATTGGGAGGAAAATGAGTCGAGTTATCGCGATTGCCAATCAAAAAGGTGGCGTGGGAAAGACCACTACGGCCATTAATCTGGCTGCCTGTCTGGCGGTGGCAGAATATCCAGTGTTATTAATTGATATTGATCCCCAGGCAAATTCAACCAGTGGTTTGTCCAGTATTTTAAGCGGGATTCATACTGAAAAACGAAGTATTTATGAAGTGCTAATTGATGGTGTGAACATTAATGAAGTGATCATTAAATCTGATTTGAAATTTCTTGATGTGCTTCCTTCTTCAAAAAATCTCGTTGGCGCAGAAATTGAACTGGTTACAGTTATTTCTCGCGAAAAAATTTTGAGTGAGGCGTTAAAGAAATTGAATCGGGACTATAAGTATATTCTAATCGATTGTCCACCTTCACTTGGGCTGTTGACGCTAAATGCAATGACCGCCGCGAATTCGGTGTTAATTCCGATCCAGTGTGAATATTATGCGCTTGAAGGCTTAAGTCAGTTGTTAAATACCGTGCGGATTGTACAGAAGCACCTGAATCCGCAACTGGAGATCGAAGGCGTTCTTTTAACGATGTATGATGCCCGACTCAACCTTTCCCGTCAGGTGGCAGAAGATGTCTCGAAGTATTTTGAAGATAAAGTCTATAAAACCGTTGTGAGTCGCAATGTGCGACTTAGTGAAGCCCCAAGTTTCGGGAAACCCATCATTTTATATGATGCGGTTTCAATTGGTTCTGAAAATTACATGTCACTCGCTGAGGAAATAATAAAGAATGGTCAATAAACCACGGCTGGGACGCGGTCTGGGTGCTTTGATTCCCGACCTGGCGCCCGTTGATTCTCAACCGAAACGTGAACCGTCTTCGATTGAACAAGTTGCCGTTGCAAAAGTTAAACCGAATCCATTTCAACCGCGTCATAATTTTGATCTGGAAGCGCTCAACGATTTAAAAAACTCGATTAATGAGAAGGGACTTATTCAGCCTATTACTGTAAGGCGAATGGAAGATACCACTTATCAGTTGATTGCTGGCGAACGACGCTTGCGGGCGGTTCAGGAATTGGGTTTTGAGTTTATTCCCGCCTATATCCTCGATATCAAATCGGATGAAGATATGCTGGAACTTTCGCTTATTGAGAATATCCAGCGGGAAGAATTAAATCCTATTGAAGTGGCACTGGGTTTTCAACGACTTTTAACTGAATGTAATTTAACGCAGGAAGAAGTCGCCCAAAAAGTCGGAAAAGAGCGTTCGACCGTCACCAATTTTTTACGGTTACTAAAATTGCCAACCCCGATCCAGGATAGCCTGGTTAGCAAAGAATTATCAATGGGTCATGCCCGTGCGTTGATTGCTATCGAGGATCCGGATTTGCAGCTTAATCTGTGGCAAAAAATTATAAAAAACAAATTATCAGTGCGCCAGGTTGAATCGCTGGTTAAGAACGCCACCCAACCGAAAAAAACAGTGGCACCACCAGCGCCTGAGGATGTTCCGATTTATATTCAGGATGCAGAAAATCGTCTGCGAACAAAATTGGCGACCCAGGTACGCATTATTACAAAGGGGGACACGGGTAAAATTGAAATTGAGTTTTACTCACGTGATGAATTAGAAGGAATCTTAAATCACTTGGATGTTTATTAATCAGGATTTTATGGAAAACTAACGCATGTTATCAAAAGTAGAAAATCGACGTAAAAGACTTACAATTCTTTTAATTCCGGATGATGACACTGAACCATTTTCTTTAAATTTAACGACCCGTTTTATAAAATTTTTATTAGTAATTGGCGTACTTTTACTCATACACATTATTCTTGGTGGTATTTTTTACTGGCGTTATGCCGTGTTAAATCGGGAAAATAACAAGTTAAGGCATCAAAATGCAGAATTGAGCGAGACCCGTGAAAAAATTTATGAAATCTTACCGGTAGTTGATGATCTGGTAAAAGAACAGGAAAAAGTACTCAACGCGATGGGCGTCAAAGAACAGGGCTTCACCAATTTTAGCCATTCCAATCCATTACAAGCGGCTCCCAAAGTTGACAACTATGCGGGAATAGCCCGTCAAACTGAATCAAACAAGCCGATTTTAAAAGGTCTTCAGACCGAAAATATGGATTTCTTAAAAGAAAAAAACAGCCAATTTCATGATTTTGTTCGAAATTTACCTACCTGGCTACCAGTTGCCGGCTATATGAGCCAGGAATTCACTCCTCTGAATTGGCTTTCTGTTTTAAAACGCGAAGGGCATCTGGGAATTGATATTGTCGCCGATGTTGGAACGCCAATACATGCCGCCGGTGACGGATTTGTCGTCTTTTCTGAATGGACTTTTGATTTGGGCTATCTGATTATTATTTATCATGGCTCTGGATTTTTTACTTACTATGGGCATAATGATCGAAATGTCGTTACCAATCAAACTTTCGTCCGAAAGGGTGAAGTCATCGGTTTTGTTGGCAATTCTGGTAAAAGTAGCGGTCCTCATTTACATTTTGAGATCTGGCGAAATGGCGTGGCGATTGATCCAAAGGACGTTCTTATCGCATTTCAATAAAAAAATAAAATTTCGGCAGAACAAAAGAGATTATTAGAAAAGAATTTTGTAAAAAATAAAAGAAATTCAGGAATAAAATTATTGTCGCATACGTGAATAAAAATTAAGGAGAATTCATGTTAGCAAAAAAAGATGAACAAACTGGCGAAATACTCACCTGGTTAGGTAAAGATTCATATTTTGAAGGCAAAATGACGATTAAGCATTCGTTACGGATTGATGGAAAAGTAAAAGGCCGGGTTGAAACCACCGAATCATTAACTATTGGACGTGATGGTGAAATTCAGGGCGATGAGATAAAAGTGAAAAATGCCGTCATCGGTGGTACTGTCATTGGAAATATCACCGCCACAGGCAAAATTACACTCGAAGCAAACTCAGTTTTTCGTGGGGAAATGAAGACGAAAAAACTGGTGATTCACGATGGTGCCATTTTTGAGGGGCATTGCTCGATGAGTGATGCTACCACGCCCAACACAACGCCCAGAATGAATTTTGATCCAACAGGTGCTACACAGGAAAAAAAAATTAAATAAATTAAAATTGACATTTATATTTTCAAATAGTTGGAAAAAGTTGAGTTTAAAATCGGGATTTGTGATTTTGAAAAAGCTATCTCGATATAAAAATGAGATTTATGTTTGTGACTGATTTCGCTAATTGAGATTACAAATCCCATCGACTTTATCCAATTCAATAAAAAGACTGATTTTTCATGTCAAAAATCTGCTTTATTGGTGTGTATCAATCGACTGACTTCGTTATTCAGTTTAACTATTTATGGATGAAGTGAAAGGATTCTCGAAGGATTTAAAGTGATATAATTAATTCGGGAGGATTCGATGTCTTCTTCTAATCGCCGCAATTTTATCAAACAGCTCGGTTCCGGAATCGCTGGAATGGCCCTTTTAATCCAGAATTGCACCTCAACTCAAAAACGCCCGAATATCTTGTTTGCCATTGCTGATGACTGGTCCTGGCCTTATGCCAGTTGTGCGGGCACCAAAGTGCTTAAAACACCGACTTTTGATCGGCTTGCTCGTGAAGGTGTGTTATTTAATCATGCTTTTGCAAGTGCGCCATCCTGTACGCCTTCGCGTGGGGCTATTCTGACTGGTCAATATCACTGGCGACTTGAAGCGGGGGGCAATTTGTGGAGTACTTTGCCAGCGAAATTTCCTGTTTATCCGGATCTATTGGCGCAGGCAGGCTATCATGTTGGATTCACACGTAAGGGGTGGGGCCCTGGTAAGATACAACCGGGTGGTCGTAAGCAAAATCCAGCAGGTCCATATTATGAAAATTTTGAATCATTTCTGGCAAAACGACCTGTAAAGGTCCCATTCTGTTTCTGGTTTGGGAGTTATGACCCGCATCGACCATACGAGTGGGAATCCGGTGTAAAAGATGGTCTGAATTCAGCCGATGTTGACGTTCCACCATTTCTACCAGATAATGAAATTGTTCGAAAAGATTTATGTGATTATTATTGGGAAGTTCAACGATTTGATAAAGAAGTCGGCGAACTCCTGCAGCAGCTTGAAGAAATTGGTGAGTTAGAAAATACGCTTATCGTGATGACCGGTGACAATGGAATGCCTTTTCCTCGTTGCAAAAGCAATCTTTATGATTACGGTACCAACGTCCCGCTGGCAATTCGATGGGGTAAAGAAATAAAAGGCGGGCGAAATATTGAAGATTTTATCCATCTTTCCGATTTAGCCCCCACTTTTCTTGAAATTGCCGGCTTGAAACCACTCGAATGCATGACTGGCCGAAGTTTTCTGAATATTTTAAGATCCAGCAAATCCGGCTGGCTAGATCCTCGGCGTGATCAAATCTTTACCGGGAAAGAGCGCCATGCCTGGGTCCGTGAAGGCGGATTTGGGTATCCCTGCCGAGCCGTTCGAACCCGGGATTTCTTGTATATTCGAAATTTTGAACCAGATCGTTGGCCAGCCGGCGACCCCGAATCCGGAGAAATGTACGATCCGCTACGTCGCTATGGGGATATTGATGGTTCACCGACGATTGATTACATGCTCGAAAATCTAGATGCAGCCGCTGTCAAACCTTTATTAGATCTTGCCATTGCCAAACGTCCGGCAGAAGAGCTTTATGATTTAACAAAAGATCCGTATCAACTCACCAATGTTGCTGATCAGCCAGAATATACTGAACAAAAATCCAGATTAAGTGAGATGTTGATTGCCGAATTAAAGCGAACCAGTGATCCCCGAGTGACAGGCGGTGCGGAAATTTTTGATCAATATCCCTATTATGGCGGAAAAAACGCTGAAAAGCTTTATCCAGGATTGAAATAATTTTCTTATAAAAAATGTCCCTGACAAAAATAATATGTCACAACTCACAACATATTTCATTTATAATGTTTTATGTTTAAACTCCTTTAAATATTGCCGATTCCAATGAATAATATTTTCATTTTCATTGACTTTGAAATTAAAAATATGTAATTTTAGCAGATACTTTATTAGCTATTCTTTGGAGATTTAATCATGCAAGATCAGGCAAAAAAATATTACACCGTAGCAGATTATCTGGATTCTGAAGAGCATTCACTGCATAAAAATGAATATTATCAGGGAGCGGTGTACCCGATGTCTGGTGCTTCCGCAAATCATCATAGAATTGTCAAAAATTTAACTATTTCATTAGGTACATACCTTTTTAGCCGTGAATGTGAACTTTTCATGAATGACCTGAAAATCTGGGTCAAAAAAAGAGAGCTTTTTACATATCCGGATATCGCTGTCGTATGTGGCACACCTCAATTCTATCCCGATAGCGATGATACAATCACGAATCCGATGATTATTGTCGATGTCCTTTCAGAATCAACACAAAATTATGATCGCGGCGAAAAATTTGTCCTCTATCGTTCACTCCCCTCCTTTAAAGAGTATATTCTGATTGATCAATATGAACAGCATGTCGAACAGTTTGTGAAAAATCCCGCGGGAAAATGGATTTTGACGGCATATGACAATTGGGATGATATATTAAAATTTTCTGCACTTGATTTTCAAATAACCTTAAAGGAAATCTACCACAAAGTCGAATTTAAAACGGCTTAATAGCATTTTTGCTTTGTTTAATATCTAATTTTTCACGTCACGCCATTCCAGTTAATCAATGAGGCCAAAATGAATCATTTAAAATCAAAATTTTTCATTTTTATCGTCATTACTTTTACCTTCAATCCCCTTTTATCCTCATCATATACGTTAAATTCGCCGGATAAAAAAATACAACTTGTCTTTAAAATACGTCCCAGTATCGAAATTCCTTCCCATCAGAACAGTGAGCCGCATTGTCTCTATTATCGTGTCAACTTTTCTGGTAAGGATATTCTACTGGATTCCCAATTGGGACTGGAATTGGGAGGGGAAGCCCCATTACTCACCAATTTTCAACTGGTCAATCAATCACTAAATTCTGTTAAAAATGAATGGAAGCCGGTTTATGGAGAACGGGCAACGATTCCAGATATTTATAATGAAATGATTGTCGATTTGCAGGAAAAATTAAAGCCTTTTCGGAAATTGAGGCTTATTTTTCGGGCATATAATGAAGGCGTTGCCTTTCGTTATTTCGTTCCGGAACAAGAAAATTTAAAAAAATTTGCAATTACCCACGAAATGACCTGGTTCCGTTTTCCAGATAGCACAAAAGGCTATGTGGAATATGGGACCGAGGAAATTTATCAAAAGCGACTCGTTCGGAATATCAAAAGTGGCTGCCGCTGGCCGTTAACTGTTGAACTCAAAAACGGGCTTTTTGCGTGCATAACAGAAGCTGCGCTGGAAAATTATTCGCTGTTGAAGTTTAAGGGAGTAAAGGAACGGGGAGATTGTGTCGTCGCGGAATTAACTGGTACCGTGCAAGCCGTGTCCCCTTTTGCCTCTCCCTGGCGCTGCATCATCGTTGGCGAACGGCCGGGTGATTTGCTGGAAAGAAACTATCTGGTTTTAAATTTAAATCCGCCCTGCGAAATTAAAGACACTTCCTGGATAAAACCCGGCAAGGCTATTCGGGAAATGACACTTTCCACAACTGGGGCGAAAGAATATGTGGACTTTGCTGTTGCGCATGGCTTACAGTATATTCATTTTGACGCCGGCTGGTATGGTCATGAGTACGACAGCGCATCGGATGCCACGCGGGTATCTGTTGATCCGCGCCGGAATCCGAAAAATGATCTGGACCTGGCGGCTGCGATTCAATATGCAAATGAACGTCGGATCGGCGTTATGTTGTATGTCAATCGCCGGGCGCTGGAGCGGCAGATGGATGAACTATTGCCATTGTATCAAAAATGGGGCATTAAAGGAATCAAGCCGGGTTTTGTTACGGTCGGTCCTCAGGAATGGACGAATTGGCTGAATGACCTGGTTCGTAAAGCCGCGAAATACCATCTGATGGTGGATGTTCACGACCTTTTTCGCCCGTCTGGATTTTGCCGGACTTATCCTAACTTCATGACCCAGGAAGGCGTTCGTGGTAACGAACATCGTCCTGAGGCGAGTAACAGTGTAACGTTGCCATTTACGCGATTTATTGCCGGCGCGGCCGATTGTACCCCAAAATATTTTTCCAAAGGAAATACAACTTTTGCCCATCAATTAACGCTTCCAATTGTTTTTTATAGTCCATTACAATTTCTTTTTTGGCATGAACAGCCGACCGATTATCAGGGCGAACCGGAAATTGAACTCTGGGAAAATGTACCAACTGTCTGGGATGAAACTCGGGTACTGGATGGCAAAATTGGTGAGTTTATCATCATCGCCCGACGTTCCGGTGATTCCTGGTTTGTAGGAGCGCTGACAAATGAAAATGAAAGCATACTCAGCATTCCATTGCAATTTCTTAAGCATGACGTGAAATATTCTGCTAAAATTTATTCGGATAATCCCACCGATATAACAAGCCGAACCAAAATTAAAATCCAAACGCTTACGGTTGATTTTCAGACCACCCTTGAAGCAAAATTAATAGCTTCTGGCGGGCAATCGATATGGATCTTCCCTGAAAAGAATTAATTTAATATTAAAGGAGGAGAAAAATTTATGTTTCACCAAATTCAAAAGTCAGTAGCGCTTGCACTTTTTCTAATGCTTACCATTCATCGCTCATCTTTATAATTGAAAGATTATCCAATTCAACCAGTCGCCTTTACAAAAGTTCAAATTACAGATACTTTCTGGAAATCCCGAATAGAAATCAAGCGGACGGTAACCATTCCCCATGCTTTTCAGAAATGTGCTGAAACCGGACGGTTTGATAATTTTGCCATCGCAGGTGGTTTAAAAACCGGTGAGCAGCAGGGAATCTATCCATTTGATGATACGGATCTTTATAAAACGCTCGAAGGAGCTTCTTACAGTTTAATGGTGTATCCCGATAAGAAGCTGGAAGCCTACCTGGACAGCCTCATTCATCTGGTTGCTTTGGCGCCGGAGGATGATGGTTATTTGTATATCGCTCGTACCAATAAAGCGGAAAGACTCAAAAACTGGATGGGTGATAATCGCTGGGAAAAAATTCGGGGGAGTCATGAACTTTATAATTTAGGCCATCTTTATGAAGCAGCCGTGGCGCATTATCAGGCAACCGGCAAGCGAAATCTTTTGGATAGTGCGATAAAAAGCGCCAACTTAATCGATTACACCTTTGGCGACGGGAAATTAGCATTGCCCCCTGGCCATCAGGTGATAGAAATGGGACTGGTGAAGCTCTACCGCGTCACTGGCGATGTCCGTTGTTTAAATCTGGCCAAATTTTTTCTCGATGTTCGTGGAAAACCTTTAAAAGGTCGTGAACTCTGGGGAGAATATAATCAGGATTATCAGCCCGTGGTCGAACAGGAAGAAGCGGTGGGACATGAAGTTCGTGCCAGTTATATGTATGCGGGAATGGCGGATGTTGCCGCCCTGACTGGTGATGTTCGTTACACCAAAGCTATCGATAAACTTTGGGAAAAGGTAGTTGGAAAAAAAATTATACCTAAAATTCTAAAATTGAAATTTTTGATATTCAGAATCAATGTAGGCCCCCCTCCTGCCTCCCCCAAATTCCAAAAAGCGGAATTTGGGGGAGAGAAAGCGGGGTTCTCGCCCCCATTTTCGCTTTTTGAAAATGGGGGCGATACAGCGGGGGTCAAGACTTCATAGAAAACGATTCATTTTAGAATTTCAGGTTATATATCATCGGTGGAATCGGTGCGACGGGCGCGGGTGAAGCCTTTGGTAAGAATTATGAACTTCCCAACATGAGTGCCTATAATGAAACTTGTGCGGCAATTGGGAATGTCTATTGGAATCATCGGTTATTTTTATTACATGGTGAAGCAAAATATATGGACGTCCTGGAACGTACCCTTTACAATGGTCTCATTTCAGGTGTTTCACTGGATGGAAAGTTGTTTTTCTATCCCAATCCGTTGGCTGCGGTTGGACAACATGCGCGAAGCCCCTGGTTTGGATGTGCCTGCTGTCCGGGCAATGTGACCCGATTTATCGCGTCGGTACCGGGATACGTCTATGCCTATCAGGATGATAAAATTTTCATTAACCTGTATATTTCAAATCAGGCGACGATTGAATTTGAAAATAAAAGTGTTAAAATTGAACAGGAAACGAACTCCCCCTGGGACGGTGCTGTTAAAATCAAGATTCATCCATCAACCAACAATCAATCTTTCTCAATTCTTTTGCGAATTCCTGGCTGGGCACAAAAGCAACCGATTCCGAGCGACCTTTATCATTTTCTAAATGTAAATAATGAAAGTCCTGTTTTAAAAGTTAATGATAACCTTGCTAATTTCCAGATTAAAGATGGCTATGCTGAAATCAAACGCAAGTGGAACGATAACGATGCTATTGAACTCGAATTACCCCTGCCAATTCGACGTATTATCGCTCACGATAGTGTTGCTACCGATCGGGGTCGAGTTGCGCTGCAGCGGGGGCCAATCGTTTATTGCGCTGAATGGCCTGACAATCCGGAGGGACATATTTTAAATTTGCTTCTCCCGGATAGCGTTTCTTTAACCAGTGAATTTCGGGCCGATTGGCTAAATGGGGTTGCGGTTATCCAGGGGAAAATTTTTGCCTGTAAGGCCGGAAACGAAGAGAATTCTTTAGAAAAAACCGAACAGGATTTCATGGCCATCCCCTATTATGCCTGGGCGCATCGTGGAAAAGGAGCGATGGCGGTCTGGCTGGCGCGTGAAGAATCCGCAGTTCAGGCGCTTGGTAGGCCAACAATAGCCTCTGAAAGCCATGTAAGTGCCTCTTTTGGCAAAAATCCGGAAGCCATTCATGATCAAATGATGCCACAAAGCTCAGGTGATCAGGAATTACCATTCTATCATTGGTGGCCGCATAAGGGGACAACCGAATGGGTGCAATATGATTTTAAACAACCAGAGGAAGTATCCACCGTCGAAGTCTATTAGTTTGATGATACCGGTACCGGTGAATGCCGGGTTCCGGAATCCTGGAAAATTTTTTATAAATTGGGAACAGAATGGAAACCGATTTTTACAGAAGAGGTCTATGGCATCGAGAAGGACAAATTTAATAAAGTCGTTTTTGAAACCATCAAAACAAAAGCACTTCGTCTGGAAATCAAATCTCAGCCGGATTTTGCTGGTGGAATTCAGGAATGGATTGTGAAGTAGTTATCTTCCGGCTGATAAATACGATTGAAAATAACCGCCGATTTCATCAATCTTATCGACAGCGGGTTTTGTATATTTTGGTATTGATTCTGACAACAGTTCAATTAATCATTCGTTAATTTTTCCAATGATACAAACCGGTACCCTTCGATAACCGCCTGTTGATGAATTTGAATGAGACTTTTAACAAGTTTGTCGGGATTCTTCAGATTATCATGGAATACAATAATACTTCCCCCCCTGATTTGCATGACTACCTGATCAACGATAGCTGAAATAGTCCGATTTAATTTATAATCCCCTGGCAAAATATCCCAGAGAACTATTTTTAATCCCTGTTGTCTGACTATTCTAACGGTATTCCAGCCAAATCGTCCGTATGGTGGTCGAAAAAAGGATATTTTCTTTCCCAAAAATAGTTCAATGTGATTTTGAGTTTTTTCGATTTGCTCACGAATGCTGGCTGATTTTAAAAAAAAGAAGGATTGGTGCGTATAACCATGAATACCAATTATATGTCCATCCATTTGTATCTGTTTGATGATTTCAGGAAAACGAACTGCATTTTCTCCCAATATGAAAAATGATGCCGGTATTTTTAATTCCTTAAGACATTCTAAAATTGCTGGGGTACAAATTTCATGGGGGCCGTCATCAAAAGTCAAAAAGAGATTTCGATATTCACGTTTGCCATGAAAAATAATCGAACGGGTTATCTGTCGTGGCAATAATTGATAAAAATTTGTCGGGAAAATGCGCATTATGTTAGTGCTTCTGCTCCTTCCAATGAAAATTTCCCAGGACACCTGCGGCCCCGGCATACAAAATATAGGGAATCTGCAGTATTTCAGTCAACAGAAAATAAGACAATAAGTCTTTTCTTTTTAAAATATTACACCCTTTTATCATGATGAAAAAATCAATTATTATTTTACTCAAAAAGCCGATACTGACAAAAATAGGCGTCAGCAATTTTAAAGAAATGAAAAGACCCGCCAGAAAAAGAAATCCATAAAATAGATAAATCAAAATCAGGACTAATTTAAGCCCAAAATTCGGATAAATAAGTGATTTGGATGCCCAGCGAGCCCGTTGATTTAAAAACTGACGAATCGTTTCAGCCGAATGTGTTCGCACCCTGGCCTGATGGTCCGCAGCAAAGCGTATCTTCCATTTTGTCGCGTGTGCGATTTTTTGAACCAGCAGATCATCATCACCAGAGGCGATATTTTCAAAGCTTGTAAATCCGCCCACATCATGAAATGCCATTTTACGATAGGCCAGATTTGCCCCATTGGCAATAATCGGACGATTCATGCCGATACTCCCCGCACCGGCAATTACCAGCCCCAAAAATTCCAGCGATTGTAATTTTTGAAATAGATTTTTTTCATGATGATAGCTGACTGGCCCGACCACAACACCAACATCGGCTTCAAAATAGCGTACCATTTTAGTAAGCCATTCCGGCGTGACCTCACAATCGGCATCAATCGTAAAAATAAATTCATTCCGACTGAATTCAATCCCTTTTTTGATAGCCATCTTTTTGGGGGATTTCCCCGGTTCACGTGGATCTGCCGAAAGCAACCGGATTCGATTATCTCTTTCAGAAAAAGATTGGACGATTTGAGCCGTTTGATCTGTGGAGTGGTCATCAATCACGATGATCTGGATAAATTCTGCCGGATATGTTTGCTTCAATAATGAATTCAGGCAAGTTGTAATATTTTTCGCTTCATTTCGGGCTGGAATAATAATAGAAACCGAAAATTGGTTGGGATTGCTTCCTGATTTCAGCCGGAACAGACCGAGATAAAAAAACAGGATAACACCGCAATAAACCAGTGATAATAATAAAAATATTCCATTTAACATAAAAAAGTGTCCAATTATTTTTTTCGAAAGACCAATAATTGTTCATTCATTTTGGGATTCAATAGTAAAACAAATCCAGCCAGACTTGGAATTACCAGATTGATCAGCAAAATTAAAATTGCAGCGTTAAATGCAGTTGAAGGTGCGGCCCCGACAAGTCCCAGAAAAAAGACTGCTGCGGTTTCTCTGACTCCCAGATCGGCCAGGGAAATGGGCAACAGCGATTTGGCCACATAAATTGAAAAAATGGCCAGGTATGATATCAAAATTGGCAGGGGCTCGAACGCATACATCAAACTAACAAATTGAGTGGTGATAATTCCATAAAAAATAATACTATAGCCGATCATGAGAAGTGCCTGTTTGCGCTGAAAATTATCCAGACTACTCAATAAAAGTTCGATGCGTTCCTGATATGGTAAAAATTGATTGGCAAAAGTCATGATCTTGCGTAAATGCTGGGGATACCAGGACAACCAGAATACAGTGAGGGTAATTAAACAGGCCAGGAGAATGAAAATTGATGATGTAATAATTGACAAGCGGGAATTTAATAAATAAACAACGGACCAGCTCCCTATCAGAAAAACAACTCCCATTGGAAAAAGTTTGTCCAACATAGCCAGTCCAACAACTCGTGTTCGGCTGCAATTCTGGATAAAGACAGCTCTGCCAAATTCGCCAATTCGCCCCGGCGTGATAAAACCAAGGGTAAAGCCAATCAGTAATGAACTCAAAGTCTCGTAATTTGAGACAGTTGGCTTTACGAGCCGTAAAAGGAATCGCCACTTTAAAAATTGTAGCAGCACATTGGGGAATCCGAATAAAAAAGCAATCAAAATATACTGAAACCGGGCGGTTTTAAAAGCATTCATGACATTGGCTGGTTCGATTTTCTGAACCAACATCCAGATAAGGAGACCAGCGATGATAAATTTCAATGCATGAAGTAATTTTTTAGATGTGATAGATTTTAACGCCTTCGGTACAATTGCCACATAAGCCGCCAATCGTTCGTTTATGTAAAGTCTGATTTCTGAGTTGTGCATAGTTTTTTGAATACCATATTTGTTTAAATTGCGTCTTTCCATCAAGTCGGCCAGCCGGATATTCCGCGTTTTTATCGAAACAGCACCCGACAATTTGTCCATCGGACAGCAATACGCTGCTGCGCCAGAGTCGTCCACAGGTAAATGATGATTTGCGTTTTAACTTTATTCCATCGGGTGAAACGATATACCGACTGAAACGTTCATCTTCGGGCAGATATAAATTTGCTTCTTCGAGATTTTCAACCTGTAATGTCTTAAATAGTAAACGATCTGCCTTAATTTCCTGCGATAATTGTCGTATAGCGTCAATTTCTGATTCATTTTGTCTTGTTACTAAAAATTGCAGATAGATCTCAGGATGACGGGCTTTCAATTCCCTTTTTAATGACTGAACTTTTTTTACGCCACTAATAACCTGCTGAAAATTTCCACCATGACGATATTTTGTATAAGTTTCAGCCGATGCACCATCAATCGAAACTATCAAGACATCCAACCGGCTTTGAATTAAATCACGGACTTTATCGGGATTTGTCAAAAAATGTCCATTTGTACTGACAGAGGTATATATTTTTTTCTTCTTACTCAGCCGGATAAAATCAATTAGTTTTGGATGTAAAAAGGGTTCACCCTGATTAAAGAGCAAAATTTCAATCAGATAATTGCCAATTTCATTTAGCAACCGTTCAAAAAGTTCATAAGACATCAATCCCTGTAATCGATTCAACTTTTGGCTTCCAACAACACAGAGGGGGCATTTTAAATTACAAAGACTGCCCGGTTCCACGGTAAAAATATAGGGAAAACCCCAGCAAATATTCCGATGGAATAATTTTGATATTAAAAATGAAGTTTCAACTTTAACAAAATTGAAAATCCGTTTAAAATTCAACGCTTGAATGAGTTTTCGAATTGAAAGTTCCTTCAAAAGAGCATTTTTCCTGATTATGATCATCCTGAAAAAAATTTACTTCCAGCGAATTTTGCCAATGAACGCCGCTGGACCAATAATAAGATTCAATAGAAAATAGTATATTTCCCAACTCAAAAAATAGTTCAAAGGGGCTGGATAATTCATTATTCGGGTAAATTTTTTAATAAAAAAATAGTCACCAATGAATTTAACGAGTAAAAAGCTACCAGCAATAATAAGATATCCGGGTTTAAAAATTGCCAGACAAAAATTGAAATAAAAAATTGTATTGATTAAATGATAAATAAAATAATTCACTTTTATTCGAAATGGGAAAAATTTTCCAGCCGAAATATGCCGTCGTTTTTGATGAATAAAGTCACGCAGGTTTGAAACTGTTTTAGCTGGAACAATCGTCGCGGACGAAATTGAATAGCGAATCCCGTTTTGAGTTTTTTGTTGCACTTTAAAAAGAAAAAGATCGTCATCCCCAGAAAGCGACTGATAAAGACCCTCAAAACCGCCAATTTTTCGATATACATCACGTGTATACGCCAAATTTCTGCCGGTACAGGTAATTCCCAACTGATTTCCAAAACTGGCCGCCGCCACAGCGCCATTTACTAGGCTGTCCAATTCAATAATTGCTGATTGTAATCCTTGTCGATGCGTTATAAGCGGAGAGAAGCCGGCAACCAGCCCCACCTCCGGCGTAAAATACCGCGTCATTTCAGCTACCCAGTGCGGTGGCGGCACACAATCAGCATCGCAGAACAGAAGCACTTCCCCGTCTGCTTTTTCAATGCCCTTTTGCAATGCATTTTTTTTGGGACTTATATTTTCAATCTTATCAATAACTTGTATTTTAATGGCATTTTTATGACGCTCACAAAATTGATGCATCATTTCACCCGTGGCATCGGTGGAGCGATCATCCACCAGTATATATTGAATCAAATCGGATGGGTAATGCTGGTTTTCAAGGGCGGCGAGACATGCTGGCAGATTTCTTTCTTCGTTCCGTGCCGCCACAATAACTGAAACCGTTTTTTTTCCCAGATTTACGCCGATTCGCAATTTTGTCAATCCGGCGTAGAGCCATTTTATAATGAAAAGATAAAATCCCAGGATAATAATACTAAAGAGCGTTAGATAATTAATCATCATTCCTGAATCAATTTGGTACGGAATACGATTGTCACTGAAAGCCAAAAATATACGGCAAAATTCAGGAATAGTCAACATAAAAAAGGATTTTCATTTACGCAAATGATTAATTTTTTGTCAATTTAGTCATGAAAGCGTCGTTGTCTATCCGGTAATTCGTGATTTTCAATTTAAAATTACTTGACTATTAACTGAAAAATCAATAGATTAAGAGACTTTCGCGTCAGTATTGCTGGCATGTTTGAATTTGGGTCCGGATCTATTCTCCAAACAGATGAGTATCGAAAATTTAAAATAAACCTAAAATTCGAAAATGGAAATTTTTGATGTTCAGAATCAAGGTAGTACCTCCTCCTGCCTCCCTCAAATTCCAAAAAGCGGAATTTGGGGGAGATAAAGCGGGATTCTCTCTCCCATTTTCGCTTTTTGAAAATAGGAGAGATACAGAGGGGGTCAAGACTTCAGCGAAAACGATTCATTTTAGAATTTCAGGATAAATTTAAAATGGGTGTGTTTGGCCTTTAGCTGTTTATTTTATTGAGGTCAGGTAAATTGATAATTTGCCTGATGTTAGAAATTTGCGAATATCCCGAATGAACAAATTAACAACCTGTTCAATTTACTTTAGAACAGCTAAAAGCCAGGAGCTAATAGCAAAATGCCAAAAGCCAATCGCCCAGTTTAGAATCAGCTAAAAGAGTCGTTCTCTACACACGAATTTTTAAAATTCTGAATGTGTTGCTTTATTCGGGAAATCGGGGAGGAGACAAAATGCAAATATATCCGGTTCAAACCCATTCACAATGGAAAGAGTTTGTATATTTTCCATATCAACTTCATCGCGGGAGTCAAAATTGGATTCCACCATTGATTGCGGAGCAGAAAAAGATTTTTGATCCGGCGCGAAATTCAATGCGCAAACATTGTGATCACCAGTTGTTCTTATTGAAAAACAATTCACAGGTTATCGGGCGAATTGCCGCTTTTGTCGATCAATCGGCCAATGATCACTGGCAGGATTCGGTCGGTTTATTTGGTTCTTACGAATGTATTTAGGATGAAAAGGCTTCACGGCTTCTGTTACAAACGGCATACAACCGGTTGCAGGCAAAGAAGGTTGCGAAAATGCGTGGGCCCTGGAGTTTTGTTTCGCAGGATTGGGGATTTGTGGTGGAAGGGTATGATGTTCCACCGATTGTCATGTCCTCTTATAATCCGGAATACGATAATCAGCAGGTGGAAGCGTTTGGTTTGCGGAAAGTTAAAGATTTGCTGGTTTATAATTGTGATCTGGCAAAAGGTTATGCAATGCCAGAGCGATTTTTTTCGCATCTTGAGAAAATTGCCAGCCGTTATCGGGTAACCGTCCGACCAATTCAGATTAAAAATATGGTGGAAGATGTTAAAAAAATCGTGCGGCTGGTCAATTCGTCCACTTCGCGAAATTGGGGAGTCACGCCGGTTTCAGATGACGAGGCGCAGGAAATCGCTGCTGATTTGAAAATGATCATTCATCCCGAAGCGGTGTTGATTGCGGAGATCGCTGGTGAACCAATTGGATATGTAATTGGTTTACCAGATGTGAACTGTTTGTTAAAAAATTTGAATGGACGGCTCTGGCCTTTTGGTATTTTCAAATTATTGTTTGGCTTAAAAAAAATAAATCGTTATCGCATCTGGGCATTGGGAATTGCACCTGAATATCAGCGAAGAGGAATTCCGGGATTGCTTTTTCTCCGGTTAAATCAAGCTATTTCCCCGCGAAAACCATACGTGGAAGCAAATTATATTCTGGAAGATAATCACATGATGAATAATACCATGCGCCAGTTAAAATTTGATCTGGTAAAAAAATATCGCATCTATGAAAAACCGATTGAAGGAAATCAGGATGAATTCAAGAAAAGCTGAGTCTGAAAATACGTTAGATACATTGAAATTGGCTATCAAAGCTGCCCTATCGCGTCAAATTAAGTACCTGGTCGTGGCTTCAACGGGTGGTGATACCGCGCTTCAGGCGATAGGTCTCGTTCAGAATACGGGGTTAAAACTGATAGTTGTTACTCACAATACGGGTTTTTCAAAACCGGGTGAACAGCAGTTTGATCCAAAAATTCGCCAGGAGATAGCAGCCAGTGGTGGAACCGTGTATACCGGCACAATGGTACTCCGTAATATCGGTTCGGCGATCCGTAGCCAGTTTCATTATGCCGAAACAGAATTGATTAACGCAACCCTGCGCATGCTGGGTCAGGGAATAAAAGTGGCCGTGGAAATCGTTGCCATGGCATGTGATGCGGGTTTGATTCCACCGGAGGAAGTGGTCGCGGTTGCTGGCACTGGACAAGGTGCCGATACAGCGGTGATCATTAAAGCTGAAAGTTCGAATCGTTTTTTTGATATCAAAATATGCGAAATTATTATCAAGCCATATCAATTTTAAGAAATATTATCGGCAGCAGGAGGTGGAATGAGTATTGAATTGGCGAATTATGAGGTACCGGTAGAGAATTTACGATGGAACTGTCCGATTGATATATTTGAAAATCAGGATGAGAAAAATTCGCTGGATTTTCCAATTATTGGTCATGAAAAAGCCATTAAAGCCTTACGACTGGGAATTGATTTAAAGCAATATGGTTATAATATTATGATCACGGGTATGCCTGGTAGTGGCAGGCATACCGCGGTCAAATTTTTATTAAATGAAAAATCCGGCAATGGGCCAACGCCGCCGGATTGGTGTTATGTTTATAATTTTAAAAATCCCAATCAGCCCAAAGCACTCGCTTTTCCAGCCGGTAATGCAAAAAAATTTAAAAAAGATATCGATAAGTTGGTGAATCAACTCACGGAAAAAATATCGGCTTTATTTCAGGGAAATTTTTTTCAGGAGCAACGGCAAAAAGTTTTAGCCAGTTATGAAAAAATGAAACAGGAAAAATTGGCCACCCTTGAAAACAAGATAAATCATCTGGGATTGGGATTACGGGTTATTTCGACTGGTGCGTATACCCAATTTCTGCTCCTGAATACCGAACAGGAGAAGATGGTGTCGATGAGTGAGGTGGAAAATGGAAATGCAAACTTACCCATCGTTTCCAGGGAAACCTTTATGGACAATCAGGCTTTGCTAGCGGCCGAATTGCATGATACGATACAAAATCTCCGGGAAGCTGAAAACACCCTTCAAAACCAGCTAAGTCAGTTTGAGACGGAATTAGCTGAACCGCTGATTACACCATTAATAAATGCATTGAAAGAGAAATATCCGGATGAAAAAATATGTAAACATTTGGATGAAATTAATGACGCGATTTATGAGCAGATCGACCTTTTTAAAAGTAAAAATTCTGAAAATAATCCCCCTTCATCAACCGAGAATGATCGATACTGGCGTTTTCGAGTAAATGTTTTATTGGATAACGGAAACCAGCAAGGTCCGCCGGTTATTTTTGAAGAAACGCCAGGAATTATTAATGTATTTGGTACAATTGAACGCACACCAATCCCGGGCGGATCATCGGCAGCAACCTTTTTGAATATCAGAACGGGTTCAATTCTGGCAGCTAACGGGGGTTATCTTGTCGTTGATCTGGCCAATGTTAATATCATAACCTCTTTTTGGTTACGCTTGAAGCAGATCTTAAAATATAATTCATTGTCGATTGAACCGAATTATTATAGCATGGAAACGCCTGTTTTAACATTGCGGCCGGAACCAATTCCGCTGGATTTGAAAGTCATCCTGATTGGTGAAGAATTTCACTACTATTCGCTTTTATCCAAAGAAGATTTTACATCGCTTTTTAAAATCAGAGCCAATTTTGACTTTCAGGCTATTAAAACGCCTGATTTAATTCAGCAATATGCGCAGTTCATTCGATATCTTGGACGCGAAAAGAAATTACTCCCTTTTGCCCCAAGTGGTTTGGCAGCTTTGGTGGAAGAAGGCGTTCGGATTGTGGAAAATCGTACCAAACTGACCACCCTAATGAGTCGTGTTGCCGATATTGCGTGCGAAGCGAATTATTGGGCGGAGACTGAAAAATCGCCACAGGTGAAAGATATTCATGTGGAAATGGCGATAAAGGAATCTATTGCGCGGCTGAATGTGATTGAAGAATATATGCGCGAACGGGTGTTAATTGGTTCCACTATCATGGATTTATCCGGCATGAAAGTCGGGCAAATTAATAGCCTGACCATTCGCATGGGGGATGATTATGAATTTGGTAAGCCGGCACGATTGACCGTTCGCGCCACCATGGGGCGGTCGGGCATTATTAATATTGAACGGGATTCGGATTTTAGTGGCCGAACGCATAATAAAGGGTTGGGCATTCTGAAAGGCTATTTTCGCGGGACCTATGGCTATGATAAAGAATTGAATTTTTCCGCCAGTCTTTGCTTTGAACAATCCTATGCTAAAATTGATGGGGACAGTGCCTCTGCCGCAGAAGTAATAGTGCTTCTATCTGGGATTGCTGAAATTCCCTTGCGGCAGGAAATTGGGATTACCGGATCTATTGATCAATTTGGCCAGATTCAACCGGTTGGCGGTGTGAATGAAAAAATCGAAGGTTTTTTTTATCTCTGTAAGGAAATCGGCCTCACCGGCACGCAGGGCGTCCTTATTCCCAAACGGAATTTAGTTGATTTGCAACTCCATCGGGATATTATTCGGGCGGTTCAGAATGGTTATTTTCATATTTATGTGATGGAAAATATAAATGAAGGCATTGAAGTGATGACCGGGATACCTGCGGGCGACAAATTACCCGATCACACTTTCACAAAAGGAACCGTTCATTATATGGTTGATGAAAAATTACATGAATTCAATCAAAAAGATAAAGATGAGGATTAAGAAATTTGCATTACGTATTACGCATTACGCCCATAGCCGTCAGGTTAAGGTGATAACTAATTAAAAATTAAGAAATAAGCTGAATTAAAAATTGCCCTCACCCTAACCCTCTCCCAGAGGGAGAGGGGATAGCTACGCCCTCTCCCTCTGGGAGAGGGTTGGGGTGAGGGTCAGATGCTTGGTACGCCTTAAATTTTTATTATTTATCCAACATCTTGTTTTCAAACAAATTAGAGGGTTAACCTGACGGCTATGCTCCCAGAGGGAGAGGGGATAGCTACGCCCTCTCCCTCTGGGAGAGGGTTGGGGTGAGGGTCAGATGCTTGGTACGCCTTAAATTTTTATTATTTATCCAACATCTTGTTTTCAAACAAATTAGAGGGTTAACCTGACGGCTATGCTCCCAGAGGGAGAGGTGATAGCTACGCCCTCTCCCTCTG
>DYKB01000086.1 GCA_020722815.1 Caldithrix sp. | reverse complement strand
GCTTGCATCAGTACAAAAAAGTCCGGGACAGTCGAGCCGGCACATGCTTCATCTCCCCAAATCCCTGGAAGCTGGTACAAGCGCTTGCATCAGTACAAAAAAGTCCGGGACAGTCGAGCCGGCACATGCTTCATCTCCCCAAATCCCTGGAAGCTGGTGCGAGCGCTTGCCTCAGTCCAAAAAATCCCGGGATAGTGGAGCATGTGCTTGCTTCATCTCTCAAAATCCTTGGAAGCTGGTACAAGCGCTTGCATCCGTACAAAAAAGTCCGGGACAGTCGAGCCGGCACATGCTTCATCTCTCAAAATCCTTGGAAGCTGGTACAAGCGCTTGCATCCGTACAAAAAAGTCCGGGACAGTCGAGCCGGCACATGCTTCATCTCCCCAAATCCCTGGAAGCTGGTGCGAGCGCTTGCCTCAGTCCAAAAAATCCCTGGAACAGTGAAGTAAACGTTTGCCTCAGTCCAAAAAATTCCTGGAACAGTGCAGCAAGCGTTTGCTTCATACCCAAAAAAACAGGGTGTGATAAGGATTTGATAAACAAAGAAAATATTAGACTATCGAAACATAAAAATCAAAGCATAAATGATAATTAAACATATTGACATGTTTGGATAAAAGTTGTATATTATATGTATTGTCAAACGATTCATAACTTTATAATGGAGGGAAACATGTTGCGTCGAAATTTTTTAAAATTGAGTGGTACTATTTTAGGAACGGCAACCGTCGGCAGTTTAATTGAAGCCTGCAGTAAGGCAGAAAAAGTGGCTCAGAAGCCCTGGACTGGTTTTAAATATGCCATGTGCAATGAGAGTATGCAAAAACTTCCCTGGGCGGAACAATGTCAGATTATTGCCAGTGCTGGATTTAAAGCGGTTGAAATCGCGCCGTTTACGTTGGTTCAGAATGGCGTCGAAGAAATATCGGCGGAAAAAAGACAGGAATTGCTCAAAACCATAAAGGAAAATGGATTGGTTTGCGCCGGTTTGCATTGGCTGCTCGCACCACCGCCTCATGGTTTACATTTCACTACACCTGATGCGACGATACGTCAAAAATCCGTGGCCTATTTGAACGCATTAATTGACTTTTGCGGCGATCTGGAAGGTGAAGTGATGATTTTCGGTTCGCCAAAACAGCGAAAGACTGAAGGGATATCCGTAACGGATGCTAAAAAATATTTTGCCGAAGGTCTGGCGGCTGTAGCAGAACATGCCCAACAGCGTGGCGTTAAAATTCTGGTGGAGCATCTCGATCACACGCAAACCGATGTGGTGAACACATTAGCCGAAGCCAAAGCGCTTGTGGATGAAGTGAATCGTCCGGCGATTCAAATGATGTTCGACTTTCATAATACGCCTGACGAGACCGAGCCATTTCATGTCCTTATTGAGAAATTTTATAAAAATATTGAACATGTCCATGTCCAGGAGATGGATGGCAAATATCTGGGAACCGGAAACGCTGTTACAGATTTCGTTCAGGGATTTCAAACGCTAAAAAATCTCGGTTTTGATAAATGGGTCTCGCTGGAAGTATTTGATTTTACACCAGGGGGAAAGGTTATTGCCGAAGAGTCCATGAAAGTTTTGAAAAAAATTGAGGCGAATTTGGTTTGAAATGATGCGTAGTGCGTGATGCGTAATGCGTAATGCATGATACGTAATGCGCGAAGTGTGAGGTGTAAAGCGTGAGGCGTCATACTTTTCAATTTCATCAAACTCAATCGGAAAATGCATTTTTAAATACCGATGATTTTTTGCCGATTACGCCTTACGTATCACGCATTAAGCTCTCTCAATGATAACAATATTCGTATATATAAACTTAATAAAATTAAACCAAGAAAAATCCGATGAAAGCGGCTGTTTTAACTGAATATGGTCATATAAATTGGCAGGAAGTGTCCACACCGCCGGTTGGCGCCACGCAGGTTCGGACACAGGTGAAATATGCCAGCATCTGTGGTACCGATCAACCTATTTTCAAAAGCGAATTTCATCCCCGAACGCATGCCCCCCATGATTCCTGGGCATGAGTTTGCCGGAGAAGTGGTGGAAGTGGGGAAGATGGTGAAAAATTATCGTTCTGGCGACCGGGTTGCGGTGGATCCATTGATCTGGTGTGGGAAATGTGCTGCCTGTCAGATAGGACATTTTCCCGCCTGTACTTCGCTGAAATTGCTGGGGGTGGATATGGACGGTGGATTTGGTGAGTTTGTGGTGGCGGATGAATCCATGCGCTATCGGCTCACCCCCCGAAATTTCCAACCGACACGCCGCACTGGTGGAAGTCTTTTCCATTGGTTTTCACGCCTGCAATCGAGCGGGTGTAAAAGCCGGCGATAGTGTGGCTATCTGGGGCACTGGACGGATTGGTTATTCGATCCTGCCGGCGGCTCGTACCAAAACCGATAATAAGATTTTTATGGTGGATATTCTGGATAGCCGGCTAAAGATTGCTGCCGAAAATTTTGAGAATGTTATACCAATTAATAGTACAAAGCAGGAGCCCATCGCTGTGATAAAAGAATACACAAAAGGGCGTGGTGTTGATATCGCTTTCGAGGCAGTGCGACATGCCCATGCGTTGTCCCGGAAAGACCGCATCCCATGCGTGGGTGCATTCAGAGTATTCGCGGTGCTGGTACGGTTTGTGTTTTAGGACTGGCGGATGATCCGACGCCTTTGGTCATGAAAGAACTTATCTGGAAAGAGGCAAAGATCATCGCTTCGCGTGTCAGTCATGGTGAATTTGCCGAAGCGATTCAGCATTTATCGCTCGGTAATTTAAAGCCCGATTGTATTATTTCGCTGGAAGTACCGGCCCGCGAGGCGCAATCCGCGTTTGAATTATTGGAAAAGGAGCCGGAAAATTATATCAAGGTATTGTTGCGGTTATTATGAAGTTCAGTAAGCTAAAAATGTTCACTATTTTTTTATAAAAATAAGGTTTCTATGACATCAATCTGGTATTATCTACTCCTGTTCTCAGTTGGATTGATTTCAAGTATCATTAATGTCAATGCCGGCGGCGGTTCGGCGCTAACTTTGCCCGCGTTAATATTTATCGGAATGGATAGTGCCTTGGCCAATGGGACCAATCGTATTGGCATTTTGCTTCAAAATCTTTTTGCAGTTACTTCTTTTAAGCAACAGCAGGTTTCCCGATTTAAAGAAAGCATTTTATTATCGCTGTTGACTTTGCCGGGGGGCATCATTGGCGCCCTGGCGGCGGTCAAAATTACAAATGAATGGTTTCAACGGATTCTGGCTGTGGTTATGATTGGCATCGTATTAACCATGTTCATTCCAAATGTCAGGCATGACGGGTCGAACAGTATCCGTGAAGGTAAACGCAAATGGTGGTCGTTTCTGGCGCTTTTGGGCATCGGATTTTATGGTGGATTCATTCAGGTTGGGGTCGGTTTTCTACTGATGGCGGTTCTGTACCATCTCCTGCGGATGAATCTGGTGGTTGTCAATATGCATAAAGTATTTATCGTGCTGATTTTCACAATTCCTGCTTTGTTTATTTTTGGTTTCACTGGCAATATTAACTGGAGGTATGGTCTCAGTCTGGCAGCGGGATCATCAATTGGAGCCTGGCTAGGCGCTAAAATTGCCGTTAAAGGCGGCGAAAAAACCATTCGATATATTTTGGCCATCGCCATTGTTATGATGGCGGTGAAGTTGTTAGGGGGATTTTAAAATTGGCGTGAAATAGCCATTTTTTTAATATTCTTTTAATCGTAACTACTCAGGTTCAGGATTCAAAAGTTTCCGGTTCAGCGTTTATCAGTATTCGTTAATCTGCTTTTAAATTTAAGAAATTTTTCCACTGACATATTCAGCAAATATAAACGAAAAGTTACTAACCGTGAACCTGAACCAGCCAACCTGAGTCGTTACTTTTAATCTTATTTTAAAATTCAATGCAAAGTAGCGAGACACTGCTACACTGAATTCTGATTTATTCCGGGTTTTTGAATAATTTGCATTGCTGTCAAAATACGAAATTGAAGTGGATGAATCGTTATTGTAAAGGAAAAAATTATCCGTGAACAGGAAACTCGAACAGAAAATTGAAGCTGAAATTCGTCGCCGTGTACTTGAAAAAGACCGTGAACTGGAAGAAAAGCAGAAAGATACGGTGCAACAGGCGACAGTTGAAGCATTAGCTGAGATGACAGCCCTTTCCCGCGATGAGGTCGATAAAATTGCGCAGGCCGTCCGACAGGAATTCGAAATTAAACGCAACAAGCGGGTGAAAATGATGAACACGATTACCATCATTTTCGGCGCTATGGCTCTTATTATTGGATTTCGGTCGTTGCTTAACCAATTGGAACGTCCTCAGACAATTACACTCATTGAAACCTTTGATAGTAGCGAGCGGGGTTGGACTGTTGGCGAATTTTTTGATCATCGTTATTTTATTCAGGATGGGGAATATGTTCTGGAGCATGTGAAAGATGGCTGGTGCAACTGGGATTATGTGCCAGTAAATTTTCCAGCCGACTTTTCAGTAGAAGTGACTTCCACCTGGAAGAAAGGGAAATATGATGAGTATGGCATCATGCTGACCCAGGATAATTCGAATTACTATTCTTTTCAATTAAGAGGCGATGGCACCGCCAGCTATTCAGCGCATATTAATAAGGAATGGAAAGTTAATGCCAATTGGATTAAAAATAAAGCCCGAATAGGAGATGGACAGAATTCAAATCTGCAACGGCTGGAAGTTTACACCAATCCACAGGATAAAAGCCGGGTTTTTAAATATTTTATCAATGCAGTACTCTTTTCACAGGGCTATTTGAAGGATTTATCTGTTAAAAATCTGGCCCTGAGTTGTTGCGGTGCACAAACAGTCACTTTTGATCAGATTAAAATCGTTGATTTAAACACTGAGGAAGTTTTGCTTGAAGAATCCTTCGACCCACCGCTACCAACCTGGAAACCTGATACCTCATTGAGCCGTACTTTTACTTTTTCTGATGGCCAATATGTGGTTACTGGTTTTGTGGAAGAAATGTGCTATTGGTCAAATATTCCTGCCGTTCTGGCTGGCGATTATGAGATCGTCCTTGATAGCTATCGCATGAAGGGGGAAGAGAAATATTTTGGACTCATGCTCATCAATGATGATAAAAATTATTTTGCTTATGAAGTCAAACAAGATGGTACTGCCCGTTTTGTCTGGAATCATAATGGCACTTATGAAAAAATCAGTGATGCCAAATCCGGCCTGGTAAATCTCTCCCCGGATAATCATTTTCAACAAAAAGTTATCATCAAAGATAAAAAATTTGAATATTTTGTAAACGACCATTTTATTGATAGCTGGGATTTGCAAGCGATGCCAATCAATAAGGTGGGCATTCGCGTCTGTGGGCGTCAGACAGTGGCTTTTGATAATTTAACAATTCGGCCATTATAATTATATTGGTGATTAAAATTTTTAAGTTTGATTACCATCGATTTAATGGACAGAAAAGTAAATGATCGGCTTTATCAATTACAAAGCAGTTAATGGATTCAATGGATGGAAAAAAATGCCCCTAGCAGGACTTGAACCTGCGGCCAATGGTTTAGGAAACCACTGCTCTATCCATACTGAGCTATAGGGGCAAACAAAGAAGTTTTCTAATATATTGAATTTTTGGTTAAGAGTCAAGTGGTTTTTGTTGATGGAAAAATGTAATGCGTGAAACAGGATTCGTGATTTCACTCCCGTACACTTTTTTAGAGATTATCGTTAAACCACGCTTGCTCTCCCCCTTCGACAAGCTCAGGGTCCGCAGAAGAGGACGTAGCTATTCCCTTTCCCCTTGGGAGAGGGTTAGGGTGAGGGGTCAGATTTGGCAAAATCAAAAAGTGTACGGTAGCAAATCAATTATTTAAAATAACAGATATAATCATATTCATTTTATTTGACATTGTCAAACTTTTTTTGTGGATCACAATCGGTTAAATAGAAAATTATCGATGTCTGAAACTAAATTTTCAGTATAAATGATGCACACCAAGAAGGTATCGGTTTCTTATTGAATCCATACGTCATTTGCCTGTTGTATTACTGATAGAAAAGATTTAGATTTTCATGCAAAAATAGCTTGATAATTTTTGATAATTATATTATCTTCGTTACGCACAGTAAAAATTTTCGGAGGATTCGATGACGCTTTCTTCTGATGAATTGGTAATTCAAAGACATTTGAATATCGTTAAAGATGAATTACTCGATAAATTGGCCAGTAAAACGGAAGTTGATCAAAAAAATCGATAAACTGGCAACGAAAGAGGAATTCAAACAGGAAGTTGCTAAACTGGCAACGAAAGAGGAACTCAAAGAGGAAGTTGCCAGGCTCGTAACAAAAGAGGAATTTCGAAGAGAAATAGAAAAACTGGCCACCAAAGAAAGCCTTGAGATTGTCGCTACTGAAGTATTAAAACTTTCTGGAACACTCAACAATCTCGAAATGGATATGAGCCAGGTTAAATTGAGATTAGATAAGATTGAAACGAAGCTGGATGATAAATTTGGCCTTCTTATTACAAAATTAGTCGGCATAGCAAGGGACTTAAAGGAAATACGTATCGAAAAAAATTTTCTACTGAGCACACATTAAATTGCCATGAAAACCGACTGGAAGATCATGAAATTCGCCTGAAACGGTTGGAAAAAAAGAGCGCGTAAAAACTTTGTAAGAACGATGAAAATAATGCTTATGAGATCCAGAATATATTGACACTACCTTTCTGTGGCTAAATTTTTCCGACATTATTTTAGCAAAAAAACCTCAAAAACGATTAATATGAATTGAATTCCTTCTCACCCACATTAACAACGAAAATAAATTTTTCCCTTGAATTTGTGTTAAAATTTTCATATCTCTCCATTACTTAAATCCAATCATTTCACCACAATCATAAAACAAAGGGAGAATTAAAGTATGCAACTCAGCACCTATTCAATAGGTATTGGTGATCGTTTTGCCCATCAGGGAAAGGCACAATTAGCTGCTATCATGAAAGCACGTGAAGAAGGAGTTCTTATCACACCGGTATGGAATAAGTCTTTTCGCGAGCATTCCACCATCCATACGCAGCCGATGGATACCCGCCAGGCTGCCGATGCCGCGGTGAAAGCCCTTAACTGGAATGAAGCCTATTTCGTGGATGCGGATCATGTGGGTCTCAAAACCGTTGATCTCTTTCTTGATGCCAGTGATTTTTTTACACTCGATGTAGCCGATTATATCGAAAAACCCACCGCTGAAAAAGACATTGATGCCTTCGTGAATAAATTTCAAAAATATTCCGGTGAGCTGGCATTCCCCGGAATTGATGAAAAATTTGAAGTCAATCAGTCGAAAATCCGCGAAATAGCCCATAAATATCTCTTTGCCGTACAGGAAGCCGGTCGCATCTATCGTCATATTTTATCTAAAAAAGCGGGTGATCAATTTGTTGTCGAAGTCTCTATGGATGAAACCAAAGAGCCCCAAACACCGCTGGAAATGTTCTTCATTCTGGCGGCGATTGCTCAGGAAGGCATTCCCGTGCGAACTATCGCGCCTAAATTTACGGGCCGGTTCAATAAAGGTGTGGATTATGTGGGTGATTTAAAACAATTTACCAAAGAATTCGAGCAGGACCTCGCCGTGATCCAGATGGTGAAAAAAGAATTCTCACTTCCATCTGATTTAAAATTGAGCGTCCACTCCGGAAGCGATAAATTTTCGCTTTATAAACCAATTCATCAGGCACTTCGGAAATTCAATGCCGGGCTGCATCTGAAAACGGCTGGCACTACCTGGCTGGAAGAGGTGATCGGTCTGGCAATGGCTGGTGGTGATGGTCTGGCATTGGCGAAAAAGATTTATCGCAAGGCATTTGACCGCTTCGATGAACTCTGTCTGCCTTACGCGACTGTTATCGATATTGACACCGTGGTGCTTCCTCAACCGGATGATGTCGATAAATGGGATAGCCGCATGTTTGTGGGCAAGCTCAAGCACGACCGGCGTAATCCGTTGTACGATTTGAATTTCCGTCAGTTGTTGCATGTGGGCTATAAAGTTGCCGCAGAAATGGGTGACCGCTATTTAAAGGCACTGGATCAACATGCCGAAATCATCGGTCAGAATGTTGCGGAGAATATTTTTGAACGGCATATTAAGGTATTGTTTTTGGGTAAATAGCGATTGTCATGCGTAAAGCGTAATGCGTGATTTATGAGAATAACTTTCTGTTTGTACGCGTATACTCAATTCTGGCCTAGCCGTCAGGTTGTGGTTTTAACTTATTAAAAAACAATTGAATAGCCACGGAATTTAGAGCCTGTCCGAGGACTGGAAGATTGGCCTATAGTAACCTTGCGAAGGTTTTTGAACAGGCATAATTGTATATATTAATTGATACTTTAATTTTAATCTATATATTCACGACTGTACACTTTTTTATAAATCCGCTTTAAATCACCTTTTAGACCCTCACCCTAATCCTCTCCCAAAGGGCTGAGCGTGTCCCACATCTTTTACTGGACACGGGGAGAAGCCCGAATTCCCCGTCCCTATTTTGTTAGGGAAGGGACCAGGGGATGGGTAAAAAAGGATGCGGACATAACAAAGAAATATTTTTTTGAATTAAGTTTCATCGTGACCAGGAGAAAAGTCAAAATTTGTTCTTATCAACACCATTTTCTAACCCATTCCCCAACCCCTTCCCTCAAATCAGGGAAGGGGAGTGTCCACTTCCCCGGGTCCAGTACCGAGATATGGGACAAGATCAGCCCAAAGGGAGAGGGTTAGGGAGAGGGTTAGGGTGAGAGGTCTGATTTGGCGATATTAAAAGGTGTACGATAGCAAGTCTATATATTTTATTATTCTAAACCTTCGCAAGGTTAGTTCCCGGACAGCCTCTAAAGCTCGTGGCAATTCAATAATCCAAATCCCGCCTATTTAAGGAGTTTTGATCAAATGATCCACTTTTTTAATTCAGCGCGTCGATTAATTTTTATTATCGCGATTTTTTGTATTTATTCCATTCCACTGGCAGGTCAAATTACCTGGACCGACATTTCCGGGCAATATCATTTAGGAGCCGGCCTGAAACTCTTTTTGGGAAACCAAAGCCAACCGGTACTGAAAGCCTGGTATCTGGATGTCGATCTCAGCCAGGCTGAAATTGCACTCTGTCCTTACTTATCTTCAATTCGTGATGGCAAAGAAAGCGTGGCGGATTTTTGTCAACGAGTTGGTGCTATTGCGGCGATAAATGGCGGTTTTTTCGGCGGCACCACTTCCTATTCTGCTGTCATTCATCCGCAACAGGTACTGGCACAAAATATGGTCGCCGTGACCCGTGGTGGTACGCCTTACCCCGTCACCAGGAGTCTGCTCGCGATCACACCTCAAAAGCAACTGTCCATCCACTGGATTTATCACTTCAGTAATCAGTTCACCGATACCTACTATTTCGATCAACCACTCCCCAATGCGCCGGGTGCTCCAGCCAGTATTCCCCTGAAAGTTAATGGTCACCCTTTCCCGGATCTTTTCCTCGGCCTCGGTGGTGGTCCCACGTTAATTCAGAACGGTGCAATCAAGATTACGTACAACGAAGAAGTATTTTGGGATTCGGGCATTGGATTCGAAACGCTCAATCCCCGGACTGCTGTGGGGATTACCGCACAGCAACACGCGATTTTACTGGTCATTGACGGTCGGCAAAGTGCCAGCGTTGGGGTGGGACTCACGGAACTGGCACAAATCATGCTCAATCTGAATTGCATCGCGGCCATGAACCTCGATGGTGGTGGCTCCAGTCAAATGGCCATTGGCTCAAACCTGGTGAATCGACCCGAAGGTGGCACTTTCGGACGTGCTGTTCCCACCATACTGGCTGTTGTTCATCCGGATTCATTACCTGGCCCCAAAGAAGTAAAATTTGAAAAAATAATCGACACGGAGGATTCTGAATGCCACTTTTTTGGTAATGGCTGGTTCGCCACCGCCAATGCAGGTTATTGGGGCAATTCACCCAGCATGCTAAACGCCCGTGGTCCGGGTAATGCCGGGGTAACCTATACCCTGGATTTACAGCCAGCCCGTTACGAACTCTTCGCCTGGTGGGTGGCAGCCAATAATCGCTGCACCAATACCCCCATTATCGTGCACCATTCAAATGGAATCGATACCATCCGTGTCGATCAGGTAAAAAATGGCTCTCAATGGAATAAAATTGGCCAGTTTCATTTTTCTGCCGATACCAGCCACCGGGTCATTATCTCCAATGCTGCCACACAGGGGACTTACGTGGTTGCCGACGCCATTCGTCTGACGTCCAACGATCCTGCCCTGAGTGCAATTTATTCAGCATTAGGTAATTTTCCTGTTGAAAATCCATATTTAACGCAGAATTACCCCAATCCTTTTAATGCCTCGACGCAAATCAATTTTACGCTGCCTCGTTCTGAACGAGTTGGGATTTATATCTTCAATGCACAAGGTCAACAAGTAAGGCAGTTATTGGATGGTGAAATACCGGCCGGGTTTCATCGTATCGAATTTAATGTCGGGGAACTGGCAAGCGGCATTTATTTTTGTCAGATACAAACACCGATATATACTCAAGTCAGAAAGATGATGCTACTGAGATAAGGCACAAATATTGGCTGGTGAGATAGCCCGAAAATACTTTTTCCTGCTTCAGCTTTTCGATTGAGAGCTGAAATTTCATATATCCATCCACCCTAAAAAGGTCTTATCCTGTCATTCCAGATGAAACAAATGATCTCATAAGTACTTGAAAAATATAGATTCTTCACGCCATTTCGCTGTGTTTATCCTGAGCCAGTCGCAGGAATGAGAATAACAAAAGCGGCGTTCATCGAGTGGATACATTAAATCAATAAACAATCCTGACCAATTTATTTAGCAATAACAATTCCCGACAGAACTACTGTCGTTCCAAAAAGGACATAACTCGCCGTTTGCCAGAATTTTTTGCATTTTAACTGCTTTTCGCATTCTTTATTCAGGGTATCCAGCTTGCTATTTTTGAGGCGTTCATCTTTCAGGATGCCCTCCAACACCGCGATTTCCTTTTTTTTGTCAGTAACCAGACTATCGCAGGTGGACAGTTTGCTTTCCTGGATGGCGATGGTTTTTTCATATTCGGGAACCCGGTTCGCCAGAAGATTGCGATATTCAATTGCCGCCTTGGAAGGAAAGACAAAACCAACTTCTTTCGTCACGGGATCTTTTATCATGACGATACTATCGGGGTACACGATCTGTTGCGCTGCTATCTTCTGCCAGACTGCGCTTATATAGACTATTAAGATCATTGAGTAAATTATCCGAGCTACCTTCATACACAAACCTCCGCTTTTTTAATATTTCAATAGTTTTCTTTTGTGCTGTTATTAAATCACCCAATTCCGCCATTTTTTGTTCAATAGCATCAGCATGGGTGCGAATCGCCGTCAAACTGTCTTCCTTTGTTTTAATCACATTCTTCAAAGAATCAATCTGGCTGGTGATTTGTGCCTTCAGCCGTTGGAATTCATCGGCACTGGGTTTGGAACAAAGAAAGTAGTTCAGCACCAATGTCAGGCCAACCCCGATTAGGACGAAAACAATGGTTGGAACAATATTTTTCATGATACCTCCATTGAAAAGTAGTGAGTAGATTTAATGGACTTTAGCGCATTGATCATTCTATTTTATCGGCTTCGGATTATCATTCGAAAAAATAGCAGGTTCCGCATCCTGAGAAGCATTGAATGTAAATGTTATCAAAGTTAAAAAGATGTGTAATTTTAAACAATCCTTTTTTCTTTGTCAAGCTTTTTTAATCACTTTATTATATTTTTTTCAATATATTGAATAAGCATTCATCTATAAAGTTATTTGATATTGAAAAATTACTCATGGAAGTTTTCAATTTTGGATTGTGGATTGCCGATTTTGGATTGATTAAAATGGATTGCGTTTTATAAAAGATTCATATTTTTCATTATTATAGGCATAAAATACCATTCAATATCAAAACATTGCAGGTCATATAAATGAAGCGGTAGATTTCGCAGGCGTTCGATATGTTCTTTTTGCAATTCACCAAAATATTTTTAGATCGAAATTTTCGGCGATGTGTGGTTCAGTAAATGCATCATGATTACAAAATTTTCCATGAATTAGATTTAAATCCGGATAATCGGTAACCCTGCATCGTCACGATTTTAGGATAATTGATGAATAATCAAACATTAAATGGTACAATTTAAAATTTCTGTTCTGATTATCAATGTATTTTGAAATATAAATAAAATTATCGGTCAAATTTACGTTCACAAGCTGCTCACCAGGATTAAGCCGGCTGTTTATTGCGTCGGTTACCCGGCTTATTTTTATTGATTTAACAATAACGCCAATCCAAAAGTACCCCCATCACACTACTGAGCCAAATGAAGAATCTCATCAATATTCAAAAATGACGGTTCTTCATATTGTTTCGCTGAGTCTGCTCTGCGCCTCTATTGAAACTACCAAAAGAAGCCTGCTGAAGGATTTAGCATGACAGAAGTAGCAATTCAAGGATTAGTTTTGATTGTTCTTGATTCTATCAATAAAAATTTTTGAATTTTTTATAAAGGACATAATTAGTGTTTGTCCGCAAACGCATCCGGTACTGTCATTGCGAGGAGCGTTTGGTGCGACGCAGCAATCTCCGCTGTTTAACGATGGGATTGCGCGCCTAAAAAACAGGCTGCGGCAAAAAAACGCCTCGCAATGACAGGTCTTGGTGTTTTCGGACAGACTCTAAATAATAAGAGTAAATCATTTAGAAAAATCTAACACAGAGGCCGATGAAAAAAAGATTAATTATCTTTGTCTCACGGCAGTCGCTGTTTATCGATTCCATCAGGAGGAGACTGTTTTGTTTTCGCAGTCCAAGATCTAAAAGTACGATATCCGGATTTTTATTTTTACTTTTTAATTTTTGTCTGGCATCACCATCTTCAGATCGAGCGATAATCTCAAAATCAGGTTCTCTTTCCAGCATAGCAGCGATACCTTCTCGAAGCAAACGATTGTCTTCAATTAACAAGACACGGATTTTCTCCATTGGATCAATGTTCCTTCATATAAAAATATGTTCGAAACTCAAAACAAAAATATGAAATTTAACCTAAAATTCTAAAATGGAAATTTGTAAGGGTATGAATCAATGAGAGACCCCCTCCTGCCTCCCCAAAATTCCAAAAAACGGAATTTGGGGGAGGCAGGAGGGGGTCTCTCCCCTATTTTCGCTTTTTGAAAATGGGAGAGACAGCGGGGGTCAATTTCCCACTGAAAGCGAGTTCTCCGAAGAAAAAACGTTTCATTTTAGAAATTCAGGTTAAAATTTAAAATGCACTGTATTTGTAATATGGATGTTAACGTTTATTGCTGATGATATTCTGTGTGACACAACATTTTTATCAAAATTCATAAAACGGTTTTAGTTTTAGAATCTTATCAAAGCGTTAATCCTGGTTTGAAATATATATTGTTACGATTTCATATTTTACATATACCAGAGAAATCCATTCCCTCCCAGGTAAATCCTTACATTTTTAAAAAAGTACTTGAAATGCTTAACAGATTTTAATAATTTAAAATGTTTCAAGTTTTTATCTTTGATTTATTAAAAGAGTGAGCGTGATACACCCCCGTTCTTTAAATATAACCAAACTAACCTGATTACGAGTATTGAAATTGTTCCTGATTCTGCCCGGTCAAAAACAAACGCTTTTCTTTTTGATTTTTACATCCATAATTTACAAAAAATGCACTTCTAAAATAAGGAGTGAAAAAAATGAACGCTCAAACAATTTTAACCAATTTGCTGGCGGAGGCTGGCATTTCGGTTAATGGTAAAATGCTGTGGGATATTCAGGTTCATGATGATCGCTTTTATCAGCGTGTCCTGAGTGAAACCGAATTAGGGTTGGGAGAATCGTACATGGATGGTTGGTGGGATTGTGAGGCTTTGGATGAATTTATTCATCGGGTTTTGAAAGCTGGAATTGATAAAAAAGTGAAGGGAAACTGGAAGACCTCCCTGTATGTTTTGCAAACACGGCTGTTGAATCGGCAAACGAAAGGCAGAGCTTCACAGGTGGGGGAGCAGCATTATGACCTGGGGAATGATTTGTATCAGGCAATGCTGGATTCCCGATTGAACTATACCAGTGCGTACTGGAAAAATGCGAAAACGCTGGATGAGGCCCAGGTGGCAAAGCTGGAGATGGTTTGTCAAAAAATTAATTTGAAACCGGAAATGACTGTACTGGAATTAGGCTGTGGCTGGGGGAGTTTTGCGAAATATGCAGCCGAGAAGTATGGCGCCAAAATCGTGGCGGTGAATATTTCCAAAGAACAGGTGAAGCTTGGCAGAGAATTGTGTAAAGGATTGCCGGTGGAAATCAGACAGCAGGATTACCGTGAGGTGGAGGGGAAATACGATGCAGTGGTTTCAATCGGGATTCTGGAGCATGTGGGTTTTAAAAATTATCGTACTTACATGGAAGTGGTTGATCGCTGCCTGAAAGATGATGGGATTGCTTTTATTCATACCATCGGCTCCAACATCAGCACTACCTGTACCAATCGATGGACGAATAAGTATATCTTTCCGAATGGGATGCTGCCGTCGATCTCCCAGATTGCCAAAGCCATGGAAGGACTTTTTGTGATGGAAGATTGGCATAATATCGGGCCGGACTATGATAAAACGTTGATGCACTGGTATCAAAATTTTAATAATGCCTGGCCGCGATTCCAAGAAAAATATGGAGATCGGTTTTATCGCATGTGGCGCTTTTATCTGCTAAGCAGTGCCGGTGGTTTCCGGGCGCGGAGCCAGCAATTGTGGCAGATTGTGATGACAAAACCAGGCCGGATGCAGCCTGATTGTCGGGTGAGTTGATTCCCGGTTGGATCACAATTATATTTTGATACCGAAAATTCTAAAATGGAAAATTATAATATTCTGAATCAATGAAAGACCCCCTCCTGCCTCCCCCAAATTCCGAAAAACGAAATTTGGGGGAGAGAAAGCCGTGTTTTTTCCCCATTTTCGCTTTTTGAAAATGAGGGAGATACAGAGGGGGTTAAGACGTCACTAAAAACGATTTCAGCAAAGAAAAAACGATTCATTTTAGAATACCAGATAATAAATGACAGGATAACCGGACGATCAGGAAGAACCGGATATATTTGTAAACGGTCATTATATTTATCTTGTAAATCCTGTTATCCTGTCAAAAAAATTAAGAGTTAAAGACTTTGAATCCGATAAATTAATTAACGATGTTCTCGAACTAAATCATGTACTACTGAAAAATATGATAAATTCAAAAGTAATCATCGTCGGTGGCGGGCCCGCTGGTTCAACCTGTGCCTGGAAATTGCGCCAGAAGGGCATCGACTGCCTGATTTTAGATAAGAAACCATTTCCCAAACCAAAATTATGCGCGGGATGGATTACGCCTGGCGTGCTTGATGACCTGGCGATTACTCAAGATCAATATCCGCATGGTCTGACAAAATTTAATAAATTTCAGGTACATATTTTTAACAAGGAATTAAAGATAAAAGTCCATCAATACGCCATTCGTCGCTATGAATTTGATGACTGGCTGCTGAAACGGAGTGGTGTGACCGTTTATACGCATGACGTTAAAAAGATAATTCAAGATGGTCCAAATTATATTCTGGATGATCGATTTCGCTGTCAATATTTAGTGGGGGCTGGTGGTACCCATTGTCCGGTTTATCGAACGTTTTTCAGGCCGGTCAATCCAAGGGCGAAAAATTTAATGGTGGTAACACTTGAGGAGGAGTTTCAATATGATTATCAGGATGGTAATTGTCATCTCTGGTTCCTGCAGAACAAGCTGCCGGGTTATACCTGGTATGTGCCGAAAAGTAAGGGATATTTGAATGTTGGCATTGGCGGATACTTTGAGAAGCTGAAATCCAATGGCGATAACATCAAAAATCATTGGTTGCTGTTTATTCAGGAGTTAGAACGGCTTTCGCTGGTGAAAAATTACCAATTCAATGAAAAAGGCTATACTTATTATATCCGAAATGGTGTGGAGAATGTTCAGATCGATAATGTATTTATTATAGGTGATGCCGTTGGTCTTGCAACACAGGACATGGGGGAAGGCATCGGTCCGGCAGTGGAAAGTGGAATTCTGGCAGCCGAAGCGATTATTTCAGGCACGTCATTGGATTTGAAATCGGTGAGAAAATATAGTTTTCCGTGGTATCTGACAGCTTTGAGGCTTTTGGCAAGTCGTTTATTCAGTTAATTATTTAAATAAATAGGCCACATCAAGGAATGGCGCCAGAGAAGATGCTTTCTAGCAAGGGACTTTTCTGTAGTCGATTCATTCTGTGGCCAATATTTTTTTAATTCGTTTTAATAATTGATAATCATTTTTTGAAAATAGCTTGACAATTTGTTTATATTTTGTTATTATTTCAATGACTTATCGTTAAATTTTTGTAACCTCTCAAAAAAGCATGGTAGAAGTGCCCTTTCGACAAGCTCAGGCTACGGTCGGTGCCGTTGGCTAAGCCTGTCGAAGCCATTTTCTCCTTGATTATTGAGTGGATCAAATTTTTATATAACCTCTAAAGTGGTGATTGACCATGCAGGTGGGATTCATCCAATTTAAAGTCTTTTTTGGCCAGAAAAAGGAAAATATTGAAAAAGTCGCCGAATTTATTTTAAAGAAAAAGGCGGATTTACTGGTTTTACCTGAACTTTTCAATTCGGGCTATCTGTTCTGTAGCTTGCGGGAGTTACATGCGCTGGCTGAACCGGTTCCGGATGGGATGACGTCGCGGACGCTGATTCAACTGGCCCGTGATCATCATGTTTTTATCGTGGCTGGTTTGCCGGAACGAGCGGGGATGAATTATTATAATTCAGCGATTTTGGTGGGACCAAATGGTTTTATTGGCTGCTATCGGAAAATTCACCTGTTCGACACTGAGAAAAAATGGTTTACCCCTGGCGATAACGGTTTTGCGGTTTTTGATATCGGGATGGCTAAAATCGGGATGATGATCTGTTTTGACTGGATTTTTCCGGAAGCGGCGCGTACCCTGGCACTTAAAGGAGCGGACATTATCTGTCACCCCAGTAATCTGGTTTTGCCATGGTGTCAAAAAGCCATGCTCACCCGGAGCCTCGAAAACGCCGTGTATTCGATTACCGCGAATCGCATTGGGACTGAACACAACGAGGGTGCTACTTTGACTTTTACAGGCCATAGCCAGATTGTAAGTCCCAAAGGTGAAGTATTGGCCGCTGCAGCCCATGATGAAAAAATCATAACGGTCGATATTGATCCGGTACTTGCGCGGGATAAAAAGATTACGCCAAATAATGATCGGTTTGCTGATCGGCGATCTGAATTTTATGAAATTTGAGATAGGTTCAAAGTTCAGGGCTGATAAAACAATGGTTACCAGAACATCCAGTCATTATTCATTTTGTGAATTCACCAGAGGGATAAAAATTTAAATCTCTAATAACTGTGAACCTTGTACTATGAATGCTGAACCCACGAACCAACGTCGTTAATCAATTCGAGGATAGTATCGATGATAAAAATCGGTGATTTAATTCATGTTCCGGAAGTGAAAACAGTTGTTGAACTGGCACGGGTCCGAAATGTTCAGGCGACGGAAGCGCGGTCGCAGGTCTTACGGGATGAAATTGCCAACACCTTCGTGATAACCGATGATATTAAATTAAATCTCACCAGTATTCTTCAGAGCCTTGCCCGGAACGAAGGAAAAGGTTTTTTCCTCGCCGGAAGTTTTGGTTCGGGCAAATCGCATTTTCTTTCGGTACTCAGTCTTTTATTGACTGATCCACACGCCTGGGCGCCGTTGCTGGCGCAGGAGCCGTCACTTGAAAATTTCGCATTACCCATTAATAAAAAGCATTATATCACCATCCAGGTGCCACTGTTGGAACATAGCGCCACGGAAACGTTGGAAGCGATTATCTTCAATGCCATCGAAAGGACGTTGAATCTAAATTGGGGGTTCAATCTCACCCTGGCTGAAGATGAGTACTTCCTCGAAATGTTTGAACGCTATATTTTGCCGGCCTTTCGAAACGATATTCAAAATTTTATTCAGAAGGAAATTGGACAGAGTTTTAGCTGGTCGAGTTTAAAATCGGAGCCGAAAGATCTGGTGGCACTCATGCGCCGGTTTCTGACTGAAAAGGGTGAGGAAATTCCTTTCCAGTTACGGCCGCAGCGAAATCAGGCGCTGGAAAAGACCATTCAGGCGTTGTTGGGTAAAAATTTTACCGGCATGATAATTCTGTTGGATGAATTGTCAGAATTTTTACGCTCCAAAGAATCCTCAGCACGGTTGAATGAAGATGCCCGTTTTTTGCAATTTCTGGGTGAACGGACGCAGACGCAGCCAATTTGGGTCATCGGTGCACTGCAGGAGGCAATCGAAAAGACCGGTGATATTCAAAAAGCCGTTTTTGACAAGATTAAAGATCGGTACAAAACCCGCCTGGAACTCTCTACCCGGCATATCCGCGAATTAATCGACCGACGACTGGTTCAAAAAAAGCCCGATGCCAATTCTACAATTAAAGAAGCCTATACGATTCTCAAAAATAGTTTTAATAATATCAAAATAACGCAGGATCTGTTTTATCAAATCTATCCGGTACATCCGGAATGTCTGGAAATACTGGACTTATCAGAAGGATTATTTTCACAGCGACGCGGCGTGGTGGATTTTGTCCATTTTCAATTGAAAGGCGATCCTTCGCGACACATTGAGGGGATGCTGGATGCCGATTATCTGCAATTATTGACGCCGGACAAAATTTTCAACCACTTTTATGTGCAGATAAAGGAAAATCCCCGAACCACCAAACTGTATACGCTGTTTCGGGATCATTTTCAGCGGCGGATTCCGGAAATATTTAAATTAGCCGAAGATGCCGATTGTGCCCTGAAAGCGATTAAGATACTGATTTTATTGGAAGTTTTGCCGGTGAAACAGGAGCGGACGGTTCAGCAACTGGCGAATATGATTCTCTATCGCTCAACAGACCTCAATCTCGGTGATATCAACTATGAATACTTTGAAGAAGCCATCATGAAACGCCTGGAGAAGGAAGTCGGTTATCTCAAAATTCAAAAAGGTGACGGGCGTTTTCAGGATATTTATCAAATCGATATGGCTTCCACCAGTCGGGATGTGATTGCTGAACGAATCAAAATCTATCAAACCAGTGTGCATGGAAATCGCCGGGAGGTGGTCGAAACCATTTTTCCCACGCTGGATACGCCACTTTTTCCCTGGAGCCAGATTTTAAATGTCGAAACGCATTATAATTATATCAAATGGATGAATAGCGTCCGGGAAGGACGCGCCATCCTTTCGGATTTACGGAATTTTGATGCGTCGGCGATTGTGCGGATTTTGAATCGGCTGGAAACCACTGAAGATGATTTTTATATTATTTTTGGCTATCCCTTTGACCAGACCGAGCAACTGGATGCGCATAAACACCTGATCGCCTCCCGCAAGGAGAATCGTTTTCGGGCCGGCATTATCGCGGTTCTCCCAACCCCGCTTTCCAATGCCGAATGGGAGACGCTGGAGATTTATGATGCCACCTTACTGGTTTTGGAAGATTATAAAAATGACCAGACGGAACAGGGATTGGAAATAAAATCAAAACTGGCGGAAGAAGCTGGTCGCTTGAAACGCGAAGCCCGTGCAATTTTCGATACCGCCTATTCCACCGGCTTTATTTACAATACGCAGGGACGAATTGAACAATCGATTCGTGGCGTTACGGATCAGAGCTTCGAGATGATTTTGACTCGCATAATAAGTCAGCCGCTGGAAACGATTTATCCCTTGTTTAAAAACATCGCCCCGCTGGATGAAATTTCCAGTTATACGGTTTTAAAAGAGCTTTTAACGCAATTTATTCAGCCGGCGGTGATTGAAGACCTCAATTTTCCGCAATTTAGAGTGCTGCGGAGTGCGCTGGATAATATTGCCGTGCCATTGGGCATTGCTGAAATTAAGGGCCGACGTTGCATTTTGCAGGGCGACACCAACTATTCCCCGGGTCTGAAAGCCATCTACGAGCAGGTGGATGAAAAAGTGCCTACCAGTTATCAGGAACTCTATCTGCATCTGCGGCAATCTGAGTTTGGGATGACCACCTATATTTTTGATCTGTTGTTGATGGTATTGCTGCGCAAAGGCCATCTGGTAGCCATTCAGAACAATCAGACCATTAGCTTTTATCAATTGCAATTTCCATTATTCAAGTACATGGATAAAGTCGGACGTGGCCAGTTAATTTCTTCACAAGCACGCGAAAAACTACAAATTCTGGCAAAAAATTTATTAAAAGAAGATTTAAGTAACTATGATATTGAAAAGCAGGAAGCTATCTGGGGTAAATTCCGCAATTTTCAGGAACGCGCCAGTACGTTTCTGCAAAAGATTAATATTCAAATAAAGGCTTTAAAGGAAAAATATGAGATAATTGGCCAGAATCTCCAGTACTCGGAAGAAGCTTTGCGGCAGCTCCAACTGGTCTCGGAAAATATCAACCGTACACTGGGCTCGCGGGCCGGGCTGGAAAAATTAGTCGAAAAAGTGACGCATCCCGAAGAGTTGCGCTATTCAATGGATCAAATGCGATCACTGAATCAGTTCTTCGAAAAAGACCTTTATCAATTTGAACAAATTCATCGCTATATTCATCATCCGGATCTTTATATTCCGGACGATTCAAAATATAAAGAGCTCACGGCCTTATTGGAAAGCACTCGCAAAAATCTGGTACTGAATGATAATTTGCTCCTGGAAAGCGGGATGAATTATGTTCAGGGTATTTATAATGATTTTATCGAACTCTATAAAAATCATTATGTTCGTGAACATGAGGCACAGAACCGTTTGCTGGATACTGACAAAATCGATCAAATTCGACAATCACCTGGTTACAAAGCTTTGCAGCAATTTGCCCGGATTCATCTGATTTCGGTGAGAGATGATTTTTTTAAAATTAATAAAGTATTGGAAGATTATAAACGCAAAGAGTGTAAATTAGCAGTTTCTGAGGCTATCGAGCGAATGCCACGATGTACGTGCGGATTTAAATTAGGTGATCAAATTGAAGCCATTAACCTGGATGAAATCGAAAAAGGGATTGAAAATGGCTGCCGGCAGTATCTGGAAGCGCTTCAGGAGCCAAATTATCGGCAGCAGGTGGAAAAATATATAAAGGACATGGCGAAAATTGAAAAGCCGATTCCCGCCGATGATATTCAAAAATTACTTGAATTAAAATCATCTGATGATTGGAAGAATCTGGTCGCCGGATTTTCAACCTATCTTCATCCAGCGACTATCGAGCATCTCAATCAATCCCTGGCGGGAAATATTGTGATTATCACCCGGTCAATAGATGAATTGTATGAGGATTTGATTAATCGCAAATATCCAAAAGAGAAGGTTATGCAAATTTTTAATAATTGGCTCAATCAGGGAACAGCCTTGTCCGGTGACGTTTATATTGAAATTGTGGCGGAGGGGGAGAAGAAGTAATTTATTGATTTGATTTGTGATGTTTGCGACTCCTGAACGTCTCCTACATCTCGTTCCCACGCTCTAGCGTAGGAACAAGGTAGACGTCTCATTCCCACATTCCGGCGTGGGAACAAGGTAGACGTCTCGTTCCCACATTCCGGCGTGGGAACAAGGTAGACATCTCGTTCCCACGCTCCGGCGTGGGAACGAGGGAAACGTCTCATTCCCACGCCGGAGCGAGGTAATGAGGAAAACGTCTAAATCCCACGCTCCAGCGTAGGAATAAGGTAGACATCTCGTTCCCACGCTCCGGCGTGGGAATGCCTTGATAAACGTTTCACGTTTTGATAACAAAATAATTGAGCATGCTGTCGATAAATAATGAA
>DYKB01000171.1 GCA_020722815.1 Caldithrix sp. | reverse complement strand
GACGCGTTGTATCAGCAAGCCTTTGATAAATACCAGAAGGCGATTGAATATGGAGCAAGCGCTTATAATCTTTCCTGTATCTATGCTTTAAAAGGAGATAAAGAAAATGCGCTGAAATATTTGGATATCACCCTTTCAAACAACGAAATTGAAGTTGATTTTGTTGAAAAAGATGAGGATTGGAAAGCATATCTTACCGATAACGAATTCATCCGTTTGATTAAAAAGTATAAAAAAAAAACACGAGCGCCCAACATCGCCGATAGCCAATGGCAGGGGAGATAGCTAATGGAACCGATATGGTTTTTGGATAATATCATTATCATCCCCAACCCCTCACCCTAACCCTCTCCCGGCGGAAGAGGGAATAGCGATGCGCGCCCCGGGCTAAACTTGCCCCACATCGCGTTACTGAACACGGGGAGGTGGCACTCCCCTTCCCTGATTTAAGGGAAGGGGCCAGGGGATGGGTTATAAAATGGTGTTGATAAGTACAAAATTGAACTTTTGCTTATCGTTGCTATCAAATTTTTTCTCGTTCCAACGCTCCGGCGTTGGAATGCATTGTTGACGCTTTTCTCGTTCCAACGCTCCGGCGTTGGAATGCATTGTTGACGCTTTGCGTCATTTAGTTGTAGTATTGAATCAGCGTTAATAACTTTCAACGTCCTATTTTTCTCAAAACGGGACGCGAAGCGTCACAGAGGCATTCCCAAACAAGCTCCAGGGGTTATCAACGGGATTGCTTCGTCGCCAAAAACGTTCCTCGCAATGACAGTACCGGCGGCATTTGTGGACAGACACTGATTACTGAAAACGATTCATTCTAGAATTTCAGGTTATGATTATCAGAATGCCCTTTCCTCACGAAAGTCGGTAAGGAGGTGGGCAGGAAAACTGAAAACCACTTTGGCGCTGGTATATTAACCAAATACGGAGGAATAAAATGAAAACGATTCACTTGATGATTTTTGCATTTATCCTTATTTTTGTTTATAGTGGAACATGCCTTTCGCAAATTAAATCCAGTGACAATGCGGAAAGCAATTGCATTACCTGTCATAAAAAAGAAAATTCAGGATTATATGAGCAGTGGAAGTCGTCAAAACATGGCGAAGCGGGCGTCTCGTGTCTGGATTGTCATGGCGCCAATGAAGGTGAGCCGGATGGATTTGAACACCAGGGTGCATTGATAGCAACGCTGGTCACCCCAAAAGATTGCGCGCAATGCCACGAAGCGGAAGCTGAACAAACCATGAATTCATATCATGCTCAGGCCGGTGAAATATTGGAATCTGCCGATGCATTTCTCGCTCATGTTGCCGGTGGTCATCCCGCCGCGATCACCGGTTGTGAAAATTGCCATGGGAATAAAGTAAAAATAGATCCGCAGTCGCCGAATAAATTGGCAAGGGAAAGCTGGCCTAATTCAGGGATTGGCCGAATAAATCCGGACGGATCAAAAGGATCTTGTAATGCCTGTCATCCCCGGCATTCTTTCTCAAAGGAGTTGGCGCGTCGACCAGAGAATTGCGGGAAGTGTCATCTGGGACCGGACCACCCGCAAAAAGAAATATATGCAGAATCAAAACATGGTGTTGCCTATCGGATGTTTAAAGATAAAATGAAAATGGATCAGGCAGAATGGGTTTTGGGGAAAGATTATTATCAAGCGCCCACCTGTGCGACCTGTCATTTATCGGCTACCATCAATCAGACGGTTACACACGATGTTGGCGTGCGAATTTCCTGGACTTTGCGGCCCCCCATCTCAATATTTAAGGAAAATTCGCAATCGAAACGGAATAACATGAAAGACGTGTGTCAATCATGCCATCAAAAAGGATTTGTAAATGGACATTACTATCAATATGACGCCCTGGTTCAGTTGTATAACAAGAAGTTTGCGATACCAGCGACCAAGATATATGAAATGGTTCAGAAGAAAGGATTACTAAAGAAAAAAGCATCATTTTCAAATGAATTTGATTGGCAATACTGGGAATTGTGGCATCATGAAGGTCGGCGTGCCCGAATGGGTGCGGCCATGATGGGACCTGATTATACCTGGTGGCACGGCATATATGAAGTAGCGCACAATTTTTACTTCAAATTTATCCCAACCGCAATTGAAATCGGCGATGATGAAGTTAATAATTATATCAAAAATCTTTTAGAAACCGACCCGATGCATACCTGGTTAAATAAAAATACAGCAGAGTTGAAACAGGCCATCAGAAGTGGAAAGCTGCCGGAAGTTTATCAAAATCTTTTTAATGAAGCATTAAAAGAATAAAAGCAGAGAACAGGTCCGGAATTTAACTGGCGCAGAGCAAGGCGTGGGAACGAGGGGGGCATTTTCTCGTTCCAATGCTTCGGTGTCAGAATGCCTGAATTGACGCTTTGCGCGCGGATGATGATGCTCAAATTAGCTGAAAATTTGAAGGCGTATTATTTTTCTTAATGATGAATAAAAAGTTGGGGAACACGGGAGATGCGGTAAAAATCAATTATCTCATCAGTTTTAAGTTTGGTAAAGGCAAGTAACTTTTTGCCAAATAAAATTTTTCAGGTGATATATGGCGAAAAGCATAAATCATTTACAGACAAAATTTTCTTCGTTTAATTTGATACCGTTCATTTTTCTTATTTTCATTTCGAGTGATTTTGTATATTCTCAGGCAGTTACCGTAAATTCAGGTTGGTATTTGACTTCCCCGGCATCAATTCCTGATGATTCAAGATTCAGGTATAATTATCAGAAACGCCCATCCATTAGTATTGAACTCAATTTTAAACAATTTTTTAAAAACAAAATTAAATCGAGATTTGGAATCCGTTGGTATTATTATTCTTTAAAAGGTATTCCAATTACTCCCACTAATTCTGTCCATAATTATTCGAATATGAAAGAGATTTCATATTCTTATAGAGTTCTGGCGATAAACTATCAAAGAATAATCTACTCGAATAGTAAATACTATTGTTTTTTAAATTTAGCGCCAGGCGTATCAAAAAAAAATACCGATAGATATCGCTATTGTGATGCTCCTTTTTGTGGATTTCAATATATAAGCTGGAATCTCCAGGTTGGTATAAACTTTTTGATAAAATTAAATAATACCGTTGGCGTTCAATGTTCACTATTTCATAATAATATTTTTAATAATAAATTCTTTTTCGAACCCTTCTCTTCTGGATGGTGTATCGAGTTTGGTATCGTATTAGAGCCGCCAAAACAAAAGATGAGATGATGGGATAATCAATATTATGCTAGACGCGAAGCGTCCGGGATGCATTCCCACGCAAAGCGTGGGAACGAGGAAAAGAAGATGATGGGATGATCAATATTATGCTGGACGCGAAGCGTCCGGGATGCATTCCCACGCAAAGCGTGGGAACGAGGAGAAGAAGATGATGGGATGATCAATATTATGCTGGACGCGAAGCGTCCGGGATGCAT
>DYKB01000030.1 GCA_020722815.1 Caldithrix sp. | reverse complement strand
TGCTTTTAATGGCAAAACGCAATAATGAATTAGCTATACTTAATTAACAATACCCAAAAATTTTAGCAAAGCTGATAGTTACGAAAGCCATTATGTCTAACAATAAATGCACATGTTTGTTTGTTCTAATTTTGATAAGCAAATCCTTGTTTGCTCAGGATCCGCGCGAGAATAGTCACTCAATGAATGTGCTGCCTTTTTTTGAACAAGGAATACAAAAATATTACGTTACCTGGTCAAGTTCTTCTGGCTCTGACGATGGATGGCAGCACGATATTTATCATCAAATAATCTCTTTTACATCCGAAGGTAAAATTATTTTCAATACTAACGCGCGTCGATATATAGGAACTGGCTATGATGAAGCCCAGGAGCCCGTTAATATTGCCATTGATCCTATTGATAATACATTGCTATCAGTATGGGAAGACGGTAGCGGAACTTCGGTCGATATTCGCGGCCAACTGCATAAACCAGATGGCACAATAATTAAAAGTAATTGGATAATTGCCGGCGGAAGTGAATCCCAGCATTCACCCGATGTAGTTCACTTAAATGGATTGTATCTGGTATCGCTCACTGATGAAGCTCCACCAGCACATACTTCAATGAACGAAGTGCGAATACTTAACGATAAAACCGGAGAGCAAATTGGCTCAATGGACCTTTCTCCCCCAGAGGAAGATCATTGGTGGCCTGTTGCCAAATCTAATAACAATAATTTTGCATTTATCGGATGGGGGAATGGTCATGATTTTTATGGTTCAGTTATCAAAGCAGCCTCAGATACAATTACCAAAACGAACCAGAATCTTTACGTATCTAATATTGAACAATATCACTATAGTATTGCTTGGTTAGAGAATCTATTAAAGTTTATAGCAATCGTAAAAGTCAATGATAATTCCATTGCTTGTTTAATCGATACGAATGGTGTCAGAAGAGCCTTTTCATTAATTCCCAATGCGCCAATAACCAGAGAAACTGATATTGCGGTTAACTGGGATGAGCAAGAAGAAAAGTACCAAATAATGTATACATCGGGAATGAAAGATATCGTTTTGCTTTCAGCATCTTCAAACACAATTGGTTTGGTACAGATTTATCAAGACATTTTAACTAATCCAAGTTGGCCTCCAACAGGAATTTCCTGTCAATTTATTCATGCCGCTGATGGAACGGATTTGTGGAATTCGGGAAGAATTATATTGGTTGTTCATAATGATGAAAATTCGAATGAAGCAATTTATCGTACTATTGTTGTCGAAGATTTAACGCCTATAATCAACAAAAAGGATAAATTTGATGTTGATAAGTTTGTACTTTATCCGGCCTATCCTAATCCATTTAATTCAATTATAACTATATTTTTTGAAATATTCAAAAATTCAAAGGTAAATTTATCTGTATATGATATAAATGGTCACTTAATATTAACGTTAGTTAATGACTTCTTATCATTTGGAAGACACGAAATTGTATGGAACGCTCATAATCTAAGTTCTGGTATTTATTTTTATCAACTTAAAACTAAAAATTTATCAATTACTAAAAAATGTATGCTGCTTAAATAGTATCAATTTTTTATCAAAGGTCAAAGGTATAACATGTAGCTCAAGCTGAAAAAGCCGCCATTCATCAAATTGAGTTTAGTGGTAAATTTTACGTTCTGTACTCTGGGGCCGTTGCAGCGTAGCGGTTTTTCAGCTTAGCTACTCGTTATGCGATCAATTATCTGTATTAAGATCAAACCTGATAGAATCGTGCAGGCAGGCCGCGATATCCGAAATAATGTTTGCAGCTCCGCGCCGCGAATTAGCAGCCTCAAGCAGCAGCTCAACAGCCTCGCGTAGTGTGCTAACGGTCCCTCGCAGCAAGTTGACAGCTTCGTAAAGCAACTCAATAGCGCCACACAGGAACTTGGAAGGTTCGATGTCTTTTAATGTAATAAGAATTATAACAGCCATCTCTTCCATGGCAATAAGGAATGAAAATCGACCAATGAAAGCTGTATCAACGAAATTTCTGGTCAATTTTCTGAGATTCTGGAGCAAAAAAATATTCTGATAAATAATTCGACATGATCAGAGGATTCATTGAAAAATGTTGTAACTCAAATGATTCTTTGAAAAACCAGCCAGAAAACAATCAACTCTACCTGAGGTCGCTGACTATTGGATTTTCCACCGCTGCGATTTGCATTCCAATACTTGGCTTACGAAACTCCTGGTTATGTCACCCTGCCTCAGGTTAGCTAAAACACGAAACAAGTATGGGTATTCAAATGAAAATCCTTGCTCATCACCTGTTAGCCATCCTGCTATTAATCTCGCTCATCGTCGAGATGAATTGCGTGCCTTCCAGCTACCAATCTCCTCGCGTGCTCAGACCAGGAGAAAAGTCGGTCGGAGCGGGAATTGCTATGCCATTAACTGAGGGAGATGTCTCGCTCCTCCTGCGGTGTGGTGTTATAAAGAATTTGGATGTGGGGATCAAATTTGGGGGTTATTCGGAAATTGCGTATGGCATATTTTCTGATATCAAGTACTGTTTTGTCGAACAGCCGCTCTTGATTGCTGCGGATTTGGGATTTCTCTATCATAAAGATTTATTTATGTCCGAGACTGAGCCGCGAACCTACGGCGTGCATCCCACGGTTCTGCTGGGCAGTGATCGAATCTACGGGGGGATCGGCTGGAATTATTTGATTCAACGAGAAACATATGACTCAATGTTTCCGCCTTATAAAACGTGGGTTACCACCACCCAATCCTCAGGGCCGAGGATCATGCTCGGCGCATCCTGGGGCAAGCGCTGGAAATTCAATCCTGAAATTATTTTCAACTTTGATCCGCTGTCGCGGCCTGAAATAGTTATGGTCGGTTGTGGAATTCACCGTATTTTCGGTAAGCCAACCAGGGATTAACAATATTAAAAAGTCATAGTAATCTTATTATCTTGACAAGGTGTTGTTGACGGCTGAGTCTCTAAGTGCTAAAGGATTGACATAACTATCGAATTTTCTCATGAACAGCAATTCATATAAAAACGCATAACAAGGTAAATAGTGTCTGTCCGAAAATATCCAATTCTGTCATGGCGAGGCGTTTTTTGCCGAAGCAATCCCCACATAGAACAATAGGAGATTGCTTCGTCGCACAAAACGCTCCTCGCAATGACAGTACTGGATGCGTTTGCGGACAAACACGAATTAAATTTGCAACGCGTATCCCATTGTTCATGTACTTAACCGATTATCGCGAACGCACGCTGCGGGATGTCATCACGCAACTGGAGCCAGGTCTGTTTAAAAAAGTCACCGGCTTAAATGTCAAGGATTTTGAACTACTGGTTAGTCTGGGCGTATTCAACAGCGCCTTGATGAACGACGCTGTCTACAAATTCAAACGCTACGAGGACGCCAGCCTGGAATATATCGGTATCAACAAACACGTAGGCGAAAATATTGGGTTTTAAGATACGGTGTTGAGTGCGGCGGATTATGCGGGAACGTTTGAGGAGGTGGGGGAGTAGAATGTGTTGTGCGTCCAACTAGAAGGAGTATACAATGAAATCAAAAGAAGGCAGACAAACAATCCGGCTATTTCTCATCCCGATAATCATAGCGGCAACGCTTTCATTGCTGTTTTTCAAGGCTGAAAGCGCCAGCATTATCACAAAGCCGCTTCTTGCCAATGAGTATTTGGATGGCGAATTGAAGTATCAAATGATTACTTTGGGGATGGCAGGTATTGTTCTGTTGTTCACCTTTTTACTTGGACCAGTACACTTCAGGAAGTTCTTCGCGCTCGGCAAAATCAATGCTCCCGTCGAACCTGTCAAGCTGATTGGATTAACCCCAAAACCAGGGGAAGGCTGGCTTCAAATCGGCAGAAATTTTGCGATCATCATTTCGGTGGTGACTTTTGTTTTCATTTATCTTCAAGTCATCAAAGGCAATAGCATCGCAACGCATAATCGCCGCTATCTTCCCTGGATACTTGTCTTTGCAATTTCGAATTCCTTCGTGGAAGAGATGATTACCCGGTTTGCGGTCGTCAGCGCACTGGACGGACTCCTATCGAGCCGGTTGATATTTCTAACGTCAGCGGCGATATTTGGTTCAGCACATTACTTTGGAACGCCTGGTGGAATAGCAGGTGTGGCCTTGGCTGGTTTTTTGGGTTGGCTGTTGGCCAAGTCGATCTATGAGACAAATGGCATATTCTGGGCGTGGTTGATACATTGTTTACAAGATATCATTATTTTTGCGGGGCTTTTCTTTGTGTACTTGTCGTATGCCGCCTGACAATAATGGTTTGATTTCGGATGTAATACATTTGGAATTTGCTGATTTTACATCATCCTATCACCTCTTCGGGGCATAGCCGTCAGGCTAAGAATATAACTACATGAATTTGAATAAGTTGTAATTGAATTGCCACGAGCTTCAGCTCGTGGTTGAATGAGCGCCCCCTCATCACCGGGCTTTTAAGCCCGAGCTCTTGTACTCCTGTGGGTTAGAACTCACCATAAAATTGGGGGGGCTTTTCGATCAACGGGCTAAAGCGCCTGTCCGATAACCAGAAAAATTGTTATTGCATCATATTAATGAAATGTTTTATCGGATAAGCCACTTCGTGCATATCCTGAAATACTTTTTGTCGGGCAAATTACCAATTTGTCCGGTATTGAGTTTATATCGGGTACTCGATTCGGACAAATTAACAATTTGTCCACGATGTTGAACAGACGCTATTTAAATTTCGCATTTTGCGGCCAAATTTCAACATCAGGATTATCAAATTGCAGTAACTCATTTGGCGCCCCGTTATTCACAATGAAAGCAACTGTAATTCCTTTGGATGGGCTATTCGGCTTGATTAATATCTCCTTTCCTTCAATCGCAGCTTCCAGATCAGCGACAACAAAGGCGATATGCGGCACTGTTTTTACAAGTTCCGGCAGCGGACAGCCTTCTTCGAACTTCATCCATTCAATACTATGTGGACTCTGGTCATAGCCGGATGCAGATATTTTGTATTCCGGGATATAGTCTTTCTGGGGCAGCTCTTTTAGGGTTGGAATTCCTAAGTGATGATATTTTAATTGGCACATGAATCATCTCCGATTTCGTGAAGTGAGGGATGATCAGGTACGGTTGGCGATTACAGAAATTAATGGCAATTATTTTTCCAGTTGGTTATTGTGCGGACCTTTTCCAAATCCGTTATATTCAGGCGAAAGTGTGGATTATCTGGCAAGCCTTGGGGGTGAATTGCAGGCGCATCCAACTGTCTGGTCAGAAGTGGAATGGCCCGCCGAAAAACGGATTCGTTGGTGGAAATATACATCACCTGTCCCTTCGGTGGTGGATCTGGCCAAAATTTTTGATGAAAACACGCGAGTGTTGGCGTATGCATTTTGTCAAATTGAGTCCAGTCATGAACAAATGGTAAAAGCAACTTTTGGGAGTAATGATGGTATCGAAATTATATTCAATGGGCAGCGACTATTTTCCTATCACGCAAAAAGAAATTTGATGCCGGATGAAGATCAGGTGATGCTCCCACTGAAGCCAGGCGTTAACCATTTATTGCTTAAAATGTTTCAGGGCAAAGGTGATTGGGGATTTTCTTTTCGGCTGCCGGGATTAAAAATTCGGAATCATGAGCATAAATATCGGATTGAAATGGATTTATAATTGGATGGGAAGTGATACGTGATATGTGATACATGATGCGTGATACGTAATGCTTGATGCGTGATACGTAATGCGTGATGCGTGATACGTAATGCGTGATATGTGAATTGATTTGCGTATTGCTTTACGCATCACGTATCACGCATTATTTTGAGTTGATTAGAAAATTATCAGGAATTTCGAGAAGTTTCATTGTTTTATTATTCGACTTCTCCCCAAACCTAACTCGTCTTTTTATCCATCCAAAACGGTGAGGCAGCGAACCAGAGCATCATCCCGATAACCATCAAGAGTTTGTGTGTATCCAGCGTAAGGATTCCTGATGCAACCAAAAAGGCTGGAACGACCGTCAATGCCAGGCCAATATAAGAAATGACTTTTAATAGTATTTTCATGTTATTTTCCTCCTGCAATAAGCATATTTCGTTGAATCACCTTGCTCAAACCGATATAAATGGCAGAGGCAATGAACCAGCCAGGGATCGCCAGGAAAAATATTTCGATACCGGCTTGAAGATTCAACCAGAGGCAAATCAGCAGCGTAGCAATCCAGGCAGCGCCGGCAGCCCAGTTGAATTCAATCTTTTTAATTTCAGCGAGAAAGCTTTTCATTCCCAGTTTTGGAATCACCCAATAGTCCATGAAAATGACCGCGCCCATGGGCATTAAAACCAAACCATACAGCGCAACAAAATCCAACAGTTTCATCACCAGGGCAGGGAAGATGCCGGCGATGGTTGCAATTGTGCCGGCAATGATAGTACCAGCAAAGCGTGAATATTTGTTGATAAGAATTTCCTTCTTCCAATCTTCTAACTTCCCATCTTTTTTTAAAGGTTCATTCTTTAGGAATATTGAAAAATCAAAAATCTTTGTTAAAATAACTTGAAACGCCAGTCCTGCCCGATAGATCGTGGGGTTGGCGGTCGTCCAGCCGGCAATCACCACACAAACCGCGCCGGCAAAACCAGCAATACCGACCGCCAATGGACCAGGCGCAACCGTGGTATTGCCCGGATCTTTTTGTAATTGAAGGGCATAAAGCAATGCGGCAGCAATCCAGGCAATATAGTGACCTAAATACATCCCCGTTGCGGTGGCATAGCCATAGCTTGATTTTTTTGCAAATCGGAAAATGGATAAATCGGCCATACCAATGTGCATAGCCAGATTACAGAACCAGGCAAATGCGACTACATGCCAAAAAGTGAATTTCGATTGACCTTCAATGACCTGACCGGTCAGGGTTTTGTCTTTCAGGACAGTGTAAAAATCAGAAAATGAGTGGATATTTAATTGTGGGAGAACTGCCAGGCCACAAGCAATAAAAACCATTACCATCCAGGGCGCAGCAATATTTGCGACATGAGAAACGGCCTCATACCCCTTTGCGGCGACAATCGCAATGACAGCCCCAACGATTAGAACAACAATTACCCAACCGATGCTATTGGGCATCCAGTCATTCAGCCCGGGCATGGTCATATTAAACGGGAGACCAACTGCTGTTGCAGAAACAGAAACCATAGCACCGGCGAGAAAGCAGAACATTAAACCATTTGCCAGATTATAAATGGTGACCAGTTGGGCCCCACAAATGCGTTCCAAATGATAGTACATTGTTTGGCGAACACGGGTGGCAATTGGTGCGGTAATAAATCGCCAACTGAGAACCGCGAGCAGATTTCCCACTAATAAACCGACCAATAAATCAAAAGCCGTGACACCATGTGCGATAAATAGCGGACCGATCATTAATTCAGTTCCCGCTGTATGTTCTCCGGCGTACATACCAATAAAACTGCGTAAGCCTTTCAGGTGAGTTTTGGGAACAGATTCCCGTTCAAACTCTTCACTCACGACCGGCTCCTTTTTCGAGATGATTTCTTCGCTCAATTTTTCCTCCTTCAACCTTTTTCATCATCGTAACAAGATTAATTGCTGATTATAATTATTTCAGGTTTGTGAAAATTATAATCAATTCAAGATTAAAAGGCAAGGATTTTTATTATAAAAGTTCTTTGGAACGACTATCTTTCGTTATTTTTTGCCAGGCCAAATTTTGCTACCGTACACTTTTTGATTATACAAAATCCGACCCCTCACCCCATAGCTGTCAGGTTAAGGCTGTAACTTATTAATAAACAGATGAATAGCCACGAGCTTTAGCTCGTGGATCATCATACTTCCCCAATATTAAAGTGGGTTTTAACCCACAGGCGTTTAAGGACTTGGGCTTAAAAGCCCGGTGATTATCGGGAGGTGTTCATGGAACCACGAGCTAAAGCTCGTGGCAATTCAATTATAAATTATTGATATTCATATTGTTATCACCATAACCTGACGGCTATGCCGCTCACCCTAACCCTCCCCCCAAGGGGGAGAGGGAATAGCCACGCTCTCTCCCCCTTGGGAGAGGGTTGGGGTGAGGGGCATTAGTGTGGTTTAAAGAAGATTTTTAAAAAAAGTGTACGGTAATGAAGGCCAAATTAATCGAAAAGAACAGATGCATTTAATATTTTGACTGAACTTTCATTTTTCCTTTGAAATCACTATTTTTATTTATTATATTACAGATTGGGTGTATCATTTATCAATTGATGGGATTAAGGTCAGAGGCGTGATGCGTGAAGCGTAATATGTAATGCCCCAAATTTTAGCATTATTTTTGACTTGAATTTTTCTTTCACGTTTTACGCATTACGTATCACGCATTCTCTGATACTTCAACCCGAGACCAATATTTTTGTATTCGAATGAAATAGTGGTAAAAAATGCTATCTTTTTAATTTATTTGATACTTAAATCACAAAAAGTTAATTTTTTTTTAATTATATTATACTGTAAAACTCATATCACTGGAGACAACGCATGCTCAACTACTTCTGGCTTGGATTGATAATGATTGCGTTGATTGTTGGCGCGATTAATGGAAAAATTACTGAAGTTACCAATGCCGCGATTCAGGCAGCCGATGCCGCGGTAAAATTAGCCTTCGGCTTGATCGGGGTCATGGCCCTCTGGTTGGGGCTGATGAAAATTGCGGAGAAATCTGGTCTGATTCAATTGCTGGCCCGAATCATTAAGCCGATTACCCGGTGGCTTTTCCCGGAAATTCCATCGGATCATCCTGCCATTGGTTCAATGCTGATGAATATCCTGGCAAACTGGCTGGGTTTGGCCAATGCTGCGACGCCGATGGGTTTAAAGGCCATGCAGGAGCTACAAAGCCTGAATCCGCATAAAGATTTTGCCTCGAATTCAATGATAACGTTTTTGGCGCTCAACACCGCGACGATATGCCTGATTCCCGCCACCATGATTGCCATACGCGCCTCCAGTGGCGCTGCAAACCCAACAGAAATTATCGCCCCGACAATTCTGGCGTCCACCTGTGCGACCATTGTGGCCATTACCACGGCCAAGATACTCAATCGCATTCCGCGTTTTAACAAAGAAATGTTGGAATCTGAACAGTCAAAGAAAGATGAGGTCGCCTGATGGAATCATTTAGCCAATTAATGACGAATGTATCGAACTGGGCAATACCGGTGATATTTTTTGCTTTTTTAATTATTGGGTATATTCGCAAAGTCAAAGTTTATGAAGTTTTTGTGGAAGGCGCCAAAGAAGGTTTTGATGTGGCGGTAAGAATTATTCCTTATTTAGTGGCAATTTTGGTTGCGATTGCCATGTTTCGTGCTTCCGGCGCCATGGATTTATTTGTGAAACTGGTTTCGCCGATAACCAATCTCATTGGCATGCCGGCTGAAACTGTTCCGGTAGCGCTCATGCGTCCATTGTCTGGCTCTGGCGCCATGGGAATCGCCACCGAACTGATTAAAACGCATGGAGCGTCATCGATTATTGGCCGAATCGCCTCGGTGATGTTTGGTTCGGCTGATACGACATTCTACATCGTTGCCCTTTATTTTGGCTCAGTGGGTATCAAAAAAAGTCGGCACGCGGTCGCGGTCGGTTTGATTGGTGACGCTACCGGGTTATTGGCCGCGGTTTTATTTTGTCGGATGATTTTTGGATAGAAAAGGCGGTTTAAAGAAGGTTTTTGGAACTCGCCCCTTGGGGCATAGCCGTCAGGTTAAGGCTGTAAATTATTAATAAACAAATGAATAGCCACGATCTTTAGCTCGTGGATCATAATGTTTCCCCAATATGAAAGTGGGTTTTAACCCACAGGGGTATGACGACTTGAGCTTAAAAGCCCGGTGATTCGGGGAGGCGCTCATAGAACCACGAGCTAAAGCTCGTGGCAATTCAATAGTAAATTATTGAAATTCATATTCTTATCACCTTAACTTGACGGTGATGTACCGGGGGGATGAGTTCAATTTTGTATGGAATCAAAAATTTCGATATACGCAGAAAGTGACCAGAAAATGACCAAATTACTCGAAATGAAAAACATTTCCAAATCCTATCCAGGCGTACAGGCACTGGAAAAGATACGATTTGATCTTGAAGCGGGTGAAGTACATGCGTTAGTTGGTGAAAATGGAGCCGGAAAATCAACTTTGATGAAGATTCTGGCTGGTGCAGAAAAAAGGGATGGGGGGGAGATATTTGTTGAAGGTAAACTGGTTAATTTTGAAACGCCGGCTGATTCAAAAGCGCATGGGATCGCGTTGATTTATCAGGAATTCAATCTGGTACCGGAATTAACCGCGGCTGAAAACATTTTTCTGGGTATCGAGTCCCAAAAGTTTGGTTTTATCAATCGAAAAAAGCTTTATCAGGATGCGGCGGCGATTTTGCAGCGAATCGGGGTGAAAGTTGATCTGTATACGCCGATTAAGTATTTAAGTGTCGCGCAACAACAGATAATCGAAATAGCCAAATCGTTGACGATGAATGCCAAAATCATTGCGATGGATGAACCTTCGGCGACGTTGACGGAACATGAGCTGAAAAAACTTTTTGAGTTGATTCATAAATTAAAGGCGACGGGGCTGGGGATTATTTACATTTCACACCGGCTGGAAGAAATTTTTAATATTGCTGATCGGGTAACGATTTTCCGGGATGGTAAGCATATTGCAACCGAGTCGATTCAGGATTTGAATAAAGAAAAAATAATCCGATACATGGTGGGGCGGACGCTGGTTGAAGAATTTCCGAAACGAAATGCCCGGGTTGGCAAAGAGCTTCTGGCTGTAAAAAATTTAAATTCAAACGGGATGTTAAAAAATATAAACTTTCACCTGAATGCGGGCGAGATACTGGGGATTACGGGGCTGGTTGGTGCCGGTCGAACTGAGCTAGCCCGGGCAATTTTTGGGGCTGATCCGGTTGAAAGCAAGGAAGTTTACCTTGAAAACCGATTAATTCATATTAATTCGCCGCAGGAAGCAATTAAATATGGCATCGGTTTATTAACCGAAGATCGAAAAAATCAGGGACTCATTCTGGGAATGTCGATCTCAGAAAATATCACTCTAACCAATTTATTAAAACTGGTCAAATTGGGCTTTATCCAGCATCAAAAAGAGAACGAAGTTGCCCGTCATTATATGGATGAAATTCGTATTAAATCCCCGGGCGAATGGCAATTAGCGCGAAATCTGAGTGGAGGGAATCAACAGAAGGTTGTGGTTGCCAAATGGCTTTTTTCTGAATCAAAAATTATTATTTTTGATGAACCCACGCGTGGCGTGGATGTGGGTGCGAAAGTGGAAATTTATAACCTGATGAACTCACTGGTGGAAAAGGGAATTGGGGTCATCATGATCTCTTCCGAATTACCGGAAATTATGGGGATGTGTGATCGTATTCTGGTCATGCATCAGGGAGCGATCCGGGGTGAATTGACACGGGATGAGGCTACGCAAGAAAAAATAATGTATTACGCAACAGGTGAAAAATAGATTATCATTTATTTTTCGCTATTTAAGTTAAATTTTGGGTAACTACGATTACGCTGTTAAGTTTAAAAGACTCATCAAACCTGAAATTCTAAAGTAGAAATGAATGATGTTCTCAATCAATGAAGAACCCCCTCCTGCTTCCTCCAAATTCCAAAAAACAGAATTTGGGGGAGAGAAGCCCGGTTCTCTCCTCCATTTTCGTTTTTTTGAAAATGGGGGAGATACAGCGGGGGTCAATTTTTCACTGAAAACGACTTCCGCCAAGATAAAACGGTTCATTTTAGAATTTTAAATAAATTTATTTTTTTAACTTTACGTTGTAATACGACACAGGTTGGCTGGTTTATAGTTCATGGTGAGGAACCTTCACTTTCATATTTCTGAGCCCTGAACCGGAAACTATTGAACTTTGAACCTGGATAGTCACGATTTTTATCATCATGGAAGTTGGAGGAATTAAATGAATCGCCAGGCACGTGAAGGGAAATTGATACTTTTGATTTTTCTTTGCTGGCTGATAACACCGGGATTTGTGTATACTCAAGATTCAAGCCAGAATCTTCAACATTTGTACAAAAATACAATTGAAGTCACTCAGAAAAATCCTTCTTTTGAGAAATTTATTAACAGTCTCCAAAAGAATAACAAGCGGCACGATTCGGTAAAAATTGATTCATCGCAATCAACGTTCGATAGTGCGATAGTGAATAAATCGAATTTTTTTTATTCTCAGCCGAGTGAAATCAATAACACGAAGCCGCCAAAGCTTCCGCCCCGAATTATTCATATTCCAGTGACGACACAAAATGTTAATCAGGAATTTTTAATTATTGCCAAAATTCTTGATGATAAACCCAATATCAATGTCTGTTTGAATTTTCGAAAGGGTGGCGATTTAAAATTTATTCAGGAGAAAATGGTTCGCCTGAGAAGTTTTTATCAGGCCAGGATTCCTTCCAATCTGGTGACTTCTGATGGCATTGAATATTTTATTCAGGCAATTGACGCCGATTCATTGCGTAGTCGAATCCCTGGAAAAAACACCTATTGCGTAAGTGTTCGGGTTCCGGAACGAGAACTTTATTATAAAATAAACCATTTTCAGGAAGATTCAATCTCAAAATGGCGACTTTTTTCCATTCCAATGAAACTGGAAAAATATGAATTTGCCGGACCTTTTTCTCAATCGGTTCCGAAAAATCATATCACATCAGTTTCTCCATCAAATATCGCACAGTCGACGCAGAATATGAACCCCGTATCGCCTGGAAGCGCTTTTTGGACAATCTTTCCGGATACGCAAAAGGTGGTTTCTTTTGGTCCCGCCAATTCGATACCAACAAATTCAGATTTTTTAATACGACTCCATCCTGGCTGGAATTATATTGGAAATCCATTTACATTTCCAATACCAATTCAGCAGCTTTATCGAAAATCCGATCAACCGGTCGCGTTACGAACATACCAGGGCCGTTGGAATCATCCGTTACAAGAGCCAGTGCGGGTGCTAAAACCATTTGAGGGATATGCGATTTTTAATCAGTCGACTTTTCAGGATTCTCTTTTGATTCGCCCCAATCATTCTCAGGGGATGTCATTAATTCATCAAGAGGAATCGTTACAGAAGAATTCACTCGCCTGGATGATTCAAATTATTGCCAATTCAAGAAATAACAAAGATAGTGATAATAGCATTGGCCAATCGCGTCAGGCGCATATTGAATGGGATTATTTTGACAGACCGGAACCACCCCAAATTGCTGATTGTGTTGCGTTATTTTTTAATCATCCTGAATGGAAACAGATGGCAGGGCACTATTGCACTGATTTCCGGCCAGTTACGGAAGATGGGGATGTCTGGGACTTCCATTTGCAGCTACCAGCCCGGGAGCCTGTGACACTCGATTTTAGGGGCCTTCATGGGCTTCCAGAGCTATTTGATATCTGGCTGGTTGACGATTCCTTAAATCTTTCACGCGATCTACGGCTTTTTCCGGAATATTTTATTTCTGAAGTCGATACCCCGACAATCCGGACTTTTAAGGTTGTCATTGGCAAAAAAGATTTCATTGATGAAAAATTAAACGAAACAGTCACCATTCCTGGAAATTTTCAATTAGCCCAAAATTATCCCAATCCGTTTAATCCTGAAACGAATATTCAGTACTCATTAGCTGCCGCTGGCGAGGTAACCTTGAAAATATTCAATCTGGTTGGGGAAGAGGTGCTGACGTTGGTAGACAGGCAATTTCAAACCGCCGGCTATTATCTGGTTACCTGGAATGGCCAGAATGAGTTGGGACTGAAAATGACCAGCGGTATTTATGTCTACCAGCTTTGGGTGAATAATTTTACCCTCGTACGAAAAATGGTTTTAATGAAATGAGGGGGGCTGCTGGTACGAAAATTCCTTGTTCCTTTAATATGAAGATTTATAAAATTCTTCATATACAACTTGAAAATAGTGATAGCTTGTTTGGTACAAAGTGAACCTGAACAAAGGATTTATAAAAAATCCGGTATTCAATGACTTATTACAGGAGAGAGGAAATCACGATGAAATTTTTAATCTGTGTTATCATGCTGTTCTTTCTGACTGTATCCAACGGTCACACCATAGAAATTGGCATCGCCTGGGAGTTCAATCAAAACGGTGATGTGGAGGGATGGCAAATTGCCAATACCCTGACAGACCTTCGTGTCCGCGACGGTAGGCTGAAAGCGAAAGTAGTCGGCGATTGGGCGCAGCTTATTGGACCAGCGATGGAACTGTCGGCACGTGATTATGGAATGTTACAAATAAGGATGAAAGTCGATGGCCCGCAATCTGCTGTGATATCCTGGAATGGTGATTCGACGTTCCTTGGATTTGAAAAATTTCAAGTTAGGGGGGATAATGTTTTTCATGAATATGATATTCCGCTTTTTAAAAAAAGCAGTTGGCTGGGTCAGATTCGTCAATTAAGCCGTTTAACCTTGCTGGCGCGAATTGGAAGTGAAATCGAAATTGACTATATCCGTATCGTCCGGCTGGGTGTTAAGAGTAAGATTATCAGTTTCAAGCCGCTCCGGACCGTAATAAAGCCGGGTGAGCAAATCCCCTGGTCGGCCATTATCGGGAACCGCGGCGATGAGTCAGGCAGCATCCGATCACGCTTATATTTGCCCGATGAATTTCAACTGGTTGAAGGAGTGGCCGAAACCGATCATGGGATATTGTCTCCGGATAATTCCGATACCTTGAATTGGAAGTTTCGCTGTGATCAGACAGGCACTTATCCAATCCGGTTATCGGTCATATCCAGTGACGATACAACTGCAAGTATTTATGAAGCCGCGGTTGTGGATGAATACTGGCGCCAGCAGGAGTTCTTGCTCAGTGCCTGGTCGCCACCCTATGCCTGGTACCCGCCACCTTACGATGAACAGGTGTTTGATTATTATCATAAAGCAAATTTCGATGTTGTGCTATGGGTTGCTCCAACCGATGAAGCCATGGCAATGGTGGAAAAATTCAACATGAAATGCCTGTTGATTATTACGAACCTGGTGGGTGGTGACGCCTATCTGCGTGCCGATGATGACAATTTTCCACCAGTGATTACCAATGAGATGCTGGCGAATCTTGATCCTGTCATTGAAAAGTACAGGCATCATCCCAATGTCATCGGTTATTTTATCGTTGATGAACCCAGGACGCCTGCTTTTCAAAATCTCGGCAAGGTGGTGAACTACCTCCGCAAAAAGGATCCCACCCGGCTCGGCTTTATCAATCTTTTTCCGGGCGATGACGATGAATATGATCAATATGTTGAAAGCTTCCTGGATATTACCAGGCCGGAACTATTGAGTTACGATCGCTATATTTTTCACAACGGCCGTGACGGCGATTACTATTTTTATAATCTGGCGACTATCCGAAAGTGGGCGATGCGATACGATATTCCTTTTTGTAATATCATTCAGGCAATCGGGACAGATGCATATAATTTAAACTGGCGCACACCGAATGAAGCGGAACATCGCTGGTTGGTGTATACCTCGCTGGCTTATGGAGTCAAAGCGCTGATCTGGTTTCATTGGCATGCGGATTGGGGAGTGACCGGTTCCCCGGACCGGGATCAAATTTTTACCTCGCTGCAAAAAGTGAATGCCGAAATCAATCGACTGGGACCGCACCTGTTAAATTTAAAATCTCTCGGCGTTTATCATACCGGGACAGGACGGTCGGGTGGTCAATCCTTGCCGATCGACAGTTGGGTGGAGTCCGGAACTCCTGACGCTAATCTGATCATCGGTTTTTTCAAAGATGAGGCGAATCATGATTTTGTGATGGTGACAAATGCCAGTTATCGTGATTCAGTGGAAAGTCGCCTTGTTGTTCACAGCCAAATTGAGGATTTGCAATACTTTGATGTGCAATTGGATAACTGGATTTCGATTGATTATGAAGCCACTCCGAATGGCGTAACTTTTACGGTGCCCCTTCGGGCCGGTGGCGGAAAACTCATTCAGGTGCAACGATCAACAGCAGTTCGTATGGGGGAAAATTCTTCCAGCCCGGCGCAATTTACTTTGTCACCAAACTATCCCAATCCGTTCAACCAGAGCACGCGGATTCATTATTCGCTTGCCAAACCCTCCCGGGTGGAATTAAAAATTTATAATATTAAGGGTGATGAAGTAAAGACGTTGGTAACGGCTCATCAAACTGCCGGGAACAAAGAAATTATCTGGGATGGCAGAGATAATGCTGGCAGGGTGGTGAGTTCCGGCATCTATATTTATTCAGCCCGAAACTTTGACCAAATGCTGAGACGGAAAATGCTGTTCTTGAAATAAATATTGAAATTGAATGATATTTTTATTATAATTCACTACCGTACACTTTTTGATTAAGCAAAGTCTGCCCTCACCCTAACCCTCTCCCAGGGGGAGAGGGAATAGCTACGCCCTCTCCCTTTGAGAGAGGGTTGGGGTGAGGGCATTAAGCGTGGTCTAAAAATGAATCATTTAAATAATGCAAAAAAGTGTACGGTAACAAAATTATAATTATATAATTATAGCGATAAACGAGTAACCGTTTACAGGTATGCTAAAATAATAGCTTCTGTCATGCCCGAATGCTTTTATCGGGCATCCTTTGGTCTGAAAAAGAATGGATGCCCGCCAAAAACATGCGGGAATGACAGATTCCCGCCACCCTGTGAGCGGTTACATAAATGAAGCGATTCCTGTAAAAAAGTTATTTGCACCATATATTAGTTTTCCAAAATTTAATCAGGAATAAAAATGACTGCAAAAATATTACTCAAAACTTTTTTCATCATTATCTGCTGGCTATTCATTGTTCAAAGTCAAAATTTGGAAAAGATTGTTATTACCGGAAGTGTTATGGAAGATAAAACGGATAAAAATATCCAGTTTGCTGAAATAGTCTTCCAACTTGATTCCCTGCGTCAGCCAGTGAACAAAACAGACCAATTTGGCTTTTTTATTTTCCGGTGTACTTCCGATGATGTGGGAAAGTCATTAAAGTATTTTGTATCTGCACCCGGTTATCAACCAACGCGAGGAAATATTCTCATCCAGGCGATTAATGAACCGATTATCATTAAAATGGAACTTTCGACGGATCAGGTACCGCCGGTGCATCTGGCTGGACAGGTTGTTGAAGCAAAGACGCAAAAGCCGGTTCCCACTGCCCAAATTCAGCTTCGAATCGGGGACATTATTCTTCCTGATACGACAACGGATGATTCCGGAAAATTTTCAGCTCCATTAATAGCTGATGATCTGGGCCGGGTTATCACGTATCGAATTAAAAAGCAAGGCTTCGCCTCCCGATATGGTTATTTAACCCTTTCTCAGGAAAATCCGGTCCTCAACATTACCTTAAACGAAATTTCTTTAACAATTTCTGGTTACATTAAAAAATGGAAAACGGCTGAACCAATTGAACAGGCAAAAGTCTCTTTAGCCTTAAAAAGCGGTCAGGTTGCTGTTGAATATACAAATAGCTGGGGTTATTTTTCGCATTTTTTCCCTTCCAGTTCCAATGCCGATACATTATATTATCGAATTGAAAAAAAGAATTTTCGACGTCTTGGTGGGAAAATTATTCCAACGACGAATGAAGATGTAACTTTAAACTTAGCGCTCAGGCCAATATCGGCCCCACCTTTTTATAAAAATAAATATTTTTTAATCGGGAGTGCGGGATTAGCCACGGTGATTACGACCTTAATTCTGTTTAATGAAGAACCGGCGGAAATAGAAAATTTACCGCTTCCGCCGGTCCCTCCGGAAAATTAATGTCATGGTCACTTTGTTAAGGAGCAGGCATGCGTACGATGAATTGGAAAACGACAGGCATTTTATTATTTTTTTTGTGGATAATTGTCATTGGCAAGGCCAATGCTGATTTCAGGAATGTGAGTCCGGAAAGCGGCATCGCCATTCAAAATGAAGGACGCGGCGTGGCGCTTGCTGACTTTAATCGCGATGGAAATCTTGATATCTTTGTGTTGGCGCAGGGTCAAAATCTGTTGTTCAGGAATGACGGGGGTGATTCGTGGCATTTCACCGAGGTTGGACAGACATTGCCAATTTTGCAGGATAGCACAGCGAGCCCACGCGGGACGGCTTTTATTGATTATAATAATGATGGTTTTCCTGATCTTTTGTATTATAATCCACTCCGGCTGTTAAAAAACACCGGCGATGGCAACTTTGTGGATGTAACGCGGGAAGCAAATTTAAAGATTTCCGGCGAAGTGGTTGCGTGTGCTGCTGGTGATTATGATCGGGATGGCTATCTCGATCTTTATCTTGTTTTTGGCGATCAAAATTATCAAAATATGCTTTTAAAGAACACCGGTGCACCAAATTTTCAATTTATTGATCGTGCTTCAATTGCCCGGGTAAATGCCCGTTCGAAAGGCACTGGCGCCATTTTTTTTGATTATAATCAGGATCGCTTTCCGGATATCTATTTGATAAATAATAATTCATCCAATCATCTGTATGAAAATCAGCAGGATGGCACCTTTAAAAATGTTGCATCGCAAAAAAGTCTGGCATTGAGTTCAAATTTTACCGGGGTCATTGCCGGGGATTATAATAACGACGGCAATCAGGATCTATATCTGACAGCTTCCGGTGCTCCCAACCGATTAATGCGGAACAATGGCGCACCCGAATACTATTTTACAAATGTCGCGAATGATGCTGGCGTTGCCCGTATTTCCAATGGATTTACGTCCCATTTTGGTGATTATGATAACGATGGCTGGCCGGATATTTATCTCTGCTCCAGTTTTCAAACCGATGTTCTTTATAAAAATAATCAGGATGGTACATTTCAAAATGTGGCAGAAGTCGAAAATTTAACTGATCAAAGTGGTGAAACCGGTGCTTTTTTTGATTATAATAATGATGGCGCGCTGGATATTTTTGCGCTGAATACTTCGGGTAAAAATCAACTATATGAGAATTCCGGTAATAAAAATAACTGGTTAAAAATACAACTGGTCGGTGAAAACAGTAACCGAGACGCGCTGGGTGCTCGTATCCGGATGAAATCAGGTGGGACCTGGCAGATGCGGGAAGTGAATGGTGCTAGTCCAGGCGCGTTCAATTTTCATCTTCTGCCGGAGCATTTCGGTCTTGGTGCAAATTCTTTGATCGATTCCTTGCTGGTAATTTGGCCTGTTGGGGATACGCTCAAACTAACGGATTTGACATCAAACCGATTGTTGGTGATTCATGAATCTGAACAACCGCCGCTTTCCCCACTGATTCTTGAACCGGCGAATAATAGTTTTATAAATAATTCACAGCCTATTTTTAAATGGCTGCCAGTCGCCGATCTGAACCAGGATAGCCTGCATTTTCGTATCGAAATTGCGGATGATGCCGACTTTCAAACTGTTCGCTGGCAATTCGACTCCTGGCGCGATCCAGCCGGTTTTATGCCCAATTTGCCAGTGATGTCAGCCGAAGATACGATTCAATTTAAATTTCCATTCAATATCCCTGATGGTGTTTATTTCTGGCGCGTGCGGGAATATGATGGTATTAGTTTGAGTCCAGGCTCTCAGCCGGCTCAGGTAACTATCGATTATACAGCACCATTACTTTTTATAAAAATAAATGAGTTGAATGGCAGTTCGTCAAATAAGTGGCAAAATTTAGTAAATGAACCAATCTTTGCGCTGGAAGGCGCTGCTGATAATCGGGCCGGGCTGGCAGGCTATTATTTTTATTGGGGACCGGATGCCGGCGGGGAAGCTGATAGCTTCCGCGTCAATATTGATTCGCAGGATACTCTCACTTTTCCTGCGGTCGCAAGCGGGGTACATTATTTACGTATTCAAATGCAGGACCGCGCGGCGAATCTTTCTGCCTGGAAAACCGCTTTTATATTGAAATATGATGATATCCCGCCTACCGGTGCCCTGGCACAATCTGTAGCGGTGAGCGATTCGGAAACTTTTTATGTGAATTGGGAAAGTACCGCGACCGATGCCGGCGGTTCACAATTGACCAATCACTATTCTGTTCGGGTTCAGGTGACCCAAGAGGAGAACTCCTGGTGGTTGCCTGAAGATCTGGATGTCATCGGGACCGGTCTTTTTTATACCGGTGAACAGGGCCGGCGCTATGGTTTTGAAGTCGCCTCACGTGACAGTGCGGGAAATGTGGAGCCGTTTACAGGTCTTCCTGAAACGGTGACGCTTATTGACACGCTGAGCATTGATACCTATCCCCCCCTGGCGCCGCGTGATTTAGTTGCTACCGGTACCTCATTACGCCGCTGGCAAAATCAACCTCAATTTCACTTAAGCTGGCGAAATCTGTATGATCGGAGCGGTATTACGCGTGCTTTCTTTAAACTGGGCACGGCGCCTGTTTCCAATTTTGACACCACGGGGACGGCTGAACTGGTTTCAGCTTCGGAAATCACCGTAAAAGCCACTCAGGAGGATGGTCAGTGGTGTTTTCTCTGGTTGCAGGATGGACGCGGCAATTTGAGCTTTACCCGTCGGGATAGCGTTTTGCTGCGATATGATAAAACATCTCCTGTTCTTGAACAACTTGTTCTTAAAAATCCGGACGCTGGCGAAAACTGGTTTAATCCCAACAAAAATTCGACACTTGAACTTGATCTCTTTTATTTGGAAACGCGTGTCGAAAAACTTAAATTAATTGTCAATCAGCTTGATACCGTAATTGATGAAACCAACATTTCGCAACATATTCAGCCATTTCCGATTTCGCTATCTATTTCAGACTGGCCAGATGGGGTGCACACGCTTGAAATTTTCATGTCGGATTCAGCCGGAAATTCTGAACAGGAAGAATTTACACTTTATATCGATAAAACACCACCGTCGGGAACCGTAGCCTTTTCGCCGGCCGTTTCTAACCGGGAGTCTTTCAAGGTAAGCTGGTATGGAACGGGTACGGATAATATTTCCGGCGCGGGTTTGTCAGGACTTTATGCGGTAAGATTTCGTGAAAATGAAGGCTCCTGGCAGACCTGGCTTTCGGATTATTCCGGGCAGACAGCGATTTTTACCGGAAATCAGGGAAGTCGGTATGATTTTGAAGTAGCAGCTTATGATCAGGTGGGAAATCTCGAGATTTTCCAGGAATTGGCAGAAAGTTCAACCCTGATCGATACCACACAGCAACTGAGTGCTGTGCCTCCTGAAAAAACGATCCTGCTGAATCCAATAAATTATACCATCACCAATCAAACGGCTCCGGACCTTCACTGGCGTGTTCCGATTGATGGAAATTCAGATAGATTACACTTTAAAGTTGAGATAGCTTTAGATAGCCTATTTTCAAGTAATTTAATAACTTATGAATCCAATTTAAATGTCGCCGGCTTTACACCCGTGCCGCCTGTTCCGTCTGATTCGGGTGAAGTCCATTTCAAAATTCCAGAGGATCTCGTTGATAGCACCTACTGGTGGCGCGTTTCCGCCTGGGATGGGCAGTTTTATGGTGAAAAATCGCAAACCTGGTCGCTGAAAATCGACACCCGACCTCCAGCCAATCCCTTATTCTGTTCCGATACAGCCGGTGCCCAAAATAACCAGTGGCAAAATTTATGGGACAATCCATTTTTTACCTGGGAAAATGCTGATGATAATAGCGGCATTGCTGGGTATTGGATTTATTGGGGCATGGATTCAGCGGGAATTGGTGATCACTTTACAAAATTAAATCAATTTCCATCTGGCCCGGTTGAAAGCGGCAAACGCTATTTGCGCATTCGAACTCAGGATCTGGCTGGTAACCTGGCTGATGAATGGAAAACGATTTTTATTTTTAAATATGACCACCTGCCGCCAACGGGAACCTACGCGAATGGGCCAGCCCTGAGCAATGGTCCATCCTTTCGTATCGACTGGAAACCAACCAGTACTGATCCAGGCGGTTCTGGTCTCACCGGTTTTTATGATATCTGGGTTGAAAAAGATTATTCCGGAATCTGGCTCCCATATCTTGAAAAATATCAGGGGGATACGCTTCGTTATACCGGAGAAATCGGGCATTATTACGGCTTTGAAGTCGCCGCGTGGGATAGTGCCGGCAATCGGGAAGTTCAACAAAAAATTGCCGAATGCCGGACACTTTGCGCCCCCAGAAATCATCCGCCCGACGCACCGGTTTTATTGAGCCCGGTGAATGGTCTTTTTATTGATTTGGCTCGGGAATCTTTTACCTGGAAGGTGCCGGCTGATTTTGAAAATAATCGATTACATTTTAAAATCGAGTTCAGTCGTGATAGTCTATTTACCAAACCGGTTCTCAGTTTTGAATCAAAAACTGAACTCACTGGTTTTTCAATACAGGAGGCTGTGCCGGCGGATTCTGGTAATGTCAATTTCAAGTTATCCGCGACTCTGCCCGATGGCGCGTATTGGTGGCGTGTCAGCGCCTGGGATGGCTGGATTTATGGAACGCCTGCATTGCCATTTAAATTTTTACTCGACACGAAACCACCAGAAATTTTCCATGTCCCCGTCACGCCGACGCGTCCGGGTGAATCTATTTCCATTAATTTTACGGCTGTAGATTCCGGCTCCGGTGTCGATGAAAATTTGATTGCCATTCGTATTGGTGGCGTTCAGGATACAATTTTCTATAAGATGATGCAATCGCCATTTAGCATTTCATCTGAACATATTACCTTACGCGGTCTTGAATATGCGTTAATTTCAAAGGACCGGATGGGAAATCAGACCTGGATTCCAGAAAATTCCTTTTTTAATATTTCAGTTGAAACCCAGCGTGATGGATTGGTCTATCCAATGTCACTGCCTTTCGGCAAGGAGACAACAAAGTATCGGATGATTTCAATCCCCTTAATTTTGGATCAACCGGCCTTGCCAGCCGTCCTGGAGGATGATTTGGGGCAATATGATCTGAAAAAATGGCGTTTATTCCTTTATCATCACCAACAATTTTTTGAATATGAAAATATTAAAGACGGATTTTTGCCAGGAAAGGCTTACTGGTTTATCGCGCGCAATGAAGTTAAAAATATTGACACGGGTGTCGGTAAAACCGTTCCGATTAATACGCCATTCCGAATTCCCATTGATAGTACCACCTGGACGATGATTGGGAATCCATTCAATTTTCCCATTTCTCCTGAAAATTTAACACTGGAAAGTGGTGAACCACTGGTCAATCTGATTACCTATCATGACTTTTGGCAGCTTAAGCCGGATATCGCGCAAATTGCGCCCTGGGAAGGCTATATGATTAAATGTGCCAAGCCAACGACACTGATCATTAATCCTGTCAGGCAATCGAAAAATGCTGCCAAAAAAGAAAATTTGAAAGATTGCTGGGAAATGAAAATTTCAGCAACCGGTACTGATTTGCAGGATCCGTCAAATTATATTGGCGTAAAATCCGATGCTGCTGATGAATGGGATCAAAATGACTTATACGAACCGCCAATTATCTCGGATTTTGTTGCTGTCCGCTTTCCACATCTGGATTGGAAGGAGCGCGCCGAAATTTATGCCACTGATTTCCGTCCCCAATCCAGTGAAGGGCATTCCTGGGACTTTGAAGTGCAGACCTCGCTGGAAAATCAACCGGTTAAACTGGAATTCAGTATGCTGGATTCCTTGCCTGAAGGATTCGGCATTCATTTAATTGATTTAAAATTCAAAACAATTCAATCTCTGAAGGAGAAGAAAAATATTACCTTTGCCAGTGGCATGAACCAGTACGCTCATCCTTTCCGTTTAATTGTTGGAACGGATGCGTTTATTCAGACTCATCGGGCGGGCGTTCGTGATTTGCCTGATTCCTTCGAATTATTTGCCAATTTCCCAAATCCTTTTAACAGTCATACACTTATCCAATATTTTTTACCGGAAGCGGACCGGGTAAATCTGACCATTTATAATATGCTGGGACAGCGGGTAAAAACATTGATTCGTGGTGAAGCACTTGAAGGTGGCTTTTATGAATATTTCTGGGATGGGAGTAACGAAGCCGGTGAATCGGTTGCCAGCGGGATTTATTTTTATCATTTCTCCTGTGAAAACGCGCATTTTTCACGAATCAGGAAGATGGTTTTGGTGAGATGATGGGGGGGGCGTGAAGCGTGAGGCGTAAAACGTGATACATCATGCATAATACGTAGAAAGGATATAATAAATGTAACCGTTCACAGGGGGGATCGAATCTGTCATTCCCGCCTGTTTTTGGCGGGAATCCATTGTTATTCAGATAAATGGATGCCTGATAAAAGCATTCGGGTATGACAGAAGCCTTTATCTTATCACACCTGTGAACGGATACTCGTAAATTAGTATAACTTATTATTTATCAATTTGTTATTACATATATTACCTATCACGCATTACGCTTTACGTATCACGCATAATAATTCTTATAAAAGCATACAAGGAAAAATAACCTCATATAATTCCATAAATTTGAACAAATTAACTTAATTTCGTGGAGGAAAAAATGAAACGACCAGTCACGCTTTTTACCGGACAATGGGCGGATTTAAAACTTGAAGATGTCGCGAAAAAAGCGAGTGAATGGGGCTATGATGGGCTGGAACTGGCCTGTTGGGGCGATCACTTCTCAATCGCTGAAGCCTTAAAGGATGCCTCATATTGTGATAAAAAACATGCATTGCTGGCAAAATATAATTTAAAAACCTGGGCCATCAGCAATCACCTGGTGGGGCAAATGGTTTGTGATCCAAACGATTTTCGAACCGATGGATTCGCCCCGAAGAATTTACAGGGCAAACCGGAAGAAAAACGGAAATGGGCGATTGATGAGATGATGCGCGCTGCCCAGGCGGCTAAAAAATTGGGCGTAAAGGTTGTGAACGGATTTACCGGCTCATCAATCTGGCATCTGCTGTATTCCTTTCCACCTTATGATTTCAGTGTGATCGAAGAAGGCTTCCAATTTTTTGCTGAAAAGTGGAAACCAATTATGGATGAATTTCAGAAAAACGGGGTGAAATTTGGGTTAGAGGTTCATCCAACGGAAATAGCCTTTGATATTGTTACTTCACATCGGGCGCTTAAAGCGATCGATAATCATCCAGCCTTTGGTTTTAATTTTGATCCCAGCCATTTGCAATGGCAGGGGATTGATCCCGCTAAATTTATCAAGACATTCCCAAATCGTATTTTTCATGTTCACATGAAAGATGCTGCCGTAACACTGGATGGAGAATCGAGCATTCTCGCCTCCCATCTCAACTTCGGTGATCCGCGTCGTGGCTGGGATTTTCGGTCACCTGGCCGTGGTGATGTGGATTTTGAATCGATTATCCGGGCTCTCAATCATGCCAATTATCAGGGACCATTGTCGGTGGAATGGGAAGATTCCGGCATGGAGCGCGAACAAGGTGCTGAAGAAGCCTGTGCCTTTGTAAAACAGGTGGATTTTACACCTTCAACAATCGCTTTTGATGCGGCTTTTAACGAATAACTAATTTTTTGCATAAAAAGAGTTCCCCTCGTTGATGAAAATTAGCGAGGGGTTCTCATTTAACAAATAATGAAGCTGAAATTAAAGAAAGCAATTTTATGAAATTAATTCGAATTGGAATAATAGGGGCGGGTAAGAATACGCGTGAAAAACATATCCCAAAATTTAAGGCCATTGAAGGTGTGGAAATTCAGGCTGTCGCCAATCGAACGCTGGAATCTTCTAAAAAAGTTGCGGCTGAATTTTCTATTCCAGAAGTTTATGCGCATTGGCAGGAATTGGTAGAAAATCCGGATATTGATGCCATTCTCATCGGAACCTGGCCTTATATGCATGCGCCAATTACCTTGTATGCGCTCGAAAATGGCAAGCATGTATTAACCGAAGCGCGAATGTGCATGAATTATGCGGAAGCGCAAAGTATGTATTTCGCCCACCTGGACCACCCGGAACTGGTAGCGCAAGTTGTTCCGTCACCCTATACACTGGAAGTTGATTTAACCATTAAACGAATCATTTCATCAGGTCAATTGGGAAAATTACTGGCTGTTCGCGTTGATGATTTTGGCTCATTTCTTCCGAAAGCAGCGCTTTTGCATTGGCGCAATGATCGCAAATATAGCGGATTGAATACAATGGCGATGGGAATTTATTATGAAGCCTTAGCCAGGTGGGTGGGGCATGTACAATGGGTTCAGGCACATAGTCATGTTTTTTTACCCCGGCTTAAAGAGGGGAGTTATGAGGTTACGGTTTCTATTCCGGATTATCTTTCGGTTCAGGGTGAATTTCCCGGTGGCGTTATGTTTAATCTGAATTTAAGTCCCCACACGGCTTATGGCCCCCGATCTGGATTTTATATTTTTGGCAGCGAAGCCACTCTCTTTTTTAATCGCAAAGAAAAACAGCTTTATATGGCCTCGCATGGACAAACCGCTCTTGAATTGGTAAATATTCCAGAAAATGAGAAACAGGGCTGGCAGGTAGAAGCCGATTTTATCAACTCCATTCGAAATCATAAAGAAGTCGTTCTGACGTCATTTTTTGAAGGTTTACGCTATATGGCATTTACCGAAGCGGTGCATCGTTCCGCACCGACGGGACAGCGGGTTTGGGTGCCGCAGAGTGGGGAGGATTTTTGATTAAGAAAACTAAATTCCAGATAATCCTATAATTTTTTTGGTAAAATATGATGGATTCTAAACTGGTATTTATGAAAAATTTTTAGAATCAAGGAACTTCTCGATTGAATAATGTTTAAACAATATAATTAATTCATAAACCGTCGGAAAAACGTGGTCATATGCCAAGTGTTAAGACTGAAGGTTCTGAATTATCATTAGCTTTTGGGATTTTAGGGATAGAAAATCCGAGTAATTTAGATTCACAACAGCTTGATTTTTTATTTAATAACACATTACCTTATGAAAAATATAATCGTTACAGGATAGAATTTATAAATAAAGAGCAAGCTTTATTTTATAAAATGGTGAAAGTTGGTAAAAAATTACGTTAAAATTATGGTTTATTTAATTCTATCTCAAATTTGTTTTGGCTTGGTCCTGAAAGACAGGCAATTACGACTACAGCGTCAAAAGACTTGTTAGTTGCAAATACCCCAATTTCAATTAAAGCAAACAGTAATGTTATTATAAACGCGTCACCACCTCATTTATTTATCAGTCTACCTTCAGGTAATGTCGCATCAAAAGATTCGACAAATTGGTATTTGGAACAATCAATTGAGCACCTTCAGAAACTCTACCAATTTTTAAAGAGTAAAATATCTATAGAAATACCTCATTCGATTCTTGGGTTTGAAAAAGAGAGTTCAAAACAGACTCGAAAAATGATTCAAAATTGTATTCAAAATTTTTCTGATGAAGACGCATCTAATTTTGAACATTTATACCATCAGCTGTGCCATGATGTAGCTAAAAAATCGGCTGAAATTTTTAATACAAACCTTTCAAAATCGATACAGAGTAAAAGACGTACTGCTGTTTTAGAAAATATAATTAAATCGTTTTTTCGATTAAATAATGTTGAATATATTACTTGTGGATTAGATCGAAATGAAATATTTGCAGTATTAATTCCTGATTTAACTCAATGGAAAAAGGAATGGCAAGTTGTCAATATATCTGCACAACCAGATTTAACACGTAAACAGAGTGTCGTTAATTTAATTTTTGAATACAAACGAAAAGCTGAGTCTTTATCACGGTATTTTAAAATTCCATATTGAGATTCGGTGGAGCCATGGAAAATTTTGTGGAAATCCTGAAGCAAAATTGTATAAAAATTTTTCATGGAAAGACGTCGACTTTTTAAAATCTATCGTTTAAATATTTCTTAAATTTTATAAAAGTTGATTTGTTAGGATAACATTAAAGAGGTTTTAATGGCAAATTCTGTAACAAGACAAATGGGAACTGTTACGAGTTCATTTGGTACACCGGGGAGAATAAATCATGATTCTAGTAAATTCTACGGAAGTAGATTGTATGAAGGACTAAATAGAGGAGAGGAGATCGTTTATTGTGAAAATTTAGTACCTGAGGATAAATTGAATAAAATTTACTGTAAATCCAGTGAAAACATGGAGGAATTACCAGATAATTCAATCCATTTGATGATTACATCCCCACCATATAATGCAACGAAGGAATACGATAATAATTTAACTTTAATAGAATATCGCAATTTATTAAAAAAAGTATGGCAGGAAACATACCGAGTTTTAGTACCTGGAGGCCGGGCTTGTATAAATATCGCCAATCTTGGCAGAAAGCCATATATACCATTACATAGTTATTTTATTGAAGATATGGAAAAAATTGGCTTTCTCATGCGGGGAGAAATTGTTTGGAATAAAGGTGCAAGTGCGAGTCCCTCCACAGCATGGGGAAGTTGGCTTTCGGCTGCAAATCCTGTTCTCCGTGATATTCATGAATACATACTTGTTTTTTCTAAAGGTACATTTACAAGAGAAAAGAATGAAAAAGAAAGTACAATTAAGCGAGAAGAATTTTTAGAATGGACAAAAAGTGTGTGGAATTTTCCAGCAGTTTCAGCCAAAAAAATCGGACACCCAGCACCATTTCCAGATGAATTGCCTCATAGACTTATACAATTGTATTCATTTAAGAATGATATAATTTTGGATCCATTTTTAGGAAGTGGAACCACATGCATTATGGCATTCAAAAACGAACGAAATTTCATTGGATATGATATTGATCCTGAATATATTAAATTAGCCAGAGAAAGGCTTGCAGAGATTCAAAATCAACTTGAATTATTTTGATAACGTCATCGTCTGATTAGCTTCGCAAATTAAAAAATTTTACGATTCTTATATGACAGTAATTTTAAGGATTTAAAAAATATCCAGCTTCAAAAACGAATCTTAAAGTTTACTCGTTGTCTGCAACCAATCACAATATCGCCGATATAAATGATGCGCCGAGTGATAAATCGAATTCGGACTCATGAAATGTGAAAATTCAAAGGTAATCAATTTTTCCACCTGACTGGACGCGGCCTGTTCCATTTTATAACGCAATTTGCGAAAATCAATGGGCGGGAATTTGATGGGCATATCCCGATCGAATGATTCCACATTGCTCCAGCTTCGGATATGATGCCGGTCAGCCAGTTTTTTATTAATCTCCAGATAATCCCCAAGCACTTCCAATGGCACATTCCCATCCTGAAAGGCGACAATATCCACCAGACCTTCGAGACGGGCGAATACCGATGCCCACTCTTTTTGATGCTGCTCCAAAGAAATCGCTTCCGAACCAAATTGTTTAACACCCTTTATGTAGGGAGAAATTAAAATGGGCACTTTTTTTAAATTTCGCAGATGATTGGCCAGCGTTTCATAGACTTTCATCATGCCATTGTTATAAACACTGATTTCATGACTGATATACCATCCGCCAAATGCCTTCCGATGACCATATTTTTCTATAAATTCATCACAAAATGCACGGTTAATGTCCGCTTCTTTCTCATAATTTCCATTTTGCCAGTAATCACCGGAATCATAAGTCCCAAAATAGAATATCATGCCGCAACGTTCCGCCTGGGAAAGAAAAAGATCAACCAGATCCTGATAAACCGGAAAGCTGCGTACTTTTTCGCGCAGAATTTTTGAGGGGAAAGTAGCATATTGTTGATAACCCGCCCGGATCAGAATAACGGTATCGATGCCAATCGCTTGCATCGCATCGAAATCTTTCGCCCATTCAGCCGCACCCCAGTTCTGAGCGGGAATGTCATGAGTTATTTCATCCAAAAAAGTACCGGTAATCGAAAGCATTTTTATTCCTCAATTCAAAAATTAATGACTGGCCACAGAATGAAGCCGCCATAAAAAAAAACGAAAACCAAATTCAGCCGTAATTTAAAATTCATTTCTGTAGCCAAAAGCCAAAAGCCAAAAGCCAAAAGCCAGTAGCCAAAAGCCAGTAGCCAACCGCCAGCAGCCCATCAACTCAATTTTTCAAACTGTCGCATACAGGTATACAATCCACGCGGTACATGGAAGCAGCCTTTCCATTTTCCGCCTTTGAGGGGCAGCAAAATCTTTCCCTGACGGTCTAAATAGCCAAACCATTCGCCATAAGTCGGATCCGGGAAATGCTGCCAGGTGTATTCATGGACTTTTTCGTACCATTCCCAGACTTCCGCTCTGTTTGTCAGCCGATATCCAATCGCCAGCGAAACCAGCGTCTCCAGATGCACCCACCAGAGTTTCTGATCCCATTCGAGTTGTTGCGGCGGCTTTCCTTTAATATCCAAAAAATAAAGAATGCCACGATGCAAATCATCCCAACCATAATCAAGCGTATTTAATATCACGTCAATTGATTTCTGAATCAGTTTCGAATCTCCCCGTCGTTCAGCAATATCCATGATAAAACCCATCGCCTCAATACCATGTCCAGGATTAATCACTCTCCCTTCAAAACAATCAACCAATTTGCCATCTGGTGAAACATTTTCCTGTAAAATTTGTTTTTCCGGATGGAGAAATTTTGTAAAGAGCACCTGAATACAACCATCGATGGTCTGTTTCACCACTTCAGCGCTCAGCATCCATTCCAGTTCAACGGTAAGGTTGGCCAGAATCATCGGCAGCGCTAAAGAAATCAGTGGACGGGTGCCTGGAAAGGTTTTATTATACGGTCCTTTGGGATTCTCCTGCCGGCGAAGAATATTAAAATAGGTTTGTTCGGCTATCTGTTTGGCTTCTTCATCGCTGGTAGCTAATGCAAACTGACTGAAAGCCATGGCCGCGAAACAATCGGAAAAGATATTATAGGGCTGCACCAGCGGCCGGCCATCCTACGCCAGGGAGAAATACCAATTCCCGGCCTGATCTCTGCCATTTTTTTGCAGGAAAGCTGCCCCATGCCGCGCAATGTCCAGCCAACGACTTCGTTTTTCCAGGCGATTGTAAAGCATGGAAAACATCCAGACCTGACGCGCCTGTAGCCAGATAAATTTATCCGTATCAAATACGTTTCCCTGCCGGTCGAGACAGGTAAAAAAGCCGCCCAAATCCTGATCGATAGAATATTTTTCCCAGAACGGAATGACATTGTTTAGCAGTTCATTCCGATAAAGCACTGCCAGTTTATGAAAGTCTTTGTTCATGGTTCGCCCACTTTGGTTGATTTGTAATTTTCATATAAACTTTGATTTTGAATTAAGGTTCAATTATTTTTTCTCGTGCGTACACTTTTTGTATTGCTTTAAATAATTCACTTTTAGAACACGCTCAATGCCCTCACCTCAAACCCTCTCCCAGAGGGAGAGGGCGTAGCTATTCCCTCGCGAAGGTTAGGGTGAGGGTAAGTTTTGCTTAATTAAAGAGTATACAGTAGTGAAATTATTTTAACAAAATTAACTTTTTTGATTGCAAAAAATCACCCGATTTGAGCTGATATACATAGAGACCGCTTGGCAGGTCATCGGCTTTCAATAAAAATTCATATTTTCCGGGTTTATGATTTGCATTCGCCAGTACCATGATCTCCCGGCCAGCCAAATCGTATAGTTTCAGGCTGATAAATTGCCCGATAAATACCATGTAGCTGATTTTGGTTACCGCATTGAATGGATTTGGATAATTTTGTAATAATTCAAAGGATTCCGGCGCCGGATGAACTTCATTTTTACCGGCAGCAATCCCCATAAAATTGACTTCTGGAGAGAGTTTGCGATTAATCATCACCATAGCGGCATCCGCCACCACATACGCGCCGGCCGGTACATTTTTGTTGTCAAGTTTTATAACTTTTTGACGGCCACTGGATAGATAAACCGTTTTTAATGGCTGCCAGCCGCGAAGATAATAATCTTTCTGGTTTAGCCAGATCTCAGATGAATCATTTTCAGCGTAGATTGTGTAATGCGCCTGATCGGTCGCCAGGGGACCGGTGACAATATAGGCGAAAACATCATACCAACCACTTGCCGGGATCTGAAAAGTATAAGTAGTTGAACCATATTCGCTGTCCTTTTTAATCAGAATTTTCGGTTTGAAGCCGGCAATTTCCGATACATCCCACTTACCAGTGACAGTGACATCGGGATCATTTTCATTGATAATCTGTGGTTTGGGTCGCCAGTCGGCATCATTGCGATGCGGATTGAAAGCCGGTTGCGCATAATAGGTGGCTTTTAAAGTATCACCTAATAAATTGTTGTTAGCTCGCCGCCCTTCATAGAAGAAAAAGGCCTCGCCGGTGACGCCCCGGTCACGATTCGCCTGCATGGCTTTTAATAAAAAATCCGGCGAAATTACATAGCTGCCACTTTTGATGAGCATGCCGGCGTAAAAATATTCCCGCATATTTGATGGAACATAACCAAGCGATTTATTGAGTTCAAAAACATAATCACTCAAATTATAACGATAAACTTGCGGAATGATATTATCTACCAGTTTTTCATCGATCCAGGTTTTGGAATCCTGTAAATACTCCTGATATGACCAGGGATAAACACTGGGACTCGAAGAGAAAACAAGATGTTCGCTGCGAAGTTTCACCGAGTCGCGTGCATTTTTCATGAATTGATTCAATTTATCAGCCCGCCAACGCATCCAGGCGGGGTCGGTATAATTGAGTGGGGGAGCGGCATTGTTGTTTTCGGCTTTATAAATTGCGACGGTGGCATCATCATAGCCGCCTTCTACGGGCAAAGCCGGAATTCGATCTGAAAATTCAATGCCGTCAACATCATAATTATCAATCACTTCTGTTGCCAATGCGATGATAAATTGCTGGACCTCCGGATTAATCGCAGACATCCAGTCAAAGCCATTTTTGACCACCAGTTTTCCATTTTTATCTTTTAATGCCCATTGCGGAAATTTTTTGATAATATGCCCGCCATGTTGCGAATAGGATGTCGAAAATCCCATTTCAAACCAAGGCAGCACTTCCATGCCATTTCGATGGGCTTCAATGATGATGCGTTTTAAAGGATCACGGGCAGTTGGAAAAGCCGGATGCATGGCCCGGCCAAAAAGGCGTTCCATCAATTTACTCGGGTAAAGGGTATAAACACCATCGGCTCCGGAGCCATTCCAGACCACCGGCAAAATGACATCGATGCCGATTGACGCCAGATAGTTCATCGCTTCGGCGCTTTTTTCGTCGGAAAACATCACATCACTGTCGACATTGGTAATTTTAACAGCCCGGAAGCTTTTTATCGGCTGTGAAAACAGCAAAATTGGAATCAGGAGCAGTAAAATGCTTAATTTTGCATGAATTTGCGAAATTTCCTTAAATAGATTCATCATGAATTTCAGGTTCTCCAAAATAATTTGCGTTTTGAGAAAAATTGAACGAGCAGGGCTAAAATGATGGTATAAAACAGACCGCGCAGAAAACCGAGCCAGGGAGTTGGCGTTATTTTTATAAAAACTTTTTCCAGGCCAGTTAACGCGAGTATCGGCCAGATAAAATTCGCAAATCCGGTATAGGCGATCATCGGATTTTTGCCATTATCGATTAAAAGCTGCATCCATCGCTGTTTTTTAAAGACATCGCCAATGATGAAAAAAACGATTAATAAATAAATCGAGAGGCCGGTGGTGACAAAATAGTAGCTTAGAGTGGAATGATCTTTTTTAATGCCGCCTTCAAAAGGTTCCAAAACGACTCCCAAAATTAGCCAATAGGTTGCCCATAAAAAAAGAGTTTTAAGTAAATTTTCAACTTCATTATTGGCGTGCATGACCATCAAGTACCCGGTTCCACACAAAAACGCAGCGGCCAGCGCAGTTTGCCACACCCAGCGCGCCTGCAGCCCAATCAGAAGTACGATTATTAATGCTACCGAAATGCCCGCGAGTGTCCAAAATCGTCCGGACGACCAATTTTTATTATCTTTTGTGGATGCCTCGGGTGTCTGCATCCAGCTTAACAGGCGTTCACCAATAATTGTTCCCGGGATAACGATAAATAAATATTGAAGATAATACATTTTGTAAATCCATGGGGCCGGGCTATAATTCCAGAGCGCTTGAATCCAGCCAGTTTCTGTCTGCGATAATCGGAGGGCGAGCAAAATGCCCAGCAGGCTCAGCCGAACCAATGGATTATTTCGGGTCAAAAGCCAGATCAGAGAACCGAAGACCGCGACATTTGTCAGAACAACCAGAATGATATCGCTTCGTGAAAGTGAAAAGCCCCTGCCATCCGGATAATTCAGGTTCCACAGCAAGATTATGACCGCCAGCCAGCCGCCAATTTTGATGGAATATTTCCACCAGCCTTTCCAGGTAGCGGGTAATCGGAGAAAAATCGGGAACATAAGAAAAAATCCCAACAGGGCGATAAACCAGGTTTGCGTGGATGGGGTGGACTCGATAACATGCGGGCGCACATGCCGCAGAAAAATGGCAAAAAATCCCAATAAAAAACCGCGTTCGCCAATGCCAAACAGGATTTTGGTAAAGGGTTCGCCCTTCCCGATACGATGGGAAAGGGCGAGTGGAATGGCAGCCCCTAATGCAAATAAAAACATGGGAAAAACAAGATCAACCCACGTTAATCCCGGCAAATCCGGATTGAATTGATGCGTTGGCGGCGAGATCTGCGCATGGTACATCCAGGCAGGTAATACTTTATAGGGGATAACGCCGCTGAGAACCATGGTCAGAATGGCGAATCCCCGCAAGGCATCCAGCGCCGTTGCCCGGTTGGAATTTTTTGTTGGATTTAAATTCATAGCAATCGATTACCTATTTTTTTCTCGTTGCGATGACGCCAATGGGATCATTCGCGAGGGTATTTTGTAACTCAATATCGACCAGGGCCATTATCTGTGTTTGCTGGACAAGCCCCGTCATGTCGATGATTTTGGCAGAAATCAACAGATAAATATCCGGCACCAACGCGCCCGCATCACCATAAGTCGTGAGCTGGGCGATAAAATCAGTAATCTTGCTTTTGACCTGCCTGGCGGGAACCTGTTCGGCCAGGCAGTCATTAATCTGCAATTTAATAACGCCTTCCCGATCCAGCACGCGGAGTTTTTGATATTTTTGCGTAAACAGACCAAACAGATATTTTTGTGAAATCCAACTGGTGATTGCCGTTAAAAAACCGGTGCGGGCGACGATTTGCACTTTGGAAACATCGGTTTTAAGCGATTTAGAGGCGATTATTTGTAACTGTTCATCATTCAGTATTGTTATATTGAGGTCGTGCGTTCGCAATTCACTGGAACCGGTTGCAATTGCGATGAGTCGTTTATTTTTTGTATCAACTTCAATGCTCACTTCAATGCTTTCCGGCACTGCGCCCATGGATTCAACCGATTTAATCGCCTCCTGACGAATGGAAATGAGATCCGCTTCCGTGGGATTGATGATGCTGCGTTCAATTGAATCCCGAATAATGCCCAGCGCCACGCCAATGGCCGAAATTACTTCGCAATTTTCGGCAATTTTGTGTTCAACATGCATGTATTGCGCCGTATAGGGCACAAGCGCCGGCGCACCACCGCCGCCGCCAATAAATTGAACCAATTCATTATCCAATTTATATTCACGGATAAGCTGTTTGATTAACGGTTTAATTTTTTCGGCTGAAATTGTGAGAATGGAATGGGCAATTTTTTGAGCATCAGTTTTAATTTTTTGCGAAAATACGGTAAAAAAGCTATTCAATGCCTTCATATTGGCCATGCTGTGTCCGATGTCTTTGATGAAACCGAGATAATTTGCGGCACATGATGGCGTAATTGTATATTTTACAGAAGGATCCGACCTTTTATTAATGGTCAGATAATCATCCGGGTCATTTTGCAGCGGTTGAATGGTTTTGATTTCAATATCCGCAAAATCGGACTCTTTAGAAAAGGCGACATAATTGACATTGGCAATGTGGGCACTGCGCGGGCCGACATCGACTATTTTTTGGTGCTGAATTCGCGGAATGGAACCGCCGGCGATACCAAGCGTCCGCACATCGAGGGTGCGCAAATAGAGCCGGTTTCCACCAATCTGCGCACTTTTAATCTGCGGTTTTCCGTTTTTAATCACTGAAATATCGGTTGACGTGCCGCCTACCTCGATAAAAATGCCGTCTGACACTTTGATATACATCAAAGCGGCCGCAACGCCCGCCGCCGGGCCGGAGAGCATGGTCAAAATCGGCCGTTTGCGCATTTCGTTGATGTCCATTATCCCGCCATCGGAGCGCATAATCATTAACGGCGCTTTGATGCCGGTCTTTCGGACAGCCTGCTCCGTCATATTCGCAGTCTCCAGCATTTTGGGCATCATACTGGCGTTGATGACTGCGGTCCGGGTTCGAATAACCAGCCCATACAATCTGGAAATACTGCTGGCTGCCGTGGCCAGATAGCCCATCTTCGCGGCAATTTCACTGACGAATATTTCGTTTCGCGGATCATCGACGCCAAATGCCGCCGAGGCGACTATTACTTCCGCACCGTTGCTGGCTAATTCATGAATTGACGCCTCAACCAGTTCCTTCGTCAGCGGTTTCGCTAAATCCAGGTAGACATGGCAGGTTCTGAGAAATTTACCCGGTGACAATTGCATGTTTTGGGGATTGGTTTGCCGGCGTGCCAGTTTTCCTTCAAGCCCCTTGCCCATGCCGACAATACCCACCCACGCGACATCCCCTTCCAGATTGGTGAGAAATCCTGGCAAATTGGAAACGGAGCGTGCCAGATGGGAAATGGAAAACAGGGTTCCATCATTCTTTCGTAAAAATGTGTTATCATTTTTTTTAATAACCGTCAATCCGGGATAGGAGCGATTGACGCGATGAAAGCTAAAAATCACGCAATTGTGCTCAAAAAAAGGATTTTGCATTAAATCAATCACCTGGTCGGCGGTGGGGAAGAGGCGCCGGGTCGGTTGCGTCAAATAAAAACTGAGCATGGATAATATCGGATCGTCATGTTGAGCAGAAAACTTCTTCTGCAATAGCCGTTGATGCTCCCGGTTCGGCTGAAACCTGCCGCCATTGAGATAGAAAATGCCCATGGCGAAAATTTTTGAATTTTTCGTAGCTTTTGTTAATCTTCTTACCGCCTCCTGAAAATTATTTGGATATAAGGTGCAAATTACTTCCAGCAGCGCCCGCTGGAATGCGATAGAACGTTCATCAATTTTCAGGAAGGCTTGTTTAATACGTTGTTCGACCTTCTCTGATTGATATTGGATTAATTCCATCGCCCAGAAGGCTGATTGCCATTTTTTTTCATTCTCTAAACTCAATTCACTGGCTAAATTTTCAAGGATGGTCGATTGGATGAGTTCATTTTTTAATTTTTCCCGCCTGAATTGGCTCGTCTGTGGTGCTGATAATCTTTGAAAATCAGAATGTCTGGCGCAGTCAATTAAGACTGGACACAGAATGGTTAAAACAATAAAAATTTTTTTAAACATAATTTTGTTCAGTTAAAAGTTTATTTTTCTATGCAGTTACTTTGATGGTAGATGAATTCCATTTTAGGAGTGAAATAAAATTATCTTGAAATTTTGTTTAAAAATTTGTATGATCGGTCTATAATTAATAATTTATTTGTTCAATTGCAAATGTTTTTTATCACAAATCATTTAGAGAATTGAAATGACCAGAAAATTAAAAACTGATATATTAATAGCTGGTGGCGGTGCCAGTGGGGTGTCTGCTGCGATACAGGCAGCGAGAATGGGCGTTGAAGTTGTTCTGGTTGAAGAAACACCCTGGCTGGGTGGTATGCTCACCGCAGCAGGCGTGAGTGCCATTGATGGAAATCATCATTTGCCTTCCGGGTTATGGGGTGAATTTCGAATGAAGCTTTGGGAATATTATGGCGGTCCGGATGCAGTGAAAACCGGCTGGGTCAGTAACACCTTGTTCGAACCGCATGTCGGCGATTTGATTTTTAAAAAGATGGTTGCGCAGGAACCAAATATCCAGGTTTATTATGGTTTTCGTGTCCTTGAAGCAAAAAAAGATAAAAACACCGTTTACGGGGCAGAATTTATCAACAAAAAGGGGGAGATTTTATCAATTCAGGCGCCAATCAGCATCGATGCGACTGAATATGGCGATTTTTTGGCGCTGGCAGACTGCAAATATCGTCTGGGGCGGGATGCGAGATCCGAAACGAATGAATCCTTTGCCCCTGATTCGGCTGATGCATTTATTCAGGACTTCACCTATACCGCAATCCTGAAAGATTATGGCAAAACAAGTGACAGGACCATTTTAAAGCCTGAAAACTATGATCCAGCAGAATTTAAAAATATGTGCAAAGAATTGGTTGAAGATCCAGGCATTTATGTCGTAGATTGTGAAAAAATGCTGGATTATGGCCGGCTGCCGAATAATAAATTTATACTCAACTGGCCCATCAACGGCAATGATTATTATGCAAACTACGTGGAGATGAAGGCAATGGAACGTCAGGCAGCTTTTGCGGCGGCAAAAAATTTTACGCTGTGCTGTGTCTATCACATTCAAACAAAGCTGGGCCGCAAAAATCTGGGATTGGCGGATGATGAATTTCCCACGGCAGATAAATTGCCGTTCCTCCCGTATATTCGCGAAAGCCGGCGCGTGGTCGGTATTGAAACCCTGACTGCCAATGATATACTCAATCCGTATCATTCGGGAAAATATAAATTCGGAGTTGCGGTAGGGGATTATCCGTTGGATCATCATCATGCGAAAGCGCCGGTAAAAATCAGCGAAGATTATCCCGATATACCCGCTTATAATGTGCCTTACGGCTGCCTGGTTCCGAAAGAAATGGATGGCTTGTTGGTTGCCGAAAAAAGTATTTCGGTGACGCATATTGTAAATGGCTGTACCCGGCTGCAACCGGTTGTGATGCAAATCGGCCAGGCAGCGGGGGCCAGTGCGGCACTTTGCGTGCGGCATCAAATTTCTCCCAAAGATGTTGATATTCGGGAGTTGCAGCAGGTATTATTAGCTGCGAAAATGTGGCTGATGCCGTTTGGTGATGTCAATTCTGACGACCCGGCTTTCCAGCCTGTGCAGCGAATCGGTTTATCGGGTGTGCTAAAAGGTGAATTAATTCCGGAACCATGGGAAAATAAAATGAAATTTCGACCGGATGATTTTTTGACTTTTCAAGAGGCGAAAGATGCCTTTCAAATTATTTTTAATGAAAATATTGAAGTTACTGAAAATACACCCGTTAGTTATGCCAGGTTAAGCGGGTTATTTGGGCTATTTATTGATCAGCATATTCTAAAATTAGCGGATAAAAATTCTCAGGAAACATTAAAAAGTATTCTTCTTTCTCCACGTTTTTCGCGGAATGGGCTGGTTACGCGGACAGAATTTGCAATTTTGCTGGATGAAATATTCAATCCGTTTGATTCAAGCCTGTAAAATCATTTATAGCCACGAAGTCGCTAAGGCACGAAGATAAAAAGTATTTATAAATTATCCGTTTACAGGTGTGATAAAATAAAAGCTTCTGTCAGGCCCGAATGCTTTTATCGGGCACCCACTTGCCAAAAGAAATATGGATTCCCACTAAAAACATGCGGGAATGACAGCGTCGATCCACCCGGTGAACGGTTACTTTTTAAAGGTCTTTCGTATTTAATTTTAAATAAGTTATTGCGTTCATAAAACTTGAAATTTTTCTCTGATTCTTATTCATGGTTAAAAGAAGAAATATCCATTTTTAATATAAGATAATCCTTAACGTACGGTTTTCTTTGTGTTTTCGTGCCTTCGTGGCAAATTTTCCGGATACTTCACGTAAAAAAAAATTTATAAAATTCAAATTTCCCCTTGACAATGAATAAAAAAATTGCTATACTTTGGTTAGTTAATTAGCCAAATTAATTAATGGAGCTACCCTGTGAAAATACAAATATTTAAGGGTTTGATCCTTTTGTTTCTCCCCTTAATTTTATCTTCTCTTCTTTCGGCACAACAGACCGGTAAAATTGCTGGCTTAATTACCGATGTTTCTACAAAAGAGCCGCTTATCGGTGCCAATGTGATGATTGATGGTACACAATTGGGTGCTGCTACCAATTTCGATGGCTGGTATACAATTCTGAATGTTCCTCCCGGTAAGTATAAACTCAAAGTGTTTTATATCGGATATCAAAAAGTGATGGTGGAAGATGTGCTCGTCAAAATGGGCCGAACCACCAAAGTTGATATTCAGATGAAGCCGGATGTGCTTGATTTAGGGGAAACGGTAACGGTTACCGCCGAGCGTCCCATTGTGGAAATTGATAAAACTGCCAGTTCAGTCCACTATGATGCCTCAGAAGTCCAGATTATGCCCGTTGAAAATTTGCGAAATGTCCTGGAGCTTGCTCCCGGAATCAATAAAAATCCGGATGGCACACTGAGCATTCGCGGCGGTGGTTCTTTTGAAATCAATTATTCCATTAATGGTATCAAAAGTATGAATACCAATACCGGTGTGCCGGCGTATGGCACGGGTACAAAATCAGAAAATAGCTGGAAATATGATATCAATCCATTGGCTATTTCGCAAATGGAGGTGATTACCGGTGGTTTTAATGCCGAATATGGCAATGCCCAATCCGGCGTGGTCAATGTGGTGACCAAAGAAGGCGGCTCACAATTTTCAGGGGCTTTCCAGGTGGAATATTCACCTCCCGGACAGTATCATTGGGGCGATTATCTCTACTCACAAAATCAGCACGAATGGCAAAAGTGGGGAAATTTCGAAACCTGGCTCGCTGAACCGCAATTTCGGGATTCCTCCGGCGCGGTCAATGTGGAAGCTGCCCGACGAAATTACAATTTATGGCTTAAAAATCATACGCCTGCTGATGACAATGTTCTTGGTGTTTATGATTATCGCAAACTGCCATATACCCGCTACCTGTTCAGTTTTGGCGGCCCACTGGGAAGAGATGCTCAAAAAATGAATTTTTTCTTTTCCGGTGAGATTAAAAACAAGCCAACCCGGCTGCCCACGCGCGAGAAAGTGCAGGCGTTGAATAATTTTTCGCTTGTTTTATCCTATAAACCCAGTACCATGCATCATTTTAAGTTTACCGGCTTATATCAGTCGTACTATTCCGGCATGGGTTCCGGTTCTGATGACATTCGCTGGGCTGGATTATGGGGAAGTTATGGCGCGAAAAGAAAATATACGCTTGTGTATGATTCACCCCGTGAGGAAACAGTATTTGCCCAGAGTATTAATTATAAACTTATCTTTTCATCCAAAGCCTTTTTAGAGTCATCTTTTACGCACCAGAATGAAATTCTTTATGCACTGCAAACACCAACCCCGGGCATCGATAAGGATGTGCAATTACATCCCAATCCCGAAGATCGGGTGCTGGAAGATCGGGGACCCTGGAATGAAAAATATCGCGAATATTATACCTGGTCAAGTTTGTACAATCAGGCGTCCGTCACGCATTTTTATGAAGGAAAAATTAATTATACCCATCAATTTTCCAACACCAATCTTTTTAAAGCCGGCGTTGAAGCCTCTTTGATGGATCAGGATTATAATGCCGCTTCATCCCTTTGTGTGTCGGCATTTATCTGGCGAACGGGTTTTGCCACCAATTATAAAGCCAAAACCTGGTACGCCGCTGCCTATATTCAGGATAAAATGGAATTTGCCGGGATGGTCGCCAACCTGGGTCTGCGGATGGATGCCTACAATTTTGGTACCGATGTTCCGAAGGATAAGTACAATGTCTTTTATCCGGCATTAGGCAGTCCTTCTGCTGGAATTCCAGAATGGGAACCATCCAAAACACGGATGTCACTGTCACCGCGGCTGGGTATTTCCTTTCCCATCGGAGAGAAAACCGCTTTTCGCGTCCAGTACGGTCATTTTCGGTCGATGCCCATCATTAACCAGGCGCTGGATAATCAGACTTTTAATGGCTGGGGCAGTTATGGTAATCCCAATTTAAAACCCAAATTGAGCGTGAATTATGAAGTCGGCGTTCAGCAAAATTTATGGGATACACATCAACTCGACATTGTCACCTATTATAACGATTTAAAAGACCAAATTTCAATGGTTTATATTAAAAGTTCCACGGGCAGCCAGAATAAAGCTGATGATCTCAAAGGCACTTATACCAGTTATGAGAATAATGGTTACGGCAATTCCCGCGGCATCGAACTCAGCTTTTCCAATCGAACAGATGAAAATTGGCGTTACCGGCTGGCTTATACCTTAAGTCAGACTAATTATGGCTATTTTGGTGTCTATCTCGACCGGTCGTTGATGACGGAAGAACTGGAACAAAAATATAGTTTTTCGGCCAGCGATTATCTCGCCCCTGAGGATCGAACCCATCGGTTCAATGGCGTGTTAACCTACAATTTTAAGGAGGGGGAAAGCGTGAAATTTTGGGGGACTCAACCACTTAAAAATTTATCTGCCAGTTTGATCCTGACTGTCCGAAGCGGTTTGTCCTATTACTGGTCGCCTGAATATCAGTACGATTACCAGGTCGAATCGAATCGAAGGTATCCACTGGAATCTCAGACGGATTTACGGATTGAAAAGCCATTTAAAATGGGTAATTTACAATTTACCACCAGTGTTCGCGTATTGAATTTATTGAATAACAAGCATATCACCCCGATAAGTGGCAGTGACGAACTGGATCGATGGGTTTTACGCAGTGCCACGTATGCGGATCCAGATGATGATCCGCTTCGGGATGTGCGATTATATAACTATTTTCAGGTTTATCGAAATTTACCACGACAGGTTTTTCTTTCGATGCGGGTATCTTTTTAACCTGACTTCGATTGATTTTTATGAAACTGGACTAATTTACTATGAAATTGAGAATCTTGACTTTATTCGTTATTTTGATGTTCTTTTGTCTTACGACACATTTGCTGGCTCAAAGTAATGAATATACAATTAATATGACCCGTGGGAAATTGTGGCACTCTTTTTATATCTCCCAGGAATGTGAACCCATGTCTGATTGGGAACGCAAAACCTTTGGAATGGATTGGCCAGGTTTTCGGACGGAAGAAATTAAACAAAATATTGGCGGGAGTAATAGCTATATTGTCGCCGGTGGTTTTTTTATCACGGCCAAAACCGATACGGGCACGGTCTGGGGCTGGGATAATTTCGCCACTCATGGTACGGACGTTGGGTTTGAAGGTGATCAATTCCGCTATCTGGTTACGAAAGATCAAAACGGGAAACCGGTTCATCGAAAGAGATGGAAAAGCGGGCAGAATTACTGGCTCCAAACGAATCCGTATGAGGCTGAAGAGATCATTGATTCAGGCTGGGAAATGAATGGGGCGTGGTATCAACCCTGGGATAATCAGAACCTGCCGATTGCCGTGAAGCGGACGGTTCGCCACTGGTCTGGCTCCCAGTCGGATGAAAATTATTTCATCATCGAATATGTCATCCGGAACATCCAGCGCCGGAATGCCCTGAATGGCGTTTATCTGCTTTTTACACACGCGCTTTCGCCGAACCATCGCGGTTGGAATCTCACTTTCCCCAATTTCCCGAATGGCGCAAAGAATACCCATAGCACTTATGATGCTGATGAAAAATTGCTCGTGGCCTGGGCTGGCGATCTGGTTACCACTCCCGGTGTCGATGAATCTTTCGATTTTTTTGAACATGTTCGCTATGATGCTATCAACGATCAAAACATTATCGAACCGGAATTCGTCGCGCCCGGCTTTTGGGGAATGAAGTTTTTATATATTTCACCTGATTCAACAGGCCGGGAAAATCACATCAATGGATTTGCCTGGTCGGCCGCGCCGCCAACCAATGACCATTCTGGCCCATTTCTGGGTGTTGCCGGCCTGGAAAGCAAATACGCGGCCATGGCCAATCCACTTCTCCTGTCAGAAGCTTTCGATGATGCAAACGATATTCGCATGGGGCAAAACCGATTGTATGCTAATTTTTCGTTGGGACCATTTAATATTGAAAGACGGGACTCAATTAAGATCGTGGTCGCAGAATTCGTCGGGGGGATTAATTATGAAGATGCGCAGCGGAACGACATGACCCGGGCGAAAATACAGGCAGCGGGGGATTCGGCGGTTCAATATTTGAACCAACGCGTTGAATTCAATTACCAGCATCAATATACCGTTCCAATGCCGCCACCGGCACCACAATTTATAGTCTCTTCTTATAAAAAACAAGGTGTGGTGGGAAATGTTATTACTTTTATCAATTCAGTAGAACAAATTCCCGATCCACATCAAAAGATGCCCGATATTGCGGGCTATCGCATTTATCGTTCCGGAAATTTGCCTTTTGGTCCCTGGAAATTAATTGCCGATATTCCAGTGGGCGATCAAAAATTTTTTCGAGCGGATTCTCAAAAATATGTTTTTATAGATGATCAGGTGCCGCTGGGATATGGTTTCTATTATTCCATCACCAGTTATGATAATGGACATGCCGCATGGGCCGTTGATCCAAATTATTCGGTACCCCCGCTCGAATCTTCAATATTTGCGAATCGGACCCTGACACCATTTTACACGACGCTGCCAGCTTCTCAATCGGCGCTCGACAATGTTAAAGTCGTACCCAATCCATTTTATCGCAGTTCGGGTTTTGAAATTGCCGGCGATACGAAATTAATTCAATTCGTCAATTTATCCCCAAAGTGCACTATTCGCATTTATACGGTTCGCGGGGACCTGGTGAAGACGATTCAGCATGATAATCCGGGTTCCGGCGTGGCGTTCTGGAATCAAATCAGTGATTTTGGACAATATATCAAAAGCGGCATGTATTTCTATCTGGTGACAAATCCACAAGGTGAAGAAAAAACCGGTAAATTTGCAATTATCAATTGAGTATAATGATGAAGAAAAAATTTAATTATATTTTTCAATCAATTTTCGTTTTTTCAATGCTCTGCCAAACGATTTTACTTGCCAGTGAATTTCAAAAAACCGGCACAACCGGTTTTGTTTTTCTGGAAATTCCGGTAACTGCGCGTTATATGGCCATGGGCGAGACCGGTATGACCTTAACCGATATGAAGTCCGATGGCCTCTTTATCAATCCGGCGCTCATCGCGTTGAGTGATAAAAAAGTCTCGTTCAATGCATCCCATGCCAACTGGTATGTAGAAACGACCCATCAGGCATTGGGGATGACATATCAAATTCCCCTTTTTGGCACTATCGGAATCCAGGCCGTGTATTTCAATTTCGGCGAGATTGAAAAGACGATTAATCCGACCTCCGAGCAGACAGGCTCTTATATCGATCTCGGCACCTATACGGCTGGTGCTTATGCGCTGGGCGTTTCATACGCGCGCGCTTTAACCGATAAATTTGCATTTGGCGCCACTTTTAAATATGTCCGGGAGACAATTGATGCCTATCATGCTGATAACATTATTGCCGATATTGGCTTTATTTATCAGACGGGATTTAAAAGCTTGCGCCTTGGGACTTTTCTGCAGAATTTTGGCCTGGAATCCAAATACGCCACGGAAAAATTTAAAATGCCGCAGCATTTGCGAATGGGAATTTCCAGTGAAATCTATGGCTCGCTAAATTCGCCCAATCATGTTACCATGATCATCGAAGCCGTCCATCCGAACGATGCCAACGAGCGGATTCATCTTGGAATGGAGACCGTGTTAATCAACTCATTTATTCTCCGGGCGGGATATAAGTTTGGCGACGAGGAAGAAAACCTGTGCGTTGGCGGTGGTTTGCGGTTTAATTTTAAAGGCAAATCCGTGGGCTTTGATATGGCCTACCTGAACCACGAAACGCTTGATACAACCATCCGATATACGCTGGCAATGGAGTTTTAAATGAATAGATATCAAATCGTATTACTCTGCTTAATTATTTGTCTATCCTGGATGAAACCGACTTTTTCTCAGGATAAACCGGTCAAAATTACACTGCTCGGTTCGCTGCAATCACAAAATAAAGCTTACAAAGCGGATAACGCCATCGGATTTGGTGTCGGGGCGAATATGACTTTTGTCCTGTTCAAACACTTTGATTATAGCCTCAAAGTCCATTCTGATTACCTGACATTGTCGCAAAATAATGTGCTGGATGAATGGGAATGGGATTACTGGCAAGATACGTATATCGATTTCCTGCCGGGCACTAAACCTGAAATTGTGAACAAGACCCTGTCGTATACCAGCACGGACAGTATTTATTCGGCAACATTTCATCCCACGCAGCGGCTGAAAGAATTGCGGCTTTCTACCGGTTTTGACTATCATTTCCCAATTTATAAAAATTTTGCGTTTTATGCCGGCTTTGATGGGGGAATCAGTTTATTTACCCGCCAATTACATATCGAAGAAAACTGGACCAAGCGATTCAAGCTCGATAGTCTTTCCTCTGGAAAATTTGATTATAATTATGAATACGACCTCCTGCATTTTGCCCCGCCTAAAAAAGGCACGAAACTTTTTATTGCACCTCATGTCGGCATAAAGTTTTTGCTCAATAATTCACTCGATTTTACCGGCGGCGTTCAATACTTGCAGTATATTAACCAGGATAAATTATTTGGAATAAAATTATCCGAACATGGCAATAAATGGTTTCCGGTGAAAGCAAAAATTTTATTAATGTTCGGTTTGGTTTTTAAATATTAGATGTTTTTTATCGTTATCAGTGGAGATGATGGAATGTTATTTCATTATAAATTTCAAGTATTGATAGCAGTTTTTTTCATGATGATTTTGAGTCCTTTTGTTGGAATGCCACAGGAAGTAAATCAGTGGGGTACAGGCATTTCCGGTTCTTATTCACAACCCATAGCTGGATTATCGAATTGGTTCAGGCCGGCGCTGAACTGGGGCATTTCTTGCGGACAGCAATATAACGAAAAATGGTTTATCGACGGTTTAATCGAATATAGCCGCTTTGACCGGGAAAATCTTTCCGGCTATGCGGCGGGTAAGGTGGATTTATTACTGGAACATTATGAAATCCAGGTGAGCGGGCGCTATCAAATAGCCAAAACCGGCAGGTTCAAGCCTTACTTTAATCTCGCCGGCGGCATTTACCAATGGAAAGGTATTCGGGGAGAAATTCTGGCAGACGCGACGGTGACGCCCTACATCCCCCATATCGACGCGAAAAAAATCGAAGAAACAAATTGGGGATTTCGTACCGGAATTGGCCTCGAAGTCAAAATAGTGCCGGCACTTTCTTTGGATATCCTTGGCTATTATCGCTTTATTGTGGGCGATCTCTGGCCCACCCTTCAGCCAAAGATTGAACTGGAAGGTGTTTCGGGGTTTCAGACGATAAATCTGGCGGTGGGGATGCGGTATTATTTTTAATCAATAGTGTTCGGCACACTTTGTAGATTACGGCTTAAGAATAATTAAATTAATGAATTAGATGTCATCCATCCTCAGTACCGATCACAGTCATTCCCGCATGTTTTTGGCGGGAAGCCATCTTTGAGTAACAATGGATGCCCGATAACAGCATTCGGTCATGACTGGTCGCGTTATTTTAGAGAGGTAGAAGACTATTTATAGAGCGTGCCGAACACGATTGGTTTTTAAATTAAAAATGTATAATTTATCTTTACCGCAGATTACACAGATAAAAAGATGAAAAATCAACTAAATCATGTAATCGGTGTGGATAAAATTGAATTCATAAAATTTATCATTCGGAGGTTAATGATATGAAAAATGTGCCATTACTATTTGTCATTTTTTCTTTTTTATTGATCAATACAGGTAATGCCCAATATCCAGTTAATTGGGCTAATTACAGTGTCATGAATCCCGGTAATGATGTTACGCGGAATATTGCGTATAATCGAAACACGGATCATGTGCTGGTCGCGACCAGAAAATATGGCGTAGACGTCATCATTCTGAATGCCGCGAATGGCGATTCCCTGGGTAAAATGAATACCACTGGCATTTCAGGCGGCACCTATCCCATTAATATGGTTGATGTGGCCGATGACGGAACTATTTATGTATCCAATCTCACCGCGCCGCAATATTCGCCGGGTTCAAAATTGAAAATCTATCGTTATGCAGATGAAAACGCAGCTCCCGAATTAGTCTTTGAAGATGCGCTCGATGGGGGACGCTATGGGGATTCATTTGCCGCGGTCGGCGTTGGCAATGAAAAATACCTTTATGTTTCAGGCATGGGAAATCAACAAATGGCAGTCCTGAAAGATGATGGCAGCAGCGCCTTGATTAAAATGCCATTGATTACACTCCCCATGCCCGGTGCCGCGCGGCATGGCATTTCGCCGGTAGCACCCGGTGGCAAAATCTGGATCAATGGCGCCGATGTGGGATTTCCACCGCCGCAATTAATTAATAATGACGGAACTGTCATTGCTGTGGTGCCGGATAGTCTGGCGTCACCCGGCGGAACTTCCAGTATTATGCAGCTTGTTTTAGGAAATTATCATCTCATCACGGTTTCCAATAGCTGGTCTATCTCCATCCGCTCGGTGCGCTTTTTTGAAGATGAATTGGGAACCGTGACTTTTGATTATTTTGGGGGCGATAGCGACTCTCTTCCTTTATTATATAATGGAAATACTTTCATCAATAACGTCAATGCCACGACTGATTTGGATTATGATACCAAACGTCATTCAATCATTACAGTTTTCGGTTATAATAGTGTGGCTTCGTTAAGTCTCGATTCGCTGTTAAAAGCAAGCACGCCACGGGAAGGGGATTTGACTATCAGTGTCGATGGGAACAACGACTTTTTCCCAACGGATCAGGTTGGCTCCAGCAATGGCCGGGATATGTATCTCACCTGGTCCGAAGGGAAGGTTTTCCTGGGCATTACCGGGAAGACATTAATCGATCAAACTGAAACCAATCAATTATTTGTTGCTTTTGATCTTGATCCAGGCACCAGCAATGGTTCATTCCTGCCCCCTTTAAAAGCCAGTGGGGTAAAAACACTGCCATTCAATGCAGATGTGGTTTACCTGGTTGAGCCCTGGACTGAAGCCGATTTTCTGATTGGCAGCATTTATAAATGGAATGGTTCCGCCTGGACCAAAACCGATTTTGATGGTAATATGGCCTCTCAAGGCGCGCTGGCGTATGCGGCTGAAGGGGATAGAAAATTGCTCGAAGTCGCTGCCATTAAGAATGAGCCGGGACTTGGTGAAAATTTCACCCGCGTGAGTATGATGGCCTATATTGCCGAGAAGAATGAGTCCGGGAATGTCCTTTGCGCTTTTCCGGATAAAAATTCCCTGGGGAATGGAGTAAATTTCCATTTTTATTTTTCTGTGGATAGCCTGGGACGAGGTCTGTTTCCCACCAATACCGATCAGGTGAAAATTAAGTCAACCGTTTCATCTATCGATAACACGTTGAGTTCACAAAAATTGGCATCTTATTTACTTTACCAGAATTATCCAAATCCATTTAATCCCCAAACAGCAATCAATTACGAGATCTCCAGGACTGGTCAGGTTTTATTGCAGATTTATGATATAACCGGCCGGCTGGTCCAAACGTTGGTGAACGAACAAAAAAGCGCTGGCAGACATCAGATCACTTTTAACGGTGAAAAATTGAGCAGCGGGGTTTATTTTTACAAATTATTTATTGATAATAAATCGGTTTCTATCAAAAAAATGATGCTAATGAAATAGGAAAATATAACTCATTGCCACGAAGACGCAAAGGCACGAAGAAGAATAACGGATTTTTAATATTACATTTAATGCGCTAATTTTAGATATAATCGCATTTCACGACCATACACTTTTTGATTAAGCAAAACCGGCCCTCACCCTAACCCTCTCCCAGAGGGAGAGGGAATAGCTTCGGCCCTCTCCCAGAGGGAGAGGGAATAGCTTCGCCCTCTCCCTCTGGGAGAGGGTTGGGGTGAGGGCTTTGAGCGTGGTCTAAAAATGAATCATTAAATTAAGGTAAAAAGGTGTACGGCAGCACATATCGCATTAATCGTGCAATGAAAATTTGTCATATTTTGTAAATACTCAGGTTGGCTGGTTCATGGTTCACGGTTAGAAACCCTTCGTTTTAATATTTCTTCATCCTTAACTCGGAAAAGTTGAACCTTAAACCTTGAACCTTTGGACGTATACGAATCATAATCTGTAACAAATTGTTTTCGTTGTGTCTTTGTGCCTTCGTGGCAAAATTTATGAAAAATCCAGGTTAAATATGAAAATCATAAGATTAATCCCTTGCATCCTCATTATTATTTTAATGCAAAATATCAGTTATAGCCAGGAAAAAGAACTGCGTGGCGTTTGGGTTGCCTGGGCGGGTTCCAGTGTGCCATCAAAAGAACGGATTGCGTCAATTATGGATGATCTCGCGGCCCATAATATGAACACGGTCTATGTGGATATCTGGCGTTTTGGCTACCCCTATTTTCGGAGTAATGTCTTTCAGCAATTGACCGGAATATGGACTGATCCAGCCATCGATGAAGGGCGGGATTTGCTGGCGGAATTTATCGCTGAAGGACATCGCAATGGCCTGCATGTGGAAGCGTGGTTTGAATATGGTTTCGTGGCCTGTCAGGGTAACATCGAACATCTTTATAAGGCGCACCCGCAATGGTTTGCCAAAAAGAAAAATGGTTCGGTGCTGTTTAATGGTGATTATCGCTACAAATGGCTGAGCCATTGCAATTCGGAGGCACAGCAATTTCTCATTGATCTGTGCCTGGAAGTTATCCAGAACTATGATGTGGATGGTATTGAACTTGATCGCATCCGCTATCCTGAACTCGATTGCGGGTACGATTCTGCCACGATTGCCTTATATAAAAAGGATCATAATGGCAATGTCCCGCCGCAGACCATCGCCAATGCGAACTGGATGCGCTGGCGCGCAGATAAATTAACTGAATTTACCGCTGTGTTGTATGATACTATTAAAAAAGTGCGGCCAGAAATTTTCGTTAGCAATGCACCCATCGTCTATTCCTATGGCTTCGACAACTTTTGTCAGGATTGGCGCCCCTGGATCAATGAAGGATATCTCGATTTTATTTCGCCTCAGGTGTATCGGTCCACAAATGCACAATATTCCTCGGATTTGAATATTCAATTCAGTTATGTCAGGGATAAATCAAAATTTTATCCAGGATTAACTACCATTACGGATACTTATCTTTTACCCACCAGTGAAATCATTGCCATGATTGAAACGACCCGAAAAAGGGGATTGACTGGCCATGTCATCTGGTTTTATGATACGCTGGCCGATGATCTGCCGGCATTAAAAGCAAAATTATATCAAACGCCCGTCCATATCCCCAATCGGCCGGAAGATTGGCGTGAACCAGCTATCATCATAAATGAGGATGATTCCAGTGTTCATCAATCAAATGGCTGGATTGATTACACTTCAATCGCCGGCTTTGAAGATGGATGTATTTATTCCAAATCCTCAACTGATGAATGGATAGAATATTCAGCAGCGATTGAGAAAAGTGGATGGTATGAAGTATATTGCTATAATATTTACCATTGGAATGCAGCACCGGAGGCCCAATTTCAAATTTATCATCAAAATGGAATCGATACAGTAGCTGTCGATCAAAGTGAAAAGGGTCATGCCCGATGGTATAAAATCGGTGATTATCAATTGACGAGTGGAAAAAATCAAAAAATTATCAGGTTAACGAACGCCAATATTGGAAATCATATCCTTTTTGCTGATGCCATCATGTTATTGAATACGAACCGGCCTGTAAAGAACAGTTCCGGCATCGATAGTAAAAAAAAACCGCAGTTCCCAACAGATTTTGAACTAAATCAGAATTTTCCAAATCCCTTTAATCCATCCACTTCGATTCAGTTTGCGCTGACCGCAGCGGATCATATACTTTTAAAAATTTATGATATTGAAGGGAAGGAAATTGCAACTTTAATTGATGAATATAAAGGGATGGGGCAATATACGATTGATTTTAGCGCCCAAAATCTAACCAGTGGACTTTATTTCTATAAAATGCAGGTCGGAAATAAATCTCAAACCAAAAAAATGTTATATGTGAAGTAAAAATGAATGAAAATCCAGGCTTAAAATTACGAAGAACTCCCAATGAAATACGATTATTAAATCTCATTCGGGAGGAAGGTCCCATCTCGCGAAACGAAATTGCGAAACGCATTCAGATTTCCAAAGTCGCTGCATGGGAAATTATTGGCCGTTTAATTGAAACCGGTTTTATTATCGAAATTGGCAAAGGCCAATCCACCACCCGCGGCGGAAAAAAGCCAAATCTTTTAGAACTCAATCCGGATAACGGCTATGTCGTCGGCGTAGAAATCCGCCGCGATCACAGCACGATCGCCATCGCTAATATTGTTTCGGAAATCAAAAAAATCGAAGTGATACCCCATCAAATTGGCGCCAAAATTGATGAAGTCATCCAAAATTTATTCAATAAAATTGATCAACTGTTAATTGACACCCGCATCGGTATCGGTCAGCTCATCAGCTTCGGAATCGGGATTCCCGGCTTTGTAAATTATGAAAAAGGTGAATTGGCATTTGCCGACACATTGCAGGGATGGGCAAATTTACCCTTGGTTAGCAGATTCCAGGAAAAATTTGGCGTTCCCGTTTTCATTGAAAATGATGTCAATGCCATTACCCTGGGTGAAAGTCTGCTTGGCGCCGGCCAGAGCTATGGTAATGTCGTTTGTATCTGGATTGGTGAAGGTATTGGAAGTGGCGTCTTGCTCAATGGCCAAATGGTTCGCGGTGAAAATGGGACAGCGGGTGAACTGGGCTACCTCAACCTGAACAATTTTTTTATTAACGAAAGAAAATTAGATTACTTGTATGCCGATCAGAAATTTTTAGGCGATATTCTTTCCGAGCAGAACCTGCTGCACGTCCTGAAGCAAAACTTACAACGTCATCATGTCGACTCTATTGAAAATATTGAAAAAATTCAATTAAATGCGCTTTTAGAATTGGTTGAAAAAGGTCATCCAATAGTTCGAGCGATTCTTGATGAATATGCTTTTCTTTTAGCGAATCTCTGTTTAATGCTCGTCAAAACGATAAATCCAGGCTTAATTATTCTGAGTGGTCATGTTATAGAATATTCGGAATATATTCTGAATGGCGTTCGGAATCTTATTCAAAACGGCATGTTAAATATCCCCTTTCGGCCCGCCAAAATCGTTGCCGGTGAATTGAAGGATCAGGCTGGCGTTAAAGGGACTATTTCACTGGCATTACAGGCCATTTTTGGGAGTACTGTAATTATTAATAAATATAGTTTAAGATCGCTTGAAAAAAGGGAGGTGATTTGATTATGAGCTAATTGAAGTCAGGCGAAATTTTACTACCGTACACTTTTTTATAAATTTTTGTTAAATCACGCTTGTGCCCCTCACTCTAAACCTCTCTCAAAGGACTGAGCGTGTCCCACATTTTTTTACTGGACACGGGGAGATGGCCACTCCTCTTCCCTCAGTTGAGGGAAGGGGTCGGGGGATGGGTTAGAAAATGGTGTTGATAAGAACAAAATTAAATTTTTCTTTTTGTCATAATGAAACTTTATTAAAAAAATATATCTTTGTTCTGTCAGCATCCTTTTTTACCCATCCCCTTGCTCCTTCCCTAAAAAACAGGGAAGAGGAATTGATAATTTTTTGGCCATCTCCCCGTGTCCAATAACGAGATGTGGGTCAAGATCAGCTCAAAGGGAGAGGGTTAGGGTGAGGGGTCAGATTTGACGATTTTAAATAGTGTAAGGTAGCCAAGCGAAATTTACTTAATTCACCCAAAAAACTTTAAAATGGAGGTAAAAGGTAAAATGAATCGAATTATACTAATTCTGAGCTTAGTATTGCTTAGTGTAAATTTTGTATTCGCTGGTCCTGAGTTGACAACGGTGTGGGAAAAATCTGCCACACAGGGAACGCTGCCACTTTGGTTTGATACCAAAGATTTTACCCGCGGTTTCAGCTATGGGGTAGTAAATAATCAGGAACGGCTTTATGTTGTAAGCCGCAACGGCGGAAACTTTATTTATATTTTAAATCCGGCTACCGGTGATTCAGTTGGCAAATTAGACAATACTGGCATTACCGGTGGTACTTATTTTGTCAGTGATGTTGGTGTATCAACCGATGGTATTATCTTTGTCTGTAATTTAGCATTGAATACGACATTCAAAGTCTATAAATGGACTGATGAAACCGCCGTTCCGGTTGAAGCTTTGACCTTTGATGCAACTGGCAAGCGTCTGGGTGATAAAATCACTGTGACAGGCGCTGCAGCCGATAACTCACTCATCATCTGGGTTGCCTCGGTTACCAGCAATGAGCTGGTAAAATTTACGACAACGGATAATGGCGCAACATTTACGCCGGAAATTATCACTATCGGCGTCATGGGAGGGAGTGCATCGGTCGGGCCGCTCGCTAATGGTGATTTTTATTATAATGCCGTTGGACAAAATCCCAAAAAGTTTAATGCGACTGGAACACTTCTGGGAACTATTCCGGGTTCGGTGGTTGCCACCGGATCGAATGCCATTCGATTCCTGACAACATTGGGTAAAGATGATTACTTTGTAACGTTTCAATATGGCGCTGGAAATGAAAATGCGCGTGTTGTCAGAGCCGTAGCAGATGCCGTGGATCAGGCAGCTAATTATAGTCTGACACCGACATTGGGAACAAATAAGAATGCAAATGGCGCGGGTGATGTTTCAATAAAAGACAATGGTGATGGCACTTTTACAATCTTCGTGTTGAGTACCAACAATGGCCTGGGGGCTTATAAAATTAAATTTCCAGTTCCGCCAATCGATCCGGAGAATGTGACCTTGAATTGGGAATTAAATGTGAATAGCTACCCATTTTTTGCCAATGATAATAATACCCGGGGGATGGGTTACAATCCAGCTACACAGCATCTGCTGGTTGCTTCGCGAACTGGTGCACCTGTTATTTATGCCATTGATGCCGTAACTGGCGCTGTGGCTGACACGCTGGATATGACGGGTATTACGGGTGGTACGCTTCCTTTGATGAAAGTTATCGCTGACGTGAACGGCGTCATCTATGCCTGCAATTTGGTATTAGCCAATGCCGAATTCAAAGTCTATCGCTGGGCTGATGAAAAAGCAACACCGACACTTGCTTTTGCCGCTGTCGTTTCCACCCGTGCTGGTGATGCGTTCAGCCTGTCTGGTTCGGATACAACAACGATATTATACGCTTCAGGCACCGGCAGTAACCAAATTCTTGTTCTCACCACTGCCAATGGTGAAAACTTTACGGCTGAAACACCAATTACCATTGCCACCGGTACGGCTCGTGGCGGAATCGCTCCAATTAAAAATGGAACAGATTCTGAACTCTGGATTAATGGCAGCGGCACGACGCTTCGGAAGATTGCTGCTGACGGAACGGTGCTAAGTGAAATTGATGGCGGCACGCTTGCGGCCTCCTGGATGAATTGTGCTTATATTGAGGCCGTGAATGGTGCGAAATTGGTCGCCGTCAATGCCAATAATGTCACTGGTGATATTCGAAAATTTCAGGTCTGGGATGTCACCAATTCAGAAACGACTCCTGTTCTCTGGGCGAAAGGTGAAACCGGTTTTCTGGAACTGGCCAATGCCAATGGCTCAGGCGAGATTATTCTGAATGCCAATAGCGATGAGACCTATTCATTGTTTCAAATGACAACGAATAATGCCATTGCCTCATGGAAATTGGAAATTCCGGAAGTTATTGAAACCTTGACGATCGCTGAAGCAAAAGCTGATACCAATAATGATTTTGTCCCTGATCGACTGAATCAAATGGTAACCATCACTGGTTTAATTAATTCGCCAAACTATGGAAGTCACACCCAATATTATATGCAGGATGAGACGGCTGGCATTGTTTTATATTCCGGTAAAGTTGATTTAGCATTGAATGCGGGTGATTTTATTCAGGTAACAGGAAAATTAACTCAATACCGGGGAATTTCACAGATTGAACCCGGTTCGTTGGAAGATGTTACCGTTTTAGGAACCGGAAATAAAATTACCCCGAAGACTATTACAATTTCAAAACTCGACGAATCAAACGAAGCCCTGCTGGTAAAATTGGAAAATGTCTGGATCGTAGATATGGCCCAATGGCCAGCCGCCGGCAAAAATGGTAGGGTGGATATCACCGATGGAACTGATACAACGTATATCTATATTGATAAAGAATCCGAGCTGGATGGCTGGACACCACCCGCCGGTCCGATGAATTTAACAGCCATTGTTGATCAATTCACCACCAAACTTCCGCCGGATGATGGCTATTCGTTGCGGGGAACTTTTAAAACGGATTTTGAAGAGATAATTCCGGTGATACCGCCGGATGAATTATATACCTTATGGGCGAAAACCAAAGCCGCCGGCACTTTTCCGGAATACATCTCCACCGCCAGTTATACCCGCGGCATGGCCTATGGAAATGTCAGCGGCCAGGATCGCGTTTATGTCGTCACCCGATTGGGTGCCCATCGCATCGTCATCCATGATGCCATGACGGGTGACAGTGTCGGCGTGATTCCGAAGCCGGCTGCTGCTGAAGGTGTTGGCCTGTTCCACCTCAATTCAGTGGATGTTTCCGATGATGGAATCATCTTCGCCTGCAATATGACGCTGGGTTCAGATGCAACACATCCGTTCCGAGTCTATCGGTGGGACAATGAAACAGCAGCGGCAGTTACTGTTATTTCTCTTGATACTGGCGTGGGAAGGCTGGGCGACATGTTTAGCGTCTATGGGAGTGCCAGTGACAACTCACTTACCATTTATGCGGGAGTGAGTGCCAAAAATCAATTTGTAAAATTCACAACCCAGGATAATGGCATGACCTTTACACCTGAAGTCATCACGTTAGCGGAAGGTGGTTTTGGTACGGTTCCGAATATCGCTGAAGCCGATGATGGCACGTTGTGGATCAAATCTTATGGTCGACCGTTGGTTCACTTCAATGCCGACGGCACTGTGATCGATACACTCTCTGGTGGTGTCGTTGGAACTGGCGCGTCCAAAATCAAATATTTTAGCACCAGTAAAGGTGAATTTTTGATTGCTTATTATCCTGATTTGGGCGGTGCTGGTGATGCTGAAAAATTGGCGGTCATCGATATTAGCGAAGGCTCAGCCAACGCCCGAATTGCAGCCGTTTCGCCATCCATTGGAAATGTCGCCAATGGAAATGGCGTGGGTTCGGTTGATTGCAAAGTCGTGAATGAAGAAACTGTTCTCTTCTTTATCCTGGGTACCAATAATGGCATCGCGGCATTTACAAATAATGACCAGTATGTGATTTCCAATCTGGATACTTTGTTCTATGGCGATACGCCGGTGCTTCATGAAAATCCCTATGGCACTGGATTTATCACTGGAACCAATGGATATGGGGATATTGGTAAATATGAGCGTTTCAATTTCAAAGCCGGTGATGTGCTTCATGGATTCAAATATTATTTCGCTTTTAAAGAAGTGGTTGGGAAGCCTGATACCATAAATTTAGTTCTCAAAACGGTTAAAGAAAATGGTGCGCCTGGTTTACCATTATTAACAATAAAAACCACCACCAGTGATCTGGATATCACCATGTTGGGAAATATGTTCCTGTTGGATAATCCTGTCACCTTGGCCGGACCTGTTTTCGTCGGTTTTGAATTCACGAAAGGGTCAGACGATACTGTTGCGATTTATGCCGATGCCAATGGGGAAGGTGAAGCCGCTGACAGGGCCTGGGAACAGACAACGCCGGCTGCATTTCAGTCATTAAATGATCCTGGTGATTGGTCCTGGCACCTGGATGCTGATTTATGGATTGCGGCATTTTACAAAGCTGGTTTACCGACTTTTGTGGAAAATGAGATTGAAATCAGCCTACCAACGGCGTATGAACTCACACAAAATTATCCCAATCCGTTCAATCCGACGACAACTTTTCAGGTAAAAGTTCCGGATGCAACCGAGGTGAAAATCACGGTTTACAATGCACTCGGACAGGAAGTCATGAAATTGCATGATGGAAAATTGGCTGCCGGAATTCATCAATTTGAATTTAAAGGCAGTCACCTGACTAGTGGTCTGTACCTCTACCGAATCGAGGCAAAAGATTTTGTCGCTGTCCGGCGGATGGTACTTATCAAGTAATTTAGGTGTTAAATGAAGGTGTGAAATCAATGCCGGCCTATCAAGGCCGGCATTTTTTTATGTTAATTTTTTCGATAGTGTTTGGTACTCTTCAAAAAGCGTTAATTGGAAAACTTCGAATGGCTGAATTTTCTGCCGCATTATTGAGCGGACACAATCATTCTCTCAAGGTCTTTCGGCAACAAATAATGATATGCCAGCAATTTTCCATCAAAAACAACACTAAATATCCCATAAGGTGAAGGAGTCAACTCTCTCACGTCATGACTGGAGTTGAGCTGGTGAACCTTAAAAGAAATTTGATGCTTTTTTGCAAAGTCCTGAATCGTGTTTGTCGCATCGGGAATGTAGGGGCACTGATCCGAGCGGATAACGGTTAATCCTTCGCCAAAGCGGCTGGCTTTTTGTTCCCAATTACCAGAAAATGTTGGTGTTGGTGAATCATTAAATTTCAAAAACCATGAGATTGAACGGATCAATTTCATCTACAGATTCAAAGCCATGTTTCCGGAGTATTTCTTTCCCCACCAGCCAGACTCGCTCACTGGTGACTATCGCCACACCTTTCATTCCCGCCTGTTTTGCATCATTAATACATTCGTTAAGCAAAACACCCGCGTATCCCTTGCCTTTACTTTTTCCCACCACCCAGAGGCAATGAATAAACAGATAGCCACTGGCATTCACCGCCCGCCAGGCATATTCGTCGGGGATATATTCAATGAATCCCCGTTCCGGCAGTTCAAGCATTTTAATTTTCATCCCTTCAGCAAATCGGGCTTTAAGCCAGTTCAATTTTCGCTGGAAACCTTCACTTTTTCGTTTACTCATAAAGCAGAAAAAGCCAGTTTTATCGACATTGTCGTCTGGCACGTCAATTATTTTAATATTGATTCCTGTCATCTATTATTTCCTTTAATATCGGTCTTGTAAACCAAATCGCGAATTTATGGTTCTGAAAATTTTATTGAATTTATTATTATCATCCAAAGTAATTATTTTCAAATGTTTTTAATTGGAATTCGGTAATCGTTCACAGGGTGGAACAAATCTGTCATTCCCGCATGTTTACCCGACAAAAATATTCGAGTACAAGTTTGGCGGGAATCCACACTTTTTAGACCAATGGATGCCCGATTTAAGCATTCGGGCATGATAGACGCTATTATTTTATCATACCGGTGAACGGATACGGAATTCGACTTCAATATAATTGAGGGATCGGACAATATGCAATTTTGTCTTAGAATCGCCACCCAAGCAAATTCCAATAATTCAAAAACCAGATAAAACCAATTCCAGCCAGAGATACAAATGAATAAATTACCTTTCTAAAAATTCTGACATCCCGATTCAACCAGCTTTTTATCAGATAAAACAGGAAAATTAATAAAAAGAACATCCCGATAAATGGAATGACCTGAACGAGATTGATAATGCCTGTCAGACCATATCCAAAACCGATCATTGCTTCCTGCTCCGGGACAAGCATAAGAAGTGTTCCACCTAACGCCAGTAAATAAAGCAATAAGGTGCTGCTGGATAGCCCGGCAAAACGTTGCAAGCCGTTTTCAATTGAAAGGCTTTCAATTTTTTTTTTTTTGAGCCAGAAAATTACTTTTCGAATGGCCATGCCAATTCCTATAATTAAAAGGATGGTAAAGCAGACGACAAAGAATTTTAGCTGGAATGAAATGGTGTGATGATATCAGGGCACTTTTTCAAAAGTACTCGTTCCATTAGTGAATAAATGGGTAATTTTGCCATCATCATCCTGTCGAAAAGCGCAAAAATAATCATCATCGATAGACTGAAATAGTAAAGGTTCTATCTGAATCATTCGCCGGGGCTCACCGAACTAGTTGTTCATCAAAATCATTCCCTTATTATTTTTCCAGACAGGCATCTCGGAAGCGATCATCCCAAACAGGACACCGGTTTTGGTCAGGCTGCCATGTGTGTAACGGGTATAACGATAGGTGCCCACAAAGCGATCTACCGAACCATCATACGATGGCAAATTCTGAATTGGATATTTGATAGTGCTATCCTTTTTAATTTCAGGGGAATAGCGCTCAGCCAGGGTATTCGTTACTTCATAATTAAGCTGACTGTGCATGGTATTACACGCCATATAGATGCCGATATTATTTTCGGGAAGCAGCCAGAGCCGCGTTGCCGCACCTAAGTAACCACCATTATGTTCCAGAATTCGGTGCCCGCGAACGCTGCTGATAGCAAAGGTATATGCCATGGCGGAATGTAAATTCGGATGATGTTTAAATTGATCGCCATGCATTATTTCAGCCGTTTCTTCGCTGAAAATTGCTCGATCCTTGTATTTTCCTTTCTGGAGATGGGCAATCATAAATTTGGCCATATCGGCAGCCGTAGAAACCATTTGGCCGGCAGGATAATCATTTAAATAATCAAATGAGATGGCAAAAAATTCACCATTTTTATAGAAATAGCTTTTGACAGGTTTGGTGCTAATGAATCCGGTAAACGAAAATTACTATGATTCATTTCAAGTGGCTTAAATATATTTTCTACCGCATAATCGGCAAAATCCTGTCCGCTGACCACTTCCACCAGATAGCCGGCCAGCGCATTGCCAAGATTGGAGTAGGTATAAACTTCTCCAGGAGGCGTAATGATGGGCGGCAGCCTTTTCGCCAGAAAATCCCCCAACGGCATCTGTTCAGCTTTGGTTCGGCCGACTTTATTCAGATACATATCATCAAATCCCCCAGTGTGTGTCAGGAGATGTTTCATGGTCACTGGCTGCGGAAATTTATTTTTAATTTTAAACAGCGAAAGATATTCATTGACATCCCGATCCAGATCAATTCGACCCTGTTCCACCAATTGCATCACTGCGGTTCCGGTGACGACTTTGGCAATCGAACAGATTCTAAATAGCGTTTGTGCCGGATCCACCAGGATTGTTTGCTCCAGATCGGCATGGCCGTAGCCTTTACTGAAAAAAATTTCCCCGTCTTTTACCATAATAAATTCAACACCGGGAATGTGGTGTTCTTTCATTTTCACCTGAATAAGTGAATCGAGAAAGGCTGCGAATTCGATTTGATTCGTAAGTTGATGAATCTGAGTGTTTGAAATGAGTGAATCGCTCCAAAAAAGAAAAGCAAATAGACCAAAAAATATCGCACGGCTATATCGCAAAAGCTTATTACATTTATCAATCATGATTGCACCATAAATTTTATTAAATTATTTAGTCAGAAAGAATCCAATTAAGCCGTTAGGTTGGCGTAACTGTATTTTAGCCGATCCGTTTGACACATTGATAGGCCGCTCCGATTGCTCCCGGCACGCCACCAATTTGATTGGCCCAACAGGAGCCAATTAAGAGATTTTTTATAGGAGTATCAACATAGATGTTGCCGAAATTTTTATAAAATTTATTTTTTGGATTCCAACTCCAGGCCGAGGTTGCGCCATCGGTGTTCAGTGTATACCTTTCATAAGTTAACGGCGTTGCAGCATCCTTAAATTCAATCGCCGCGGATAAATCCGGAATGACGAACGCCGCTTTTTGAATTAGTTTGTTCATGGCTTCCTCTTTTAATTGCTGATACATCTGACGATTCCCGCCGCCCCAGTTGTTCAACCAACGATAGGGCGCCACTGCCTGCACCATTAATGATGATTTGCCCTCCGGCGCCAGTGCGGGATTCATCAGTGATGGGGAATAAAGGATGATGGATGCCTTCTCAAAATATTTTTCATCAGCCGAATTATGAATATCCAGACCCGGTTGGGCATCGAAATACATCACATGGGGAATTTTTAAATGATATTTTAATTGGTCATGAGAAAGATTCAGTCCCAGATAAACGGTAAAAATCCCTTCTGAGACAGCATTTTTCGCTATTTTTTCTCGAAGCCCAGCCGACAGTAAAGAAGGCGTATCGAGCAGTTTTAAAAATGTTTTCTTATAATCACCAGCCGCGATAACAAAATCAGCATCATAATGGTTGTCTTTACAGGAAACGCCTACAGCCACACCGTCCCGGGTTCGAATTTTATCCACATAAGTATTTAAAATCAGCTCGCCGCCAAAATTTTTAAATTGCGCGGCCAAAACATCTGCCCAGGATTGCATACCGTTTTTGATTGTCCAATAATCCTCAAAAATTGTGACAATTGCTCCCCCCATCAGCCAGGCAGCCATATCCGGGTAGCCAATACTTGAAAAACTGATTCAGGATGGTATTTTTATCAAAAAATCGATTGGTAAATTCACTTATCGGAACATTATTATATCTTCGAAAAAGCCTGAAAAGTTTATATCCACTAAATAGTGTATTGAAAAATTTCTTTTTTCCCAACACGAAAGGCTGCATGGCCTGCACCATTTTGTCCGTTTCGGTGAAATATCTTTTAAGTTTCAATTTTTCATCCGGAAAGGCTGTATAAAACAGATTTTTAAATTCATGGTATGTTTCTGAAGTACCATCATAATAAGCCGAAAGCCATCTGGATTTCTGCCGAACAAACTCGATTTTATCCAATATACCAATTTCCTGCATTGCTTTAAAAATGGTATTTGAGGACTCAAACGACAATGTTCCACTTTCAAAATAAAAGCCTTTGCACCGGAAACCAGCCGTATAGCCGCCGGGAGCATTGTGCGATTCGAAAATTTTTATCTGATACCCTTTTTTCGCCAGCAAATTGCCAGCAGTCAGCCCACCAAGTCCCGCTCCGATAATCACGATTTTTTTCATCCAATATCCTTCCAATTGAGAATAAATAATTTAATTAGCTCCTGGCTAATGGCTTCTGGCTGAAAGTCAGGAAAAACCAGAACGTCTTAAACAAAATTCACAATTTCAGTGGCCCAGGAGCCTGACATGAAAGAAAGTTTCAAAATCGAAACCATTAAACGCATGAAAAAGTTTGATTGCCTTCGTGCCTTTCATGGTGATATTCAAAAAATTGACCGCACATTTCACAGGTTGATTTGTTTTTATCTGCGAAATCTGTGGTTGTGACAAGATGATGCAATTAATTTTAGAATTTCAGATAAAAAGCAATACATTCTTATGAATTAACTCGACGCTTCCGTATAATCAAAATCAATATATAAATGAGAATACAAACCAGCGGAATTCCAATCCAAATCGATGGCTGCCACGCAATGAATAGCAGCAGCATTGAGCCCGTCAGTAATCCGGCAAAAAATAGCCGAATCCAGCGCTTACCAAATAAAATCCCTAACAGAAGGATCATCAACAGAAAGAATAAAATCAACCATAAGATCACCTGAATATTTTCAGGCGTTGATGAGCGAAAGGTGCCTTCGACCCGCTGCTGAATACCAATGAGCATTCGTTTTTGCATGAAGAGGCTGGCAGGCTGAACAAATATCCGGTTCAGAGCGATATTGAAAACCGTCGGTGAATAACTACTACGAAATCGGGCAATCAAGCGCGTATTTTGGGTATTTACTTCCTTCAATAGAAATGACCAACTGCCACCATCAACCTGATTCTCACTCATGCCACCGGATACAAGGACATACGGTGACTCTATCGCAACAACTGGACTTTACAAAAGCGTCATAAATATAAATCAAAGCACCAATTAAAATGATGATGCTCAAAAGTTTGAGTAAAGGAGATAATTTTTTCATATTACTTCCTTAATTAAATTAATTGATTTTTTTACGACATAATTTTTCATGAGTAAATCTTTCTCATCTTCGTCGAGGACAAAAAATTTGAGTTCTTTGATAAGCTGAAAATGATTTTGACACAACAATCGACGAAGATATGAATCACTGTGACAGAAAATAGGAGTGTTATCTCTCGAATATTTTAATGATGAATCCAACGTCACATTTTCAGACGTTGGGCAGTCGATAAAAGCAAACAGGCCATCGGGTTTGGTGAGACGTGCCGCCTCCGCGAATATCGGCGATAAATCCTCAAAAAAGTGAAAAACACCACCCGAGATAATCAGATCGAATTGCGCGTCGGGGTAGGGAAGCGGCGTTTTGCGCAGATCCCATTGCTTAAGCTCCTTTGCTATCCCTTATTGGCGACACATTGCTAGCATTTCTTCGGAACGATCCAGGCCATGTATTTCCAGCCCGAATTTTTGAAATAGAAACGAACAGAGACCCGTCCCGATTCCGATATCCAAAAGTTTCTCGCCGGGCTTGATAAACTCATCGCATAAGCCAAACAAAATTTCAGGGCCGAACCACTGGTATTTTCGGGCCAGTTAGTCATAATCGGCTGCCTGTTCGGGATCATCGGGAAGTTCTGAATTCATGTTTTTCTTCCTTTTATGAAAAGGGATGGTTTTAAGTGATTTTCGAATTATCTGGTCGTTATATTTTTTCTATTCATATTCTCAGTAATTTTAAAAACGATGATATGAAAGTGATATGAACAATGTGTTACAAATTAAAGATTAGTATCACTTCATTTATTTAATTTCATGCCAATTAGCCTGGCCTTTGCCAACGATGAATTTATAAGTAAAATATCGCTTTCGAATTAATCCGGCCTCTTCTTCAATCCAGCGTTCCAAACCAATTTTTTTAATCCGGCAGAGATTATAAACTTTCATATTATGCGGATAAAATGCAGCGCCATCTGCCAGCGGGGCGAGCAAAGCGCAGGGGAAGTTAACACAATCGCAGCAAAATGCTACTCCTCGTGTTTTAACACAGTCAAGAGTAGCACAACCTCCTGCTTTGAAATGATAATGCTTTCCATCCTGTTGGCGACACCCTTTGCAGGGGATTTCCTGTTTCACTACGCCATATTTTTGATGAATGATTTCTGCCAGTTCATTCGTCAAATTATCTTCATAGATTTCACAGTTGAAGCAGTCGAGGCCGCAGGGGGCGGCTAAATTTTTATATTATTCATAGCTTCCTTCTCACTTCATTTACAGGTAGCTGATTCGGGTATTTTTAGAATTTCATCTGGAAAAATTTAACAATGAATTTTATTTAAGTCAAGAGATATGTAGAAAATATCGCCGGTATTTATTTCACTTATGATCTCAAAAGTTTTGTTGATGGTACTTACAGGTACACCATACTGTACTATCAGGTTCAATTTTTTCAATAGAGGAGTTTTTTTTATGAAATCTGCCTCAACTAACTTTAATAAAATCAATTTATATTTTTTTAAAAATAATCGGCACTATAATTGCGTAAATTTGATTTCATCAGGCAGAGAATTCGTATTCCTTTAAAAAACAAAGTGAAGACCTTCGAGGTTTTTCATATAATATTTATGGTGTTCAGTATAATCAATGGATTATCATTAGAAAATTTCATGTCCATTCAATAACAGTGGGTGAAAATTCAGACCTTCGAGGTTTTCGTAATAAAATCCTGTGAATAAACTGAATTCAGGAGTGATACCTCGAAGGTATTCGCCTTTATTTGCTATTTCCTGTTATCTTAAAAAGATGTAAATTGCCAGGGGGAAGTCGATGTTCAAAATTTTAATATTAGGGATAAATAGCTTTACAGGAAAACATTTTCAAAAATATATCATAAAAAATAATTTGCAATCCCAATTTCAGATTATAGGCGTGGCCCGTCAACCGAAGGACTGTTTTATTCCCTGTATTAAAATGGACCTGACCCTTGAAAAAAAGATTGATTATTTGGTAAATACCGTAAAACCAGATTATATTATCAATCTGGCAGGAATATTTGGTGTAGGATTATTGGAAGACTTCGTAAGGGTAAATACGGGAATTTCACAAAAATTACTGGAAAAAATAATTCAATATCGTCATCCGATAAAAAAAATACTTTTTATTGGTTCAGCCGCTGAACATGGAAATTCAACTAGCTTTCCAATTCACGAGAATCACCCATTGAATCCCTGTAATTTTTATAGCCTCAGCAAAGTTTTTCAAACTAAAATTGCACGTTATTATTTTAATACTTTTGAAATAAATATTAATATCGTCCGTCCATTTAATATTATTGGACCTGGTTTATCCCGTAAGCTTGCAATGGGTGCGTTTATTGAACAGATTAAGAATTTGCCTTCCGGTGGAGTCATTCAGGTGGGCAATATTCACACCCGCCGTGATTATATTGCCGTAGAAGATGTTGTCGATGCCTATTGGAAAATATTACTCCACGGCAAGCCCGGTGAAATTTATAATCTTTGTCAGGGAATGTCATTCCTGATTAATGATTTACTCCAGGAAGCAATTAAAATATCTGGCAAAAATTTATCCGTGCGTATAAATTCTGACCTGATTCGAAAAAATGATATTTTGGATAGTTATGGCGATAATTCCAAATTAAAAGCACATGTTCCGTGGAAAGTGCAGTATAACATTGAAAATTCAATCAGAAACATGCTCAAATGATAATTCTGTTCATTAATAATTTGAGTATAATCGAATTTTATCTTAACAAATTTTATGGGTGAATCATCTTTTGGATAATATACACCCTTGTGGCAAAGTAACCGTTCACAGATGTTATAAAATAAAGGCTCTTATCCTGCCCTATTTTTCTAATCGCGCGTCCAGTGAAGAGAGTGCTAATGGATTCCCGCTAAAAGCGTGCGGAAATGACAATTTCGGACCGACGCTATTTCGTTTTTAGCGTGTTCCCATCTTCTAATGAAAAATAAAAAGTTCTAAAACTGTTGAAAATGTGCATTCTGGAATTCCTTGCTGGCTTGTACTGTATCAGAACTAGTCAAATTTACTAAATCTGGAAAATATAATCAATTATTTCGTGTCGGTCCGAATAGCATCCGGTGTTGTCATCACGAGCGAGGAAGGTTTTGTGTGACGAAACAATCTCCAGCGTTTATTATGGGTGATAGCGAATCGAAAAAACAGGCTTCTGCAAAACCTGTCCTGAGTGTAGTTGAAAAAAACGCCTCGCAATGGCAGGTTTTAGTATTTTTGGGCAAACACTAATTAGAATTTATTAGAAACAGCCACCAGTATGTCATCACGAGAAGTGTTGCCTTCGACAAAAGCTCAGGTAATGTTTTTGGAAGAAGCAATTTTCTAAGGTGATGGTAATCGATGGCTTCTTCGCAAAAACAGTCCTCAGCCTTGTGGAAGGATACGCTTCTTGCAACGACTGGTCTCCTTACCGGGAGTGTTGAATACATAATCAATTTATTAAACAAAATTATGAATTTCAAGCTGTAATTGATCTGCAGTCAAAAAAATATAGAAGTTCTACTCAGGAAGTGTACCTATGGGTACGTGGCCATGTACCATTTAGTTCGATTGAGTAAATGATTTTTTTTAAGCCCCAAAATATCTGCCTTAACTTCAATAAAAACAAAGATAAATTTTTTTATCCTGGTTGGCATCCGGATTGCGTAGCATATTGGGAGTCCGCTTCAAAAACGTTAATAAATGAGCAAAATTTCTGTTATACGAGCGCCAAAGTGGTTTTCGGTTTTTCGTGCCCTCACCCCAACCCTCTCCAGGGGGGAGAGGGCGTAGCTATTCCCTCTCCCTCCGGGAGAGGGTTAGGGTGAGGGCTTTCGGATGACAATCATAATATCCGAAAACCATTTCGGCTTGAGAATGATTAATAGTTGCGAAGTATCTCTCATCTTCATAAACCCATTGCGCTACCGGAGGATTGTTTCACCCTGTTCACCATGAAATTGGTTGTTTTTGGGGATTTTCGGGCAGACGCAACAATTATTGGAAAATTTTAAAAAAGGATAAATATATGTCCATAAAATTTTACACTTACCTTCTGCTTTCAATTAGTATTTGGTTGACTGTCGCGAATGCAAAGGACGAACAACTGGCAAAAACATATCAATTGCAGGTGAATGGATTGACGCGTCAGTATCAACTATATGTTCCAAATTCACTGAATAAAACTCACTCGGCGGCGCTGGTGCTGGCATTTCATGGCGGCGGCGGAGATGGCCAAAAGATGGCGAAATTAACAAAATTCAATTCCCTTGCCGCACAGGAAGGATTTATCGTCGCCTATCCGGACGGTTATGACCACCAATGGAATGATGGCCGGGAAGTTGATTCTTTTGAAACGTACCAGAAAAGGGTAGATGATGTGCTTTTTATGACGAAAATGATCGCGGCGATTCATCAAATCCACTCAATTGATTCAACCCGGATTTTTGCGACTGGCATCTCCAATGGCGGGATTTTTTGCCATTACCTGGCCGGGCATCTTTCGGAACGGATTGCTGCCATTGCACCGGTGGTGGCGAATATGGCGGTTCCTTTTCATAAACAATTTAATCCAATCCGGCCGGTGTCGGTGCTGATTATTCAGGGGGATAAAGATAAACTCATCCCGATTAATGGTGGCGAGGTGGCACGGGGCAATCGCGGCGAGGTCATATCAATGGATGCGACCATTCAGAAATGGCTCGAAGCCAATGGTTGCTCTTCAGAAGTTACCCGTGGTACGCTGCCCGATCGGGAACCCGATGACGGCTGTCAGGTGGAATGGACGACCTACCAAAATTGTCAACCGGGAATTGAATTGAAAGTATTCCTGATAAAAGGCGGTGGGCATACCTGGCCAGGCGGCCCACAGTATCGATCAAAATTTGTTATCGGGAATGTCTGTCGGGATTTTAACGCCACGGAAATGATCTGGGAATTTTTTAAAACGCATCCCAGACAGAATTGATAGTATAATTTAAAATTCTAACGAAGTGAATTTCAATTTTTTTTTGCCACGAAGACACAAAGACACGAAAAAAACAATATGTAAAGATTGGCATTGCGTGAAACTTCATTTTTACTCTTTATTTGTGACCCTCACCCCAACCCTCTCCCAAAGGAGGAGGGCGTAGCTATTCCCTTTACACTTTGGAGAGAGGTTTGGGTGAGGGGTTAGCTCTGGCGGTATTGAAAAGTGTATGATAGGGTGTTTAATATCAATCTATTAAGTATCTTATTGAAATCAATAGTTCTTCTTCGTGTCTTGGTATCTTCGAGGCGATGAATTATTCAGGGTATAAATCATTTGACGATTATTCCAAAAAAGTGAGGTCGAAATGTGCCGTCATACCGTATTCGTGCTCTTTTTCTTTTTGAAAATTTTCATATTTGGAAAAATTCTGGCAAATGCGCCACTGACTGTAAATTATTTTATTGAGTCTATTTTTATGAAGGTAATAAAATGCGAGTAACTATTTTTATATTCATCATGGTTTTTACTTTTAGTCTGAGTGCAGTTTCTCAAACATTTACTCCAACTGACCGGAGAATTGGCGATACGAAGGTTAATTATGTCAATCCGGAACTATCGCCGTCTGGAAATTATATGATCTGGATTGAAGTCGATACCAGTAATGGGGTAACCGGCCCGATTTGGCAATGTGGGATTGATCCAAACACCGGTGATTTAATTCCAGCGAACGGGAAAGGATTCAGTCCTTTTATTTCGAGCATCTATGGAAGACCCGCCGATTGGGGCGTTGATAGTCTGGGGTTATATTATGTCGGGGCAACCTTCGCCGGCCAATTAAAATTTGTGAGACCCACAAGTCCCACTTCTGCTACGGTGACCACTCTATCGATGGCGCCTGATGTCCGGCGCCGGGTATTTTATCCTTCGCAACTGCCGGGCGTCAATAAACGATTTTTGACCTATATTCTCAACGACAATACCATTGGCTTTTCTTCCACATCACCGCAGAATAAAAAATTTGAGTTGCGATTCCTGAACCTGGATTTTCCCACTCAGGAAATCATAATTGAAACTCAAACCCGGATTTATCCCGGAACCATTCCGATGGATGTGATTGTGCCCCGATGGATCAAAGGGAGCCATTACCTGACTTATGGCTTTAAAGATGGAAATGGAAAGGCCCAGGCCAGGGAGTTCAATGCGATGGCGCCAACCAATCCGCCGGTTGTCGTAACGAATGATTTGGCCAATAAAATTGATGGCTATCCCGTGTTGAATAAAATCAATGGCAATCAATATTTTATGAGCGGCATTAATGCGACTGATTCGGCCTATTTTTATAAAAGAACTGCTTACGGAGAATTGTTTGTTAAAAATGAAGTCGTCGTTCCACCAACAATTCATCTGGAAAATCCTGCCTTTAACCAATCCCATGAACCATTTATGTATTTAAACCAGTTATACTCAACCTTTCAAATTAATGAAAACGGAGGTGATTTTTTCGAAACAACTTTCAATCAACCAGGGGAAATCTGGCTGACAACCATCGACAATGCCCCTCAAACCCTATCGTTATTAAGTGAATTTGACAGCACCTTAAGCATATCTGAACCTGAGCCGTATATCGGAAATGGAAAAGTCTGGGTTTTCTATACCGCGGTGAAAATTGAAGCGGGAAAGCCCTATTTAAAAAGGCAATTTCAATTGCGACGGTGCGAAACACCGATGAATTTCACTGCGAGTCTTGATGCTCAAACCGGGCAGATTCCCGGCAACTATCAATTGGCGCAAAATTATCCCAACCCATTCAATCCAGGCACTTGCATTCACTTCACAATTCCGCAACATGAACATGTCTGTTTGACGGTGGGTGATATTCGCGGCCGGGAAGTCGGCCGGTTAATCGATCAGGATTTGGCGGCTGGAGACCATGCGGTGGTTTTTAATGCCAGTGGAGTGCCCGCCGGCTTATATTTTTATCAATTAAAAGCGGGTAATTTTATTCAAACCAAAAAGATGGTGGTCATAAAATAATGCTTTTGGATATCCCCTCAAAAACTGTGGGTGAAAAAACCGGTCATTGCGAGGCGTTTTTTGCCGAAGCAATCTCCTGATGTCGTGTGAGGGGATTGCGTCGTTGCCAAAAACGCTCCTCGAGATGACAGGCAGTCGTATTTCCCCTGGAAATTGAGCGGATACCATTTAAGGAACTATCACAATAAATTATTATTCTGGATGAAGAATTATCAAAAACAGGAGAAAACAGCATGAAAATTAAATCGACAATATTCATTTTAACCATTTTTTTCTTATTTCCCCTTTATTTTTTAACGGCTTCGGACTCGCTGGTGGTAAATACCGAATACGGTTTGGTCCGGGGGCTCAATAAAGGGGGCGTGTACACTTTTCTCGGCATTCCGTTTGCCCATCCGCCAGTAGATGAACTGCGCTGGTATCCGCCGCAAAATCCCGAGAGCTGGGCGGGGGTCCTCGATGCTTTTGAATTTCCGCCGGCCTGTCCGCAGAAAGATTTTGAACAGGGACAACCAGATTCTACGGCGGTAATGGTTGGCCAGGAAGATTGTCTCTATCTTAATGTCTGGACACCGGCGGTGGATGATTCGGTTCGCGCCGTTCTTGTTTATATTCACGGTGGCGGGAATCAGCAGGGCGCCAGCGGTAAAATTCAGGGTGGGGCAAGAATTTTTGACGGTACGGCATTGGCGGCAAAAAACAATGTGGTAATCGTGTCCATCTAGTACCGGCTGGGTGCGCTGGGTTATCTGGTACATCCCGGTTTGGCTGCAGAAAGCGAAAAGGGTGTTTCCGGCAACTACGGCTTGCTCGACCAGATACTGGCACTGAAATGGGTGCAGCAAAATATTGCCCGCTTTGGTGGTGACCCAACCCGGGTGATGCTGTTTGGTGAATCCGGTGGGGCGGTCGATGTCAGTTTGTTATTGACCTCACCGTTGGCGGCGGGTTTGTTTCAGCGGGCATTGATTCAGAGTGGTGCGCCCGTAGCTAAAAATTACGCGGATTCTGAGGCGCGGGGTCTGGAGTACGCCCAAAAACGAGGCTGTGGCAATGGCAGTCCCCAGGAGCAAATCGCCTGCCTGCGAAAACTGCCCGTCGATTCATTTGTGGTCGATCTGTCGTCGCCATTTCGCGGCGGTGTTGCGCAAATGAGTTGGGGCGGTGTAATTGATGGCTGGGTGTTGCCCATGGACCCCCTTGAAGCCATGGAAACCGGTAATTTTAACCATGTACCACTGGTTGTTGGCTCCAATGCCGATGAAACTTCGATTACTGCAGCCACGAAAATGACACCTGAGATGACTAAAATTCTTTTCAAATCGATAGTGTCGGCTGAATATTACGACCAGTTAATGCGGCTCTATCCGCCTGGAACCACAAATAGTCAGGCCCGACAGGCTTTTGTCGATGCGACAACCGATGCGCAATTTACGGCTTATGCCCGGCGTATGGCGCGTGCGGTGGCGCAGAACCAGAACGAACCGGTTTGGCGTTATTTTTTTTCGCACAAGTTGAACGGATTATCCCGATACTATGGCGCCTATCACGGTCTGGAACTGTTTTTCGTGTTTCAATCCATCGATAGCACCACGTATGCCCGAAATGGCGATATAACCATTGATGACCATATTGTGAAAAACAGCATGGGCACGTATTGGGCTAATTTTGCTAAAACTGGTAATCCCAATGGAAAGGTACTCCCCGATTGGCCGCAATATAATCCCATCACCGACGCTTATCTGGATATTAATGTTGCACCTGCTGGTGGCACATATCTGCGAACTGAGAAATGCGATTTCTGGGACGCCGTGCGAAAAACATCGACCGCGGTAGCGTTGTATCGTGAAGCCACGCCACACACTTTCCGGCTTGATCAGAATTATCCCAATCCGTTCAATCCGACGACAACCATGCGCTACCACCTGTCCGCAGCCAGTCAGGTTGAGCTGCGGATTTATAATTCTTTGGGACAAAAGGTCCGCAAGCTGGTCAATGGAAAACAGTCGGCCGGAGAATACACCATTCATTGGGATGCAACCGATGATGCTGGAAATCCAGTGAGCTCCGGTGTGTACCTGATTCGTCTGACGATTGATAATTTTACATTCAATAAAAAAGCTGTTTTAATGAGGTAAATAATGAAACAACTAAATTTAATACTTCTAATCCTGTTATTTTGGGCACAAACAAATAATGCCGCCAGTCCGACCTTTGAAAATGTCGCTTATGGCCCACACCCGCGAAATGTGCTGGATTTCTGGCAGGCAAAATCTGATATCCGGACGCCGGTGATCGTTTTTATTCATGGCGGTGGTTTTATCAATGGCGATAAAACCGGGATTCAGACGCCGGCGGGCCAAAAACTCATTACAAGAGCGCTGGAAAAGGGCGTTTCCTGGGCGGCTATCAATTATCGACTGCGAAACACCACCACCCTGGATTCAATTATGCTGGACTGCGCCCGCGCGATTCAATTTTTGCGCAGCCAATCCGATGCGTGGAAAATCGATAAATCTAAAATAGCGGCCTACGGTAGCTCCGCCGGCGGTGGCGCTTCAATCTGGCTGGCGTTTCATGATGATCTGGCAGATCCGCTAAATTCTGATCCGGTGTTGCGGGAATCGTCGCGGCTGACAGTGGCGGGTCATCTCTATTCCCAGGCGACGTATGATTGTGAAAAATGGTCTAAGATCGTCTCGGTTTCACCAAACTGGGCAGAGGAAATGGGATTTATCGATGATTTGGCGTTTTACGGCATCACTGATCGCAGCCAGGTGAATGATTCGGCAATTGTCGCCTTGCGCAAACGAATCGATATGCTGCGGTTCATGGATAAAACCGATCCGCCGGTTTATCTGCATAATCTGGCACCAATTATCGAACCACAGAACCAGGGGGCGGTCATTCATCACCCGCGCCATGCCATCTATTTGAAAAACAGGTGCGACAGCCTGGGCATCGAATCGGTGCTGGTAACTGCGGATGTCCCGCCCGCCGATCGAACCGATATGCTTGACTTTTTTTTCCGGTATCTTTTAACTACCGAATCCTCTTCACCCACGGCACCAGGTCAGCCGCAATTTGGACCAGGTGGTAATAATTATCATCACGCATCGGTAGATCGCACCTTGTTCGGCTCAAACATCACCAATATGTACTGGCTGTTTGAACCGGCGGATCCCAAACCGGATTCTGCTTTTGTGGTGGTTTATTGGCACGGCACCAATCAGAATTCGGATTCGCTGAAAGTCCCGGCCGGTCACCTGCTTTTTATTGAACACCTTGCTAAAAAGGGCTACACGGTGGTTTTTCCGCTGTATCAATATGGCGGGAATACCCTGCCGTTTGAACAGCAGTTGGAAAATGGCGGCCACGTGGTTTCGCTAGCCTTGGCGGAATTGCAGACCGGAAACCATCCCCGGCCATTCCTGAATTCGGACTATCAAATTCGCTATGCCATGACCGGCGCTTCGCGTGGTGGCGGCATGACGTTAAACGTTGCTGCTTTTTATCAAACGCTGAACCTGCCGCCGGCTGAGGCTTTGTGTGCATTTGTGCCGAGTGCGGGAAAGCAACTGGAGCAAATCCCGGTTGAAACCAAAGTGCTGATTGTAAGCGCAGAAAATGATTCCGTGAACAAAGAGGCGCACTCCATTGCCTGGCAGGGAATTTCTCACATCCCGTGTCAGCATAAAAATTTTTTACAGGTCAATTCAGATGATCACGGTGTACCGCCACTGATTGCCGAACATGAATTTACCGGTTCCGGCAGCAATCCGGCGGATTCCACCAAATTGAACACGCTGGATTTTTATGGCGCCTGGAAATTGGCCGTCGCACTGTTTAACTGTACTTTTTATGGCACTGATTGTGAATACTGCCTCACCAGCAGCGACAGCATCACCGACATGGGGCGGTGGAGTGATGGGGTGCCGGTGAAGCCGATTTCGATTCTGGACTCTTGCGCCACCACCAGGGTGAACGATATCAATCGCTCTGCCAGACCGCAAGGATTCTCACTGCTCCAGAATTATCCCAATCCATTTAACCCGGTTACGATAATTTCTTTCTACCTACCGCAACCAGGTTTGGTACAGCTTAAACTATTTGATCTTTTAGGCCGGGAGGTCAAAACCATCCTGAATCGGGAAATGCCGACGGGTACGCATTCGGTAAAAGTCGGTCTGACAGACTTATCTGGCGGTATTTATTTCTACAGCCTGATGACGAATGGTTTTACAGATGTGAAAAAATGTATTTTTTTAAAGTAATGATTTCAACGCAGATTTCACTGCCGTACACTTTTTTATAAATTATCGTTAAACCACGCTCGTGACCCTCACCCCAACCTTCTCCTAAAGGGTTGATCATGTCCCACATCTTTTACTGGACACGGGGAGATGCGAAAAATTATCAATTCCCCTTCCCTGTTTTTTAGGGAAGGGGCCAGGGGATGGGTAAAAAAGGATGCTGACCGAACAAAGAAATATTTTTTTTGATAAAGTTACATCGTGACAAAGAGAAAAGTTAAATTTTATTCTTATCAACACTATTTTCTAACCCATCCCCCAACCCCTTCCCTCAAATGCTAATCGTTACGCATAAATTTTTTGGGGTGGAGTAATTTTTTTCTTGACAAAT
>DYKB01000170.1 GCA_020722815.1 Caldithrix sp. | reverse complement strand
ACTGAAAGCGAGTTCTCCGAAGAAAAAACGTTTCATTTTAGAATTTCAGGTATTAAAATATTTTTATAAAAACAACGAAGAATTTGAAAAGATAAGCAGGAAAAAATCGGACGAACCATATTATTGAATTTTGATCCATTTGAGCAGGTGGTCGGGACTTTCGGCGCTCAATCCATAAGTAAGTAATAAATTTGAATGAAAATCCGTTGCCGCATCGCGTGGGGCAGGTAGTGGAGTATTTCGTCGGGGGAGAATATCGATAATTTCTTCGCTTTGATCGAGGATGATGATATTGCCGGCGTAAGTCTGGCAAATGTAAATCATTCCATTTCGGTCAATATGAATTCCGCCAATATTTTCCCAGCCTTTGACCTGCGAATCCACCATATCGTACTGATTTGAGCCCGCGCGCTTTTTCCATTTATAAACGACACCAAATTTTCCGCCAACCACATAGACCGCGCTTCCATCGGGGGTGACGGCCACATCCTGGAAAGCCAATCCGCCGATAAATTCACTTTCTGGCTGAATTTGTCCCGAGGTATTCAGAATGCACCAGCGATTTCCCCAACTTCGGATGACATACAGGCGATGATGCTGGTCAATTGCCAGTCCGTTTGCCTTAAATGGCAGGTCAATTCCTGTCCGGGCGCGACCGAATTGTGAATCATATTTAAAGACCAGCTTTTGTGATGAGTTTCCCAAAACGTAGACCTGACCATCGGAATCGATGGTGATTGCTGTTGGTGAACGCATGGAAATCAGTTGATTTTTTGAATTGAATCCATATTTAATTGGAGAAAAATTGACCTCAGTGCCATTTAAATTAAAAACACGGATACAATCTGGCTCACGACAGGTTACCCACACCGAACCGGCTGGATCGACAGCGACACCATGAATTCCATTTAGTGCCGTTCCAAACTCATCCGGTGGGTGAAAAAGGGGAAATCCTGGATAAATACGAATGTGCTGTTGCTGACTATAACCCGGATTTTGTCGGTCTTTTATGATGATATCATTGATTAATCGCAGGTCCAAATCAGTTGAAGCAATGGAAGCGGTGATAGGTTTAATTTCAGGATAATTTAAATTATCCCAGGCAAAAATTTGAAACATAAACAGCGGATTGGCTGTCTGGGGTGGGACTTTTTCATCTGTTTTAAAAATAGTTTTTGAGTTGTTATGCCGGCTCATGGTGATTTCATGGGCATCTTTAAAATCCCCCGTAGCTGTCCAGCGAAGATAGACGCCAAATCCATCAGAACCGGTGGCATCATCATATACCCCGGCCGGGTCGTTGATTTTACAATATATATGAAATGGTCGATCTGCCTGAACCAGCTTCGGATTGGTCATTGCTTTTGAGATATAGGGACCAAAAGAATCCACGCCTGGCCGTTTCCAGGGATAGGCTGGCGGGATGGCGGGCGTCGCATAAATCTGATTTCTCAATGCGCGAGCCATCTCATTTGGTCGATGATTTGGAAACAGAAGCTGATACGAAAACAGACTGTGTCCTTTGAGGCCTTTTTGACGAATCAGGGAAATTTGGCGACGGAGTTGTTGCGCATTATAGACCATGATTCCCGGAAAAATATCGTGTTGATGCGCTTCCAACCGGTGACTCTCAAGTCGTTTTGTAAAAAGTTCGTCATCCTGAGAATAGAGCATTGGCAAAACGAAATCGATGGTGTGATTGGCCAGCCAGCGATAGGTATCCTGAAAATAGAGATGTAAACTGGTGTGGGGTTCCTGTACCACGGCGGCCGATAAAATAACTCCGGGAGCCTGTTGCTTTATCAATTGCTGGATTTTTTGAACCAATCGGTTGATGGCGGTTCTTCGAAAATAAACCCATTTTTCGGGATGATTTTTCGGTTCAGTTTTAAAATTATGTTCAAAGAGCTGCAAGGACGTCGGATCATACGAGTATCCGGGCCCTGGATACCGAATATAATCGAGATGGAGGCCATCGATATCGTATTTCTCCAGCAGTTCGCGGCAGATATTAAGCAGATGTTGTTGCACTTCGGGATGCGTCGGGGAGAGCCAGAGGTAGCCATTTTCCAGCTTTTGCAGATTCTGGTTTTTATCCCGCATGAACCAATCCGGGTGCTGGTAGTAGAGCTGATTTCGATCTTGTGGCGGATTTGGACCACACCAGCCGGGATACACATTTATCCAGGCATGAAGCGCCAATCCATACCGATGGGCAGCATTAAGGGCGATTTGCAGGGGATCACCATTAAAATTAGGATATGTTGCCGGCTCCAGGCTGGAATTATAATTAACAGTTCCATTTCCCCGCACCTGAAAAAGGATGATGTTAAATCCATGATCAGCCGCATTTTGCATGATTTTTTCAATATCGGATCGATTTTGATATTCCCAGCGAGAAACCCAGAGCATTCTGGCTTCTTCGCCTGGATTTGCCAAAATCCAATCATTAAAAATTAAAGATAGAATAGTCCAGCAAAGTATTTTCGGAAAATGGAAATCCATTATTTCTCCAGCCACATATTACTTGTTAAAAATAAGCTATAATATATGAGAATTTACTTGATATGCAAGAAAATTAGCATTGAATTTGAATCATATTAATTCGTGATGTGTAAAAAATTTACATTGGCAATTTTATTTAAGTGCTGGATTCAATCGTTTTTAAATTTAACATCGTCAATTTTAATGCCAATCCAGTCATTTTTGATAATTTACTTGATATTTTCTGGTATTTTTGCTAAGTTAATCTTATGCAAATTTAATCATTTCCCAATATAATCAGGAGTATACATGAATCGAAAAAAATTTATTCAGACCGCCTGTCAGGTTGGTATCGGCACGGCTGCCATATTGTCCGGGAGGGTGATGAGTCAGGAGGCAAAACCAGTGGAAACGAAGCCGGATGATCGCCGGCAAAAATTTTTACATAACTGGCTCAAAAATCTGCTGGAAAATATGGGCGAACAGATGGATCTCTCCACACAAATTAAATTGCTGGAAGCTTGTGGTCGGGATTGCGCCAGCAGCCATGCCAAACAGGAAGCCCAAAAATATATTGGAAATCTGGATGGCTGGTTAGAAACTTTGAAAAAATGGGTTGGTGAGGCAAATGTAAAACAGGAAGGGAATCAAATCGAGGTGGGCTACGCAAAATGCTTTTGTCCACTGGTACAGGAAAGTGCCCCTTTTGCGAATGGAACGTATTGCAATTGCTCGCGGGGCTGGCTTCTCGAAGTATTCGAGACCATCGTTCAAAAGCCAGTTCAGGTAGTGAAGGAAGAGACGATTATTGGCGGCGGGAAGGAGTGTCGGTTTAAAGTTATGATTTAGCATGTTCCCGAAATGTATTCCTTTGTAGGGCAAATTGCCAATTTGTCCTACAAAAACAAGGGAAAAATATGCGAAAAATACGTTGGGGCGTTTCATGTTCCCGGAATGTATTCCTTGTGTAGGGCAAATTGCCAATTTGCCTGCGATAAAAAAATTTTC
>DYKB01000029.1:48083-76067 GCA_020722815.1 Caldithrix sp. | reverse complement strand
GCCCTGGACACAAAAAATGAAAATTGTTTGCTTTCACCCGGTGATCGGTTACAAACTTTTTTATTTCAAGCACATTTAAAATTGCAAAAAATATACCAATGGCGAAATAAGGCGAAGAACCGAAAAGGTTAATGGGTCATTCTTAAAAATGTTAACAGCGTATAGATTGTGCGGTGGGATACGTGAGGCGTAAAACATAATATAGCGATTTTGAAAGCACAAAGTCGTGTTTTATGCAATGCATCTAAATTCTGATGCTTCATGCAAATTGTCTATTTTTACAACTATCCAGTTAAATGTTTAAAAAAATGTTGACATTTTCATCTATACTTATTATAATTCAGCAGATAAAATGAAAAATCGCTCGATAATGCGAAATATTGTTGTGAAAAAGTAAGTGAATTCCCATAATGAAATCAAAAAAAAATGGCAAAAAATGTTCTTTTAAAACTCATGGATTAAATAATCGACAATAATATGTAATATTTTGGGGTTAATATAGAATTTTGAAATATGTCTTAAATCTATTTTGTATGACAAATTTTGTATTTGCAAATGCTTGATACTGAGCCTCCCGGCTGAAGAAAATTAAAAGACGCTGGCATTTACGCCGGGGTATGATTCGATAATTCTGAATCCCGATGGTTAATTTTTTATCTAAGCGTAAAAAAAAAATTATTGGGGGGAAACCCAACCTTTTGATTTTTTTTTGAGGGGTGATCTCTAAGAGCTATAAGGGATTTCAGTTTTTTTTTGCCCTCATCCCAACCCTTTTCCGAGGGCTGAGCGTGTCCCACATCTTTTACTGGACACGGGAGATAGCAAAATGGCGGGGAATGAGAGCGTAGCGGTCAGGTTAAGCTGATAAGTAATTGAAAATTAAAAAATAAGTTGAATTAAAAACTGCCCTCACCCTAACCCGCTCCCGCTAGGCTGATCTAGACCCCCATCTTGTTATTGGACACGGGGAAGTGGCCACTCCCCTTCCCTGATTTGAGGGAAGGGGTTAAGGCATGAATTAGAAAATAGTGTTGATAAAAATAAAAATTAATTTTTTTCCAGGTCAGGATGAAACTTAATTCAAAAAATATTTCTTTGTGATGTTCGCATCCTTTTTTACCCATTTCCTGGCCCCTTCCCTAACAAAATAGGAAGGGCAATTCGTCCTCTCCCCGAGTCCAGTAGAAAATATGGGACACGATCAGCCCCGGGGGTGAGGGGATAGCGACGCCCGCCGGGAGAGGGTTAGGGTGAGGGCGTTAGGATGACTACAACAATATTCGAAAAACTTTTTAGCTTGAGTATAATGATGCTTTTGAACGGATTGCTGTCATTCCTTTACGCAATAGCTCTTTGTACAGGCATGATTATTGCCCAAAATTAATGATCAATCGGGTTATATTGTCAGGTCAATCTGAGTCTACCATCGTCATGCGTTTTCATCAGATCAAGTTAGCGATTATTATCGATGATGTTGATGAAAGCGGATGATAACATCCATTGTCTGATGATTTTCTACATTAATTTTTGATTTTGTGATTTAAAATAATTATTTTATCTCTTTTTAATGTTATCATTAAAAATACCCGAATTAACTTTCTGTTCCGGGAGTTTTCAGGGGGCGGTTTACTTTAAAATGGCATAAAATATAGCTAAAACAGGGCAATTGGTAGCGATTCAAACGGATGGTCATGACAGACGCTATTTTTTTATCACACCTGTGAACGGATACTGCCATTTTTGAATAAGTCGATGCATTTATTGGGGAAGTTGAAACAAATTGAAATTTAATAAAATTAAAAATATAAAAAATAACCAGTCCCGGTTCCCTGAAGTGAAATTACGCTGGCCAGCTACAGGTTGTAAAAAGGAGGATGCTGCTTGAAAATCAAGTTATGGGGCACGCGAGGATCAATTCCGGTACCTGGACCCGATACTTTCCGCTATGGTGGTAATACAACCTGTGTTGAAGTGCGTCTGGATGATGGCACGATTGTCATTTTTGATGCTGGAACGGGTATCCGTCCACTTGGATTGGCATTGATGGCAGAACGACAACCGTTGGATTTAAAGTTGATTTTTACCCATACACACTGGGATCATCTTCAGGGATTTCCATTTTTTGAACCGATTAACCATGCGAGCACGCGAATTACAATATTGAGTGCCCCCAATACATCGGCTGACCTGAAACAAACTTTAATCAGCCAGATGGATTTTAAATATTTTCCGATTAATTTTAAATCGCTGAAGTCACAAATTATATTTGAAGAAGTTGTGCAGCCAGAACATCTTATTGGAAATGCACGATTATTTTCGATTCCCACCAATCACCCCGGTTCAACGTTTGGATACAAACTCGTGGCGGGAAACAGGTCGTTTGTATTTTTAACGGATAATGAACTCCGGCCACACATACCCGCCAAATCAACCTGGCAGGATTTTGTGGAATTTTGTCAGGGAAGTGACCTGATGCTTCATGATGCCATGTGGATGGATGATGAATTGACCGATAAACGGGGCTGGGGTCACTCCTCCATGGAACAGGTGATCGAATTGGCAGCTCAGGCTCACCCGAAAACGGTTATTCTTTCTCACCACCTGCCCCGGCGTTCGGACCAGGAGCTTGAGGAGCGATTTAACGAAACCTTGAAGCGAAAAGCTGCCGATGCTGCCAATACGATTTTTGTATTGGCAAAGGAGGGCGATTCGTTTAATATTTAAAACGTACGCATTATTTCTGTTGAAATTGGGGCTGTTTTTTCTATTTTCCATTGATGATGAGTGGTCATATTACCAACAATTTTGGTGTTTTTACTACTTTCACGCTGGTTATCACCTGACATTGCTCAATTTTTTCCTGAGCCAATTCAATTTCTGTTTTCAGAATGAACCAATATCTTTAATCCAATTCGCCCTCTGAAGGCTTATATTATATCATGAAAAATTTAAAAAAAAGCTTGCTTTTTAAAAAATATATGCTTATTTTATATTTGCTTAATTATCTGTACGCTATTTCTTGAAGCTTTTATGAGTAGATTGATAAAATTGCTGAGTAAGTTTTTGAAGTCGAATAAAAATTAAGATCGTAAAGGATGGTTCTACAGAATAGAACCGTTTAATACGATTTTTTTTTGCCATAAAACGAGGAAGTTAGCGGTACGAAACAATTGTATTTTTATTTAAAGGTTGTATCCCATGGAAAAAGGAACTGTAAAGTGGTTTAACAGCGCAAAAGGCTACGGATTTATTTCACGTGAAAATGGTGATGACGTATTTGTGCATTATCAATCGATCGTTGGCGACGGTTATCGCTCGCTGGAAGAAGGGGACAAGGTTGAGTTTGACGTTGAAAAAGGCGCCAAAGGTCTTCAAGCCGTAAATGTCGTAAAGCTGTAAATACAGGGAACTTTAAACCCCTGCCCGGATTCGGACAGGGGTTTTTTTGTTTATAGCGGGTTATTCTCAAACCCGCCGGCAGGAGGTGATGGTGAGTATCCTGAAATTGTTGGGCAAATTGCCAATTTGCCCGACATAAAAGACGGTGGAAATTTTAAAAGAATTTTGTTAAATGATTTAATTTCAGGTTGATGAATGGGCCTGATTGCTGGTTTTGATACGATGCGGCGCCGCGGCATTCTACCGCTAAACGGTATAACGGGAGGAGATGGAAAATAAGGTAATAAGGTAAGTTGTGGTGGTGTACCGGGCTACTAAGGTTGAAAAAAATAAAATAAGGTTTAAAGCAGGGGAAATTTTTAGTCCCGCAGGGATGATTGAAAGTAGCCCATCGATTGATGCGTCCGCTCTAAAAAGATTTTAACCACGAATTTCACGAATTGATTTTATTAAATTTCAACCTTTAATTTGGGAAATTCGCGGTTTATGTATCACTGAGAAAATAATTTTGAAACAACGCGTAGGGCAAATTGCCAATTTGCCTGATACAAAAGACGGTGTAAATTTTAATAGAATATTGTTAAATGATTTAATTTCAGGTTGATAAACAATAGTGTTCGGCAGATTTAAGAAAATGATGGCGATAAGTCATGCCCGAATGCTGTTATCGGGCATCCATTGTTTCTTTGAAGCTGGATTCCCGCCAAAAACATGCGGGAATGACGGTCATCGATACAGAGATACTATGGTACTTAATGCATTAATTTTATAAAGGATAAGTTATAATTTAAAAAGTGAGCCGAACATTATTCGTTAATAAATGGACTTGTTTGCTGATTTTGAAACGACGCGGAGCGTCACCGCTGCATTACACCGCCGAGCGATATAACGAGAGGAAATGGAAAATAAGGTAATAAGGTTGGGTTGTGGGAGTGTGCCGGGCGACTAAGGTTGAAAAAATAAAATACGGTTTAATGCAGGTGAACCGCCGAGCGATATCCGAGGTAATAAGGTGGATGTTACCGGGGGATCAGGTGTTTCGAAGGTGAATAAGGTTTTTATCGACCGGCGGATAAATTGGACATTCAATCGCCTGCGAATAAATCCGCAGGCTAAAATCGGAGAAGCACGCTCAAGCGTGCTATTTAGCCGCGGGTGCCATCAATTTTTAGCATCATTTATGATGCTTGCCCAATTTTAGCCTGATGATTTATCATCAGGCGGGGTCTTGAGCCAAAGTGGTTTTCGGTTTTTTTTTGCCTTCACCCCAACCATCTCCCCGGAGGAGAGGGCGTCGCTATTCCCACTCCCTCCGGGAGAGGGTGAGGGCTTTTGGATGACAATGATATTATCCGAAAACCATTTCGCCTTGATTATAACTGGATCTACCGGATTTTGACCATTTTTCTCCACAAGATTAATAAAAATCCATGTTTATCCAGTCCATCCTGTTCATCCTGTCAAAAAAATGCAGGATGCTATTTTTCAATTTTGAGCGTATCCGTCAATGTCACCTCGGTTCGATAACTGATATTTCCCAGCTTCGCATCGACTACAACCGGAACTGGTAGCTCGGTATAGGTCGCCTTCAGCTTGCGAATAATACTGGCGCCGGGATGGGTGACCAGGCGGGCGGAAACATTCAACGTTTCAGGAGGATCGGCATACCAGGAAAACACGACGTTCTTTTGATTATGCCGGAATACCAGTTCGGAAGCGACCCTATCGATTTCCAGGGTATCGACTTTGACATCGAGATCAACCCGATGCCAGGGGCGGGAACTGATTAATTTCCAATCGACCTGAACCGTGTCTTTTTCGCCCGGAGTTCGGGTTTCCGATCCAGTCATATCAATCCAATCGGCCGCAAAAGTCTGTTTAAGTTCATCCCGATAAAGATTTCCGTTATAAATCTGCTGCACGGAATCACTTTTCACCGAAACATGGTACAAATATTCATTGCCAATAATTTGCAGCTTGCTTTTGGCGGTCACCAGATCATATTGTGCCTTGACCTGAATGAGCGGCTGCCATTTTTCATTGTAAGCCGGCAGCGTTGTCAGGTAAATTCCAAAACCGCTTATTATCAGCAGCAGGGTGAGACCTGCGGGGATGGTTCGAAATTTTTTAAATAATGATTTTATCGGTGGAATTTCCGTAATGAGAGTGGCAAAGATGAATATGACAAATACATAATAAAACAAGAGGATGATTGCGATGCTGAAAGCAAAAACAATTTCCATTCCATAATTGCCAATTGTCAGGCCGGTCTGGGTGAACATTCGGGCGAAAAATGGAAAGATCTCCATGAACATCAGGCGAGACATGGGCAGCGGCGTTAAAAGTGAAAGAATAATTTTCAACGCTGGCACTGGAATGATAACCGCCAAGCTGAAGAAGATTAAACTGAGTGCCGGATAAATTGCCAGACGTTTGGTTGCAAATGAAAACAGAATCAAGAGGAGGAGCATGGTAATCAGCGCCCGTTTGATGTAGACCGTTGCATCGGGAGTAAACCGCCAACGACGGGTGATTTGTAAAGAAATCCAGACACCGGCCAGCGCCCACAAAGCGGCAAATATCAGGTACGCATTCAGATTGATTTGCCAGGCATCGCGAAAACCGGTTACGGCTTGCAGGATCATTTCGCCAAGTTGCGCAAAAACCGCGATGATGAACATGAAAAGCCATAATTTTAAGCCGGACAATTTGATTCTTTCGGATTTGGGAATTTTTAACCGGCGGGAATTGGCGTAGAGAAACGCACCAATCGCCAGAATTCCTGCTAACCAGATAAGTCCAATGATCAGCCATACTGGAATAAATAAAAGGTTTCCGGCTACTTCCCATAATACAAATTTGGCGTTCCGGGCATGGGGAATCCCCTCTTTTTGATATTTCACCAGCAGATGATCCACCAGCCGCCCGCTTTTATCCAGCATGGTCCGATCGATAAAATTCATATTATCCTGCGGCGAATGGATGGGGGAGCTATTGATGCCCGTGGTAAAATCGATAGCGGGAATTTTTCGGTCGATAAAAGGCTCATGATCAGAACCCGGACCATCCCCCGGTGCGCTATTCAGGTTTGCAAAGTGAGTGGGATAGACCAGCCGATCAATTCCCAGTGTGGCGTCGGCCTCAAAGGCATCTTCCACCAGCCAGCGGGGAGACTGAACGGAATCAGTTTCAATCATGGCGATAATTTCATCACCAGCGCCGGTCATGTCCAGCGAAAACATCAGAGCGATTGCATTCGTATCGGGATAGTGCTTTACAAAATATTTGGAACCGCACAGATTCTGCTCCTCGCCACCGAATGTCACAAAAAGCATGGAATAGTGGCGATCGCGTGTACTCCAGATTCGGGCCAATTCCATCATGGTCGCCGTGCCGGATGCATTATCATTGGCGCCAGGAATTTCAGGGCCGGCCGAATCGACATGTCCGCCGATGACGATTGTCGAATCGGTTGTCCCGCGAAATCGTCCGATGGCAATTCCGCTATTTGTATTCAACGATTTGGTTTTGGTAAATCGCATGATATAAGCTGAATCTGCCCCAAAGCTTTTTAATTTCTGAACGACCCACTCCAGCGCCAGATGCTCCTTTGCAGAACCCATGGGGCGCGGGCCGATGGTTTCGCTGAGGTGTTGAATATAGATGTATGCGCTATCCGTGCTAAAATCGGTTTCTTGCGGAAAGGATTGTTCTGCTCCAAATAAGAGCGAACAGAGTGTCAATAACATGATAAACCGGTAAGCATTGTGGGATTTCATAGGTTATTCTCTTTAAAATATGGGAATGAAATAATATTTATGAAGACAAATTAGTTTTGGTACGGTTTATTTATACGCATCTAAGGGACATTTGTTACAATTGATTCTATACGAAAGCCAAAGTGGTTTTCGGTTTTTCTTGCCCTTACCCTCTCCCGGGGCTCATCATTCGGCACAAGTTTTCCTTGACTTTTAAGAAAAATGTTTTTTTAACGGGATTCCCCTTCCCTGTTGTTCGGTTGGTCGTTATTAAATATGTTACTATTGGAAAACTATTTCGGCTGTTGTATCATTAAAATAGATTTTCATTTCTTTTTAGCAACCCGAAAAGGTGTTCGGGGCTTGATAAAACCTGAATATGATTTTCGTACGTCTTCAATGGTGATAAACGCCTCCGGTTCAATGTTTTTTATCACTTCCAGGACATAATCCACATTTTTGCGATTTACCACAGTGAAAAAGATATTAACATTAGTTTTCGTCCCCCGTCCTTTTACGGTTGTGACAGCGAAGCCTTCCCCGCGGAGGATGATCGGGATGGTTTCCAATTCCTTATCACTCACCACCCGAATCAATTGATAGCCCAGGGCGATTTTGCCTTCCAGCCAGATGCCAACATAATTCCCAAAAGCGAAACCACTCCCATACGCAAAGTAAGAAATGACATTATTTAAATTTTGCATGACCTGCGTAATCGCTATCAGCCAGATGATGACTTCTACGAAACCTAATAACGGGGCGGCTATTTTATGGCCGCGCGAAACTAATATAATTCGTATCGTCCCGATTGAGACATCCAGAATTCGGGAACAGAAGATAAGGATTGGAATAATAACATATTGCATCAATTCATTTGTTTCCATGAGATTTTAATGCTCCATTAATTATTGACTTGTTTTGATGAGTGATGATTATTACATAAGTGGAAAATAAGCAAAATTTTTAATAAATTCAAGAGAAGATAATTGGTGGTGATCCAGGAAATATGAAAAGAAAAAATAAAAAGTCGATCCCTTACCCGGTGTCGATTCCAGCCAGATTTTTCCACCGTGATTTTTAATAATTCGCAGCCACTTTTTTCTGTCTGGCACAGAGAAATTCGTGGTTCCGGAGATTGAAATGCCAGCCAGCCGTGTAATTTTGGGTAAAATCTGTCACTGGGAGTCCGGTAATAACCGCTGAACTGGCCGTCCTGAAAAGCAGCCATTAGCCATTTTGTGGAACCAGGCTGCTGGCGACTTGATAACTTCGTGAGGAAGATTCATAGCGGTATCTTTTTGATTGGTCTTGAAGATGATTCGATTTAAACATCCACCCAGATTTCAGTACCAATTTTTTGCGGTGAGGGTACAAGCAGCGAAAGTGAGGGCCGGTTTTGCTTAATCAAAAAGCCTACGGTAGCAAAATCTATTCAAAGATTAAGATTGAAATAAGGTTACTCTGCCATTCGGAATGAAGTTAAATACCGCTCCTTCGTTCAGCAAAAGTTGCCCTGAAAGCCTTTTGAAGGGAATACTGAACATGGAATGTCAGAATTGCCTTCAAATATGGAGATACGATTCATTCAATATGAACGTGACGAAATTGAAAGTTTTCTTCAAAATTATCTGAATTTATAAAAAATAACTTGATGAGAAGATTTTGATTTATTAAATTATTGTTAAATTTTGATAGCAGGTGAGATGATCTGATATCGAAATTGATACCGTTGGACTAAAAAAATGAATTTCTAACAAAGGAGAATGATCAATGGAAATTAAACCGGACAAAAATCTTATCACCAAACAATGGTTTGTTTTACTGACGGTCTCTTTTTTTAGCGCCTTGTTTGGACTGATACTGCAACTTTTAATTCCTTTAGATCCGAATGTTACTGCTGGCGAGGTGGCGATCATCCTCTGGCCAATTATTGTAGGCGTTATCATTTTGATGTGGGCAATTGCATCACCCCTTGTTATTTTATGGGTAAAAAATTTATCTTATTCTCTGGAGGAGGAACGGATTACGATTAAAAAAGGAATTTTGACGAAAGTGCAGCAAAATATTCCCTATCGAGCGATTACTGATTTTTTATTAAATCGTTCACTCTATGATCGCTGGCTCAAAATAGGTACCATTCGGATTCAAACTGCGGGTCAATCCCGAACGCCGACCGGGTATGAAGGGCAACTGTCTGGTCTGGTCGATTGGGATGGTTTGCACCAGCAATTGCGGGCGAAAATTAAAAAATTGCATCTGGTCGCCGAGTCGACTACAACGGCTGAGAATATTTCCCCGGCAACAGGCGATAACAAACTGGATGCAATTCTGGCTGAGCTGAGAGCCATCCGAAAAGAGCTGGAAAGCAAATAGCATCATAATTGTCGGACAAATTGCCAATTTGTCCTGCAATTTCGTTTGAATTTATGCAGTAAACTGCTATACCAGTGTCCAATTCACGCCAATCTTGGGTACAGCATACTCCAATTCTTTCGAATAATCGCCACACGCCATTATCCAGTGGAATCCACGATGATCGCGGAGCAATTTTTTCCAGTCACCTTTGATTTGAATATCATATTGTGTCCGACAGATATCATAATACGGATTTTCAGTGATGGTCCCTTTAAATCCCAGCCACTCTTTTTGACTTCCATCCGGACAGATCATTGTAATTTCCGTGCCGATGGGGAGTTCCACTTTTGGCGCCGCACCATAATCCGATTCAAAATGGGTCATAATCGGGGTCGGGGCATAATTTTTCCCATCCAGGCGACGGGGAGCCGTACAATGAGCACAGGTCACCATTCCCTGATGTGGATAAGTTGGATCATTCAAAAATACCGGCTTTCCGCTTAGATAATATAGAAGGATTCCGGAAGGAATAACATTAAAATCGGATTCGCAAAATGCTACCAGTCCTTCATCATTCAGCAGACTCAAAGGTGATTAATAATTATTTTGCAGAAGTATATGGTGATGGCTACCGATCCGCCCTCGCAATTGTCAATGGCGTGCCGAACTCACCTTTAAATGAATATTTTCAGGTAAAAAATGCCTGGATCGCTTTTAACACTTTTGTTGATTGCCGTTATCCTTTCTCAATCGGTGTTAAAAGCGATGCGAACCAGTCCCTGCCGCCTTTGAATTGCAAAATTTCGAATAATGTGGTCGTTACACGAAATAAAATATTCGATCAACCCACCGATCCTGTTAATCTGATGTGGGAAGGCAATATTATGCAGGGTTCAGATCCGGGCATTCCACTGCCGACCGGGATTACATTGATGGATCCAAAGTTTTTTCTGGCGGAAGATGGCCTCTGGCGGCCAGATAGTATCAGTCCCGTCATTGATGCGGCTGTTGGAAATTATCCGCTGATTAGCGATGATATGGATGGTCAGCCCAGAGGCTTGAAAAAGGATGTTGGAGCAGATGAAGTATCTTCCGATCCCATTATCCATCGTCCGCTAACGGCCAGTGATGTGGGTCCCGCCTGGATGCAGTTTTCGGAGCTGCCCGTTATTTTGAATATCAAAACAACTATTGGCGGTTCAGTCTCCCTCGATCCGGCGGGTGGTGTCTATTTGCGGGGGACACCGGTGAAATTAACGGCGACGGCCAACACTGACTGGAAATTCGCCGGCTGGGAAGGCGATATCAATAGTACCGACAATCCCCTTTATATAACTATTGAAAATGACATGACCATTCAGGCCAGATTTATTGAAAATAAACCGCTACTTTATAATTTATCGGTGTTGATATTTTCATCCGGCGGAAAAGTCATGATGGAACCACCTGGCGGGAAATATGCGCCCGGAACCCTGGTCAAGCTGACAGCCATCCCGGATTCCGGCTGGGAATTTATCCAGTGGGAAGGGGGGCTGGTAAGTACTGCCAATCCGGATAGCGTGAAAATGGATGGGGATATGATGATCTCAGCGAAATTTGCCAGAATCAGTCGCGTAAACAGCAGTGTTCCTGCTCTAAAAAATTATGAGCTTCTCCAAAATTATCCGAATCCATTTAATTCTTCCACCCGGATATCTTTTTTTCTCAAAGATTCGGGCCATACGGAATTGTCAATTTTTAATTCTGCTGGCCAACTGGTCGCCATATTAACCAATCAAATCCTGGAGAAAGGTGCCTATCATTTTCTATTTGATGCTCCAATACTTACATCTGGAATCTATTATTATAAAATAAAATCAAAAGATTTTATTCAAATTAGAAAAATGACGCTTTTAAAATGATTTAAATCGGACCACAGAAATGATGGCCACAGAATGGAAAAGCCCTGGAAAACTAAAATTGGTTTTGTATGCTTGAAAAATGAGATCTTTATTTTTCAAGGAAGTAAGTCATTTCCTCTAAGTCAAAACACTCAGGTAAATAAACGGAATTACCTTTAATCAAAATTTTTTCTGTGGCCCCTATATTCTGTGCTAATTATTTTTTATTTTCTTCGTGCCTTAGTGCCTTCGTGGCAAAGAATTATTCAGGTTATATACAATTGAGTGGACACGTTTTTTCTGTGGCGATTTGTTTTTTTAAATTGGCTTCGAGTCTTCGTGGCAAAAAATAATTGAATATTCCAAGAAAAGGAGTCAATAATTAATATGCCAGAAAATATCAAATCGTTCTTGACACTACTCTGTCTGATTTTCTGTCTTAGTTCGATTTCCTATTCCTGGGAGTCGAAAATCGTCTATTATAATGAACAGGGAAAATTGACTTACATTTCCGATGCAGAAAGCAATCGGATTCCGGACTTCAGTTACGCTGGTTATCAAAATGGTGAAAAACCAATTCCAGAGGTGTCGGTTGTAAAAACACTTTCACCTGTTCAGGGTGATAATACCGCGTCAATCCAGAATGCCCTGTTTGAAATCGGGTTGCGACCGAAAGATGAAAACGGTTTTCGCGGTGCTTTATTATTGACGGCAGGTAAATATGAAATTCGGGGAACCATCAAGATTGGTGCTGATGGCGTGGTTTTGAGAGGAGCGGGGGATGGCGATGATCCCGGGACAAATACAATTCTCATGGCCACTGGTAATTCCCCTTCACAACGTACTGTTGTTATCGCCGGCGGCGGTGGCACCACGAAATGGTCCGCTAAAATTTCCGGCACCACGACCAATATCACCAGCGATTCAGTTCTGGTTGGCTCACAAACTTTCGAAGTGGAAAATGCTTCGCCGTATAAAGTGAGTGATAATATTATCATTTTTCATCCCTGTACCGAAGCCTGGCTGATGTCTATTGATTATGGTGGGACATTCTGGAATATTTCCGGTGCGGAGGTCGGTGTCGATCTGCCCTGGAGTGAGGGAAGTCTACCCATTGTTTTTAATCGTTATATTAAAGCGATTCAAGGTAACACCATCACGATTGATGCGTCGGTTTTTAATCATCTAATTCGTGAATTATCGCAATGTTATATCTACAAATATAGCCGGAGTGGAATTCGAACCCAAATTGGCATCGAAAATTTACGGATCGACATCCAAACAAAGGGTGGGACCGATGAAAACCATGCCTGGAATGCCATCGACCTGTTTCAGATAGAAGACGCCTGGGTTCGAAATTGCACCATGCTTCATTTTGGCCAATCAGGCGTGCGGACGAATACGGCGACCCGAATTACTGTGGAAAATTGTCGGGCACTCGATCCGGTTTCAATCGTCGATGGGGAAAGGCGCTATAATTTCAATGTTTACAATGCCTCCCAGCTTGTCCTGTTTAAAAATTGTCACGCGACAAATGGCCGGCATCATTATGTCTCCAACGGGGCCAGCCGGACTTCTGGCTGTGTTTTTCTGGATTGTACCTCATCCGGCGCGTATACCAGCAGTGAAGGCCATCGGCAATGGAGTCAGGGACTGTTATATGATAATCATCTTGAGCTGGATGGGCCGCGGCCGGGACTCAACCCGCGTCTGTTAGGACTCTATAATCGCGGTCATTATGGAACCAGTCATGGTTGGACGCTTGCGCATTCGGTCGCCTGGAATTGCAATGTCGCGGCAGGGGATTTAATCGTCCAAAAGCCACCCACGGCACAAAATTATGCGATTGGCTGCTCTGGTAAAAATGTCACCGGCAAAAAGCCACCCGCACCATTTGATGTGACGGAAGGTTATATTGAAGGGACAAACCAGACTGGCTTAAGCCCGCGCTCGCTTTATGAAGCGCAATTAGCCGAACGCCTGGCGAATGGGGTAGGAGTGGAGATAACAAGACCAACTTTTTTGTCAGAATTGCCACGTGAATTTGAACTATACCAAAATTATCCGAATCCATTTAATGCATCCACCAAAATCAAATTCTTGCTAAAAATTCAAGCCGCCGTTGAGCTTTCAATCTTTGATCTGCAAGGGAAAGAATTGACAAAGCTTGTCGCGGAAATAAAAAATCCAGGTTTGCATGAGATTGTTTGGGATGCGACTGGTTTTACTTCGGGAACCTATTTTGTGCGGATGAAGGTCGGGAAATCGATAGTGAATAAGCGATTGATTTTATTGAAATAATCGTAATGAATTCATCCTATAAGTTACTTCCTTTGTACGCCATTTCATTCCAGTTGCAGATAATTTTTCTCATCTTTGAATTCCTGACTTCATTCATTCAAAACCTGCTAATTATTCATTTTACAATTTTAGGTTAATTATGAAATTAAAATATTGGGTGCTGCTGTTTGTAAAAAAAATAAGTTTGCGATTTAATCAATGAGATAGGACAAGCCCTGAATTGTAGGACAAATTGTTAATTTGTCCGAATAGAGTGCATAAAGCACGCTCTATTCTGGCAAATTGGCAATTTGCCCTACAAAAAAGTGTTTTGGTACCGACACTTTAGAGCCCTTATATAAAATATGTCTTTCTCTGCGTCCTCTGCGCCTCTGCGTTAAAAAAGTTTAGCAGTTTTCCAACTTAACGTTGTAGTAACCAAATAAATAAAATTTTTTTTATTTTCCTGGCAACCTTTTCCCCCTTTTCCCTGTCTAAATAGATAGCAGGCTCCGGGATTTTTCATGTTTACTGAATTTGTGATTTTAAGCCGAAACCTTTCACAGGAGTTATATGTCATTTACAATTTTTATCAAGGATCAAAATATGAAGTTCGAGGAAAAAATTAACGGAAATGTGGTTTTGCTGCCACTTGAAGGTAAATTCATGGGTGGAAATGAGACCAATGCTCTTTCAGATGAGTTATCAACGCTCATTGCCAATGGTCATAAAAACATTATTCTCGATTTTGAAAAAGTGAAGTGGATCAACAGTCCGGGAATTGGGATGATCATGAAATGGCTGCTTAATTTGCGGGAAAATGGTGGCGATCTCCGCTTCTCTAATACGGAAGGCTGGGTGCAATATTATCTGGACATTACGAATCTGGCATCCGTTATTAAAACATACCCGACTCCCAACGATGCGATCAATAGTTTTTATCTCAATTAACTGACTTCACATTTTTTTATTGGCTGGATTAAAACTTTTTTTTTATTGCCCGAACACGCAGTTGAGTTCCGGAAAATAGTGTTATTTTTTAAAAAGCCAGAGAATAATCGAAATCAATATACTTAATATAATCATCGTGGTGACAGGAAAATAAATTTTCATCTGCGGCTTGTTGATGATAATATCTCCCGGCAGCCGTCCTATGGGTATTTTACTGAACCACGGCCACGCTAAACCGATAACGATCAGGATGATTCCCAGCACAATGATTGTTTTTTGCATTTTATGCTATCCTCCAATTTTTCCATTTTAATTCCATCTTACGATTTAAGTTCTTATTCGTTCCCGGTCAAATTTTATTTTACGACGTATCATAATTCTTTTGTATTTGAAAATAAGAGGCGTTTGTATTCGGGCTGGAATACTGTAACGAGCAGTAATAGAAAAAAATGATCTTAATTTTATAAAAAAAGCTTTACAAATTATCAATTTTTGTATATATTTAAGCAGGGAGATGAAATCGGTTTTCATGGGATTCACTACTGTGCACTTTTTTATAAATTATTGTTAAACCACGCTTGTGACCCTCACCCCAACCCTCTCCCCCTTCGACAAGCTCAGGTACCGCGGGAGAGGGCGTAACTATTCGCTCTCCATTTTGGGGAGAGGAGGCAGATTTGGCGATTTTAAAAAGGGTACGTTAGCAAATCATGGAATGTTATTTCAGGTTGAAGTGAGAAAAAACAACTTATTTTATCTTGCCGGCGTTTTTATTTGGAGTGGTTCCGGGTAAATTATCCCACATATCTGAAATTCTTAATCATAAATTTCGAGCGGCATTTATGGAGCATCGACTGATAATTCAGGTAATTTTGATGTTGAGTTTCTTGTTGACCACGGATCGAAATTGTTTTGGACAGGCCAATTTGGCTCCGGGGCAGAAAAATGTGAATAAAACGCTTGCTTCAACGTTCGCTCCCAAATTTATGGAAGTCGGTCAAAAAGCCGGAGTCGCCTATCCCGGCATGAGTATCAGTGCGGCCTGGGTCGATTATGATCGGGATGGCTGGCTGGATTTATTTGTCAGTAATTCTCATGGCGAACCCGATATTCTTTATCAAAATGATGGTAAGGGTCATTTTAAGGATGTTACGCATGCGGCCGGATTAGCTGATCACAAGTGGACCTACCAGTCGCAATGGGCAGATTTTGATAATGATGGCGATATCGATTGTTTGATTCGCTACATGGATGATTATGAGTTATTTAGCAACCAGGGTGATAATCATTTTGTCTCCCAAACGGCCTTGCTCCCCTTTCCAAAAGTTTTTAATAGTGCCTGGGCGGATTATGATCAGGATGGCTGGCTGGATGTTTATATGCCGCGCGGGGATTATAATCAGGAAATTGCCGGCAGCCCGGAAAATCTTTTCTACCACAATCTGGGGAACTTACAATTCGAACATATTGCACATCAGGCAGGAGTGGCTGGAATTGGTGATTCCTATTACGCCTCCTGGATTGATTATAATAATGATGGATTTCTTGATCTTTATGTACTGAATAATTTTAATCAGCCGGATTATTTTTTCCAAAATCAAGGAAATGGAATATTTAAAGATATTTATCCAACTACCGGGATTCAGAATTTTGAGGGAATTGCCTCCTGGGCTGATTTTAATAATGATGGTTTTATCGATTTTTTCATGACGGATGGATTCAGGCCAGCCCTTTATAAAAACAAGACGAATGGAATATTTGAAAAAATTGCCCTGCCGGCTGAACCTGAATTTTCAACCCACCTTGAACCGGGAACATCTTTTGATGTAAACTGGATTGATTTTAATAATGATGGTTTTCTGGATTTAAATGTTAATGTTGAGGATTCGCTCTTGCTATTTTTAAATGCGGGCAATGAGACTTTTATCAACTTTACTTCGCAAATGAACCTGCCGCAAAATATTCCCTTTTTCAGCTCTATTTGGGGCGATTATGATAATGATGGCGATCTGGATTGGTACATTGCCAGTAAAAAGTCGAATTTACTTCTGCAAAATCAGGGAGTACCCAATCATTGGCTGAAAATTGACCTGAAGGGGACCGTCAGTCATCCGGAAGGCTATGGCGCAAAAATCAAGCTGGTCAGTGATACTTCAAAACAATATTGTCAGGTCGGTGTCGGAGAACCAACTAAATCATTTTCGTTAAAAACTTTATTTTTTGGACTCGGTCAGGCCACCCAGGTGGATAGTATTATCGTCGATTGGCCATCGGGAATCAAACAGGACACCTTGAATGTTCACTCGAATCAACAGATTACGCTCATTGAACCCCGATATCCGCTCTTTACCGATTATTCAATCCAGGCCGGTATTGCAAATCCCAATTTTAAAACGAATAGTGTTTCATTTATTGATTTTAATGGGGATGACTATCCAGATATTGCCCTGGGGCGACAAGTACCGTTAATATTTAAAAATCTCAAAGATTGTAAATTTCAGGACGTTTCCCAATCAATCGGGATAACTTTCAGCGTGGAAAATTGTGCCACTGGCTATGGTGATTTCGATAATGATGGGTGCGGTGATCTCTATCTGGCGAATGGAATTTATACGCCAAACATTCTCCTGAAAAATATGAACAATCAATCTTATCTGGACGTCACGGCAACCTCTGGAACGGCTGGTGGTGCCGTTTGCTCGTATGATCTGGCGCTGGGAGATTATAATAGCGATGGCTTCTTGGACATTTTCGTAGGGAATCTCGGTCCGGATAGATTATTTTTAAATCAGGGTAATTTTCAGTTTAAAGATTTTACCGACTCGGCCGGCGTCAGCGATACTTTGATCAGCTACTGCACGGCTGGTGATTATGATAACGACGGCGATGTGGATATTTATGTCGCCAATAATCGCGGGGGATATGACAATTATCCGGTTAAAGATCGCTGGCCGAACTACCTTTATCAGAACCAGGGGAATGGAACTTTCTTTAATGTGACCGTCCCCGCGGGGGTGGCGGAATTTGGCAACACGAAAGGTGCCTGTTTTGGGGATTATGATAATGATGGCGATCTGGATTTATATATCGGTAATGATGGCAGTCCGAACCGGCTGTTCCAGAATAATGGCGATGGCACCTTCAGGGACGTGACGGCTGAGGCTAATGTCGCCGAACCACTGGGAGCCCATGGGGTTGTATTCGCTGATTTTGATAACGATGGTTTTTTGGACCTCTATGTCGCCGGTGGCAGCTATCTTCCGGAGCAGCAAGCTTTTTGTGTGCAAAAAGAGCATCCGGATGTGCTGTATCATAATAATGGAAATGGCACTTTTACGGATATTACCCAAGATGCCTGCGGTGGCTATAATAATCCCTGCACACCCAGTCTCGCTGTTGCGGATGTGGATCGGGATGGTGATCTGGATTTATTTTTGGGCAATAATATTTATAAAGGCCAATACCATAGCGCCAATGTTTTTTTAAGAAACAATGGAAATACGAATCATTGGGCGCAATTCAAATTAATTGGCCATAAAAGTAATCGTTTCGCCATTGGTGCCCGCATTACGCTTTTTTCAAATTCATTCCAGCAGATGCTGGAAATTAGCGGGGGGCATGTTTTTGGTTCTCAAAACAGTTTGGTCGCCCATTTTGGTCTGGGGAAACGGACGCAGATTGACCGGGTGGTGATTCGGTGGCCGTCAGGAGTCATCCAGACACTGAAAAATCTGCCAGTGGATCAATTTTCAATCATCCATGAACCAGTGCAATTGGGTCCAATTCAGGTCAGCTTCCAGCAATTTGAAAATTTTAAAAAAGGATTATTGATTTTTGCAATTGGTTGTGGTTTGGTATTGATCTTCTGGATAGGTTATATTTTGATAAAAAAAATTCGAATCCGAACAGAACGATCGATAAAAAAAGCGCCATTAACAATTCAATTGCCCTCTCCACAGCCCGAAGTGGTGATCGAACCACCAATAAAAGACTTAGAAAAAATCGTAATTCCCGTCTCTGGAAGTGATCTCTCGGTTCTGGCAATTAAATTCAATCTCATCAAATTTCGAGGCGAGTATCTCCTGACCAATTCTTATGAAGCAATTCCACCTCAGCTCAAAAATCTGGAATTTTTTGATCGTCATCAGGAGCAAAAAACGCCTTTTCCAATTAAGGAGATAAAATTACAGCGAATTGAACAAAAAATTGAACGCTTATGGGAAGCATATTGTCGGGCATTGGGTGGAAAGAAGACAACATCATCGCCATTGCAACTCCTGAAAGAAATTGGAGAAGGAATTTTTAACTATTTTGGCGCCCGTGGGCTTTTTCAGGAATTATTTCAAATTAATCCAGAAAATTTGCACCTCAATTTGATCATGGAGAATCCATTTCTTCCCTGGCATTGGGCTTATCATCCAGTTATGGAGCAGTTCTTATGCGAAAAGTTTCCGCTTGGTTATTCATTAATGCCGGAGCGGACAGCGACAGAGATTTGCAGGTTACCAGACCAGCAGCAGATTGCTTCGGAAGCCGTCCGCCAACCGGCTGTTATTTTGTTTTATGGCGACTGGAAGGGCCATTTTAAAGAATTAAAACAGGTGAAAGCGGAAATTGAACAAATTCGTCAGCTATTGGTAAAAAATGCGATCCAGATCTATGACGTTTATGAAAGCGGCGATCAATTTGCTGAAGCATTTCAGCAAATTCAGCAGCGAAATGAGAATTTACGGATTATTCATTATTCGGGTCATATTCATCAAAATTTCCTCGATTTGGGGAATAATGATTTTTTCGATGTCAGCTTTCTCGCCGATGCCTATGGAATTAAATTTGATTCCCAACCAGTCGTCTTTTTAAATGGGTGTCGTTCGGGTTTAATTACTGATTATCGGCAGAAATATTCAAATCTGGTGACGGGATTTCATGGTTGCGGCGCAGGTGCCTGTTTGGTGACGCAATTTCCAGTACCAGAAGGCGCTGCTAAAAATTTTGCTTTACGCTTTTATCACTATTTTCTGGAAAAAAAATGTACGGTTGGGCAATCTCTGCAAATGACCCGGATTGATCTGGGAAAAGAGCCGCTATTGCCTGGTTTAATTCCGGAAAATGATATAACACGTTATTTTTATAATCTTTATGGGGATGGGACGATTCGGTTTTATTCAATTTGATTTTGGAAGATGCTGCCATGATGATATCATTTTGAGCGGTCAAAAATGATGACTATGATAATGCTTCATCTAATTCTCCGTCATTGATTTTTTTAAAAAATTGTTAAATTTTTTAAAAAAGTGAATTAATTTTTAATTGGGTCTCGTTTACTACAATAGGATCGATAAATTGATAGAGCAGAATATTGACTTTCTCTTGATTGAACGATACCAAAATGGCGATCTGACGGCTTTTACAGCGTTGTTTCAGAAATATTATCCGGTCGTTTATCGAATCATGATTTTAAAAGGAATACCAGCCACAGAGGCGGAGGACCTAACTTCAGAGATTTTTATTAAACTTATTCCTTCACTTAAAAGGTACCGTTTTGAAAAGCCATTTAATCATTTTTTAAATCGGGTGGTCCGAAATCGAATATTCGATTATTTTCGCAAGGAAAAGGTCAGTTTGAGCTATTTTTCTATCGAAGAATCGATTGATAAAAGCAATCCAATCGAGAGCTTTGAACTTGAAGAAATTATCGCGACTTGTTTGCAACAAATTAAAAGTCTCACCCGTCGTGCGATTGTTCTGCTCTGGTTAGAAGGTTATAAACGGCATCAAATTGCAGAGGTTTTGAAACTACCAATTGGAAGCGTCCATTCCGGGCTGGAACGAAGTAAAGCTGATTTTAGAAAATGTATCGAGGACAAAATAAAATGAAGCATCTGAAAGCTGCTGAGGTTGTGTTATTTTTGAAGTCAGGTGGGCTTGATGAACAGGAAAAAAATCAAATGACAAATCATTTAAAATCCTGTACTGTCTGTCAAAAAATGATCGATGAAATGGAACTAAGTTTACGGGATACAGCCCAGGTAAATCTAAATGAGTGTCAGACGAATCTCTTGCTCTTGCCTGATTATCTGGAGGGTGTGTTATTCGCACCTCAAAAAAAAGCCATTGAAACGCATTTGAAAGAATGTGAACGTTGTCGGCATGTATTAAATTGGCTTGCGGATTGGCCGGACTGGGAAACTTTGGCAAATCAGCCGATTGAAATTCCTGCAGAAATCCGCACCCGGATCGAGCATAACGTATTGAAAGCACTCGCTTTGGAGAAGGCTGAGCAGAAAAAAGAGTTGAATCATGATAAAGTGCCAAAAAAAGCGGAAACAGCGCTGCATGTATTACGGCTTATTTTTCGGCCCATTGAGCCAAATTTTGCGTTTCGGGAAAGTGACGTAAAAGTCTCCCAGATTGTTGAGCATGGCGGTGGAGATTTGAAGCTCAAAACCGGTTTACCAGACGTCCTGATTGAATTAACATCCGTTTTTGAAGATTTTCAAATCAATTCCCGAACTGACGGAAATGGGGAAGTTCTCTTTTCGCAGTTAAATCGGGGTGATTATCTGGTTCAGGTACCGGGATTTGAGCTGGAAAAAATAATTGTTGAAGCGCTTCATGAAAGGTGATTTTGCTATTTCGGTCGAATCTTCGGCTTATTTTTCCCTTACGCATCACGTATTACGTTTCACGCCTGAATTTCCGAAATGATATTTTTGTTCGAAATACAGCCAAAATATTCACTACTCCCCTGCATAATACAAAATCATCCGCTCAATCGCCTTTTGACACACCACACAAAACTCATCTTTGGTATTTGAAATCATCATACAGTTTATCATGGGGCGATAAAGCCCTTTTGAGGAATAGCCAGCACCTTCGAAAACACCGACTTTATCTGTCAAATGCGCATACTGTTGACGAATGGCCGCAATTTGTTCGTCGAGTTTTGTATTATCATTCTGATATTTCTTTTCAATCGATTTGATTTTATTTTCAGAAGTACCGCGCCCTTTCGCTGCTTCGACCTCTTTTTTCATCGCTGCATTATTTTCGCGTTTTTTGAGCTGAAGCGCTTCAATTTGTTCTTTGCCGTATTCGGTGGGAATAGCGATGCCGGGCGATAAAAGCGCCTGCCATTTCACGTGCGCCGGATCCAATAGTGCCGTGATATTGGGTTCCAGTGGTTCCACACCTTTGGGATAAAAATCATTGTAAGCCACTTCCGAGCTATAATATTCATCGGCTAACCCGGCAAATGAATGTCCCAGCTCGTGAATAAAAACCCGTTTGCTCACGGAATTATCAACCGTGGAAACACAATAGTCATTATAAATGCCCCCGCCGCCATAGCGTTTGCTATTGACCAGCAGGATAATCGCGTCATACGGCACCTGACCCGCGACTTCGCGCAGCAGATGATTTTTTTCGGTCAACATATAGCGATCCAGATCAAAGGCATTGAACGAAGCTTTGAAAGTCGTTTTTTTATAGACACCCTGCCGCGGTTCATCCATCGCCGATTCGGGAGACGGCCGCAAAATGCCGGTGATATTAAATTTTTTCTGATGCGATTTGTAGGGTTCAATCGTGAAGAGATATTTTATGTATTCATCCACATCGGTTTTAAATTTATCCTGCTCGGCACTGGTATAGCCTTCTCCCAGGAATACAAAATCCACATGCTGATGCGGATCGCCATTTTGGAGCGCGGGATAGATAAAATCGCCAGCCTCCGGTTTTTCTTTGATAACCGAATAGTGGGCGGGATCAATCAGTTCAGAAAAAAATGGCGCCGGGATATTCCTTTTATCACGTTTTTCGATGACCAGTTGCACCGGCTTTTTCGGAACCGGTATCCTGACCGACCGTTCATAGACTCTTTTAATACCGTTTATGGCCGGTGTCGTGGTTCGATACTCGCCAAACATACAATCGAAACCGCGGGAATAAATCAGGGCATTGGAAGCCACGTCGTACACTTTCACTGAATAACGACCATTACTGAATGGTTCAATCAAATTTTGGGGATTCTCCGACCAGATACCCTCCTGATAAATCTGATGCAAGGTGATAAATTCCTGCTGTGCGTCCCCAACCTGATAGAGGTCGATGCGAAGTGAGCGATCCATAAAATAATCATCAAAATTGATTGGCTGCTGCGCCAGCGAAGCGGTGGTCGTGACAATTAAAAAAATAGTGATCAAATGTTTCATCTTCGCCTTCTTTAAAAATTTTATAATTATTTATAAAAAAATTAATTATTAATTACAAAAATAAATATTTTAAATAAAAAAATATATTTTACCATAATTTAATAAAAAATTAAATTGTAAAATATACATAGTGAATGCGATTCTTTATCAACTGGTGGATAAATTATTAAATTGACTGTCCTGACCGATTTTATCAAATCCCGCAAACCTTATTGACCTTCGTAACAAATCATATCCGCCCGGCGGAAACCTTATTCGCTTATTTCGTAAACGCTCCAAATAAGGTTGATGCGAGTGGTGAGTCAGGCGTTACGAAGGTGAATAAGGTTTTTATCAACTGGTTTTCAAATCAAACGTACTTGCCAGGCTGTTGTCCCGGGTTGAATTGAATTCTGAAAGCTTTCATTATCATTGATAAAACGAGATGTGGAAATACTTCCTTTAATTCGTTTTTACTTTTGACACATCATGCATTATAGCTGTCAGGCTATTCAATATTTTATCCATGAAATTTGAAAAATTACTTGTAAATTACAATTTATATTTCAATTTGTCAATGGAATTTTTGCGAATAATTCATCATCCGACCCAAAATTAAGCTCATGGCAAAAGCGAAACGCTTTTCTCTCCGCCCGCTTTGAATTTTTTGTCACCTCAAATTCTTAAATGAAACATTTTTTTTCTGGTGAAGTCGTTAATTGACCCCCTCTGTATCTTTCCCATTTTCAAAAAGCGAAAATGGGGGAGAGAACCAAGCTTCCTCTCCCCCAAATTCCGCATTTTGGAATTTGGGGGAGGCAGGAGGGGGTCATTTATTAATTCGTAGCATCATAAATTTTCATTATAGAATTTTAGGTGTCAAAAAATGATGGCGAATAATCTGTATCACATCGACTATTTTAGAGCCGATATTATTGAAGGATTAATAAAATCAGAAAATGTTCGGAAAAAAATTAAATTACAAGCTTTTTCGTATCCGATAGCGAAATTTCAGTGTATCATTGGACATGGCAGCAAAGACACCATGCGCGCCGGGGATATTGGAGTAGCGTTTCATGGGTGTTTCCAGGTTGAAAAGTTCTTGTGCTGATATTTGTGCGCGTTCATAATCTTCATTCCATAAGGCAACCACTGCGGTGATAATTCCTGTGCTGTCGCCTCTATTAAAAGACATTATAAATTGATGACCCCGCTTTATATTAAAATCACCACTAATCCCGCCATAGGCTGGATAACTCACTTCAACAATATGTTCCTGTGCCGGACTTTGACAGGAAAGTTCGAAATATCCATATCCATAGGAGTTGACATTAATAATCATTGTCGTGTCAATCGGATTAAATTTTGGCGCAACCGGGGTCGTTGTTTGCGCTATAAAATGTTGTCCCTGCCAGTTTACTTCCAGCGAATAAGTCTTCTCCGGTTCTATTAAAATCTGCTGCTGACCGGTGGAGAAATAGGGTCCATAATAATACTGGGATGACCTAGGTTTGTCGGGAAACAATTGTATCCGCCAGCCAGCACCTGATAAAAATACTTCTGCATCTTTGAGTAACAGGGTGGAATCGCTTGGCGTAAATATTTGGGGATTATCAGTCCCCTGACAGACATAGACCTTCTGGATTCCCTGTCCGGTTTGTAAGACACCGCTGATATAAATATCAGTAACAGGCTCCAGCTTTGGCCCCACTGGCTCCAGACAATTTAAAAACAGACTAAAACTGATAAGCGAGATGAATTGTCGGTAATAAAGGAAAATTGGGGACCTTTTCAATCGTCGCGGTCGGTCTGATACCGGCGTATAAAAAGTAAAATTCATATTCATATCCATAATAATAAACGTTTTTGTGATTATAAAGGTTTAAAATAGAAAGCTGGCCGGTCAATTTACCATCACCAACATTCCAGACTTTTTCCAGCGAGAGATCGAGCCGATGATAAGCCGGGTAATTGGCATTATTGGGATCCCCAAAACGGGGAATAAAATCCATCGGCGCGCCGGTGAAAACAAAATCATTCCCGGAATAGATGGGTAGCCAATGAGTTACCGTAGAATAGGGATACCCCGAAGCAAATTGAAACTGCAATCCCAAACGCCAGCGATTGCCAAAGGGGAAATCCCAGTTGAGCTTTAATTGATGCGGCCGATCCTGGTTGCTTTGCAGCCAGCGATTACGCCAGGCTACCCGGGAGGTCGACAGGGTATAGCTGGCCAACCATTCGCCCCACCAGAGCCGGCCATGGGAATTTAACTCCATGCCCGCGGCAAAGCCGTCGCTCCAGTAATGGCGGTAGGAGGCCCAGTCATATAGGGGTACGCGATAAAATCGCCGGCCATAGATTTCAATCCCAAACCGGTCGTCCGGCGGGCTGAGCCGCGCGTTCAAGGTGTGTATCCGGGTTGGATTGTTGCCGGCGGGAAACTGAATGGTAAATGGTGCAAATTTTTCATGGTTCGATTTTTCTTTCAGGGGATAGGTGTGTTGATACACGGAACCGTAGCCTAAACTCAAACTCCAACCCCATAATTTTTGTTCGCCCGTCAGCCGGGGCATCCAGTACCACTGATCATAAACCTGTTCCACCCGAATCCCGGCGGAAATTTCTGTCTTTTTAAAAAACAACCGCTGATAGTTCATCCAGCCGGCCAGGGTGCGATAGCTAAAATCATGCTGATATTTCGGCGGGGCATCATCAAAAAAGACTAATTGCGGCGGGCCGATAATATCATTTAGAGCCGACCGATCAAAATTCCACTCATAATCCATTTGGGTTTCTTCCCAGCCCAGGCCGGTCTGAAATTGGCCGCCAAAAATTTCTTTTGATTGCTGCAACCGGCCGCCCCACTTTAACATTCGATTATGAACCCAATTGCGGCTGGTTTCCATCTCCATGGGGGTGCTGGAATAATACAAGCTCAGGCGCGTATGCTGCCAGTTCAGTTCAATGGTCCCAACCAGATTGTCATAATGCGGCAATGTTTTGACTGTTTCATATAATGCCGGCGGCATATCATTCAGCATATTGTTAATAACCGAATTAGGCAGACTCTCCCGCGAGAAATAAATATTTGATACAATCTGCCGCGATTCAGCCGGCGACCAGCGATTGGCCCAGAAAAGATCATAAAAATGATAACCAAAAGCCCCTTCAACCAATCTGCTCACGTAATCTAAGGTAAAATAGCGTGCTGCCAGACTGGTTTGCCAGGAGGCCGTTGGTGATAACAGGGTTCGAAAGGTAGTGGAAATGAGTCCCAACTCCACGCTGGTTTCGGCGGTTTTTGAAAAGCGGGGCTGCAATTGCACCATTCCGCTGCCATAATTGCCATATTCAACGGGCACAACCCCCGGATAGACTTTGGCCTGGTCGATCATGCCATAATCCAAACCGGTAAAAAGTCCGCCGACATGCGTTGGATTCAGAATCGGTGCGTCACCTAAATAAATGTGGGTATAATTGGGAGAAAGGCCGCGAATGGCCGGCACACTCCCCCAATCGCTGGCGGCACTCACGGAAGGAAGCGTCTGGAGTGCCCGGAGCACATCCGGTTCAGCCACCGGAATCTGGCGGATAATGGATTGATAATTGATGATTTTGGCTTCGGAATTTAAAATCCGGCTATCGGTAACCATTATTTCCGGCATGGGAATGGTTCGTGATTCCAGAAGAACAATCACGGTGGCATTGTCCTGCGTCAGATTGAGATTGATGGTTTGCGATTTGTAGCCAATATGCGAGACCCGAAAACGATGTTTCCCTGGCTTAACCTGGAGGCGAATGGTGCCGGTCGTATCGGCCATTCCACCTTCCTTGTGATCCAGGCAAACTGCCTGAGCACCAGGGATACCCTCGTTGGTTTTATTATCCTGGATGACTAAGTTGAGAAAAAAGATGACACTGAGAAATAAAGATAGCATTGGCAGATCCTGATTAAAATGTGTTTAAAGTAAAAAAACAAGTAAAAGTTACCGATTTAATATTGGTGAAATATCGGTAGCTTTTAGCATATTCAATGAAATTTATTGTACCCAACCAATTCTAATTTTTACATTAGCGCAATGATCATCACCATAATATAATCTCCAATCATTCATATTTATTTGCATCCAGATATCCCATACCCACACATCATTATACCATCCACCCCATCTTTCTAACCAATCGTCAGTTCCCGGATCATCTTCCCATACTTCCATTTTTGCATGAGTTGGATAACTTGCAGAATATACCAAATCTCTTGGAGGATTCACGGGGTACGTCCCTTCCCGAAAATCATAACAATTTTTGCGTTGATAACCATTTGGATATAGCTGGGTAGTGAAATAAATTTCTGGATCACCGCTAAGCCATGGTTCTTTATCATTAATAATAGTATATTCATTTAGAAACAGACAGTAAGCACTCAATGTTTTTTTTAACGAGTTGTTTTGAGTGATATTTTTTCCCAAACGACACTTCCCCTCATGCTCACACTGCGTCATCACCAAAACCGGTACATCCGGTGGTTCCTTGGTCGTTAATGAGATTTCATTGCCGTTGCTATCCCAGACGGGAATCAATTGTTCAACCTGATCGTCCAGATAACCATCATAATACATGACCAAAAACCTGGTATCTGAACCTTCTTCGATTAATTTGCGATGAGTGGTTACAGGAAAATAAACGTCTATACCCAATGGATGTTCCTGAATTATTTGCATGAGGTTCAACGAACGGGGCAACGCCGCAAGAAGTGAGTTAATTTCATTCGATTTATCCTGGGTTTGGATTAATTCGGCCACCGACTTACCGGTGATATTTTTAGCCAACAAGGACTCGAGTGAAATAATACCTTCCCGTTGTGATGATTTAATAACTTCAGTGGTGATAAGATTGCGAATTTCGTTTCGGCCTGCTAATTCAGCAATTTGTCGGGCTAAAATCGATAGTAATTGATTTTCAGCGGTTCGGGATAAAATATAATCTGAACTGGCTGCCGAAGACAACCCTTGCTCATCTTCTTTGGAAAGTGGATCTTGGGGGGATAATGGATTTTCAGTGTGTGAGCAATTTACGATAAAAATTACAGCAACTATTCCGATAATAGCTAGCAGTTTATTTAAATTTAGCATCATTTCTGACTCCTTTAGAAAGAGATTGCCAAAA
>DYKB01000029.1:0-47983 GCA_020722815.1 Caldithrix sp. | reverse complement strand
ATATTACATATATATAATTTAAAACTTTTATTATAAAAGTCAAGTAAAATATCAAAAAATATTACACCATTTTTCTGGATGAATTATGCGTTACAATTAAAAAATTTAAATCTGAAGTCAATATTTATATATAAGTTGTTGATATGGTTATATTTTTCAATTGATTAATGTGATTTGTGACCTAACGCTGTAAAAATAAAGCTGAAAGTAATCGAATTGGGATAAGTTCTGTTACTACCTTAACCTGAATTATATTCAGATACAATCTGTGATAAAAACAACCGGCTAACCTTTCGAGTAAGTGCTATTTATATTAAGGAAAAGGATACACTTGCTTTTTAGAATACAAATAGTTATATTATTTTGATGATCAATCAAAGTGCATCGAAAATGGATAAAAGAAATGCTATTAAAATAGCCACCGAATATCTGTCCCGATTATTAAAGCATGATTTTGATATCAAAACTGCCTATATATTGGGGTCATATACACGGGGCAATGTTCATCCATCCAGTGATATTGACCTGGCCATTATTTTGAAAGGAAACTCGAATTCATTTGATTCGGAAGTCAAATCAATGATTTTAAGAACAACCAATGAAACCATCATTGAACCGCATCTTTTTGACCAAACTGATTTCACCCCTGCGAATCCATTTGCCAATGAAATCATCAAAATCGGGATTGAATTAAAGATTTTTTGATGCAATTTTAGTATTCTCGAAAATGGGCGTTTGGCTTTTGGCTATTGGCCTTTAGCCATTGAATTTTTTAAATTTAATGATAAGCTTGTTCCAATGATTTTCTTGATGTAGGGTAAATGGTCAATTTGCCTAATTTTAAGGACTTATGGGTATCATAAATGGACAAATTAACAATTTGTCTTACACTGTTGGATAAATTTACTTTAGCCAATAGCTAAAAGCCAATTGCTCAGTTTAGATATTATGTTTATCCATGTGCCTCGTTTTAATGGAAACGGCTTAATTACATCATTAATTTCCAGGATTTCTTCTCCCCAAAGATGCGCTATGGCAAGTAATTTCAAAAAATTATTGACATTATTTAAAAAAGTTGTTATATTAAGAGGTTATAGTTGCGAGAGTGGCGAAATTGGCAGACGCGCTAGACTTAGGATCTAGTGCCGAACAGGCTTAGGGGTTCAAATCCCCTCTCTCGCATTTTTTGTGTTAACTTAGTGGCAGATAAGCGAGCGATTTTTAGCTTGCTTATTTTTTTATCAACAAAATTTAATTATTCATGAGGAGTCTTCCTTGGAAGCGAATGTTGAATCGAGTGGTCAAAATCAAAAAGAAGTTTTTATCAGTGTGTCGATGGATGATTTAAAGCCTGAGTTTGAAAAAGCCTATCACGAATATCAAAAAGATGTGGTCTTAAATGGATTTCGGAAGGGGAAAGTCCCGCTTTCGCTGTTGAAACAGTTGTTGGGCAAAAAAATCCGACAGGAGATAGCGGCTAAGCTGGTCGAGGAATATCTGGGGCGCTATATTGAAGAGAATAAATTGAACGTGGTCCCGCCTTCGGAAATAGATGATTTTAAATATGATGAACAAAACGGTCTTTCCTTCAAGGCCGTGGTGGAAGTCGAACCCGAAATTGAACTGACCAAAATTCAGGATTTTGAATTCGAGAAGGAAATTATTGAAGTTGATGATGCCGCAATTGAGAAAGCGCTCGATAATTTAAGAGAAGAACATGGGGTGATGAATGTGATTGAAACCGAGTCAAAAGAAAATGATTATGTTTTAGTCGATTTCCAGAAGATAGATTCTACCGGTGTTCCAATTATTGGTCAGAAAATTAATGACCACTTTTTTCAATTGAATCTGGAAAAAGGAGAGGAACTGAAGGTGCTGAGTGAACAACTGATTGGTGCCAAAGCGGGTGATACGCGCCGGGTTGTGCTGAATGATATCGGTGCCGAAGAAGACGAACCTAAAATGGTACATTATGAAGCTAAAATAAAAGAGGTAAAAAGTAAAACACTTCCGAATCTGGATGATGAATTTGCAAAGGATGTAGGCAATTACGAATCGCTGGATGAGTTAAAAGCGGCGCTGCGTAAACGTTTGGCGTATCAGTCGAAACAGTACTGGCAAAATAATTTCCTGCACGCGGTTATGGACGAATTGGTGAAATCCAATCCAATAGAATTATCCGATAAACTCATCGATTTTCACCTCAACTTCTACCTCGAATCATATAAAAAGAGAATGCAAAAAGGTGATAAGCCGATTGATGAAGCAAAATTCAAAGAAGAGTATCGCGCTGATACCATCTGGAATCTCAAATGGCGGATGATCCGCGATAAAATTAAAGACACACAAAATATGACGGTCGAAGAGAACGATTATGAAGTTTATTATAATGAAACGGCGACACTTTATAATACTGATATTGATCGGATTCGAAATCGCTATTTGAAACCTGATGAAAAAGAAGAATTAACCTTGAAACTGATGGAGCAGAAAGTAGTTGATTGGGTGGTCGCGCATTCAAAAATTACTGAAATTCGAAAATCATATTCTGAGAAATTTTCAGCCTAAAAGACAGGAAATTTTATTAAATAAGGAGATATTATGAGTCTTGTCCCAATGGTCATCGAGCAAACAGGACGTGGTGAACGTGCTTATGACATTTTTTCACGGCTTTTAAAGGAGCGAATCATTTTTATTGGTGCGCCAATTGAAGATACACTGGCCAGTCTGGTAATCGCTCAATTGTTATTTCTTGAAGCTGAAGATCCTGAAAAGGACGTTTTTTTATATATTAATTCCCCGGGTGGCTATATTTCTTCCGGATTGGGAATTTATGATACCATGCAATATATTAAACCGGATGTGGCCACGATCTGCCTGGGTCAGGCTTCCAGTATGGCCGCACTTTTGCTGGCGGCGGGTGCACCGGGCAAACGCACGGCCCTCCCGCATTCCCGAATTATGATTCATCAACCCTTCGGTGGGGCGACCGGCCAGGCTTCGGATATTCAAATTCATGCCCAGGAAATTTTGAATGTCCGTCAGGAGTTAAATGAACTTTTTGCGAAACATACGGGACAATCTGTCGAAACAATTGAACGTGATACGGATCGTAACTTTTTTATGTCCGCCGAAGATGCAAAAAAATATGGATTGGTTGACGAAATACTGGTTCGGAAACGGAGCTAAATTTCGTTTTTCTTGATGAGGTGATGGAATGGCAAAGTATGAGAAACGGAATAATCGGTTGATTATCTGTTCATTTTGTGGTAAAAATTCAAATCAGGTAGATAGCATCGTTGCGGGTCCGGATGTTTATATTTGTAACGAATGTGTGAAAAACGCCAGCGAAATTATTCGGCAGGATTTATCGAATCGCGTCCAAAATATGCGTGGCAAAATTCCCACGCCGGCTGAAATCAAAAAAGAGCTGGATGCTTATGTGATTGGCCAGGAAAACGCGAAAATTAGCGTCGCGGTTGCGGTTTATAATCATTATAAACGTATCGATTCTTTTGATCCACTGGGCGAAATTGAACTCGAGAAGAGCAATATTGTCCTGGTTGGACCGACGGGTACCGGCAAAACGTTGATCGCACAGACACTGGCCAAATTTTTAAAAGTCCCCTTTACCATTGCTGATGCAACCACGTTAACTGAAGCTGGCTATGTTGGGGAAGATGTGGAAAATATTCTTGTTCGGCTGCTTCAGGCTTCTGATTACGATGTGGAAAAAGCCGAAAGAGGAATTGTCTATATCGATGAAATTGATAAAATCGCCCGGAAAAATGGGAATCCATCGATTACGCGGGATGTCTCCGGCGAAGGCGTGCAACAGGCACTCCTGAAAATTCTGGAAGGCACGATCGCGGCGATTCCGCCCAAAGGCGGCCGCAAACACCCGGAACAAAATCTGATAAACATCAATACAAAAAATATTCTTTTTATTTGTGGGGGCGCTTTTGATGGGCTGGAAAAAATTGTCGCCGAGCGCGTTGGAACCAAAGCCATGGGATTCGGCGCCGAAATTGCACTCAAACATAGTCTGGGGATGTCAGAACTGTTGGAACAGTTGATTCCATCAGATTTGCTCCGGTTCGGACTTATTCCGGAATTGGTTGGTCGGCTGCCCATCGTGGCAACCTTGACTGAATTGAGTGATGATGCACTGTTGTCGATTCTCAAAGAACCTAAAAACGCACTGGTCAAACAATATCAGCGGTTGCTCGAAATGGATGGTGTTTCCCTGGAGTTCGAAGAAGAGGCACTTTTAGCGGTGGTGAAGAAGGCCAATATCCGAAAAACCGGTGCCCGTGCACTCCGGGCGGTGATGGAAGAATTTATGCGAAATATTATGTATCAGATACCTTCCCTGTCGGGAATTTCCAAATGCATTATCACCGAAGAGACCGTTGCAAATAATGGTAATCCGATTTATGAGTATAATCAATTAAAAAAACCGGCCTGATAATTCGATAAAATTGATGGCAGGATGACTTGCTGGAGGGATATTTTGAGACTCACAAAAGATAAAAATCTCACCCTTTTCTTCAGGAACATATAATTTCACTTTTCGTAAAATTAAACCAAATATCTTTTAAATTGAAAAGCAGCGAATCGATTTCCTTTCCTTATCATATAGTGAATGATAAAACCAAATCAGTTAACAGACTTTTGGGTTGATAGAAAATATATTTCTCTTGAATCAGGATGAAATGATAATGGAAAATTTTATAGGATGAAAACAGTAAATGTCAAAAACAATTCATGATGAGATTAAGATTGAAATCCCGGATCTTCTGCCGGTTCTCCCGCTGAAAGAGGTCGTGATGTTTCCGGGCATGGTATTTCCGTTATTGGTGGGGAAGGAGCCTTCATTACGGGCGATTGAAGAGGCATTAATGGCGGAAAAAGTCATTTTTTTATCCGCCCAGAAAGCGCAGGATATTGAAGAACCGACCCGAAATGATATTTATCGACTGGGCGTGATTTCCCGAATTTTGCAGGTCATAAAATTGCCTAACAGTTATTTTAAAATGTTGATTGAAGGTCTGCTTCCCGGTCGAATTAAACGATTCACGCCGAAAAAGGAGTACTTTGAAGCGCGAATCGAACCGATTATCGATGCCGATATTAATAATCCGACTATTATGGCGACGGTTCGCCACGTGATCAGCATATTTAAAGAATATGTTCGGCTAAATCGGAATATTCCCGATGAGCTGCTGCTCACGCTTGAAAATTTTACCCAGCCCCGAAAAATTGCAGATTTTATTTCTTCTCATTTAATGATAAACCTGGAAGATAAACAAAAATTACTCGAAAGTCGGAGTATCGGGCAGCATTTGCTTAAATTAGCCCAAATCTTAGAAAATGAAAAAGAAATTTTAGAAATCGAGCGGAATATCGAGAAAAAAGTCCGCCATCGCATCCAGAAATCACAGCGGAACTATTATTTGCAGGAGCAAATTCGCGTACTGCGGGAAGAACTGGGTGATGAATCTGAGCCTGATTCAGATATTTTAGAATTAAGAAACAAAATTGAGTCCGTCAAAATGCCACCCGCGGTGCTGGAAAAAGCGGTGGAAGAACTGAATCGTCTGGATAAAATGCCAATGATGTCGCCGGAAGCGACCGTTATCCGAAATTATCTCGATTGGCTCATCGCGGTTCCCTGGCATGAAGAAACCACCGATACCCTCGATATTCACCGCGCCAAGCAGATTCTGGATGAAGACCATTATGGCCTGGTAAAGACAAAGGACCGCATTCTCGAATATCTGGCGGTTCTGCAACTGGTCAAAAAGATGAAAGGGCCAATCCTCTGTTTTGTGGGGCCACCTGGTACGGGGAAAACTTCGCTGGGGAAATCGATTGCAAGAGCCATGGGCCGCAATTTTATTCGGGTTTCACTGGGAGGTATTCGGGATGAAGCCGAAATTCGGGGTCATCGGCGTACTTATATTGGTTCGATGCCCGGTCGAATCATTCAATCCATGAAACGGGCGAAAACGGTTAATCCGGTTTTTCTGCTGGATGAAATTGACAAAATGAGCATGGATTTCCGGGGGGATCCCGCGGCAGCACTGTTGGAAGTCCTGGATCCCGAACAAAATGCAACATTTAATGATCACTATCTTGAAATTGACTACGATCTCAGTAAAGTTTTTTTTATTACCACCGCGAATGTACCGGATGCGATTCCGGAGCCTTTGCTGGATCGGATGGAAATTATCCATCTGCCGGGGTATATGGAATTTGAAAAACTGGAAATTGCCCGAGGATTTTTAATTCCCCGGCAATTACAGTTGCATGGCCTGGATGCAAAACGGCTTCAGATATCCGATGAAATTATATTAACCAGTATTCGACAATATACCCGTGAAGCCGGTGTGCGTAATCTGGAACGGAAAATAGCCGCAATTTGTCGCAAAGTTGCCCGACAAATTGTGACCGATGGCGTTCAGCAACCAATTCATATCACCCGTGAAAATCTTGAAACTTATCTGGGTATCCCATACCATGCTGAAAAATCAATTCGCAACAAAGAACTCGTGGGGACGGCTACCGGTTTAGCCTGGACCCGTTTTGGTGGCGATATACTCGAAATTCAGGTCACCATTATGCCTGGTAAAGGAAATTTGACCATGACCGGTAATTTAGGCGATGTGATGAAGGAATCGGCCATGGCTGCGCTCTCTTATGCCCGGACAAACACGCAAAATTTGAATATTCCGGCCGAATTCTATCAAAATCATGATATTCACATCCATGTTCCCGAAGGTGCAATCCCAAAGGATGGCCCCTCGGCTGGTGTTACAATTGCAGCCGCCCTTATTTCAGCACTTTGTGGCGTACCGGTGAAACAGGATGTGGCCATGACAGGTGAAATTACTTTGCGGGGGAATGTGCTGGCCATTGGCGGTCTGAATGAGAAAATGATGGCCGCACAACGGATTGGTATTGTAGCCGTTTTAATTCCAAAAGAAAATGAAAAAGATTATTATGATTTACCAAAAGAGCTCCGGAATGGAATTCAGGTTCATCTCATTGAAAAATTGGAAGAAATTTTTGATTATGCTTTTGCCATGGAACCAAAGGCTAAGGCAGTTAATCAATAATCTTTTTAACGAATCATGGTGAATTAATCGAAAATGAAAATTCAATCTGTTAAATTTGAAAAAAGTGTCGCCCATGTTTCGCAGCTTCCGAAAACGAAATTACCTGAAATTGCTTTCGCTGGTCGATCCAATGTCGGTAAATCCAGCTTAATCAATGGGTTGCTGAATCGAAAACATCTGGCGAAAACCAGTTCCACACCTGGTAAAACCCGTTTATTAAATTTTTTCCTGATAAATGAAAGTTTTTATTTTGTTGATTTACCAGGCTATGGTTTTGCCAGCGTTCCGCCAGCCGAAAAAGAAAAATGGCAGCAATTGGTAGAATCGTATTTTAAGGTGAGTCAAACACTCCGTGGCGTAATTATCATTACCGATATCCGACATCCACTTTCCAAATTAGATATTGAAATGATTGAGTGGATTAAAAATTTAGGTATTCCGCCGCTTTTTATTGGGTCCAAAGCGGATAAACTTTCAGGTAATCAATTAACACAACAATTGACTGAAAATACTCAGCAATTACAGCCGATTTATCCCACAGCAGAATTGCTGCCATTTTCAGCCATCACCCATGCCGGGCGAAAAGAAGTCTGGCAAAAAATTAATAACCTTTTGTGAGTTGAATGATGAAACTAAATCGTAGTCGTTTATTCACCCCGGGGCCGACCCCCATTCCGGATTTTATTTTGAGAAAGTTTAACGAACCCATTATTCACCATCGAAAGCCGGAGTTTGAAGCCATCTTTAGTTCCGTTCGGGAAGGCTTAAAATACGTTTTTCAGACAGCACATGAGGTTTTTGTACTGACATCATCAGGTACAGGGGCAATGGAAGCTGCTGTCGTGAATCTGGTGAATCCAGGGGATCAGGTTATTACCGTTGATGCGGGCAAGTTTGGCGAGCGTTGGGCTGAAATCTGTCATACCTATCGCATCCAACCGGTTGTCATTAAAAAAGAATGGGGTGAAGCGGTACAAGCCGATGAAATTGTCGCCATATTAAAGAAAAATCCGGCTGCCAAAGCCGTTTATTTGACATATAGCGAAACTTCTACTGGTGTCGCTATCGATTTGCCCGCCATTGCCCGTGCGATTCGTCAACATTCGGATGCTCTCATTATTGTCGATGCAATTTCAGCCCTGGTGGCGTTACCATTGAAGATGGATGAGTGGGGTCTTGATGTCGTGGTTTCAGCGTCACAAAAAGGCTTTATGCTACCGCCAGGGCTTGCGTTTATTGCACTCAGTCCCAGAGCTCAGGAAATCATGCAGAAATCAGAGACGCCAAAATTTTATTTATCACTCAAAAAGGCGAGTAAATCGATCGGTAGCGGGACGACTCCCTTTACGCCCGCTTCGACCATTGTCATCGGTTTAAATGAATCCATTCATTATTTAAAAGAAAAAGGATTGGAAACGGTTTGGCGCGAACATGCCGTTTTTGCAACAGCCATTCGATCGGCCATGCAAGCGTGCGGTCTCAAGCTTTTCACCAATTTTCCATCCAATGCGGTTTCTGCTGTCTGGTGCCCGGCAGCGATTGACTATTCCCAACTGACAAAAATGCTGCAAAATCAATTCGGAATCATTATCGCTGGCGGCCAGGGGCATTTAAAAGGTAAAATTTTGCGTATCGGCCATGTCGGCTACTACGATGCCCTTGATATTATCGCCTTTGTTTCGGCGATGGAACTGACACTTTTGCAATTAAAATGGAAATTCGAGCCTGTGGCGGGCGTACAGGCAGCTCAAAATGAGATAATGAAATTATTTGTAAGTTAAATCCATTTACAGCGTGTTTCTCGATTTTTTTTCGCTTATTTGATCATCCCTCATTTTGTCATAAAATTATTTTCTCAAAAAAGAATCCCGTTGTTTATCATTCTATCCGATCCCGACATTCAAAATTACCTGTTCGGGCAATTATTTTCAACTAAAAACAAGATAAAGTTACAATAAATTTTAAATTTTCTTGACACTGAATTTCAATTTCAGTATATTACAATAAAATATCATTCTGGGCATCGATGAATTGATGTCGCTCAAAACAGCGCTTTAGCACTGGAAAAAATTTACCTATTAAAAAAAATTAATATAAATGAAAAGCTCCTGACGTAAATTTCATTTTGTATCCATGTTCCATAACATCGTTTTGAAAACTCATATTGAACTCTTTAAGGAGGTCAGCAGATGAAATTTCTGCGCAAGGTCGTATTTTATATAATTCTGCTCATTTTAATCCCGGGTGCTGTATTGGCTGACACACGTGGTAAAATTGCCGGAATCGTTCTCAATCAGGATACTGGCAAGCCACTGAAGGATGTGGAGATTACTATCGTAAACTCACCATTAAAAGCATTTACCGACGCAACAGGACATTATTTTATCCTGAATTTGCCACCTGGTATATATGCGCTCAAGGCTTTTTATCTGGGCTTTGTTCCTGTTATTATTGAAGATATATACGTTACCTCTGATCATACAACCCAGGTTAATTTCAAGCTTTCTGAAACCATTATCGAGCTTGGGAAAACTTTTGTCGAAAAACAGGGTAAACCAACAATTAAAAAAAATTCGGCGACCAGTGTCGATGAATTTTCACCGATTGAGCTTAAAAAATATCCATTGGAAACTTTTCAGGATATTTTGAAATATCTGCCCGAGGCGAATCCCGATGCCCAAAATAAATTTCATTTGCGTGGTGGACGTATTAATGAAATTCAATATATGCTTGATGGAATTCCGCATAATGAACCATTTGAAAATCGCCTGGTCTTTGATGTGTTATTGGATGAAATTCTTGAACTGCGCCTGAATTCGGGTGCTTTTCTGGCTGAATATGGAAACGCCAATTCGGGCGTTATTCAAATTTTAAATAAACCCATTCCAAAAAGCTTTTCCGGCAAGGTTGCTTTTCAAACTGGCGATATATTAACGACACATACGGGTACTTTTTCTGAAGAAATTAAAACTTTTAATGGAATAAATAATTTAAAATTTGAGGGCAGGTTAAGCGGACCTGTTCCCCGAATTTTGAAGGGAAAACTATTCTTTAATCTGTCAACGCGCTATTGGAATGATGAGGGTTATCTCTATGGTCAGGATAAATTTACGACCATGGGGCAAGAAAAGTCCGCCACCCCTGAATATATTTCACTGAATCCTTCACAATCGTTTAATTTAAATTACAGTGTGTTTTATGAGCACTCAGCCAATTTGAAGCTGGAATATAAATCATACTATCAATTCAAAAAGTGGCGTACCTATTCTGATCTGGATGACCATCGCGGCCGTTTTATTCCCGATGGTAAAACCTGGAATTATAACAAAGGTAATTCACACTATCTGAAATTATCCCATCAGCTTTCCAACCGCCTCTATTACACCTTTCTCAATGGCTATTTCTGGAATAAAAACTGGGAATATGCTTTTGATGCGGTTACGACAAAAAATTATCTTTGGAGTGGATTATTGCAAACTGATCCGCAGGGTGAATTTTATGTCCGGGGTACTGACAACTTTCGGATGAGCGAAAACGGTAATAATCTGATTTCAAGGTTTGATATGACAGCCCAGTTAGGCTATTTGCATTTGGTGCGAACCGGCTTTGAATATAAGCGGCATGATGTCACTTTTCACCAATATTATGTTGAAGCAGATTATCTGGAGCGTGACCAGAATGGTGATGGTATTCCCGACAATGTTATTATCAATCCTGATTCGCTGGATGATGCTTATCGTTCAACGCCTTTTGAAATTGGATTTTATCTGCAGGATCGGATTGAATGGCAATCCATTATCCTGAACGGCGGGATTCGGCTAGATTATTTTTCGCCGGATGCGAAATCAGCGGCGAATTGGACACGACCGTCATCTGATAGTCTTCAAGCCGCCAGTAAAAAAATGGCCGTGAGTCCGCGGGTTTCGGTGGCCTATAATTTTGCCAAACAGGGAAAAATTTTTGCATCTTATGGCCATTTTTATCAACTACCGCCTTTCCGGGGACTTTATTCCAATCCGACTTATCAAATTTATACCAGCCGCTACCTTCCTGATCTGGGAAATGGCGATTTGAAACTTCAAAAAACTGTTGCGTATGAGATTGGGCTGGAACAGATTATGGAATATGATCTGGGACTACGCATCAAATGGTTCTATCGGGATTTTCGTGATATGGTTGGTCGAAGGGTTTATGTTTCGCCCAATGGACAAAGCTATTATAGTGTCTGGGATGCCTGTGATTTTGGATTTTCCCAGGGCATGATGATTCGTATTTCCAAAAACTTTTTTTCGAAGCTACTCACTGAATTCGATTATACATTCCAATCAACAAAAATGAATAATTCTCAGCCGACTCCAAATGAAAAGATCGCACCCTATAATTTGCAAAAATTTACCGCGCCGTCGCTCTATATTTCCGACTGGAATCAGCCCCACATTTTTCAATTTCATTTTTCCTGGCAGCAACCGAATAATTGGGGCACGGCACTTCATGGTAAAATTGCCAGTGGTTATCCTTTCACCCAAAAATCTTATGATCCCATAAAAGATACTGCCCGTTACAATGAGGGGCGTGGACCGCTGCAGCTCGATCTGGATCTGGTTGCTTATAAAACCTTCTCCATCTGGTTGGGAGGTAAAAAAACCGGTTTAACTTTTGATTTAAAGATTTATAATTTATTGGATCGTTTAAATGAAAAAACTGTCTGGCCCAGTTCTGGCGTCAGCGGCCGACCGATTGAATTAATTCAACAGCAGATGAGTCCGGAGTGGATGACCCGGCCATTCTGGTATGGCAAGCCTCGCGAAATATTACTTGGCTTGCATTATGATTTTTAATTGATATGAGAATATAATGCTCAAATTTAAATTCCCATTTGAATGACACAAAGTTTTAGCTACAAAGGTATGAAGGCTTGAAAAAATGTAAAGACATAGATCCGGGTGGTCTACGATGAATTTTGTTAATTCGGTGATCACTCATTTTTTCTGGAGATAATTTAATGAAAAAACTATCAAATCATACTTTAGCTCTAAAAATCATCAAAATTTGCTTAATTTTAATACTATCAATCACGATTTGCGATCTTATTTCCGGGACGAAAACAACAGTTGATCCAAATTGGCGCACTTTTGGAATAATGGATGCCAATCAGGTCGGTTTGCGAGTTTCGAATTTTGGAACTTTTGCCCATCCCGTGAATACGCCCGCTTTCGAATGGCCCCGAAACAGTCAGGTACAATACGGAATGCGTTTTGGGCTTGTATTGGGCGGTCGGGTTTTCAGTGACAGGGGGGCTGAAGTAAAAATCGTTACCCATGCGTTGGATATGGATGAAGGAAATGCCGATAACACCAAATGGTGGGAGCCATTAGCAGGCTATTCGGTAGATTATCGCGATCCATCAGTGGATAAACAAAAAGGATTTATTGCCCTTAATACCCTTTCCAAAACGTGGGGGGAAAATTTTCCGAAAAATGAATTTAATGAAAAAAGCTGGCCGGGTCAATTTCATACAGGTAAATTTACCGCTGATCTTGAATTTTATTATAAAATGAGCGATCAGTATAATGATAAAAACATTGAAGGAAATCTTTCGCTGTATAATCCAGACACCACCAATTTTAACAATCGTGGATTGGGTCTGGAAGTTACCGGCCGCGGTTATGAATTCGTCGCCCGCGTCGCTGAAGATATGATTTTTCTCATTTATGAAATCACCAATGTCGGAACTCGCGCCCTGCCGGAATTGGTTTCGGGCCTTTATGGCGAGCCTCAAATTGGCGGACGAAACGATGCCAATCCTGACCAGTGGGTAGTTAATGATGATAATGATTTCGTCTATTTCTGGGATGAGCAGAGCGGTGAATTCAATAACCAGATGCAACCCATTGGTTATATGGGATTTTCATTTTTAGAAACACCTGGAAAAGCCAATGATGGACTGGATAATGATGGGGATAATTTAGTTGATGAATCGCAATCCAATCAAATCGACGATGATAATGACTGGCAGGCCACCGATGTTGAAGCCGAAGCTGATCCACGCGATTTCGATAAACGATCGGATGATACGGGCGTGGATGGGCTAGCTGATACAGATGATGCTGGCGAAGGCAATGGCGCTCGGGATGAAGGTGAGCCTGATTTTGAAAAGAATGACCTGGACGAAGTTGATCAACTTGGCTTGACTGGCTGGACGATTCGAACGGTGAATCAGAATTTTCGTGAAGATCGAAATGAGATGTGGCAGGCGCTAATTCCGGGAACAGCGAATACTTCAACCACCAGTGGAAATCTCGCTTTCCTGATAAGTGTCGGCTATTTCCCCCTGGCGGCTGCCGAAACACAAAAATTTGCTCTTCTAACATTTTTTAGTGACTCGCTTCCGCAAATAAACGAACGCGCGAAAATTGCACAGGCTATTTATCATTTTAATTTTAATTTCCAAAAAGCGCCCGATTTACCGATTGTATCAGCCGAAGCGGGCGATAACAGTGTCAAACTCTCCTGGGACAACCGGGCTGAAAAATCTTTCGATCCCATACTGGGGAATGATTTTGAGGGCTATGCCATTTATCGCAGCACCGATGGCAAAAATTGGGGGACGCCAATCAATAATGCTCGCGGAAAGCTCATTTATAGTACTCCCATTGCGAAATTTGACAGCCTGAATCAAAATCAGGGATTTCACGCGATTGATGTTGATGGCGTCCGATTTTACCTCGGCAATAATTCGGGATTGCGCCATTCGTATATCGATCAGAATCTGATGAATGGTGTTACGTATTATTATGCCGTAACTGCTTACGATTTTGGTAGCGAAGAACAGGGAATTGCGCCACTGGAATGTAGTAAAACCCTGGGAAATCCCAATGTGGTCATGGTCACCCCGAGAAGTCGTCTGGCGTCCACCCTGGATGAAATAATTGCAGTTCCCAATCCTTATATCGCCAGCTCGGTTTTTGATCAGTCCGCCTCCAGTACAGGCAGTGGATTAGGGGGGGGGCGTCGAATTATTTTTATGCATCTCCCGGAAAATTGTACGATTCGCATTTTTACGGTCACCGGTGAACAGGTGCGCCAGCTTGATCACACCGGCCCGGGTGGAGATGCGATCTGGGATTTGCAAAATCAAACTGGATTAGAGGTCGCCAGCGGGACTTATATTTATCATATTGACGCGCAATTTGGCAAAAAAATTGGCAGATTGGCGATTATAAAATAGTTTCAGGTTATATTTTCTCAAGACGAAGTGGTTATTTGATATTAATTAAAAGTATCTCAATACCACCACTTTAACCCTCTCCTCTCGGGTGAGGACAAAAAATACGCAAGCGAAAATCACTTCGTGAATAATAACTTTCACAATACGGCTATTCGCGAACGTTGGATGACAGAAATTCGATATTTTTAATGCCAAATGTATCACGATAAAATTAAAAAAGCGCTTTTTGTTTAAATTGGAGGCTTTTAATGTCTAGATTAATCTTTGTCCTGACGCTCATTTTTTTATCTGGAAGTTTACTTTTTTCACAAACCTCCAAGGTCGGGACAACCGGCGCACAATTTTTAAAAATTAGTGCCAGTGCTCGCGCAGTAGGCATGGGAGAAGCATTTACGGGTCTGGCAGATGATATTTCCTCGATTCATTGGAATCCTGCCGGCCTGGCAAATTTAAACCAGCGGGAAGCAATTTTTTTGCATTCGCAATGGCTCGCCAGTATGCAATATGACTTTGCAGCAATTTCTTTTCCGCTGGAAGCCGGGACCAGTACCATCGCATTTTTCACCACTTTTTTAACGACGCCCGAAGAACGCGTCCGCACCGTCTATTATCCCCAGGGAACCGGGGAAACATTTCAATCCATTGATTTTAACCTCGGATTTTCATATTCGCGCAAATTAACCGAAAAACTGACCCTTGGCTCCAATTTCAAATATATTCGCCAATCAATATGGCGCGCCAATGGCTCAACCTGGGCGATTGATTTTGGGACGCTCTATCAAACGGATTTTCATGATTTAAAATTTGGACTCGCCATCTCCAATTTTGGCCCACCGATTAAACTTGAAGGGCAAACTTCCAGCCTTTTCGTGGACATCGATCCCGACTTTGAGGGGAATTTGCCCGTTCGCGCTCGATTGGAAACCGAAGAATGGGAACTCCCGCTGGCTTTTCGATTTGGTTTTGCCATGAATTTATTGAAAACCGCACAAAATCGAATCACCATCGCCTCGGATTTTAGCCATCCCAATGACAATAATCAGTACGTCAATGTCGGGACAGAGTACACTTTCCAGCGGCTTTTTTCCATCCGCGCCGGCTATCACGGCCTTGGTATGGAAGAACTGGATGGCGGACTCACCTTTGGCGGCGGTTTTGCATTCTCGCCAGGTGAAACTTATATCCGATTTGACTATGCTTTCGTCTATTATGGCCGCCTGGAGGCCACTCATCGATTTGCGTTGAATGTTGGTTTTTAATGGTGATATGGCATATCTTCTATGGGACAGGATTAATTGGATTTAAAGTCATTTAAGTGAGGAGTGCAATGCCTTTTATATATTGCACGGACAATATATAGCATTGATGCACACCTGTATCGATTTAATAAACTCTTAATACGCATTATAAATTGTGAGCATCAGGTTAATCCTGTTCAATCCCACATCTCAGGTAAATCCTGTCTTATTTTTTATACAAACCAATCAGTAAATTCATTGGTCTATTTTTATAACCTGAAATTCTAAAATCGAAATTTATGAGGTTATAAATCAATGAAAGCCCCCCTCCTGCCATAGCCGTCAGGTTAAGGTGATAACTAATTGAAAATTAAGCATTAAGTTAAATTAAAAACTGCCCTCACCCTAACCCTCTCCCAGAGGGAGAGGGGATAGTTACGCCCTCTCCCTCTGGGAGAGGGTTGGGGTGAGGGTCAAATGTTTGATATTTCTAAAATTTTTGTTGTATATCAAAACCTTGTTTTCAAATAAATTAGGGGCTTAACCTGACGACTATGCTCCTGCCTCCCCCAAATTCCCAAAAACAGAATTTGGGGGAAAAAAAACCCGGTTCTCTCCCCCATTTTCGTCTTTTGAAAAAGGGGGAGATACAGAGGGGGTCAATTTCCCGATGAAAACGATTTCGCCGGAGAAAAGTGTTTCATTTTAGAATTTCAGGTATTCCCCTTCGATTTTAGACAAATTTAAAATAATAAGCCAAAGATTGAATCATCATCACCCTTTTTGCATCTTAATAACTATTACCTAAAATTCTAAAATGGAAATTTGTAAGGGTATGAATCAATGAGAGACCCCCTCCTGCCTCCCCCATTTTCGCTTTTTGAAAATGGGGGAGAGACAGCGGGGGTCAATTTCCCACTGAAAGCGAGTTCTCCGAAGAAAAAACGTTTCATTTTAGAATTTCAGGTATTATTAAAACCATAAACTATGTCAATAAAAAGTAAAGGGATTTAACAAACAGAGGAACTATACATGAGCTACATTACCGCCGAGACAAGCATTGCTGAAATTGTCTATGTCTATCCCGAATTAGTCGAGCCGCTCCATCAAATCGGATTGTACTGTTTCTCCTGAGGCGGGCGCCCCGCCTGGGGAACGCTTGCGTTGCAAGCGCGCTTTCGTGGAATTGATGACGTCAATCAGCTTGTTGACGGATTAAATCAAATTGTTGCAAAAAATCGTGAGAAACAATCAAACCAGAAAACTGGAACTAATGACGAATTTTAGTTCATCACCAATCTTAAAATTAAATAACCCTGCCAGATTAAGGCAGGGTTTTTTGTTTTAAGCTGCCCTTTTGGCTTTGTTTTGGAAAATTAAGGTCTTTCTAAATCTTCAATGTGGTGCATAGCCGCTTCTCCTATAATCCTTATAAAATTCCAATAAATTTCTTGATAATAAAGTGAACTTGTTGTATATTTAGACCTCATATTTTATTGAATTTCATTATTAATGAGATAATAAGGTTGAGTTACATTGGGTGCCGGGGCTACTAAGGTTGAAAATAAGAAAATAAGGTTTTAAAAATATTAAAGGATTATAACTATTTTATTTTCGAAAAATTAAATTTTTAGCCTGACAGCTTTAGGTTTGGATGAGGATCACCATTGCCGCTTAAAAAGTTTTATAAAAAAGTGTACGGTAGTGAAATTTTGAAAAATTTCCTTAAATAATGATATCAATAATAACTTAAAAATTTTCAATTTGTTATTATATCACTCTCATAAAAATTGATAAATTAAAAATTAAGCAAATAAAAGAATTTTGCCATCAGCATAAGATTGCGCTTTTTATCATCTTCGGCTCCTACGCCAAAGCAAAAACGCATGCGATGCGTGATATAGATATTGCGTTGACTTTCCAGGATAGAAATGCGCCGATTGATAAATTACAGCTCATCTTTGAATTGCAGGGTATTTTTGGCCAACAGGTGGATCTGGTTGTGTTAACACCTTTTACCGATCCAGTACTTCTTATCGAAATTTTTACCAAAGGAAAACCAATTTTTGAGAAGGAACCTTTTTTATTTGAAGAACAGAAACTTTTGGCATGGAAAAAATATTTGGATACCGAAAAACTTCGGGAGATGCAACATCAATATATAAAAAATTATGTCCGGAAATTGGAAGATGACTTGTTACGATGATACAGTAGATCGCTTTGACGAACAGGAAGTGCTGGGTACGACTCTAAATGACCTTGACAAAAAGCTATCGATTAATTAACCAGACAGAATTGCTTTTATCAATTCCAGCCGCAAGCATACCAAATAATAAAATAGATTTCTAACTAGCAGAAAAGAACGACGATTACAATGAAAAACGGAAATGAAAATTACAGCCAATACAAATCGAAAAAAGAAATTTCTTCCAGTAGAGAACAGAGTTTAGGCGAGGAGATCGCCAATAGTGTAACCCATGGCATTGGGGCAGCTTTAAGTGTCGCCGCGCTCGTATTATTGGTCGTTTTTGCCAGTCTTTACGGCGATGTGTGGCGTATTGTCAGCTTTAGTATTTATGGTGCCACCCTTTTTATTCTTTATTTATCATCAACCCTTTATCATAGTTTTACCAATCAAAAAGTCAAGAATTTTTTCAATATTCTGGATCACACATCCATCTACCTGCTTATTGCGGGAACTTACACCCCGATAACGCTGGTTCCCCTGCGCGGTCCCTGGGGCTGGACCCTTTTCGGACTCATCTGGGCCATGGCGATTGGGGGCATTATTACGAAAATTTTTATAATCGGCCGCTATAAAATGCTCTCGGTCACTTTTTATGTGGTGATGGGCTGGCTGGCGCTTATTGCCATTAAACCCATGCTGGAAACCGTCCCCCGTGGACTGCTCATCTGGCTCTTAATTGGCGGCCTCTGCTATTCGCTGGGTGTGATTTTTTACGCCATCAAAAAAGTCCCCTATTTTCATTTTGTCTGGCATCTGTTTGTGCTGGGCGGGAGTATTTCGCATTTTTTAGGGATTTTGTTTTATTTGACTTAAGGACGGAATTTGAGCGATTTAATTCACCTCACATAAACCCCCTTCCGAACCCCCACTCCCCCCGAACTCTCCATCTTCACAAAATACACCCCTCCCGGCAATCCCTCCGCGTTGAATTTTACGGTGAATCGACCGGCGGGTTTGTTTTCGTTCAGGAGTTCGGCGACTTGCTGGCCTTTGGTGTTGTAAATGGTCAGGCGCACCCGATCGGGTGTGGGTAATTCATAAGAAATCACGGTTTCGGCGTTAAATGGGTTGGGGTAATTTTGATAAAGATGAAATGCCGATGGCTGGTTGTTGAAATTGACCTCCAAAATTTGGGAAAAGTGGTGACTGCCATCCAGATCGACCTGTTTTAATCGGTAATAATAGGTTCCGGCAGTATTCGGTGTATCAATAAAGGAATAGGTTTGCATTTCAGTCGTCGTGCCGGCGCCCTGAATAAAGCCAATTTTGGTAAACTGGGTGGGATTTGTGCCGCGTTGTATTTCAAAACCATAATTGTTGGTTTCGCTGGCGGTGCACCAGTCTAATTCTATCTTTCCTTCAACAATTTGCGCATTGAAAGCGACCAGTTCAACGGGAACTGTTGCATTGTAAGATTTTAGTAAAGTAGCGCCCTCACCGACAATCCACGCGATGTCCGGTGTAATGAAATCGAGGTCCAATAAATTGGATTTGGTGGAACAGACCACGCTCTCCCAGTTTTTGCCGCCATCGAGTGAATGAAAAATAGTCCCGCCATCACCCACGATATAGCCCTGTTCGTGAGTCGAAAATTTGATGATTTTGAGATTTTCGGTAGTGTTCAGCGGGATTGAATTCCAGGTGCCCCCGCCGTTTGATGTTTCCATCAACAAGCCTTTGCTGCCCACCAGCCACCCTTTTCGTGAATCGCGGAAAAGGAATGAATTGATAAAATTTTGTTCAAGGGCTAATTGGCGTTCCCAGGTCTGGCCGGCATCGGTCGTTTTATAAATCGCCGAGTGTTGAACCGGATCGGTTCGATTAATCCCGCAAATCCAGCCGGTTTTTGAATTGGCGAATTGAACGGCATGCCAATAGTAAATCGTCTGCGGATCAACCCGGCTGACTTTTTGCCAGCTATTCCCGCCATCACTGGTTTTCCGAATGAAACCATGCTGCCCCACAATCCAGCCGGAATCGGGAGAAGTAAAATGGATGGCATTGATGAATTCAAAAGTTTCGCCATGGCGCTGGTCATACCAGGTTTTGCCCTGGTCGGTCGTTTTATAGATTTGACCTCCCATTTTATTCGGATTCGTGGTGTCGTTGATCGCCCCAATTAGCCAACCATTGTTTTTATCGTTAAAGAAGATACCATTTAATTGACTAAATTCATCGGTAATATCGTTCGCGATTTGATTCCAACTTTTACCATGATCAATTGTTTTCTGGAGAAAAATCTGTTTTTTAAGCCGATCAATACCAGTCAGGAAACCCGTCGATTCATTAACAAATCGGATTTGTTGATAGCGGGCGTATGGTTTTGCCGCTTTATCCTCCCAATTTGCACCGCCATTAATTGTTTTTTTGATAATGCCAAATTCACCGGCAATCCAGCCGGTTTCGGGATTGGCGAAGGAGATTCCATAAAACGATTCATAATGCCAGAAATCGTAATAAGTCCAATTCTCACCGCCATTTGTGGTTTTTAGTATTTCGGAACTGGCACTTAAAATCCAGCCGGTCTTCCCATCGATAAACTGTATCTTTTTTAAAATGGACCGACAGGCGCTATTTTGTGACGTCCAGTAATTTCCCCCGTCGGTTGCCCGCAAAATGATGTTTGATTTGGCATCGCCGCCAACAACGAGCAGATTATTTTGATCGAAAACATGTAAATCATATAAATTAAGCATGGTTCGGCTATGATGAGTCGACCAATGGAGTCCACCATCACTAGTTTTTAAAATTGTCCCATTATTGCCAACCACCCAGCCAGTGGATTTATCGATAAAAACGACCGCGTTTAAATCGTGAGGAACCAATGATTTTTGCACATTCCAGTTTTTTCCACCATCCCAGGTTGATAAAATTGTTCCATTCGCGCCGACAATCCAGCCTGTTTGGGCATTGATGAAACAAATCGCCTTTAAATCATCAGTCCGGTTTGATGTCTGATTTTGCCACGAAATTCCCCCATTATCACTCTGTAAAATAACGCCCTTTTCGCCAACAATCCAGGCCGAGTTAGCTCCGAGATAAAAAATTGAGTAAAAATTGGTGCGATGCCCATTCACCCGAATGTCAAATTCCCATTTTTCACCGCCATCTGAAGATTTCATAATCGTTCCCAGCGCCCCGACGGCAATCACATTTTGCTCATCAGGCGAATAGATATCAAAAAGTGAATTCCCCTGCGGTTCGGGACTGATCCCTTCCCAATCCTGAGCAAAATTTAATGTTGTTAAGCTCAGCATCAAAAAAAAGAGTATAATTGACCTCATGAAAACCTCCGTTGGTAAGTTAAAGGCTGAATTGTTTTTGTTAATAATGATTTGGATGAAAAAGTAGCCGATAGTAACTGTTAATATACCTGCAAAACCCTGAAAATTAAAAAATTTATTTTAAAATGGTGAGAATTCCCCCTGTGGCCGTCAGGTTAATATTTAAACGCTTTGAAAAATAAATAAATAGCCACGGGCTTTCGCTCGTTGAACGGCTTGCCCCCAAATTTTTAAAGGGGATTTTAATTGGTTTATCAGAACTCGGGCGTAAAAGCCCGGTGATTTGGAGGGCATTCATGGAACCACGCGCTAAAGCGCGTGTCCGCGAACTAACCTTTCGAAGGTTTTTAAATGGGTATAATTATACGCATAGATTAAAATTTCAAATATAATCTATATCTCGTGTTCTTCTTAACCTTCGAAAGGTTGTTTTTGGCCAATTTTTTAGTTCTCGGACACATTCTAACGTGCGTATTAATTAAATTGTAACTTTTTTTAAATTCAAATTCTTATCATTTTAACCAAATAGCTACGCGTTTTGCAGCGTGAATCAGACTTTTCATTAAAATTAAAAAATCAAAGCCAGCCCTGTCATTCTGAGTGCTGTGCTTTTTGCAGGATAAAGAATCTCCTTTTTATAACCAGGCCGTATGACTCAATAAATTTTACTATTTTAAAACAAAGTCACAAATAATTTCCTTGCTTTTTTGAGATTTTTTTTGTATAATTTGGGACTTATTTATTAAGCGGTTAATAGCATTCATTTCGATAAAAGTTATAAAGGGAGATTTTATGGCGAGAAAATGTGATATTTGCGGAAAAAAGCCTTCGGTTGGAAATAGCGTCAGTCATGCGCACAATTTGACCAAACGCCGCTGGCTCCCGAATCTTCAGAAAGTACATGCGATTATTGATGGAACCCCGCAAAGAATTTATGCCTGCACACGTTGCATTCGCAGTGGGAGAGTTCAAAAACCCCAACGCATTAAAACAGTTGCCAGTTAAATAAAAAGGCACCTTCTGGGTGCTTTTTTATTTTATCGATACCTCATTATTTGACAGCCAGCAGCATATTAGCCTTTTCCCAATTTTTCCATAAGACTTTTCGTTGTTCATCTGTTATTAAAAAATCCCAGGGAAATGCGGTTTCCAAATCTTTTGGATGAAAAATCAATTGCGTCACCAATTCCTGATTTGCCTTTAAAAGCTGATGCCACGAAGCTTTTCCGGTCACATATTCGGCGATCAGACGACCGGTTTCGATATTTCCCGCACTAAAAAGCGCCTGTAAAATCTCCTCACGGGCACTTTTTCGACCCACATCAATCCGTTTCATCTTGCGTAATTCATTGATGAGATAATTTCGTTTCTGGTCAATCAATTTTTCTTCGGTCATCGGGCTCCATTGAAAGGGAGTCCCGGGTTTGGGAATGCAGGTATTGAAACTGAGCGAAATTTTCGAGTCGGAACGAACAATTTTGACGATTTGCTGCATCAATTGCACAATCGCATCCAGATCATCCTGACTCTCGCCGGGGAAACCGGTCATGAAATAGAATTTTAAAGACCGGATACTTGATTTCGAGATGGCTTCAATCGCTGAAAAAATTTGTTCTTCAGTCAATTGCTTATGAATAATATTCCGCAGCCGTTGCGAACCAGCTTCAGGAGCCAATGTTAAACTTTTAATACCGCCTTTTTCAAGAATATTGACAAAATCAGGCGAAATCGCATCCAATCGAAAGGAAGAAAGACCCAACTCGAAATTATTTTCCACCAACCTGCCGCATAAAAGCTCAAGATCGGGATAATCCGATAGCGCGGAACCAATTAATCCCGCCCGTTTGGCCTCAAATGGATTGTTTAAAACCCGATCCAGGAGGATTTCCACCGGAAAAAAGTGAATTGGCCGATATACAAAACCCGCCGCGCAGAAACGACACCCCCGACCACAGGCACGACCGACTTCAATTAAGTGCATATTTTTAAAATGACTGAGTGAGGAAATAACCGAAGACTGGATCGGTTCAGCGCGCCGATCTCTGGTAATGATTATCTTCGCTTTCTTTTCGCCCGGATCATTCGGCAACCAGAAAGAAGGATGCTGTTTCAACGAATCCAGACAGGCCGTAGATTTCAGTCCCTGATTTTTATACTGCAGCATGACACGCAAAAAATCACCGACAAGGGTTTCCGCCTCGCCAATTAAAAAAACATCGATAAAAGGCGCTAGGGGCAGGGGATTAAGCATGGAAATAACGCCACCACAAATAATCAGCGGGTCGCGGTCATCCCGCTTATGGGCGAATAATTCAAGCTGACTGTTTTGGATAATTTGCAGCAGGTTGGGATAATCCAGTTCAAAGGACACCGAAAAAGCAATGATATCAAATTCATGAAGATTTCGTCCTGATTCGAGTGTCAGCGGGAGATTTTGAAGCGGCGGGGGATATAAAAAACAGCGTTCACAAACCACGCCCGGGTGGGCATTCAATTGCCGAAAAACTTCCTGAAAGCCAAGATTGGAAATCGCCACCGCGTACTGATTTGGAAAAACCAGCGCTATTTTGAGTAAAGCTTCTTTTTTGACCGGGACGATTGAGGTTTCGGATGCTTTTATTTTTTCAGAATAGAACTTAAAATTTGTGGAATAGCCTGGCATTTACTTTTTTAATTCGTAGACATTATCTTCAAGTTTGGTAAAAACCACTTTGGTGCCCCGATGAATGGGAAATTTGCCCCGAAATTTTCGGATGGGAATTTTGTAATGGACATGCGGTTTGCGTGGTCCCTGACACCAGCAGTCATAGGCTTCTACCGCGACCTCATATTCTTCCCCTTCGACTTTTAACTTAAAATTGATATCAGGCTTTGGGAAAAAATGCAAAAAATCTTTCAGGATGAAAATAAACCCTTCCTGCACCTCTTCACCCGATACTTTACGTTCATAAGTTAAATTTGGTTCTGCCATGGCGAATTCCTCCCTATATCTTAAATTCCAATTCGGTCATAACTCATTTAAAATCACGCTTAAATATAAGGGATAAATTACAGAATTGCAAGGAAAATTTATGAACATTCTTATTATATCAGAGATAAATCGATCCTGGAGATGTATCGAGCCGACAGATGAATTTGTCATATAAATGAATCTGTCCCATAGATAAATCTATGAGTTATTTTTATTTTTCCTGACGGGAGTAAAAAACCTCCCTCGTTACAGCGCTCTGCGGTGTAATGCAGCGGTAACGCGCCGGGTCAAGTCAAAATTCGTAGCCGTTCACAGGGTGGATCAAATCTGTCATTCCCGCATTTTTTGGGTGGGAATCCACACTTTTTCAGACGAATGGATGCCCGATTAAAGCATTCGGGCATGACAGAAGCAATTATTTTATCTTACCTGTGAACAGATACGGCCATTCAAGGGAAAGCATCGACAAAATTTGACCGACCAATATCAAAATCGATCTGGCATGATGTTTGTAATTTTGTATCAATTTTTTCGATATGGCGGTGTAAAAAAATATTTTTACCGCCATGAAACGAGGAATATTGTGGCGTTTAAGGGGGTTAAAATGATGCTGATTCTGAAGATGAGGCTTTCCTGTATTTTGCAGCAGTTTTTTTATCGAACAAAAAAATCACTTGGTGTCTTTTTTCTTTTGTTTACCACCAGCGGATTATCATTTCTTTATTCGCAGGCCGGTACTGGTTCAATATCCGGTCGGGTGACAGATGAAACTGGCACCGGTCTTCAAAATGTGGTGGTTCGGGCGACGATTAGTGCGTTAAAGGAAGGTGTTCATCAACGGAGATGGGCGGCGACTGATGGAACTGGCTATTATAAAATTGTTGGTTTGGAACCAGAGACGTACGTCGTTCGCACCATTAATGAATTAAATTATGTGGATGAATATTATAATGATGCCCGATCCCGCCAAAAAGCCACTGCTCTTAAAGTCAATGATGGCAGTGAAGTGACCAATATCGATTTTGTGCTTGGCCGGGGTGGATTTATTGCGGGTACCATTACCGATGCGCTCACCGGTGAAGCCCTCTCCAACATCGAAGTCTATTTTTATGATGTATTTTTTAAAGACGTTAATGGAATTACGCGAACTGATTCGCTGGGGCATTATCAAAGTCCGGCATTGCAGGCTGACCACTATTTTATTCGGGCGTTTGGTGTTGATCAGGGATACATCCCTGTTTATTGGTCATCCGGCGCCGAAGCAAGAAAGTTTGGCGACTCGGTTTTCGTCGTTCAGGGAGAGATCAATCCTAATAAAGATTTCGCGTTACAGAAGGGTGGGAAAATTGCCGGGCGTGTCTATGATGAAGAAACACGTGCCGGCATAGAACAGGTATGGATTGTGGTTCAGGATTCCACTCAGGAGTGGGCATCCCAGGCCTGGACGGATCAAAATGGTTTTTTTCAGGCGGGTGGGTTAAAATCTGGTACGTACAAAGTTTATACGTATGAGGTTGATCCGTGGAAATATCGTCCGGAATATTTTAATAATTCTGATAATTTTAATCAGGCGACCTGGGTGAAGGTCGAATCGCCATTGATCACTTCAAATATTGATTTCAATCTTGGCCCCGTCAAAACGCATATTTTAAATAATGAATACATTGAAGTTGCGGTAACTGATAAATTTCCAGGGACCAATTTTACTTTAGGGACCACTGGTGGCCTGGAAAGTCCGGCAGATGATTCCTTAAGTTTACTAAACGGCCATCCTCGCCCCGTGATGTCTTTTACCACCATTCAAATCGATGAAAAAAATTACCGATTTGGCGCCAAGGAAGGGAATTCGGTAGTCCCCCCCACGATTGCAGTTGAAAATAAATCAATCAGCCGAAGCTGGCAAATAAATAATATCATGATTCAGCAAACTGTCGCACTGGTTTTAAGCACCTGGGCGAATCCGCCGCGTGAAGATACGGCCATGCTGGAATATATTATCGTCAATCAGGACCAACTGGCGCATCAGGTTGGCGTTCGCATTTTATTGGATACAAAATTGGGTCTTACGGATGGCGCGCCAATCGATTTGCCTTATTATGGGGCGAGTGAATATGAGCGTGAATTTACACTCCCGAAGATGCCACCCTGGTGGACGGCTAAAAATGAGGCCAATGGCGAAACGGTTTTTTCAGCGCAGGGGACATTGAGAGATTATGGCGCCACAACGCCGGATCGACTGGTGATTGCCCGCTATACCGAAATTACGAAACAGCTCTGGGATTATCAACCAGCTTTGGACGAACGCTATACCTCTGATAGTGCGGTTGGTATGTGGTGGTATCCGGTTGAAATTCAGCCGGGTGATACATTAAGAATCGTGACTTACTATGGTTTAGGCTCAGATACGCCGGATACGAACCCCCCCGAAATTATTAAATACGTACCGGAACCATTTCAACAGCACGTGCATCCGGATTCGTCCATCTATTTTATTGTGCGTGATCTGGAATCAGGCGTTGACATTACCAATTTGAATGTTCTTATCGATGGAATCCCGGCAAAAATCCAGACCGAAGGCTCCATCCGCGAATTGACGGTTCGTTGTCAACCGGCAGAAAAATTGCATTTTAATCAGGAGGTTCGGGTCAATATAGCAGGCCTCCAGGATTTTGCTCCCGAACCCAATGAACGTGCAGCCGAAGAATATACTTTCGTCACGATTCAGGATACACTCTCCCCCCAGGTCATTCAAATTAAACCCGCGTTAGGTGCCCAGAATGTGCCGGTTAATTCGGTTATTGAGATCTGGCTGTCGGATAGCACCGGAATTGATACAAGTTCGATTGAACTATATATTGAAGGAGTAGAAGTTCACCCCGGAATGGCAGGGGATTTAAAATTACTTCAGCTCATCTATGCGTCATCTTATTCTTTTCCCCATTCTCAGAAGATAGATATTTCATTAAGTGTCAAAGATATTTCCTATCCACCCAATCAATTGGAATTTTCCAGTTATTTTTTTACGATGCAACCGGAAGTTACTGATTCACTACCACCCCGGATTTTTAATCTAATGCCAATTCAGGGTGATACAACGGTTCCACGTCAGCCGGTGATTCAGTTTGAAATAAAAGATGAGGAATCCGGTGTCAATATTGATTCGCTTAAAATCTGGATAAATCAGCAGCCGGTACAACCTGATACTATTGAAAACATTAGCCCGGGCAGTTTCAACCACTTACGAATTCGTTTTGTGCCTGATACAAGGTTTGATTTCGGGCAAAAAGTGAGTATTTTGATTCGAGCCGCCGATTTAGCTCCTGAGCCGAATGAAATGCTGCCCTTTTTATGGCAATTTGGGGTGATCAAGGATTGGGAAGCACCGTTTGTCACGGATCAATATCCGGCACCGGATTCCCGGGATATTCCTCCCAATACGAAAATTCAATTTTTCGTTCGTGATCGGCTGGCCGGGGTTGATTTAAAGTCGGTGAAATTGTACGTTGATAGTCTCAAGCAGGAATTCCAGGCGACGGGTGATTCATTGGCCTATAAAATTATCCATTATCCTTTACTTCCCTGGAATCGATCAAAAGAAGTAACGGTTTGGGTGGAAGCACGTGATCTGTATACCCCGCCGAATGAAATGAAACGGGTTGCCTGGCAATTTACAACAACTCCCCGTGTTGATTCAATTCCGCCTTACACGGCAGATCATTTCCCGGCTCGTAACGCCCGAAATGTGGCGCCAGGTCTACCGGTGATGTTAAAGATTCGGGATGATCTCAGTGGTGTTGATAAATTTAGTATTCAGATGAAAATCAATAATCAGTCAGTTCAGCCTGAAATTAGTGGGAATGAGAAGGACTATCAGGTCCTTTATCGCCCGACACCTGCTTTTCAATATAATGAAACAGTCGAAATCGTCGTGGATGCCCGGGACCAGGCTGAGAATACGATGCCTTCTGACATTTACACCTTTTCGACAATGTTGGATAACCGACCACCAGAAGTGACCGATTTGAATCCCCGGCCGGATGAGGTCAATGTTGTGCCGGACATTGAACCATCTTTCTGGATTCGGGATAATCTTTCCGGGGTTGAGGAAGGCTCAATACGGGTACTGATAAAAAATGCAGAAGCACAGCTTTCAATTCAACCCCAGGATTCATTGAATATTCAGGTGCAGTGCAAACCACAAGTTGAATTGTCCATGGGAGAAAAAGTGGAAATTGTTATCGAAGCGGCTGATCGCGTTGGAAATGGGATGCCAATAAAAAAATATTCATTTTATACGGTGGATAAACAGCCTGATTTACAAATCGTTAGTTTAAGAACCTTTCCAGCCAATAAATTGACGATGAATATTCCTTTTTTCCTGGTCGCTGAAGTCAAAAGTAAAAATGTGCGGATCAACAAGCCTTTTGAAATCAGTTTTTATGAATTTAATAATCAGATCGGCGATACACTCATTCATGACTTACCGGCCGATACGTCGATTCTTGTCAAAAAATTATGTAGCTATCCAGCCGGAAAATACCAATTTAAGGTTATCGTGGATTCAAAAGATCAAATTGTTGAATCCTATGAAATGAATAATATTGCTGAATTGATTGTTGAAATTGAAGAAGGGATTGGACGCGTGACCCCAAATCCGTTTTCACCCAATGGGGATGGTATCAATGATCAGGTGAAATTCGATTTTACCCAGCTCGAATTAGATACGCCACAATTAAAAATTTTCTCTTTTGAAGGAAAACTGCTCGCGACTTTTCACCGGAAAACCGAAGCCATTTTTTATTGGGACGGTGTCGATAAGAACGGAAATCCAATGAAGCCTGGAATTTATCTGTACATTTTAAAAGATGCAGAAAAAATAATGGCTAAAGGACAGATAATTTTAGCGCGGTGATTTAAGTCGTTTACTATTCAATATAAATTATTCAAATTTTTTGCATAAGGATTAACTATTTAATTTTCAGGAATTTTTATTCATGTTAAATCTATTTAAATTAAATTTCCTCTTGATCTCCTCAATTTTTTTTATTAATTATAAAAGGGTGGCTTTATCAAAAATGTAATAAACCATATCTATCCATCAGATCATTCAACATATTAATTTACCTGTTGTTATGCAAAATTTAGCCAATCGTACAATTTTTCATCTGGACATGGACGCTTTTTTTGCCGCTGTCGAACAACTCGATTTTCCGCAGTACCGTGGAAAACCGGTGATTGTCGGAGCCGATCCGTTGGGCGGAAAGGGAAGAGGGGTTGTCTCAACGGCCAGTTATGAAGCGCGAAAATTTGGAATTCATTCTGCCATGCCAATCTCCCAGGCGTATCGTTCTTGCCCGACTGGGATTTTTGTCCGTCCACGGGGTCATCGGTATCTGGAAATTTCTGAACAAATCATGCGTTTGCTGTATGACTTCACCCCGCTTATCGCACCGATTAGTATTGATGAGGCGTTTATGGATCTAACGGGGTCGCTTAAATTATTGGGTGATGCCCGAACCATCGCAATAAAAATTAAGGAGCGAATTAAGACGGAGATTGGCTTGACGGCTTCAATTGGCATCGCGCCGAATATGTTCATTGCGAAGATTGCTTCTGATCTGCAAAAGCCGGATGGATTGGTGATTGTTGAACCTGGAAATGAGAAGGAATTTCTGGCACCACTGGCAATCTCTAAAATGTGGGGCATCGGGAAAAAGACCGAACCGCTTTTCCAGCGCCGGGGTATTTTCACCATCGGGCAACTGGCGAGTATGACGGTTGATGAATTGGTGAAATTATTTGGCAAAGTTGGCATGGATTACTGGTATCTGGCCAATGGCATCGATTCACGCCCTGTTGAAACTGGTGAGGAACGAAAATCGATTAGTAAAGAAATAACCTTTTTTGAAGATACCGATGATTGTCAAAAATTAGAACTGGTGTTGTTTGAAATCGCCGAAATTCTCGGCAAAAGTCTGCGCGAGAAGAAATTAAAAGCCAGGACGATTACATTAAAAATAAGGCTGGCGGATTTTTCGACATCTACCCGACGCAAATCATTGACAAATTTCACTGATAATTCTGAAGAAATCCGAAATACCGGATTGGCACTATTTCGCCATTTTAATTGTGGTGAAATGAAAGTTCGCCTGATTGGGCTGGGTGTTTCCCAGTTTGATGAAGCGTCGGGTGAACAATTAGCCTTTTTCGATAAAACAAAACCGCAGTCCCGAAATATCGACTCATTAATCGACCTGGTTGAAGATCGTTTTGGAAAAGGAATGATTAAAAAAGCCACGTTGATAAGGTCGAATCCGGTTGATGAATGATACTCAACCTTGCCCCACGAAGGGCATAGCTGTCAGGTTAAGATGATAACAATATGAATTTCAATAAGTAATAATTGAATTGCCGTAACTGTTCACAGGGTGGATCGACGCGGTCATTCCCGCATGTTTTTGGCGGGAATCCATATTTCTTTCGGCAAATGAATGCCCGATAAAAGCATTCGGGCATGACAGAAGCTTTTATTTGATCACACCTGTGAACGGATACGAAATGCCACGAGCTTTACAGGCTGTCCATGAACTAACCTTGCGAAGGTTTTTGAATGGGTATAACGATATATATTGATTAATATTTCAATTTTAATCTATATACTGTGCTGTTTTAACCTTCGCAAGGTTATTTTAGGCCAATTTCCTAGTTCTCGGACACGCCCTTGAGCTCGTGATTTCATGAACGCCTCCTGATAATCGCCGGGCTTTTATGCCCGAGTTCTTAAACTCCTGTGGGTTAAAACCCACTATATTGAGGGAGCATGATGATCCACGAGCTAGAGCTCGTGGCTATTCATTTATTTATTAATAAGTTACCGTCTTAAGCTGACGGCTATGCCGGGAAGGGATATCATTCATTTGGTATGAGGGGAAATTTTTATCCGGGTCGCGAGTGATAAAAGGAGATTAATGTATTGATTTAAAAAAGGTTATATGGTTTACTTGTTACTATTTGTTTAAGTTTGTTTTGACCAAAAAGTGTTTTTTCCCTTGATTATTTTATTTCGGTTTGTTATTATATATGGATTTATTTTTCGAAATTCCTTAAAGGCTGAATTTAGAACATAATGAATAATCACAAATCACAAAATTCTAAGCCAGATATAATTCAAGACACGAATCTCGATAGTCTCTCTAACGATAGTTCAGATAGGGCGACGGAATTATTAAAAATCGAATTAGAAAAATTCCAATCCTTTTTTGAATTTTCTGAAAATGCCATGCTGGCATTTGCTCCAGATTACAAAATTCTGCATGTGAATAAAAAATTTGAAGAATTGAGTGGTTATTCACGTAAAGAAATGAATGGTAAATTTACCGCTACACAGTTTTTTAGACATCATCTCATTCATGATATTTTTACAAATGAATTTACTGCCAATGACAAAAATCGGCCGGTGGAATTTATTTGTAAAGATGGTTCAATAAAATTGGTCGAAATTAGCCGAAATCGATTACCTTCACAACAAATACAGCTATTCTCCCTGGTTGACATTACTGAAAAACAAAGCATCCAAAATCAACTGGTTCACCAAAATCTTCAAATTTTGACTTTGAATTCACTTTTTATGGCAACCAGCGAATTGACAGACTTACATGGTATTTTAAAAATCGCGCTGGAAAGTGCCATGAAAATCATTCCCTCAACCATTGGTTTTATCCACCTCTGGGACGCATCTAAAGGACTTTTGAAGCTGGCGTTTGATAAAGGATTGAAACCAGGTGAGGCGGATCAGCTTCAATCCATTAAAAAAACATCGGATCAATGGTGGAATCTTATTCGAAAACGGGAAGCGATATTCATTGGCGATGTAAATCGATTTCCAATGAAACATCCGCTTGAAAATTCAGCCCTGAAAACAATTTGTTATCTGCCATTAAGTTATAAGAAAAAACTAACTGGCGTATTGACCATCGGATGCGAAACGCAACAGAATCTGGCAGCAGATCAGCAAAAATTACTTGAATTAATAACCTTTCAAGTCGCGGTGGCCATGGAGTATGCCCGACTTCAAAAAGAACAGACCCTTAAGTCCAAAGAGATTCAGGAGAAAAATCAGGAATTACAATCTTTTATTTATACGGTTTCGCACGATCTGAAAACGCCCCTGGTTGCGCTTTATGGATTCTCGGATTTGCTGCGTGAAAATTACAGTCCCCTACTCGATAGTATCGGTCAGGATTATTTGAAACGAATCCTGATGAACGCTGAAATGATGCATCAAATGATCGATGATCTTCTGGAGCTTTCGCGAATTGGGAGAGTTGTTGGGCCACGCATTAAATTTTCTATTCGCCGGTTGATTGAAGAATTTGCCGCAATGTTTGAATATCAACTTCGCCAAAAGGAGATTCAACTCATCTACCCGAAAAAAATGCCCCTTATCTATGCGGATCGGGACCGGATTGCCACCGTTTTTCAAAATTTGCTAACGAATGCGATTAAATTCAGCCGACCTGGATTTGATCCGAAAATTATCGTTGATTGGAAAGAGATCGAAAACGATTATCTCTTCTGGGTCGCAGACAATGGGGTTGGAATCCATCCCGATCACCTGCCCAAAATCTTTGATCTGTTTCAGAAATTTAGTAGTTCCCAGACTGAAGGGACTGGCATTGGACTGACGATTGTTAAGAAAATTTTAGAACATCACAATGGCCGAATCTGGGTTGAATCGGTTGTAAATGAAGGGGCAACCTTTTATTTTACGATTCCGAAAGTTGGTCGGATTAAAAAATAAATAAAAATATGCGGAACCATTTTTCCATCCGCTCTTGTTTTAACTTCATTTCTGACTGAAAATTACCTTTTCGGTACAATTTCTAAAAGCGCCCCTTTTGTTAAATTCGATTAATATCCCCTTTTTACTTGACTTTTTTTAGAAAAACATGTATGTTAGACTGCTGATTTAATTTCTGCCTGTTCAATAATTCCAATGATGATGCGTCCGACACCGAAATTATGAATGGATACGAAGAAAATTTAATAATGGTTTCTTTATTCAAAGAAATGGCACTTAATTTGTAGTAAATTTTTGTATCATTTTCAAAGGTCTTACAAATTTGTATTTCAATTTTTTCTCTGTGAAAGCCAATTTATTTACCGGGCAGCGTTGGTGTTCACTGCCGGTTAAAATTGGATGAATCCTGAGGAGTGTTCGTGACACAAGAAATTAATGAATTAAGCCGAATATCAGTACTCACGCGAATTGCAAAAGCAATTACCGAAAATACGGAAATCGTCCGAATTTTCGAAATTGCTATTCAAAAAATTCGGCATTATTGTTTTTGTGATGCGATTTATGTGGTTTATAATAATCCAACGTCGAAAAGCTTCTATCTGACGCCCGCCCTGAATCTCGACAAATTATTGGAACCTAAAGAAGTTTCAATATCTTATCAACAGACCATACTCACCCGGCTTATTGAAGATAACAGCTCCATACTTTGCTCCGATTTATCGAATTTCGATATGCTGCTGGAAGGGGATAAATACTTTTTTCCGCATTCAAGTGGTTCGTTTTTAGCGGTGCCGATTTCCTGTGAAAACAAGCTCCTGGCATTTTTTCTGTTAACGAATGCACAAAAAAACAGCTTTGACGAGAAAGATCAGCTTTTTGTCGAGGATGTTACAAATTTGCTGGCCCTGGCAATGGAACGGGCTGATTTGCAGCGAAATATGCTTCGTTTTCAGCGGGATAAAAATCGCTGGCATGAACTGTACACCAGCTTAATGGAAAATATTTCCGAACCAGTCGCCCTCATTAATCCCGCTTATGATATTGTTTATCAAACCAACCGCGCGTTCCAGAATTTGATGGGTCAATCGGCTGACATGTTGTATGGAACCCCAATATCATCAATTCATTCCGTCTCTCCGCTACTCGAACTGCTGGAAAATACAAACGGGGAAACCTATTTCACCCTTAATTCAATTCAGTTTGAATTACCGGATCATAAAAAAGTGAGCACCGATCTCCATCTGTTTCCGGTTGAAGAAGATGGCGTTCCCCTGTTTCTGGCGCTTTATAAAGAAGAACGAGTGAATGAAACCGTGATGGCGGCCGGAACTCAGCAACAGCGCTTAAATTTTTTGATTACGCAATTGCTGGCTGAGCCTGCAAATCAAAATTTAAAATCCGCTTTAGAAAATTTTCTCTATCAAACGGCCGAAATCTTTCAGTATCGCTTTTTAACGTTACATCTTTACGAAAATTCAAAGGCCAAGCTGGAATTGATGATTGCCCTGCGGTTTCCGCGATTGAATCAGAATGCTTACGATCGTCCCTGGATCATCTCGATAAATGAAGGTCCATTTCTGAATGTTCTCGATAGTCAGCAGCCGCTTCTGATTGAGGATATCGAGCAAAATGCGCAATTCAATCCCTGGCGTCCCATTGCCCAAAAATTGAATTATCGTTCACTGGCAATTTTTCCACTCATTTTTAATCAGGAGAAGTCCGGCCTGATTAGTTTTTTTTATGGTCAGCCCGGCAAATTCAACCAGTCAGAAATGAATTTATTTCAACAGCTTGTACTTTTTCTCAATCTTTTCATTCGCAATCATCAGTTAAAAGAAGAAGCCAATAAATTTTCAAAACAGGTAGAAATCACCCATCGGATCACCAATTCGATTAATTCCACGCTGGATTTAACGGAAATTATTCGGATTGTCATCAGCGAAATTAGCCAGATAATCAAGTTTGATTATGCCAATATTACACTTTTTGATGAAACGGGTGAAAATATACAGGTATTTACGATTGTGACAAAAATGGCGGGCCGGGAAATAAAGCATGGCACCTGGTCATCTTTTAATGGTCACGAATTGGGGTGGTTGCGCAATTTAAGCCTGACGGATGAATCGAATAAATTATTCGCCAGTGAGATTTCCCGACTGGAACAGAAATGTCCATCCAAAATTAATCTGCTTTTATTCTCCCGGGCAAAATATCTTGGGACATTTACAATTTCCAGCCTGAATGCCTATCAGTTCGACGAGGAACATCGCCAATTTTTAAATCAGATCATTGCGCCATTGGCGGCTGCGATTGAAAATGCCCGGCTTTTTGAAGATGTAAATCGGAATCTGGCAGAATTTACCGCACTGGCTGATATCAGTAAAAGTATCAGTACCAGTCTGGACTTACATCATGTCTTTAACCAGATCGTTCGTGCCGCGGCCCTGGCACTGGAAGCAAAAGTTTGCACCATTCGCCTGGTCGATGACGAAGAACACGCTAAAATAACAGCGGCTATTCCGGCTATTCATAACGAAGACCGGAATCCCCGCGAGTTGGAAGTCACCATTGAGCAAATTCTGCAGGAGTTGAAACCGGATTTCTGGCAATCGTTAACGCCGGTGTATGTCAATAATCTGGCACAGAAATTCCCGCAACTGAAAAATTATCAATCATTTATCGCCATGCCGGTAGTTTTCAGTGGAAAAGCAATCGCCTGCCTTTCTCTTTTTTGGGAAGAAAATCGAAATTCCTGGCAGCGGGAATTAAAATTGATTTCGATTATCGCCAATCAGGCCGCCAATGCCATCCAGAATGCGCGATTGTATCAGGAAACCGTGCGCAATAGCGAGAAATTAAAATCGGTTAATGAAGAGCTGGAGAGTTTTGTCTATACTGTTTCGCATGATTTAAAATCGCCTATCGTCGCCATTCAGGGATTTGCTTCCATATTTTTACAGGATTATGCGCATAAAATGGAGCTGGATGCCATTCACTATGTGGAACGTATTCAGGCGAACGCAAATCAAATAGAAAAATTAATTCGGGATTTATTGGAATTATCACGAATCGGCCGCGTGGTGAATCCTTTTGAAACGGTCGATGTCAACCAGGTACTGGCTGAGGCACAGACGGAATTGATTTTTCAGATTCAGGAGAAGCAAATCGAAGTTGTCATTCAGCCGGATTTTCCCAAAATCCGGGCCGATCGGAACCGGTTGGTTCAGGTATTTACCAATTTAATCAGCAACGCGGTGAAATATATTGGCCATCCGGAAAAACCACGGATTGAAATTGGCTGGAACGAAACAGATGACAATTCTATTTTTTATGTGAAAGATAATGGAATTGGTATTGAAAAAGAGTATCATGAAAAGATTTTTGGATTATTTCAAATTTTGAATCCCGACCCGGATAAAACCAAATCCGGAACCGGTGTCGGTTTAACAATCGTCAAGCGAATTATTAAAAATCACGGTGGAAAAATCTGGCTGGAATCGGCTCCGGGAAAGGGATCGACTTTTTATTTTTCTATCCCCAAACACACGTCGGAAAATTAGGAAGAAAAAACGCGATGTTGGAAACAGAAGTTATCAGGCTGCAAGCTGCCTTGCGTAAAAAGGACGTTTTACTCAGGGCGAAAGAAAAAGAATTGAAAAGCTACTATTTTGCCATCTCGCACGAGTTGAAAACGCCCCTCGCGGCGATGAAAGGCTACCTTTCCTTGTTGGAAGAATTTCATGTTCCGCAATTTACTAGTGAAGCCATTCAATATATTGATCGATTGCGCAACAATGTAACCCGAATGCAGCAGTTGATCAACGATTTGATGGAGTTTTCGAAGATTGAATTACTCGAAACAGATTGCCAGACCATTCCTTTTGGCAATATTCTTAATGAAACACTGCTGGAATTACAATATTCGATTCATTATAATCAGGTGAAAATAATTCAGGCACCGGATTATCCGGCTGTTTACTGTCATTCGCAATTTTTAATTCGCGCGTTGATAAATTTAATCAGTAACGCTATCAAATATTCCCGTACCCGGACCAGTCCTGAGGTTGAAATCGGCTATATCGAAGACGAACTGTTTCATAAATTTTTTGTTCGCGATAATGGTATTGGTATCAGCAAACCGGAACAGGCACAGCTTTTTCAGATGTTCCGGCGTTTAAAGCGGAAGGACGGTGTGGACGGGACGGGACTGGGCCTGGTGATTACCAAACGCATTATTGAGAGTCACGGCGGTGAAATCTGGATTCACTCCCGAAAAAATCACGGGGCGACTTTTTTCTTTACGCTGCCGAAGTATTGAAAAAAAGCAGTGGCGGTGCGCAATATAGCCGTCAGGGTACGGCTATAAATCATTAATAAACAAATGAATAGCCACGAGCTTTAGCGTCTGACCAAGAACTAACCTTTCGACGGTTTTTGAGCAGGAAATAATTATAAATAGCTTAAAATTTTAATTTCAAACTCAATCTATATATGGTGTTGTTAATAACCTTTGAAAGGTTAATTTGGCCAATTTCTAACGCTTGGGACAATTCAATGATAAATTATCGACATGGAGGCTTAAAATAAATGTCGGAAGGAATCGGACGTTCCGGACGATTAAAAATTTTATTGGTTGAAGATAATCCCGATCATATTGAGATAATCAAACGGGCGGTTTTGAATCAATTTGAGAATCCGGAAGTGACACTTGCCCTGGATGGCCAGGAAGCGCTGAATTTTTTATTCCATCCGCTGACGGGAATCGCGAAGCAAAATCATCCGGATTTAATTGTACTGGATTTAAAATTACCCAAAGTCGATGGATTTCAGGTTATACAACAGGTGAAAGCCCATCATCTGATGCGTTCCATTCCATTGGTAGTTCTGACAACTTCATCCCGCAACGAAGATCGGGAACGAACGCTCGCTTTGGGAGTTGATCTTTTTATTACCAAGCCCGGACAATTTAACGGGTTTTTAAAAATTTTTGAACAGATAAAATCCGTTCTTAATCATCATCATTCAAGCTAAAAAAAAATGACACCCAATTTTTTAATTTTATTCGCCCTGTTCTTTATCACCATCCTGATCAGCTTCTGGCAGATCTTTCGACTCCAAAATCGAAAATGGCAGGAATTTGAAACAAAAATCACTGGCAACAATCAGGCAATCGATGTACTCACCCAATGGCTGCATGAAATTCGAAACAGTCTCGACCGACAAACCGCCACGCTGAATCAGCAATTTGAAGCGACCAGTCAGACAATTAGTAACCGGCTCGACAATGCGGCGAAAATTATCCAGACCATCAGCCTGGAACTGGGGCAGGTGCAGGAGATCGGCCGTCAAATTCAACGATTCCAGGATATTATTCAATCCCCCAAACTGCGTGGCAATCTTGGTGAACAAATTCTGAACAGTTTACTGGAACAAATTTTACCACAGAACAATTTTGAACTCCAGTATCGCTTCAAAAAAGGCACTATCGTCGATGCGATTATCTTCACCGACAAAGGAAGCATTCCCATTGATGCCAAATTTCCGTTAAATTCCTTCCGACGTTTTCGTTCGGCCAAAACGGATGAAGAGCGGAAAAAGTATGCCCTGGAATTTGCCACCGATGTTAAAAAACATATTGACCAGGTGAGTACCCGATACATTCTGCCCGAGGAAGGGACCGTCGAATTCGCCCTTGTCTATATCCCGTCTGAACTGGTTTTTTATGAAATTTTGCAGCATGGGGAGCAGATCATGACCTACGCCAATCAGAAGAGAATATTGATTGTCTCGCCGAACAGCTTCTTTTATTTTTTGAAAATTATTTTGGTTGCCCTGGAAGGAAAACGACTGGAAATGGCCGGCCGCGAGATAATGAACCTGTTAAATGCCCTGCGACAGGATGGCCAGCGTTTAAGTGAACAGCTTCGCATCCTCACCAATCACCTCACGAACGCCAAAAATTCCCTTGATCGGGTCAATCATGAAGTCAATCACCTCTGCGATCACCTCGAAAATTCCCGATTTCTTGAATCATCAGAAAATGTCACTTCGCCAAAACCTGAATGATCCCCTCAAAAGGGGTCTTCCGACACTTCCACTTTATTTTTCACCAGAAATGATTAATTTATAAACTCTGAATTTGTGATCGGACAGTTGTTGATTATCCAAAATTTGATACTTCACATTTTCCTTCCGCGCCAATCCGCCTGAGAGTAAAACCTCCGGCGCAAAGATGCAAGGACGCTCAAGCGTCCTGAGGATTCAACGCATCCTTCAGGATGTTTTTATATTTTTAGCCTGAGGATTTTTTCGCAGGCCGGAAAAACCTTTTTATTCCACGTTTACCACAAAATTGAAAAAATGACCGAAAAAAAGTATCCCCTCAATAAATCAGGGCGGAAACGAAAGCCCTTTATTTTTGAAAAATTTTAAGTGCAGCGTAAAACGGAATGCGTGATACGTAATCGCTTATCCGGGTTATATGGCGGAATTGCAATTTACGTTTTACGCATGACGCCTGAAGATTTATCCCGCGATAACTGTCGTACATTGTCATTTACCAACCAATATGGAGATACTTTTTTCCCAATCGCTCAGGTCATCCCAAGCTTTACCAAACCAGATTTACAAAGTACATTTCGCTTTTTCAGGACAATTTTTTCGTTAGTTGGCATTCGATTGTTCGGCGAGGTTTGGCAAAGCGGTGTGTGGGCTTTCCCAAACCTTCAACCCGAAAGGTCGATGAATATCTGAGGGTGATTTAAAAACATAACCTTACTTAACCACAAAAGGCGCAAGGTTTGGGAAACCTTTTTCCGTATCCCTTCAATAAAGGATGGTGAAATCTACCCTTTTTGAAAGGGTGTACGACCATGTTTTATTGAGTGGATACGATTCTATTATTGCTTGCTCGGTGTTCTCGCTGCTATTTTGTGGGTAAACTGTCATGACGATTTTCAATTTGAACGCCATGAAATTCCACCTGAATTTTCGGGTACAAAATGGTATCCGGTGCGTGAACCTGAAAAATTTAGCTAGTCCAGTAGTGCACTTGATTCAGCCCGGTGTTTTTCGCAAACAATTGGATCGAAAGCCGTGATGATTCTGGATAATGGGCGACTCATCGATGCCTGGGGCGATACCACTCAAAAATATGATGTCGCGTCGATTCGAAAAAGTTATTTAGCGTCTGTCCGAAAATACCAAAACCTGTCATTGCGACGCGTTTTTTGCCGAAGCAATCCCCCGGAGTAACAGCGGCGATTGCTTCGTCGCACAAAACGTTCCTCGCAATGACAGCACAGGTTGTTTTTTGGGGACAGACACTATTTCGGTGTTGTATTCGGTTTTTTCATCGATAGCGCGATTTCACTGGATGCAACTTTAGCGGATTATGCGATAGATGATATTCATCCTGCTCTTAATGAAAGTGAAAAAATAGCAAAAATCCGGCATTTACTGACTTCCTCCTCGGATGTTTTTCATCCAGCCGCCGCAGCCGATAATAAGAAATTCCCGCCGCGAAACAGTCAATCATCTGGTGAAGAATTTGTCTATAACAATTGGGACTTCAATGCCCCTGGAACAATTTTCGAAAAAATGACGAATCGAAAAATTTTTGAATTTTTTCATCAGAAGATTGCTTTTCCTACGGGTATGGAAGATTTTATCTGGCAAGAGGATGGCCGCTACGACTGGAGCGAAATCGCTGAACATCCAGCCTATCATTTTGATAGGACCGCACGGGATATGGCGCGTTTGGGGTGGTTGATGCTTCAAAATGGCAACTGGAAGGGTCAGCAAATTGTCCCTGCTGAATGGCTTAAAACCATTACCCGTTCCAAAATACCTGTTTCTGATGCCTATGGTGGTGGCCGTTATGGGGATATGTGGTGGGTGCGATAGTGAGAAAATTGCAGAAATTGGTGTGCCAAAAGACGCTTTCGCCGCCCAGGGTCACTGGTCACCATTTATTTTGATTATTCCATCACCCAATATCGTCATTGGCCATCGCGGGTATCGTAAAAATATTGCACCGGAGAAAATTTTGCAGTTGATTCGAATGATCTGACGTTCGAAAATGGGGTGACAGGGACTTATAATTTTTATCAGTTAAAGGTGATATGAAGACTTTTCAATTTTGCCAGGCATTTTTAACCTCATTTTCAATTTCATCGTTATCCCAATCCCATTTTCCAAATAAATTTTGTTCAGAATTGATTCTTGGATAACTAATAACAGTACCGAAGTTCCATCTTCAGCCGGGATGGATTGCTCCCGTTGCACTTTCCCTTTTTGAATAATGCCTGGGATAATTATCATCCTTAAACCTCTTTGATAAATTTCCAGTACAGACCTCGTCAAGTTGGTTAAATTTGAATCGATAAAATACATTGTATTTAATGTAGTTACAAGGTAATATTGCTTAAAATTGGACACTCTGACAATAGAAATATGCTACAAACAGCGATTTGAAGTATCAAAACCCTGGTTGATGATTTAAAACCTTGTGAAATGTCTCCAATTTTGAACTTGTTTTCGACATCAATTTAACGAGGTCTGCAGTAACTACTATTACATTGTTAAGTTAATGAAGTTAAAAAAAATAAATTTATTTAAAATTCTAAAATGAACTGTTTAATCGCGGCGTAAGTCGTTTTTAGTGCAAAATTGACCCCGGCTGTATCTCCCACATTTTCAAAAAACGAAAATGGGGGAGAGAACCGGTTGTCTCTCCCCCAAATTCCGTTTTTTGGAATTTGGGGAGGCAGGAGGGGTGCCTCCATTGATTGAGAACATTATTCATTTCGACTTTAGAATTTCAGGTTTTATGAGTCTTTTCAACTTAATGCTGTGGTACTACTCGGGTTCAAGGTTCCATTGTTTCCGGCTCAGGGTTAAGAAATGTCAAAATTCAAGGATTTAAAGAAATTGAAGCCTGGTAACTTACTAATGAATTAACTCGTCATGTAAATCAATTAACGAAGATATCAGGATTTGTGCAGGTGTCTTACCGTGAACCATGAATTCCGAACCAGCCAATCTGAGTCGTTACAATTAATCTGTTTTTAAGCTAAATTTATAAAATCTCAAAAAACGATTATGAAAAACGGCCTTGACTTTTTCAATGGATTTAATTAAATTTAAAATGGGGATTCCCACAATCATGATCTGAGCGGATATTTTGACGTATAGAATTTAAATATAAATTTATTGTTCATAGATTTTAATAAAGATGGAGAATGAAATTATGGAAAGCGTTGTAAAAAAATATGATGCAAAACTTGATCATAAAAAAAGACTCACAATCAGAGGGACACAATTCGAATTCTATCATGTTCTGGAATTTAGCGATGGAACCTTGGTTTTAAAGCCCAGAATTTTGGTTGATCCACTCGAACTATCTGAAAATACGCTTCGTATGATGGATAAATCAATAGAAAATATAAAGTATGGAAAAGCATCCAAACCTGTTGATATTGAAAAATATTTAAAATTTATGGATGAAACCGATGAAATTTAAAATAAGAATGGGCGTTCCTGAAATGGACGAATATTGGGAAGAGCTCTGTCAAAAAGCCGATACTGATCAGCTTGGTAATGAAAAAAAGTTGTTTAAAAAATTAGTAAAAGTATTGAATTTATTGAGTGAAAACCCACAACACAATAGTCTGGAGACACATGAAATTAAACAACTTTCTGTTAGATATGGATTGAAGGTATGGCAATCGTATTTAGAGAATAAAACACCTGCGGCTGGAAGAATATTTTGGGTTTATGGTCCTGATGAATATCAAATTACAATAATCGGAATCGAACCTCATCCAGAAGATAAAAAAGTTGGATATAGTAAAATTAAGCTTTCTAATTTGCCCGAGTAGTTTTTTTGTCGGATTTGATTAATAAATTAATTATACTGCAATTAGAGTTTGTTTTCACTCACAATTACTTGTTGTTACTAAAGATATCTAATTCCGAATATCTAAAAACTAAACTCACGAGCTGAACATGAAACGACTCCTTCCAAAGCTACTCATCCTCTTATTCTTAATTTTAAGAGAAAATCCAGTAATCTCCTGTACTGTAATTGCGGTTGGTAAAAAAGCGACTAACGATGGTTCGGTCATTATTTCACATACCGATGCTGGCCCGGATTCACGAATTTATCTGGTACCGGGAAAAACTTATCCGGCCGGTGAAAAAGCACCGGTCTATTTCGGTATTCAGGATGTCAGTAAACCATTGGATGACGATGGGACTATCCTCGGCTATATTCCACAGGTCACCAGCACGTATGCTTATTTTCATTCGGCTTATCCACATGTCAACGAAGTTCAATTGGGTATTGCCGAAAGCACCACGGCCCAACATTCTGAGCTTGACGTGACCCCGGAGACCGGCAAGCAGATAATGACCATTGAACAGGCGATGATTTTTGCCCTGCAGCGGCATAAAAACGCCAGAGAAGCGGTCAAATTTATTGGAGAGCTGCTCACCACTTATGGCTTTTTACCTTCCAGCGGCGGTTCCGAGACGCTGGTCATTGCGGATCCGAATGAAGCCTGGGTTTTCGAAGTGTTTGGGGTCGGCCCTGGCTGGACTCCCGCAAGCAACAAGCCCGGCGCGATATGGGCAGCGCAACGTGTTCCGGATGATCAGGCGGTGATGATCCCCAACTGGAGCATTATCAAGGAAATTGATGTCAACGACAGTACCAATTTTCTCGTGTCCGTAAATTATAGGCAGGAAGCCATTGATCGTGGCTGGTACAATCCCGCATCGGGAAAACCCTTTATCTGGCAGGAAGCGTACGCCCCGATACCCATTGAATATGCCACCAGCCGGTTCTGGCTATTCCATCATACCTTCGCGCCCAATTTTGCACCCTGGCCCGATCGGCTGTATGATCCGAAAAAGCCGTTCAAAGCGATTCAGCCCTATTATCAATCTGTCGAACCACTGTCCATCTATCCATTTTCAGTGGCGCCTGAGAAAAAAATATCGTTTCAGGATGTGATCGCGTTCCAGCGCTCGACTTTCGAAGGGACAATCTACGACATGACGCTGGATCCGGCCTGGTTCGTACCGGATGGCAAAGGTGGCTATGAGAAAAGTCCATTGGCAACGCCTTTTCCGGATAGTGAATTGCGAAAATTGCTAAAACTAACCTACCGTCGGCCGGTTGCCCGTCATCGGGGACATTATGGAATGGTGCTTCAATTGCGCGGCTGGCTGCCCAATGAAATTGGCGGCGTTTACTGGATTTATCTCGACAATCCGTATTTTAGTCCATACATTCCGATTTATGCCGGCAATCTTTCGGTTGCTGAAACCTACAATATTTATGATCCGAATAAATACGATGAAAAATCAGCGCGCTGGGCAATCGATTTTGTGGATAACCTGGCCAATCTGAAATTTCAGTCGGTGATAAAAGATGTCCGGGCGGTCCGGGACCCGTTCGAAGCAGAAATGTTTACCAATCAGCAAAAAATTGAAGCTGACGCCCTTGCATTATACCGGAAAAAGCCCAAATCCGCCCGCGAATTTCTCACCAAATACACCAATTCCAAAATGGATCAGGTGACAGCGATGTTCCACAACCTCCGAAATGAAATTCTGGTCAAGTACACGAATAATCGGGAGTAATTAAATCCCTGCTTGAGGTTTAGCGGGTTGGATTGCCGGTGGTGATTATACTCAAGCCGAAATGGTTTTCGGATATTATCATTGTCATCCAAAAGCCCTCACCCTAACCCTCTCCCAGAGGGAGAGGGAATAGCGACGCCCTCTCCCAGAGGGAGAGGGAATAGCGACGCCCTCTCCCAGAAGAGAGGGAATAGCGACGCCCTCTCCCCCCGGGAAAGGGTTGGGGTGAGGGCAAGAAAAACCGAAAACCACTTTGGCTCTCGTATATTACAGCGTTAAGTTCTAAAATTTAAACAAAATTCTATTAATATGATCGAAGAACCGACTCAAAAAAAGTTAGCCACACAATTTTGTTTATTATTTTTCAGTGGCCTCTTCATTCTGTGGCCATCAAAAAATTTTCAATTCATCATTCCCAATTCACCATTCCCAATTTTCAATTCACAATTCTCAATTCACAATTCAAAATTCCCAATTCACCATTTCCAATTCACCATTCACCATTCCCAATTCTCAATTCATCATTCTCAATTCTCAATTCACCATTCACCATTAATAATTTTTTTTAAAAAAATCCCTTGCAAAATCTCCAAACATTTTTTATATTATCATACAACCATTTGTAATTTGCTTCAAACAATCTTTTTATCAGGTTTCAGGAAGAAACCTCACAAACTTGTTGCATCCTGCTGCGATTTCGACTTCTGCTGATACTGTGATTCTGGTACTACCGCAACATGGGAAAGAAAGCTATTTTGTTCGACGAATAAACGCTGAAACAACATCTGATTTTTCAACCGCTTAATGGAAAGAGTTGCGAATGGTGACTGATGATCGGCTTTACCCGCTCCCCTCGCTTCGTTATTTACATTTACGATTTATTTTACAGGCCGAAACCGAAGCCCGGCTCCCCGAATTTAAAGGCTCCATGCTCCGGGGCGCCTTTGGCCATGCCCTCAAAAAAACCGTTTGCGCCATGGGCCCCGAAATCCTGTGCAGCAAATGTATGCTCAAAGGCCAGTGCGCCTTCACCCGACTCTTCGAAACCTTCATTCAGGGCGAACCCCCGCGCTTCCTGAGAGGATTGGACACCGCTCCCCGACCCATCATCTTCGACCCGGGAGCCACGCCGCCAGTGCTCCAGACCGGCGATCCGCTCCCCTTTGAACTGAAACTCCTCGGCTCGGCAGTGGATTTTCTCCCCTACGTCGTTTTTGCCGTGCTCCAGATGGCGCAGAGTGGCCTCGGTGCCCAACGTCACCCCTTCACCCTCACGGAAGTGCACTGCCTCCAGCCCAGTAATACACCTGACCTTCCCCTGGAATGGGCTACCCTGTACGACGCCCGAACCCAATCGCTCCTGTTCGCGCCGACCCCCCTGGAATTGCCATCATCCCCCCCATTCAGCATTCAACATTCCAAATTCATCATTCAGTTCCTCACCCCGATCCGGCTCAAATTCGATGGCCGCTACTCGCTGGATTTCAACTTTCGGGCGCTGGTGTTCAAAATGCTCCGCCGCGTGCTGGAACTGGTCTACTTCTACGAACCCAACGCCGAAATAAACTGGGAATTCCACGACCTGCTGGTGGCTGCCGACAACGTCCACATCACCCGGCACGACCTGCACTGGGCCGACCAGCAACGCTACAGCAACCGCCAGCAAACCAAAATGATGATGGGCGGCTTCATCGGCGAACTGGAGCTCGAAGGCAACCTGCAGCCATTCCTCGACCTCATCTCCACCGCCGAAATTTTGCACATTGGCAAGGGGACGGTTTTTGGATTGGGGAAAATGCGAATGGTGAATTCTGAGTGAAGAATTATGAATGATCCCACCCCCCTCGTTCCGCCGCTCTGCGGCGGAATGCAGCGGTAACGCGCTGCGTTAATTAACCAAAAGGAGAAAAAACCAATGGGAAGAAGCCGTTACAAATTCATGAACAACCAAACCCCGCACTTTATCACCTGCACCGTCGTCAACTGGCTCCCCTTCTTTGCCAGCCCCGCGATGGCGCAAATCATTCTCGACTCCCTGAAGTTCCTTCAGGAGCACCAACGCCTGACGATCTACGCCTACGTTATCATGGAGAACCACCTTCATCTCCTCGCCTCTTCCCAGTACCTGAGCAAAGAAATCGGCGACTTTAAATCCTACACCGCCCGCAAAGTCATCGACCACCTCAAAGAGAGGAAAGCCGACCGAATGCTCCTGGAATTGAACGCCGACAAATCCCGTTCCCGAACCGATCGGGAATATCAATTCTGGCAGGAAGGCAGCCATCCCGAACAGATTCTGGGCGCGGAAATGATGGTGCAGAAGATTGATTACACCCATTATAATCCAGTCAAGCGTGGCTACGTGGATGAACCAATCCACTGGCGATATTCCAGCGCCAGGAATTATGCGGGGATGCCGGGGTTACTGGATGTAACGTTGTTTTCATTGTAATGTGTTTCTTAATGACTCGACGCAGAGCGTCGCCGCTGCATTCCACCGCAGAGCGGTGGAACGAGGAGTAAGGGGCAGGGGAACGAGAAAAGTCAATTAATCTGATACCAAAACACCTAAATAAAACGCGCCGGAATTAAAAGAATATTAACAGGAGATAACAGGTAAGCACTGATTCAATCTTTATAAATTATGAAGCTATTTCTTTTAAAATTTCTTCAGGTGTTTTAACCGTAATGGCTGAGATTTTGAGAAAATCTTTTTTATTCCAGGTACAAATTTGCTGAATCCCGTTATCGAGAGCGGTGGCCACCAAATAGAGATCAAAAATTCTTTCCCGAAATGTCGGATACCGTTGCAGCAACTGGGAAAAGGTGGAAAGAGTTTCAGGAAGCGGACAGATGATGGGAAAACTGGTTTGATAAATTATTAATTTTTGAAAGGCATCTTCGATTGAAAGCGGATTCTCGACCCGCTTCGGATTAGTTACAACTGATAAAAATTCTAATAAATTTTGTTGCGCCAGATAGACCTTTGAATTTTCATCGCTGATAGAAAAAGAAAGAAAATTGAAAGAGGGCAAATGAAACTGATTTTCCTGATCGAATGAATAGATCAAAACATTAGTATCGATGAGCCATGATTTCATCATATAAATCGACCCGATTGAATGGTTCTTTTAATCCCAGCTTCCCTGTCGGAAGTGTGTTTTGTCTGGTAATAAGTATCTGCCGTAATAAAAGTTCGATTACCTGAAGTTTCTCCTCAGGTAATTCATCAATTAAAGTTTTAATTTTTTCTTTCGTGGTCATGATGAAAGCTCCTTGAGAATTAAATGTATTATAAAATACCTGATTTATTGACAAAAGTCAAGTAATTTATTTCGGAAGAGGCAGTTAGCTGCTGGCTTTTGGCTAATAATTTTTTTAGTGGAGATGTCCCCGTCGTTTTATTGCTGAGTAGCGATATGCAGCGGGGAACGTTCGGTGTTC
>DYKB01000169.1 GCA_020722815.1 Caldithrix sp. | reverse complement strand
GTTTCCAAATTAACATTGCAATTTAGTATTATATTTTGTATATTTGTTTTAACTTCATTATAATATCCGAAGGCGGAACGAATGTGCCGTTTGTTAGCAAAAAAGCGAAGTTAAAACTCTCAACGCAGGAGATCGCACAACTGGAGCGCATTCGTAACTCGCGAACGGAGAGTTGGTCTCGAGTTGAACGGGCCCAAATTATGTTATTATATTATGCCAATGAAACCGTTTCCAATATTACCCAACCAGTAAGCACCAATCGCCCGAAAATTGAACGCGTTCTTGATAAAACCTTGGCATTAGGCGCCATTCCCGCCTTCAACGATCTGCCCCGAAGTGGCAAACCGGCTGAAATTACCGATAATGCCAAAGCTTGGGTGGTTTCAATGGCCTGTCAAAAACCAAAAGACCTGGGCTATGCTTCAGAAATTTGGACGATGGCTGCGTTGGCGAAGCATCTGCGGAACCATTGTCAGTCCGCGGGGTATCCCGAATTATCCCGATTGGCAAAAGGAACGGTTTCCAAGATCTTATCCCAAGCGGAGATTCGGCCACATAAAATTGATTATTATTAGAACGACGCGACCCTGAATTTGATTTAAAAATGATCCAAGTCCTCCATGTTTATAAAGAAGTTGCGTTATTGAAAGCGAATGCCATCGCTAGCGATGAACCGCCAATTGCGATTGTTTCGTATGATGAGAAACCAGAAATTCAAGCGATCAAGAATATCGCGCCCGATTGGCGGGAAAATATCGTTCTCGGGGACGGGACTCTGAATATAAAAGACTGGGGACGGTTTCGCGGTTAGCCTCCATTGATTTGTTGAATGGACACGTTCCTGGCCAAATCAAAACCAGACCCCGGAGTAAAGAGTTTATCGAACATTTAAAGTACCTGGATTCGGTGTATCAAAAATATGGGAAAATCAAAATCATCCTGGATAATCATTCCGTCCACATTTCCAACGAGACGAAAGAATATTTAAAAACCGTACCCAATCGATTTGAATTTATTTTTACGCCAACCCATGGCTCCTGGTTAAATATGATTGAAATTTTTTTTAGCAAACTGACACGAACATTTTTAAGAAAACTAAGAGTAAATTCGATCACCGCATTGAAAAATCGCTTTGAAATTTATTTAAATGAAATCAATGAAATGCCTGTTATCTTTAAATGGAAATATAAATTGGATGAAATTTCAGTTGCTAATTAAAAATTTTTATTGATATGCTAGTTAAGAAACGATCTACTAGTCGAACCCCGCAGTAAAGAAGATGGTTATGTTCAATTAGGCAAGCAAAAAAGCAGTATAGCAAAAGGAAACCAAACGGATTGACAAAAATATATCAATCACCGGCAGCAAAATCAAGAAAAAATTTAATCAGGGAGAAAATAAAACAGAACAAGGTGTAGTCCTCCTGTAGATTCTATACACAGAAAATGAGTTAAGCAAAAAAACAGAAATTGTCAAACTGTCAGTTCAGGCAACATTTTATTCTCTTTGATTGTAATTTGCCTGAAATTTCAGCGCACTGGATTCAACGAGTTCATTCAAATAAATTTATGCTACCATTTATTTTTATAAATCATCCGGAAAATTATCTGAAAAGCTGATTTTCCGGTTTGAAGCCTAATGGCTCATAACTCTGACTGCGGGGTTTATGGGTTAGACATTTCAATAAGCGAAGGAAACAAGATATATTTAAAACAGTGATACCAGGAACAACAAGTCGTTTGACCATAGTTGATCATACAGAAACTTATGGTCGACATATATTAGCCAAAATTGCCAGAGACTTAGATGTTTCACTATGTGTAGATTTGGGATGTGGTAATGGAGACGATTTAATAACAGTAAAAAAATATAATACCAATAGTAGATTAATCGGAGTTGACTTCGGGGATTTGAATAAAGAAAGTTTGATAGAAAGAGGTATAGAGCCTATTTTCATCAATATTGAAAACCAAAGACTCCCATTTGAAGACGAAACAGTAGACTTAATTATAGCAAATCAAATTTTTGAACATACCAAGGAAATATACTGGATCAATCACGAAATATTCAGAACGTTGAAAGTTGGCGGATATCTGTACTTGGGCGTTCCCAATATTCTATCATTTCATAATCGTATTCTGGGATTGTTTGGTATTCATCCAACTTGCTCAAAAATGATTTCTGCTCATGTCAGAGTGTTTTCTAAAAACGACACCTTTTTGTTTTACCGAGAGATTTCAAACAGGTTTACGGTTGTAGAGAGTTTTCATGGTTCACAATTCTATCCGTTTCCGAAAAAATTGGCACATTTTTTAGCAACTCTTTTTCCATCATTAGCATTTTCAATATTCTTTTTAATAAGGAAAACAGAAAAATATAATGGAGAATTCATAGAATGGCTTTCAAATGCCCCATTGGAGACGAATTTTTATACGGGACATCATGTATAACAAATCGTTGCACCTGACATTTTTCCGCTACGCTCCAAAATGCAGGTGAACTCAGGCATTATATCTATTACTATGATTTTAAGAGGAGAAGAGATGAAAACAATTCTTACACAACTATTTGTCATTTTTGTAATGATCACCCCTGCGCTTCATGCAGAGTAAAAAACATGGACCGGCAGCCATAATTTAAATTGGAATAATCCACAAAATTAGAATCCACCATCTATACCTGGTGCAAACGATATCGCAAAAATCCCGGAGAATTCGCCTGCCTGTCAACTTCCAAATTCGAGCATTACTGTTTCACAGATTAGGAATGAAGGCACTCTACAAGCGAATAGTGCTCATGTGCAAGTTGACTATTTCAGTAATTCCGGAAAAGTATCCATCGAAAATAACCTGTTTATCACTCAGAAATCAGGAAGCTCGGAATCAATTGGCGTTAGTACCGATGGTGTAATTGAAGGAGATAATCCGCATGCACTTTTATTTGTTGCGAAGGACGAGTCGCAACTGACCAACGATTTTGGTTTCCATTGTTATAGCGGTGGGGTAAATGTATCTAATTTGTACTGGAATGTTTCTAATTTTGATAATGGTGTTGATAACCATATGTGGGGCCGCACAACTGTTATCAATTGTTTCGGAGAGTTTAGTGATGATGGTTCAATGGAATGTGATGAAGACGCAGCAATGGAGGGATCGATTTGGATTGGTGCAAACAGTATCTATAATGATGGTAATATTGTCGGTGGAAAATCAACCGAAGGAATAGGCGGTAGTACGCACAATACAATTTGTTGGGGGGCTATTTGATCCACGATCTAAAGCTCGTGGCTATTTAATTGTTTTTTAATAAGTTAGAACCTTAACCTGACGGCAATGCCTTACACCCCATCCGTACGTGCGGTTTTCCCGCATAAAGGGGCGCTTATTCTAGATTTTCGGATAAAATAGCGTGAGAAGAAACAGGGGTAACGAAATTTAACTTAAGGCCATTCAATCCTTAGACCCCATAGCCGTCAGGTTAAGGGCTTAATTTATTAAAAAACAATATGTTGGTTATACA
>DYKB01000028.1 GCA_020722815.1 Caldithrix sp. | reverse complement strand
ATTATAACTTATTGAAATTCATATTGTTATCACCTTAACCTGACGGCTATGGGGTAAATAGTACCATCGAAAACGACCTCATCAGTGAAAAAACGCTTCATTTTAGAATTTCAGGTATTTTCTTCGTGCCTTTGTGTCTTCGTGGCGATATATTAGTTACACTTCATGGTAATAAATTTAATAAATTGTTTTTTATCATCTTAATGCAAATCCAAAGGAGCTGTTATGAAAAGATCGATTATCGTGTTGCTGATGCTGACATTATCCTTTATTTTTCTCGGCTGTGAAACCAAAACCGAAAAGGTTTTTGTTTCGCTGCTGAATGGAACCGACCTGACGGGCTGGTGGGCCAAAGATGGCAAAATTGAAGCCTGGCAATATGCAGACAGTATGCTTTCCTGTATTGCAGAAGGTGGTGGCTGGTTGACAACCGAAAAAGAATTTGAAAATTTTGTCCTGCTCATCGACTGGCGCATTCCGGAAGGTGGGAATAGTGGTGTGGGCATTCGCTACCCCAAAGAGGGCGATCCGGCACATGCGGGTATGGAGATACAGATTCTGGATGATAATGCCGAAAAATATAAGGATTTGATACCCGAACAGTATGCCGGCGGGATTTATTATCAGGTTGCGGCCAAACGCGGGGCGACAAAACTGCCTGGCGAATGGAATCATTATGAAATTACCTGTAATGGCCCACAGGTACAGGTTAAATTAAATGAGGTGCTGATCGTGGATGCCAATATCGATACCTGTACGGTTGGCAAAGGCGAACATCTTCCGTTGAGCCAACGACCGCGTAAAGGGTATATCGGCATCCAGAGCCATGGATCGCGGGTGGATTTCCGGAATATTATGCTAAAAGAATTATAAACATCCTCGCGCCAGAAAACGGGCGTTGCATGAACTGGATAGCAAATCAATTATGGCTGAAGTTGATGCAAATAAAAATGAAAGCTTCAAAATTTTATGGGATAACTAAGCTAAAAAGTTCATTCGAAAGAATCCATAAAAAAAGAAACAGTAGCACTCCGCCTCCTGGCAACGAGTTGCTACTGTTTCTCACGCTCTGGACGGAGGTGATTATGGCCTATAACGACCCCACATGAAGTTTAATCCCAGTCCAAATTCGTAGCCGCTATTCTTGTTTTTCGTATCAAAATCCACAAAATGATACTTTACATCAAAATTGAGTCCCATCCAACTGGTCAAAGCCATATTGACGCCACCACCAGCATAAGCACCCTTCATCACTTTCGTTTTGGCACTCACTTCGACATCTTCATCGTTATCATCATGCCAGTGTCGGTCGTTATCCCAATCGTCTTGGTATTCCTGCTTTGTTACAATGTCATGAAACCAATACGGACCAACTCCAGCCGATAGATAAGGTTGAAAACCACTGTTTCGATTGTGTGAAAACAGTTCATGACGCACCCCAAAAACCAGTGGCGTAACGACTGAAGCATGTACAAACTGAGTGTCATTGGCGGTGGATTTTGCCTCAATCCGGCCAATACCACCGAAACCAATCTCCGCCAGCCAATTAGAATTAATCCGCGAATAGAAACTTAACCAACCACCACCGCCACCGACATTCACTTCAGAATAATATTTATTGTGATAAACATTAAAGTCTGATGCCGTAAAGTTACTATTCCAATAAGTTCCCCTGAATCCAATACCTGTGGTTCGAATCACTGTTTGTTTCCCTTGAACGGATAGAGCAGCCGCCAAAAGCATTAAAATGGTAAGATTAAAAATTGATTTGTTTCGCATAATATGTTCCTCCTTTATCAAATTATAATTATTTCATCCGAATCAAATTTTTCTAACCTGCCGGTGACTCATACAAAGCCGGTGCCAAATTTTTGAACATCACTTAACATAAATAAAAACAGAATTTAAACGCATATTATTTTCCACCCGTTTTGTCAATGGGAAATGCGGAAAATTTGGAAGTTGCGGAAATTTTCCGCATATTTAAAGTCGTTTACGTGACTGTTGAAGTGGAAAAATGACTTTAAAGAGCGGTGATAACGGGAAAATTGAGAAACATTTGGAAAAAAGAATTTGTAATTTTAATAAATTTCCTGTATTTTAGGGACATTACCAATGAGAAAATTAAGCTAAAAAAAGTTAAAAATTTACTTTATCATTATTATATACGAGAGCCTTAGTGGTTTTCGGTTATCTTGCCCTCACCCTAACCCTCTTCCAGGGGGAGAGGGCGTAGCTATTCCCTCTCCCTATGGGAGAGGGTTAGGGTCAGGGCTTCAGGATGACTATGATAATATCCGAGAACCATTTCGGCTTGAATCTGACACCTGTGTAGAGAAGATGTTAACTTAGAGGAAATTTTATGCAATCAACTGAACCAAATCCGAGCTATTTAAATCCCGAATTACCAATCGATGAACGGGTTGCCGATCTGATTTCGCGAATGACGCTGGCGGAAAAAGTTGGCCAAATGTGCTACAATGCCGCGGCCATCCCGCGACTGAATATTCCCGCCTATAACTGGTGGAGCGAATGTCTGCATGGGGTGGCACGTGCCGGCCGGGCCACGGTTTTTCCACAGGCCATTGGACTGGCGGCAACTTTTGACGCGGACCTTATTTTTCGCATTGCAAGTGCGATTTCTGACGAAGGGCGCGCCATGTTTCATGCCGCCGTTAAAAAAGGAAATCGCCGGCGCTATGGTGGACTCACCTTCTGGTCGCCCAATGTCAATATTTTTCGCGATCCCCGATGGGGACGGGGTCAGGAAACTTATGGCGAAGATCCTTTTCTGACAGCTCAACTGGGCGTTGCTTTTGTGAAGGGACTTCAGGGTGATCATCCTCGATATTTGAAAGCGGCTGCCTGTGCCAAACATTATGTGGTGCATAGTGGGCCTGAAGGTGACCGACATCATTTTAATGCAAAGGCGAGCCGGAAAGACATGTTCGAAACCTATTTGCCGGCCTTTGAAGCGCTGGTCAAAGCTGGCGTGGAATCGGTGATGTGCGCCTATAATCGTACCAATGATGAAGCGTGCTGCGGGAGCAAAAAATTGCTCAAAACGATTCTTCGCGAAAAATGGGGATTTCTGGGACATGTCGTTTCGGATTGCTGGGCACTGGCGGACTTCCATCAGCATCATAAACTAACGAAAACGCCCACTGAATCGGCTGCTCTGGCGATTAATAGCGGGGTGAATCTGAATTGTGGCAATACTTTTCCATATCTGATTGAGGCCGTTAAGAAAGGGCTTGTCACCGAAGCGACCATTGATGAATCACTTGCGATTTTATTAAAAACACGGTTTAAGTTGGGGCTTTTTGATCCGGATGAATTAAATCCCTTCACGAACATTCCGGTTGAAGTTATTGGCTGCGAAAAACATCGTCAATTGGCACGGGAAGCGGCGCGAAAATCCGTTGTGCTGTTGAAAAATAAAAATAACGTTTTGCCTCTCAGCCGTGATATCAGCTATCTATATGTCGTTGGACCCAATGCCAGTTCAGTGGATGTTTTACTGGGCAATTATTATGGATTAAACGACCAGATGGTCACATTTGTGGAAGGATTGGCCGGCAAACTGAATCCCGGCAGTTTTATCCAGTACAAACAGGGGTGTCTGCTGGATCGCCCCAATGCGAATCCCATTGATTGGGTGAACAATGAAATCAGGGAGGCTGATGCAACCATCGCTTTTCTGGGCATTTCCAATCTTCTTGAAGGCGAAGAAGGTGAATCGATTGCCTCTCCGACCAAAGGAGATCGATTTGATATTAAAATTCCAGAACATCAGGTGGCGTTTCTGCGCAAAATACGTGAAAACAATTCGAAACCTGTCATTGTCGTCCTCACTGGTGGCAGTCCAATGGATATTTCCGAACTGGAGCCACTGGCCGATGCTATTCTCTATGTCTGGTATCCGGGTCAGGAAGGGGGCAATGCGGTTGCGGATATAATTTTTGGTGAATTTTCCCCTTCGGGTCGATTGCCAATCACCTTTCCAAAATCGCTGGCACAATTACCGGCGTATGAAGACTATCGCATGGACCATCGAACCTATCGCTATATGCAGGAGGAGCCGATGTATCCGTTTGGCTTTGGTTTGAGTTATTCGAGATTTGAATATCATTCACTAAAACTGAGCCAGCAGACACTCACAGCCGATCAAAGCCTGATCGCTTCAGTTAATGTAAAAAATATTGGAAATCAGACGGCGGATGAGGTCGTACAGCTTTATATATCCGATCTGGAAGCTTCGGTTCGGGTACCCAACTTTGCGCTCAGGGGAATTAAATGCATTCATTTAAAACCTGGACAAACCGAAAAGGTTGAATTTTATATTACGTCGGATATGCTGAAAATGGTTGATGAGGATGGCGCGTCGCCACTTGAACCCGGAAAATTCAAAATCTTTATTAGTCCGGCAGCTCCCGGTAAAAGGGCGGTGGAACTGGGCCTTGTTCCGCCATTGGAAGCAATTTTTGAATTGATTTAATTTACGCTTCATATCTTTTATAAATTAACCCATAGATTTATCTATGGGAAGATGGCTTTATCTATTGCAAAAACAATTTATTACCTGAAATTCAAAAATGAAGCTTTTTGCTTTGGTGAAGTTAGTTTCGGTCGGATTTTAACCCTCTCTGTATCTCCCAGTTTTCAAAAAACGAAAATGGGAGAGAATTGGGATCCTCTCCCCCAAATTCCGTTTTTTGGAATTTGGGGGAGGCAGGAGGGGGTACTACATTAATTCTGAACATCAAAAATTTCCATTTTAGAATTTCAGGTATTCATTTAAGTCATGGAACAGCAAACAATCAAAAACGGTTAAATAAATTACTCAAAATGATTTTTGAACTATCATACTTATATTTTTAACAACACCTTTTGCTTGCATGTTTATTTCTATAAAATCGAATTAAATGCTGTTCGCGGCTCTGTCTTTTGGATTTTTTAATTTACATCATCTCTAATCAATACAATATGTTACATCAAGAAGGAGGGTTTCATCATGTTCAAATTTTTCATCTTCATCAGTATTTTCTTTACTCATCTTTTATTTTTAAACACCACACTCTTCCCGCAAACAGACTCACCATGGATAGAAATCAATCCGAGTGGTGGTAAAATAAATTGCTTAAAAAGTTTTCCGGATAAGCCTGAGATTATGCTCTGCAGTGTATTGAATGGTGTCGGTACTTTCCGAAGCACGAATCGGGGCGAATTCTGGGAGAAGATTTTCCAGCAACCAGTTCATGATATGGCGATTCTATCCAATGGCAAAGCCTTCCTGGCCGGCCCGGAAGGACTCCTTTTTAGTTCTGATTATGGCATAACCTGGCAAAAACTCATCAATCATCCCGCCTGGCAGGTAATCGCCCTGGAAAATGGAATTATTGTCGCCGATACGACCGGTAAACGGGGAATTGGTCATGTGCCCTGGCGAATCAGTAAAGATGCGGGTAAAACCTGGGAGCCCTGGACCAGTACCGCATTAACCCAAACACCATGGTCACATCTTTTCGAACCAGATGATAAACCCGGTTCCATCTTATTCCATCAAAATGGCAAAATAATTCGGGTGGATAACATTTATATTTTCGTGGCCGATACTTCACAATGGGACAACTGGACTTTTTCAGGCACGACCTACGAAAATAATATTCTGGCACTTCATTTACTAACCGACGCGAATTCAGATTCTTTTCTCCTGGCATATAGCCGGTACTACGATTTTCATCCAAGTGATGTATACGATGGAGGAGTTTATCGCAGTGATGATTGGGGCGCTCATTGGAAAATGATATATAGAACGTGGTTATCTTCCATAATTTCTCTTCGAAAAAACAATTCATTTTTATTTATCGGTGATGAATCCGGGGAATTCATCCTTTATGATTTAAATTCAAAACAAGCACATACATTAACAAAATTTGGATCGCAGATTAATGATATTGACATCGCCCGTTGGGAACAACAGGAATTGATGGTCGCTACAAACGGTGGTATTTATTATTCAAATGACGGCGGCAATACCTGGTCAAAAAGGGATAATGGCATTCAGGCTCTGGCGGCTACGGCAATCAGCATTCTTCCATCTGGAAAAGATCAGGAACGGATTCTTTTAGGGACGCAACATGCCGGTATATTTTTGAGTGATAATCATGGCAACAGTTGGGAGGAAAGCAACCGGTCATTTTCAACGCTGCCGGGCTTGATTCGTTCGGGTAATAATGTTGTTTATGCCGGCCGGGATATTTTAACAATGAGTATGGATGGCGGTAAAAAATGGCGTCCAATAAATAATTTTCCCGCAGATGCCTACAGTTGGTATGGAAGAGTCATGGATATCGATATTTTTCCGGATTCACCACTCCATATTTTAACACATTACTACGATCATGGCCGGGATTATTTTGGGGGCTATACCTTTATTGATGGTGTCTGCAACACTCAAAATCTGGATGAATCGGTTTGGCAAAAATATATTTGGTTTGATGCAGATTTTAATAAATCCTGCCTGGCACAAATCGACTCAATTAACCAATATATCTGGATTTCGCGGGATTCAGATTATGCAAAAGATTCTGTTTTAACTTTGATGGCACTTGACATCACTAATTTCGCGATAAAAAAGAAAATTACTTTGCCGGATGGGAACTACGCCACCTGCTGGCTGGTGGATGGAAATTCAATTTATATTTTTTGCGAAAACAAATCCCTCTTCTGGAAATCAACCGATTCAGGAGAAACCTGGATTTCAAAAAAATTAGCTTTGAACACATACATTCGATATGATGACTGGGCGGCTTATCAACCATTCAGCCAGTTAGCGCTTTCTCCGGATAAAAAACAGCTCTTTTTCCTCGATCCCGGCAACGGTGTTTTAACCAGTTACGATGGCGGCGACTCCTGGCAATCTTTTAACGAGGGACTGCCAACACTAATCGCCTATCAGATTGAATTTTCACACATCAATCCCAATGTGGCTTATCTGGCGACGCAATCCGGGCTTTTCAAACGCGAGGTGACCACCAAACTGGATGATAAAACAGCCTTCAATTCGCCTCCGGCCGATTACAGTATATGGCAAAATTATCCCAATCCATTCAATGCACAGACGCAAATTACTTTTCAAATTTCCCGACCAGGCCATGTTACTATCGCGATTTATAATCTGGCCGGGGAGGAAATCATCCAGCTTTTATCAGATTCATTTTCCGCCGGCATGCATAAAATTTCATGGCATGGAATGGATAAAAATAATCAGCCGGTACCAAGTGGAATTTATTGGTATCAATTAAAAGATGAACGTGGTTATTCAGTCGCCAGAAAGATGGTATTGGTGAAATAAATTTTGATATGTTTTTGCAATCGTGATCAGTGCACTCTTTTCAATTACCACGTACTAATGCCGTGCGTCATGCCCGAATGCTTTTATCGGGCATCCATTGTTTTGGGAAAAATGGAATCCCACTAAAAACAGGTCAAAATGACTGAGTTCAATTATTTATTATTATTATTAAGCCTAAATCCTTATTTTATCCTGAGACAAAATATCATTTTATGGCTTTATCCGCTCGTTCTATCCTGTCACCCCTTCGGGGTTTGGTTTTGGTGGGGAATGTTATTTTCTATCATCATTTCACCCCTTCGGGGTTTGGGTGTGGGATTCATTTTTTCTATCATCATTTCACCCCTTCGGGATTTCATTTCATTTTTTCTTTAAATTATTTTGACTCTAATCATTTTGACTTTAAATCTTTAAACTAAAAATCGTCTTATCCCAAAATCGTCCTGTCCTCAACTCATCATTAAAATTTTCAATGCTTTTCATTGACATTTATCCATGAATCGCTTATATTTAGAATCGTAATGAGTGAAATGTAAATCGAATTCAGCAACACAAGTTATCAGAAGGAAACAGCTTTGAAATTTCATCGTGAAGAATATTTGGATTTAATGACCTTTCATTCAACGCCACCACGTCAAATGTTCGTGGAACTGTTCGGCCCGCTGGTTGGACTGGAAGACGAATGGCGTGCGCAGGGGGCGGCATCCGAAGAACTGGAATTGGTGGCTTTTGATTGGGATTATGTACCAGTCGTGGATTGCGGCGGGAAAACCGGCCTCTTTGGTGGTTATCCAAAGCGTATTATTGAGGACACTTCAGAATTTCTCATCGAAAAAGACGAACTGGGACGAACCATTAAATTATGTAAAAACGTGGCAACCATTCCTTTGCCGCTGGATTTCCCGGTGAAAGATATGGACGACTGGCAAAAAGTGAAACCGTTTTTTACTTTCAATGAAAAACGAATTGATTGGAGCGCGGTGGAACAGGCCCAAAAGATGCAAGCGAATGGCACCTTGGTCGTAGCCAACATTCCCGGCGCTTTTGACATGCCCCGCCAGCTCATGGGTGAAGAAAATGCCTGTCTGTGTTATTATCTCCAGCCGGAATTGATGGAAGATATGCTCCAGACATTCTCGGATACGGCGTTTGAAGTGCTCCAGCGCATTAGCGAAAAACTGGTGATTGATCAATTGTCGGTTCATGAAGACCTGGCGGGTAAATCCGGTTCGCTGGTCGGTCCCCCGCAAATCGAAACATTTATCAAACCCTATTTCAGGCGAATATGGGAGCGGCTGTCCGTTTGTGGGACGAAAATATTTGACATGGATACCGATGGGAATGTCAATTCCGTGCTGGATGCATTTCTGGATTGCGGCCTGAACTCCATGCACCCTATGGAGCCTGCCGCGGGAATGGATAGTGTCGCCGTGCGAAAAAAATATGGAACGCGTCTGGCCATCCGTGGGGGAATTGACAAACATGTGTTGCGGCAGGATAAAGCGGCGATACGCAAAGAACTGGAGTACAAAATGCAGCCATTAATGCAGCAGGGCGGCATCGCTTTTGGTCTGGACCATCGGATTCCCAATGGCACGCCAATCGAGAATTATCGCTATTATGTGAATGTGGGACGGGAACTGCTGGGTTTGCCGCCGCTGAATTCAGGATCGAAAGGATGGCAGCGGATGGCGTTTTAAAAAATACCTTGAGAACGTGAAATAAGGAATGTAATTTTGACACAAGCTGCTTATTGATGCTATCTTATTAATTTTATCGATATTATGTCATTTCCATTTTTAACAGGCGGTAATTTTTACATGATCTTCACGAACATGAATACAGTTTTAAATTGTAAGATAACCTGTAATCGCCATTCAGAGCCCTTCAATTGGATTGTTAATTTATTTTAATATTCTGGTATATCAATTGCATTTCATCTGATCTGGCGTTAAATCTAACTTCATTTCAGTATTAAAATTCACTTTACGTGAATCCGTTTTGATTTTAAAAGGAGGAACAAAATGAGAATTCGAATTTTTTTAAGTATTTTGATTATTATCACTATTGTACAGGTCAGCTTCAGTCGTCCCTATCGGCACTTGCTTTTAACTTCAATCGAAAGTCTCCCCGGTCAGCGAATTGAAACTGGCGGAAGAATCGGTATACTGGACGTCGAGGGGCTGGAAAGTGGCTTGATTGGACGGGCGACCCTGCGCTATGGCCTGTCGAATCAACTGGAAGCGGCGGCTTTGCTGCCTTATTATAAATTTCAATATAAATCAGACCCAATTCAGGATGGAATTGGCAAGATTAATCTAAGTCTGAAATATACAAAAATACCGGTTGGACCAGTTTATCTGGGAATTATGGGCGGACTGATGCTGCCATTGAATAAAGAAAAGATGATCTATTACGATACTTACACGGATGCCACCGATTTTGAGCTGAAAGGATTGTTTCATGCCCGGTTGGGACGTAAAACAGCATTTCAGGCCAATATCGGAAAAATTTTCACCGGGGAAGGGGATACACCGACTGGTTTGAAAGTCGACCCGGAAGATATTTTTCAGTGGGATCTGGGGATTGGCCACTGGGTGATGAATGATCAACTTATGCTCATTCTGGAAGTCAATGGCCGGAAACAGGATGCGGCGTCCTACACGCTATTAACGCCGGGGGTGCGGTATGAAGTGAAGCCCGGATTCATCCTGGAAGGTTTTGGATCGTTCCCGATTGGTGATGATGAAAATAAACCTTACAATACAATGTTTTCGGTTGGATTTACGTTTGAATTGAATAATTAAAGTTATTACTCACACAAAGACGCCAAGGCGCAGAGATTCGCAAAGAAAAGCTTTAGCTCTTTGCGCCCCTTTGCGGCGCTGCGCCTTTGCGTGAATTTTTGTTTTTTGTTATGGAAACTTATTCCGGGACGAGACCGATTTTAAAAATAATACAAATACTTCACCTTAAACACCCCCACCCGGTCTGTTACCTGCAATCGATTCGGCAGCAGTGAACCAACCGAATCATATTCATCGCTCCGATCCCGGATTTCATTGATAGCCAGATAAACCCAGCTTTTGGGAGAGAAATTGTAGGAAAAGAGGAAGCCGAATATTGTCTGCTCAGATCGATTTGTCGAACGAATAAATAAATTATCATAATAAAGCCGCACATTCAAATTATTAATCGGCGTCATGGAAAGATAGGGACGGGCATTGTAAGTGATATCTTCGACTCCCCAATCCGGATTGCCTTCGACAAATGCACCGGCCGAGGTCCCGATCTCCAGTGTACTGAGAAGTTTATATTCCAATTCGGTTTGTAGCCAGGAATAATAAGCCAGATAACCCCGGGAGAAGTTATAGGTTCGGGAATAACCACTCCTCACGTGTGCCTGGAATTCCGGACTGGTGTTGAACCAGGCATTCCAATTGAAATCATAGGTCGTGTAACGGATTTCCTCGTCTCTGGAATCCGCAAAGTCGATATTAATCTCAAATCCCCAATTATTGCGGAATTGCATATTATAACCGAACAGCCCGCCACAATCCGTAAACGCATCGACTTTTTCATAGTTCAGGAGCCCACCCGTGTAAATCATTATCTGGCTGATATATCCTTTATTAAAATACCACCGGGGGCCGCCGAGGGCAACAAACTCGCCGGTTCCTTTCCAGGGCACAAAGCCCACCTGATCAATGTCGAAATCTTCACCGATATATCTTCCCCGCATGAGTACCATATATTTCTCACGGAATAAGGTAAAACCAGCGGAGCCGGCAAAATCGCCGGCATCGTTTTGATAAGACCGGGCTAATTGATAAGAAAGCTGCCAATCCGACATTCTGAAAGCACCATCGATATCGAGAACGCCATTGTTTTCATTGGCCGTCTGTTTGCCGACGACTAAAAAACCAATGGCAGAGTTGCCGAGAATCTGTTTTTTGAGTCGGGCGGAGGCAAAAGAAGCACGATCTTCGACTTTTTTCGCCCCATCTTCTGTATAGCCGGTTTCACCCGTCCTGGCGATAAAACCACCATATTCCCAGGTATTGATGCGGCCAAAGGCTTTGGTGCCAAATTGCAGCGGAACTTCGGTGCCATCAGCCAATTTTTTACCTATTCTTCGGGAATAAAAGAGTTCCAGTGGTCGGTAAAAGCCAGTATTTCGCTCGCGACCGGACGCCATAAATATTTCATTTCCCTCAGTGAAAAATGGTCTTCGTTCATTAAAATAAGTTTCATACCGTGAAATATTAAACTCAAACGGATCGGCCTCAATCTGGGCAAAATCCGGATTGGCAGTGAGCTGATAAGTCAATTTTGGTGATGGATTATAGAAAATATCGATACCGGCATCGGGTTCACCTTTATATTGGCCATTCTTCTGATAAGTAAATTTGGAAATTCCCACCGGATAAATTTCCAGATTCAATCCTTTCGCCGTCGGATAAAAGTCCTGAAACCGTAATTTCCCAAACTTAGAGATGCGCTGGCCCTCATTTTCTTCATAATTACACCAATAAATATCTTCCGTGCGCGCCGCAATCCAGCGGTCAAAATCCAGCCCCCATTCGGTGAGTTTTTCATCATACTGAATTGATTGATAGGGAATTTCCATCTCAACCACAAAGCCCCATTCGTAAATCCGTGCGTTAGAAAACCAGATGCCATCCCAGGAATAATCCCGGTTTCGGGCGTCATCGAGCAGGCGACAATCAGCGCGTACGCCTGCCGCGGTGACTGCAAATTTATAAGCCGTCCGTTTATTTCCAAAAGTATCCAGCATTAGCGAGACGATATCACCCCCCATTTCATCCAGCTTCCCTTTGTATTTCTGGATATTGGCCTTTTCATCATAACAGATCATCAGGCAATACAGCGCATTCGCATTCGTCAGCATTTTCGCCACGGTCCTTCGTGATGGATTCACCCCATAATAAGGGCGAAGTTGAATAAAATCATCTACCGAATCCGCCTGATTCCAGGCTGGATCGATAAGTCCATCCAACTGGATCTGGCCAACAAATTTATTTAATGTCACTATTTTGTCATTATTATTGGCAATCGCGATGGTGGAGAAGATAAAAATAGACAGGAACAAGTAGCGTAGCAATCTCATCGGTACTCCCGAAATAATGTCTGGCTTCTCATAAATTAAAGGTTTTATGGAATACTTTACGAATAAAAACGGGAGAGGTTTCAACATCCTTTCAGGAACCGGTCAATGATCCATTATAAAATGAAAGTTCGGATGAAAAGGGTATTTAATTCATGTTAATCCGAACCATTTTTTTAACCGGGATGGGTGAAGGAATATTCGATGAGGATGCCGGCAAATTGGTTTCATTCTCATTTGAATTTACTGAAATTTTGTGTGGTGCAGTTGTGAATGAAAGATCATGAAGATATTTTTGCAGTGAAGCGTTTTTAGTTTTTGCCGTTTTAAGCAGGGCGAGTAAATCCTGATACAGCGAGACAAGCAAGAAATTAGAATGATCCATAACCGCGTTGACCTTTTTCAGGAGGCTGTAAAGGCTCCAGTCAACAAGTGACAACTTGAGTTTTTTAGCAATCAATAAACATTCTTCCTTTTTATCAAATTCAAGTTGCTGAATTTCCAGAACTAATCGGTCTGGCTGCTGAGTACCCATGCCGTTGCCTGTAACATTTTTCGGTGCAAAACAGGCTTGTGGACGATTGAAACAGGTTTGTAATTCGTCTAGAATAAGCAATTCCCGTTTCATCAGTTGAATAAGTCGAAAAAGTATGAATTCCATTTCCATCTCCGAAGTTTCGTAAAGAATTAAATTAAAGAACAAAAATCATAAATTGGTTTCGATGATAATTCACCCGCTAAATCCGGGCGGGATTTGAAAGTAGATTGAGGCTGCAATTGCTCCGATTTGATGAGAAAGGTGCGAATGAAACAGGAAAATTCGCAATATTATTTAATAAATCAAAAAACGCCAGGTACTGATCGATAAAAAAGTTGAGAATATTATTTTCCAGGGTTTTGATGCGGATAACGCGTGGGCCTTTAAAGTTTATTTGAGAGAGTTCGAGTCCGACTTCTCTGATTCTTTTTTTAATTAAACTAATGGTAATTTCTTTTGCTTCGCCAGGCACAGCCGCTTTACTCAGAATAAGTGAAGATAGCTTTTTAGCAAGACTGGAATCGCTAAGGCTTATCTGACTGATATCCCCAAGTTTAATATAGGGACCGGGGATAATCACTTCAGTTTGCAGGTTAATTGTTAGCTTGGGTGCTTCCGGATAACTTTGCGAAAAACAATATATATTTAAAAATAAAAGCCAAAAAATAATCATTCCTGATCCAGTGCGCATTCGTCCAGGCTCCATTTGATTCTTGAATTCGGGTACTGAATTTAGTCGGTCATTTTCTATTTGGTCGATTCGCAGCGGGTAATTTCCCCGGGAATCCATCCAGAATCACCTTTTTATGATATTCTTTATGATGAGAATCATAGCAGAAAAATCATTTTTCAGCTTCATTATAATGGTAATTCTAATTCAACAAATTGCAACTTTTATGCCATGAATTTTTATATAAAATTTTCAGCACTTAATTCATTGATTTTATTTAGATAAAATGGCATTACAAATACATTATTTTTTATTCCGTAATGCGGTACATTTGAATTCTCATCTATGAATTTCAGGTTATTCAAAAGAGTATTCCACCCTTACGGGGCTTTGGGGATTGTATGTTTTACGTTCATCAAAAGGAAAATTTCAGGGCAGTCATCATTTCAGGTGAAATAATTCCGGGTATAAAATTTACAATTAAGCACCCGGATTTTTTTAAGGTTAAGATGTTATGCTTACAAGAAGCCACCAGAATATTTAACCCGGCTATTCTGTATATTGTACTCAATTAAGTCAAATTATCTGTTTCAAATCTGTAAGACCGCTTTTGTTGTCCTCAAGGAGCGATAATTTCCTTGAAATTTATAATAATTTTGATTAAAGTATGAGAGAAAATTTGCTTTAAAAATTTATAGAACTGAATTTTCAATTTTCTTGCATGGTTTTAATCTGATGAAAAGGAGCTATAATGCGAAAACAAATCATTTTGATCACGGGTGCAAACGGTGAAATGGGACATGGTTTAATTTCCCAACTGGCAGAAAATGGCATTACCAATATTCTGGCAATTGATATTAAACCAGTGGACGAATCTTTACAATCAATGTGCCAGTTGGCACTCACAGGCGATATTCTCGATAATGAGCTTTTTGACCGGCTGGTAAGTGAATACGAAATTCTCACCATTTATCATCTGGCGGCGGTATTATCGACGCATGCTGAATTCACACCGGAAGCGGCACATCGAATCAATGTTCAGGGAACTCTCAATCTACTCCGTCTGGCTATCGAACAATCACGCTGGCAGGGGCGTTCAGTGAAGTTCCTCTTCCCCAGTTCAATTGCCGTTTATGGGGTGCCGAATCTGGAAATTAAAACCAAAGCAGGAAAAGTCAAGGAATCTGATTTTAATCAGCCAACGACGATGTATGGCTGCAACAAGCTCTATTGCGAGGTATTGGGACGCTATTATCAGCAGCACTATCGTCAATTAGCGGCAGACCCAGAACCTTATGGCGTGGATTTTCGCAGTATTCGTTTTCCGGGATTAATCAGTGCGGTAACTGTACCCAGTGGCGGAACCAGCGATTTTGCGCCGGAGATGATTCATCGTGCCGCCCAACATCAACCCTATAATTGTTTTGTTCGTGAAGACACGCGGATTCCCTTTATGGCCATGCCCGATGCTATTAAAGCATTGCTGCTGTTGGAACAAGCTGACCAAAAAAGATTAACGAAAATTGCTTATAACATTGGTGCTTTTAATCCCTCTGCAGGTGAAATATACAAAATAATCAAAAAAATTTATCCAAACTCACTCATTGATTTTAAGCCCGATTTAAAACGCCAAAAAATTGTGGATACATGGCCAGCCGATGTTGACGATACCGCCGCACAAAATGATTGGGATTGGAAGCCGGATTATGATCTGTGCCGGGCTTTTGAAGAATATTTGATTCCCACGATTTCAAAACGCTATCAGCGATAGGAAAAAATTACAAATCCCCAAAAAACAGCCACCAATTTCATAGATGACACAATTTGTCCGTAAATAATCGGTGACATCGGTGGCTGATAATTTTTATCATATCCCCGCTGTTTTTAGGCGGGCATCCATCTTCTCAGAGACAATGGATGCCCGATAGAAGCATTCGGGTATGACGGGTCGCTCGATTTTTTTAGAAGCGGAATTAAATTTTTTGGATGTACCGAACATGTTTGGCCAAATCACTTTTGGTCTCTGGTATTAAAAATTGAGCTGAAGTCATTATTAAACTAATGACCAACCACTTTTCGCAGCTCAATCCAGAACGTGCTGCCTTTATTCAACTCTGATTTTACGCCAACTTCGCCCCCCAATCGTCTCACGCCTTTTCGAACAATCGCCAGACCAATACCTGTTCCAACGTATTGCTTCGCGGAGTGAAGCCGCTGAAAAGCCTGAAAGATACGTTCATGATATTCTGGCGCAATACCAATGCCATTATCCTGAATGAATAATTTGACTTTATCTGCCGTTTCGGTACACCAGATTTTGATATGCGGGGTGGTATGAGGGGAGACAAATTTTAAGGCATTGCTCATTAAATTTAGTATAATTTGCTCCAAAATCGTTTGTTGACCAACCACATTCGGAAGCGGTGTCAGAATCTCAATATTCGCTTTTTTATACTGTATTTCTTCATCGAGCCGCGCGATGACCATTTCGACAACTTCTTCTATACTGACAAAGGCGAACTCAATTTCAGTGTGAGTTAAATGACTATAGGCCAATAAATCTTCAATAAAAGCATCCATACTTTTAACAGCTTCTACGATTCGTTGCAGGTAATCACAACCGGTTTTTTCGAGCTTTTCAGCATAATCAGCCAATAAAATCAAACTGAAACCATGTAGCGAACGAATGAGGGCTTTTAAATCATGGGAAACCGAATAGGCAAAAAATTTCAATTCATCATTTGCTTCCTGAAGTTCATGCGTTCGCTTTTCAACCAATTCTTCCAGATGATCGCGGTATTCTTCAAGCTTTTTCTCCACCTGTTTTCGTTCCATTATTTCAGCCTGCAACTCAATCGTGCGATTGCGCACCATTTCCTCCAGATGGCTTTGATATCGTATCACTTCAAGTTCAGCGCGCTTCCGGCGAATGACATTTTCCACGGTCAATGGCAAAGTTTTTAAATAATTCCCGTCATTGTCTTTAATAATATAATCGTAGGCACCTTCTTTCATGGCTTTGACCGATATTTCCTGATCACCGGTGCCGGTAATAACGATAATAGGCGATTCTACTTGTTTGGCAATATCAAATAAATCGAACGCCGTCCCATCACCCAGGCGATAATCCAGCAAAAGCGCATCAAATTTTTCTCGTTCCAAAAATTGATGGGCTTGATTTATTGAATTTGCAATTAAATAATCAAAGGGAAGGCCTTCCCGTCTGGAAAAACGTTGAAAAGCCATTTGATCAATTTCATTATCCTCAACCAAAAGAACTCTTAACTTTTGGTCTGACATATTAATCCTCCTCAGGGAGTTCGCTTAAGGTCCAATAAAGGTCAATGACACGAATTATTTCAATAAACTCCTCATAATCCACCGGCTTTAACATATAGCCAGCAACGCCTAAATTGAAACACCAGCGCTTATCCTGTTCCTCTTGTGAAGTTGTCAACACGACAACTGGAATTCGACATAAATTTTTATCATCTTTTATAATTTTTAACAATTCGATTCCATTCATTCTGGGCATATTTAGATCCAGCAAAATAATTGCTGGTTTCGCCAGCTCTGAATTTTGTAATATACGCAATGCTTCTTCCCCATTCACCACTGATGTGACCTGGTTTGTTACATTAATTTTTTTCAAAGCCCGCTTAACCGTCATGATATCAATTTGATCATCTTCAACCAGTAGAATTGGTCTTTTACTTCTCATTTCGTAGTCATCCCTTCAGTAATGTAAAGTAGAAAGTAGTTCCCGCGCCAATTTCAGATTCCAACCAGACTTTTCCGCCATACAAGGTAACAATTTTCTTAACAAGAGTCAAGCCAATACCCGTGCTTTCTAATTCATCCCGTGGGACCAAAGACTGAAAAATTTGAAAAATTCGATCGTGATATTTTTCATCGATGCCAGGGCCATTATCTTTAACCCAAAATTTCCAGAATTGATCGGCATCGACACCACCAATTTGAATCAATCCATCTGTTTTATCCATAAATTTAATCGCATTGCCAATCAGATTTTGAAATACCTGCTCCAGTCGTACATAGTCCCCAATAACAACGGGTAAATCTGTGACAATATCGACTTGAATAGATGCTGGTGGATCTAACAGGTCGATGACTTCCCGTACTAATTTCGTGAGATCAACCGGGATTAAATCAACTTTACTCCGGCCAACCCTGGAGTACTGCAAAATTCCATCAATTAAATTTGACATGCGTTTTGCGCGACCAATAAGCATATTCAACATATCTTTTCCCTGAGTATCAAAATGGGTACCATAATCCTGTGCAAGCCATTGTGATAGCTGACTGATCCCCCGTAATGGAGCTTTTAAATCGTGAGAAACAATATAAGCAAATTCTTTTAATTCATTATTGGCTGTTTCCAATTCTTTTGTCCGTTCAATGACCCGATTTTCCAGGTCCTCATTCAATTGCTTAATTTTAGCTTCAGTTTGCTTCTGCTCCGTAATATCCTTAACAAGAATAACAAATGCTTCAGAGGCACTGTCAGGATCTTGAATAAGACTGGCAGAAACTTCTGCCGGAAAAATCGTACCATCCTGTTTGACGAGGTGATATTGGATGTTTTTTTGAAATTGTTGTTTTCTTACCTTTTTTAAATTTTCCCGTGCGGCAAGATGCTCTTCCGGTACAATTAATTTAAGTCCATTTTGTCCAATAAATTGCTGGCGAGCATTTATACCGAACATCTCAAGACCTGCCGGATTACATTCAATGATTTTACCCGATAAATCGGTTACGAGGATGGCATTCGGAGAAGCCTCAATTATTATTCGTAATTTAGCTTCGCCCTTCCGAAGGGCTTCCGCTGCCCGATCACGCTCCTGTTCCCGTTGATGGATTTGCTTCAACATGTTATTGAACCCATTGAACAGCAGGCCAATCTCATCTCTTCCTTCATAAATTACCTGAAGTGAATAATCCTCTTCGAGAGAAATTTTTTCAGTCACTGCGGCTAATTCTAACAACGGCGCTGAAATGATGCGTTGAAGCTTCCAGGCTAAGAAATACGCAAACGCCATCAACACGGACATAAGCACTAACAGGGTTATCAAATGATACCGAATTTCCTGGTCGAGCTGCTTTGTTGAAGCACGCAAATAAATAGCTCCGTAATATTCATTTTGATAATTCATTGGTTGCGTTAAATAAAAATATTCATCTTCAAAATAATTTGGCGATTGCGAAAAAGAATCCATTGCTGGACGATCATTCAAATCACGATCATAAGCTGCATACAGTTTTCCTTCCTGATCATAAATATAGCCATTCATGATATTTGGAATTGCCTGTAATCTTGATATCAGTTCACCAACACCTTTTTGATCATCAAAGATAATGGCACCAATAGAATAATCTGAAATTAATCGCGCGTTTAGTACCATATTGTTAATTAAATCCGCTTTAGAATATTGCACGTCTTTGTAAATAACGATGGAAAACCCGATTCCAATGGTGGAAAACGTAATCAGCAATACAATGCCAATGATTTTATTTTTAATGGAATAATTTCGGAATAAATTCATAGGCTGACTCTTGCAAGAATATTACCCATGTTTTCGCACAATAAATTTAATAACGCTATAATCAGAAGGAATTATTTAAAAAAATGAATAGCATAAAACATTACCATGACAATTAGATGCAAAATTTATAAATTAGACGCAAAATTTAATGAAATATTTTGTTCCATTCTCGCAAACACATTTTATTGTACCCTGAAGCTGATCCTCCACTAACAATCGTATCAGACGCAGACCAAGCGTTTGGGGCTCATTAAAGATTTCAAGGTGCGAAAAACCAACTCCATTATCAGAACATATCAATTCGATTTCATTTAAACTTCCCCTTTTTAGCCAAATTGCAATTGATGCCTGCCCATCATAATCGGGAGGAAAAGCATGTTTGAGCGAGTTGGAGATTAATTCAGTTAAAATTAGTGCACACGAGATCGCCTGATCAATATTAAGTGCAATCGCTTCATTTTGAAAATTGAATGAAATACGATTTCGATCAACATGGTAAGTCTGAAAAAGTGCCTGAACCAGACTTTTAATATAATCCGAAAAATCAAGTTTACCCAGATCTTTTGCGCGATAAAGACGTTCATGGATTAAAGCAATGGAATGAATCCGATTCTGGCTTTCGCGAAAAATTTCCAGTGTTTTGGGATCTTTGATATATTGTGCCTGCAAACTTAATAAATTATAAATTATTTGTAAATTATTTTTAACCCGGTGCTGAACTTCTTTTAATAATTTCTCTTTTTCAAGCAAAGTGGCTGAAATTTCTACTTCCATTCTTTTCCGTTCGGCAATTTCAGCTTCCAATTCCCGGGTTCGTTCGGCAACTAATTCTTCAAGCCGTTCCCGATATTGCCTTAACTCCTCCGCATCATGTTTTTTTTGAATTAATTTGGCGATGGTTATTTTTAATGATTTCAAATAATTACCTTCGATATCTTTAATCAAATAATCATGAATACCAGACCTGATCGCCCTCACCGCGACTTGTTCATTACTGGCACCAGTTACCAGGATGAACGGAATGGCATTCGTATCGCCGACAAGATCAAAGATTGTCCCATCACCCAGCATATAATCCGATATAATAATATCGAACTGTTCCTGGCTCATCCGTGATCGGGCGTCCGATACTGAATTGGCAATTTGAAATTGATAAGGGAAATATTCTTTTTGAGTAAATCTTTTAAAGGTAAGCTGATCAAATTCATCATCTTCGACCAGTAAAATTTTTCCTTTTGATTCTTCCAACCGGTTTCTCCTCCGAAGCTTTCTTCCTATTTTGGAACAAAATGACTATCTAACTTAAATTCAGTCAGATATAAAACGTTAAAATACCTGTTATAAATTCTGTAATGTCCTTCAAAAATGCTTCCAATCAATTCATTTATTTCAATAATTTTAAGATGTTATATAAAAAAATCGAGATCCCCTCAACATGACAGGAGAAACATTTCTTAAATTAAAGAACTGATTTACGAATACCGATTAACGATTTTGGGTTTGCAAAGGCGACATCCCCTGAACCTTCTAAAATTATAAATCGTTAATCCTTGTTCTGAAATGAAAAGAAAAGTGGTAAATTCAAATTACTGATAATCAAGCCCGACCAACTTCATCCTTATGTATTAAGTGGTTAAAAAAATAGTAACCGTTTACAGTGTGGATCGACACTGTCATTCCCGCATGTTTACCCGACAAAAACATTCGAGTACAAGTTTGGTGGGAATCCATATTACTTTCGGCAAATGAATGCCCGATAATCCGTTAGCTAACGGACGGGCATGACAGAAGCTTTAATTTTTCACACCTGTGAACGGATACAAAAAATAATCCTTAACTTATTGAAAAATAAAAACTTTGATCGCCGTGCTACTTCATTCAGAATGATAAAAGTGGCGTTCTTGGTGTGGACTTCTCAATTTCAAGGAACCGATTTATTACCACTTTTATAAAATTATCCATTATTTTTCTTTGAATCAAGAAAAAAATGAAAATAATGACAAAAAACTATCGACAAAATTTAAATAAATTGGATTTATTATAAGGAGAGGGCTCGTAAATTTTCGGGGAACCCGTAAGCGTTACTTACAATTAACAAGAAGGTATATTTCAATTGCAATCAATACAGCGAGAAAAGCGCCGAATGTATTTAAAATATCACTGATATTCAATAATAAACAGGGAGGCGCTATTAATTGTTTATAAAGGACCTAGACCACATCGCCAATCCCCCAAAGGATGACCAGCACCATTAAAATCGCCAGAACCCGAACGGCCTGACGAATAATTTTATTCAGATTCCGAATAAGCGGATCATGTTCGATTTGTTCACTGGAGAAACTTTGTGGTTCAAATTCAGGGTGAGATTCTTTTTCATTCATTTTAATATCAAATTGTTTAGAAAATTAATTTAATGTTGCTCATTCTCATCAAGGTCTTCAACATTATTCTTGAGATGCTTGGCGATTGATAATCGATTTTCAGCTTTCTTCAACGATTCCTGAGCCTGCTGCCGATCAATTTCATTTAATTTTGATTTTATCTGTTCTTTAGCGCGTTTCCTGGAAGCCAATGCCCGTTTCAAATCAATCTGACTGGCTTCCTCGGCGGTTTCCACCAAAATAGTGGTAGAAAAAGGCAAAACTTCCGCTATTCCACCACTGGTCGCGAAATATTTTGTTTCTTTCTCCAGATCAACTTTAATTTCACCAATTTTTAAAGTCGTGACCAAAGGTGCGTGTCCGGCCAGTATACCCAAATAGCCTTCTGTACCGGGTAAACGAACATGCTTGACCTTTTCATGATAAAGGATCTGAAGTGGTGTCACAATTTCTAAATCAAAAAATTTTTCTTTCATGATATCTGGAATAAAATCAAATGATTAAACGATATTATTTTATTATAATCCTTTTGCCTTTTCAACCGCTTCCTCAATGGTTCCCACCATAAAGAAAGCCTGTTCTGGCAGATGATCATAATCGCCCTGCACCAGCCCTTTGAAGCCCTTGATCGTATCTACCAGGTGAACATATTTGCCTTCACGCCCGGTAAATTCCTCAGCCACAAAGAATGGTTGTGATAAAAATCGCTGGATTCGACGTGCTCTGTTTACCACGAGCTTATCTTCCGCCGAAAGTTCTTCCATTCCCAAAATATTGATGATGTCCTGGAGTTCTTTGTATTTTTGCAGGATCTCTTTCACCTGCCGGGCCACCTGATAATGTTCTTCCCCGATGATTTTTGGATCAAGAATCACCGAAGTCGAATCAAGCGGATCAACCGCGGGATAAATGCCTAATTCACTTAATTTGCGGGATAACACAGTCGTTGCATCGAGATGCGAAAAGGTTGTAGCGGGTGCCGGATCGGTTAAATCGTCAGCGGGGACGTAAATGGCCTGTATCGAGGTAATCGAACCATTACGGGTAGACATAATGCGCTCCTGAAGCTCGCCCATTTCAGTCGCCAAGGTTGGCTGGTACCCCACGGCGGAGGGCATCCGGCCCAATAATGCCGAAACTTCCGAACCGGCCTGTGTAAAACGGAAAATATTATCAATAAACAGCAAAACATCCCGATTTTCATCATCACGAAAATATTCGGCAACCGTCATCGCTGACAGGCCGACTCGCAAACGTGCACCTGGTGGCTCATTCATCTGACCAAAAATCAAACTGGTCTTATCAATAACGCCGGATTCTTTCATTTCGCGCCAGAGGTCATTGCCTTCACGGGTGCGTTCGCCCACACCGGCAAAAACGGAGTAACCGCCATGCTCTTTGGCAATATTATGGATAAGTTCCATAATAACAACCGTTTTTCCCACACCCGCGCCGCCAAAAAGTCCGGTTTTTCCACCTTTTGAATAAGGCTCCAGTAAATCAATGACTTTGATTCCCGTCTCAAAAATACCTTCCGATAATTTGACATCTTCCAGGGTCAGGCGTTCCCGATGGATGGGATCATACCGAACCGCTTTAATCGGCCCAACCTCATCAATGGGCTCACCAAGCAAATTAATCAGACGTCCGAGGGTTCCCGGGCCAACAGGCATTGAAATCGGTTTTCCGGTATCTTTTACAGCCATATTTCGAACCAGACCATCGGTCGCATCCATGGCAATGCACCGGACGGTTCGTTCACCCAGGTGTTGCTGAGCTTCCAATACCAGAATAGAGCCATCATCTCGTGTGATTTCCAGGGCATTTAATATCTGAGGCAGTTCTCCATCTTCAAAACGAACATCAACGACGGCACCAATGATTTGTACTATTTTACCTTGATTCATGAATCGAAACCTCTAACTTGAAAAATATTTTAATCAACCGAATTTCTATTGTCTGAGCGCTTCACTTCCACTGACGATTTCCAGGATTTCTTTGGTAATGTTTTCCTGACGAATACGATTATACTGCATGGTTAAATTGCTAATCAGCGTGTGTGCGTTTTCGGTGGCGTATTCCATCGCCGTCATCCGGGCGCCCATTTCCGACGCAAAAGATTCCAGCAGGACGCGCCAGATTTGGATATTCAGATTTTTGGGACAAAGCAGGTCCAGAATCGAACTGGCCGATGGTTCAAAAATAAAATCGGCTTCATACTTTTTTTCAGTGGGTATGATGGGAATAATGGGTAATAATTGTTCCACCACCACCCGCTGTTGCACCGCAGATTTAAATTCATTATATATCAAATAAACCCGGTCAAGTTCTTTATGAACATATAAATTATTAATAAGGGTCGCAATCTCAACGGCGTGAGCGAAGGTCATATTTTTAAAAAAGGCAGTATATTCACCAATGATGTGATGATTTTTCCGGGCAAAGGCATCACGACCTTTCCGTCCAATCAGCATGAGGTGAATATCTTTATTGACCTGTGCAGTGATTTCCTGATCGGCTTTGCGGATGATGTTTTGATTAAAAGAACCACACAGCCCCTGGTCTGCGGTAACAATGACGTAACCGAGTCTTTTCGGCTCCCGTTCAGCCAGGAGCGGATGCAGATTGTGATCAACTTTCGCGCTGATATGTCCCAGCAAGGCATTGAGCCGATAGGCATAGGGTCGCGCCTGAACGATACGCTGCTGGGCGCGCCGCAATTTGACCGCGGCCACCATTTTGAGTGCCCGCGTAATCTGCTGCGTCTTGCGAACGCTGATAATTCGTCTTTTTATGTCTTTAGGATTTGCCATAATCTAATTGATATACATCAAAAATGAAAATATTTATTATATCACATCATCACTTCGCGTAAATGATTTCATAAAATCTTCACAAGCTACCTTCATGTTTGTTTGCAATGAATCATCAAGCACTTTTTTCTCTCGAATCTCCTGTAATATATTTGAATATTTTGTATCAATAAAATCCAAAAATTGCTTTTCAAGGTGATGAATTTCTGAAACTGGTAGCTGATCCAAGTAGCCCTGTATTCCTAAAAATATGACCACAATCTGTTTTTCAACTGGAAGGGTCTGATTTTGATCCTGTTTTAAAATTTCTACCATTCGCTGACCACGTGTTAATTGCGCCTGGGTTGTCTTATCCAGATCAGAGCTGAATTTGGCAAAACTTTCCAGTTCACGATATTGCGCCAGGTCCAGCCGGAGTTTACCGGCAACCTGTTTCATCGCTTTAATTTGTGCATTACCACCAACACGCGAAACGGATAAGCCGACATTGATAGCGGGTCGGACACCGCCGGAGAAGAGATCCGGCTCGAGATAAATCTGGCCATCGGTAATGGAAATCACGTTCGTGGGAATATATGCCGAAAAATCGCCAGCCTGCGTTTCAACTATGGGCAAGGCGGTTAAAGAACCACCGCCCAATTTGTCACTTAATTTTGCAGCCCGTTCCAGTAAGCGCGAATGCAAATAAAAAATATCACCTGGATAAGCTTCCCGGCCCGGTGGACGGCGCAGGAGCAGGGAAATTTGTCGATAAGCCCAGGCATGTTTGGATAGATCGTCATAAATAACCAGGGCATGCATTCCGCGATCCCGGAAATATTCCCCAATGGAAGCACCACTATACGGGGCAATATAAAGCATAGGGGCCGGATCGTTGGCCGTAGAAGCCACAATTGTCGTATAATCCGTCGCCCCATGTTCTTCAAAAATCTTTTGCAATTTCGCGATTGAAACAGCTTTCTGGCCAATGGCGACGTAGATACAATACACATTCTGGCCTTTCTGGTTCAAAATCGTATCAATTGCAATGGTGCTTTTTCCAATCTGACGGTCGCCAATGATTAACTCCCGCTGACCGCGACCAATTGGAATCATGGAATCAATCGCTTTGAGTCCGGTCTGCAACGGCTCCTTTACCGGCTGACGCGCCACTACTCCCAGTGCCTTTCGTTCAAGCGGGGAGTAAGTGTCGGTTTGAATCGGCCCTTTTCCATCAAGCGGTTGTCCCAATGGATTCACCACCCGCCCGACCAGACTTTGGCCTACCGGTACCTGAATAACCTTCCCGGTCCGTTTTACCACATCCCCTTCTTTGAGATACTTATCATTTCCGAACAGAATGCAGCCGACATTGTTTTCTTCCAGATTCAGGGCCAGGCCGTAAATACCGTGGGGAAATTCCACCAACTCATTGGCCATGACATTTTGCAAACCATAAACCCGGGCAATTCCGTCACCAACCTGGATTATCTCGCCCACTTCAATAAAATCAGTGGTCAGTTGAAATTGTTCAATCTGTTGCTTCAGAACACTGGATATTTCAAGCGCTTTAATTTCCATAATTTATTTTTTGATTTTTAATTAAATGAGATTTCATGTTTTTAAAATGTTCTAAAAAACTGGCATTCAAAACCCGATCATCCACGCTTAAAATTAAACCGCCGAGGATTTCGGGTGAAACTTTATTTTCAATCATTACATCGGATGCCAATAATTGGGAGATTTCCAGACGAAAGGCTTCTAATTCAGCACCTTCCAGCGGAAAAGCGGTGGTAATTTTAACCAGGCTTCGTCGACAGGATGCTTCATATTGGCGTTGAAAGTCTTCAAAAATTTGAGATAAAATCAGGTAACGCTTGTTTTTTAAAACCAATCGTAAAAAATTTAAAAAAATGGGTGATAATTTTTGTTGAAAAATTTTACCAAAGATTTTATCCCGTTGGGACTCATTGGGATGTCCCAAGACGAATTGAAGCTCGGGACTGGCTATAAGAAGTCCTAAGAAAGTCTTAAATTCTTTTAAAATTTCAATCGAGATATTTTTTTCCTGTGTAATCTCGAAAAGTGCCCGGGCATATCGTTTTGCAGTTATCGTGATAATCATTTAGCCTGACTTAATTCGTTAATATATTTCTGGATCATGTGAATGTGTTGTTCACGGGATAATGCTTCCCCGGTAACCTTTTGTGCCGCCGTTAAAGCCAGATCGACCGCATATTGCCGAATTTCCAGAATTGCGGCATCTTTACTCAAACTAATCTCCAATTTTGCCCGTTCCAGAACCCGCTCCGCCTCTTTTCGGGCTTCATCAACAGCCTCTTTCCGCGATTGTTCGGCATTGATCTTACTATCATTGATAATTTGGAGTGATTCTTTTCGCGCTGCTTCCAGCAAAGCCTGTTGATTATCCAGGTATTTCTTCGCTTCTTCCCGATCACGGGCAGCCTGTTCCAGATCACGACTTATTTTATTTTGGCGCTCTTCAAGATTCTTGAGCAGCGGTTTCCAGCCGTATTTTTTCAAGACGAACATCAACGCAAAGAAGGTGATGACAGTCCAAAAAAAAGTACCAAAATCCGGACTTAGTAATTCCATTGCTAAATTTCCTGCAAAACTTTAATCATTTGTCAATAGCTGCCGCCCGTCTTCATGACCAACCACTCCAAATCAAAGATTTTGAAACCGGTCAATAAAGACGGGGGACTTTAATTCAAAACATTTCGAATATGAAAATATAATGTGTAAATTCACCCTCACGCTTTACGTATTACGCATCACGTTTCACATAAAAAACAACCAATACTGTTTTTCCCAACTAATTCCAGGCGAACTCTACCTTCATCACAAAATTATTTAATTCCCAACAAGAAACAGATTACCAAACCCAGGAAGGTAACCCCTTCAATCATGGCGGAGGTGATGATCATGACGCCCCGAATATCTTCGCTGGCTTCGGGTTGGCGGGCAATATTTTCAACACTAGCTTTTGCAATCTGAGAAATACCATAAGCACCAGAAAAAAGTGTCCCAACGGTTCCAACACCTGCAGAAATATAAGCCCAAGTAGTCGCGTCCATAAAAAACTCCTCTTACATATTTAAATTTTTATCATTAATGATGTGGATTAACTGTCATACCAATAAAAACTGCTGAAAGTATCGTAAAAATATAGGCTTGAATAAAAGCAATTAAAATCTCTAATATACTTAAAAAAACAATCGCCAGAATCGGCAGGGGGGAAACAAAAAAATTCTTAAATAAAAAGATTAATCCCAGAATTGTAAAAATAACCAGATGCCCGGAGAGCATGTTGGCAAAAAGTCGAACTGCCAGCGCGATGTGCTTGGTAAACATACCCAGAACTTCAATTCCAAAAATAATTGGGACGACGAAACCTGGCAAATTGGGGGGTACAAAACTTTTGATATAGCCTTTGAATCCACCTTTTTGGATTCCATAAAACTGGACAAAAAAGAAGGTCACCACAGCGAGGCCAGCCGTAACCGAAATATTGCCCGTAGCGGTTGCCCCCATGGGAACCAATCCCAATAAATTGCAGGTCAAAATAAAAAAGAAAGCGGTCAGGAGATATGGTGCATATTTTAAGCTATCATGTCCCAGATAAGTATCAAAAACTGTTTGCTTCAGATACAGGATAATCCATTCTAAAAAGGTTTGAAAACCTTTTGGAACCAGCGTCTTGCGGCGCGCCGTTAATACCAATACAGTCATGAGAATCGCCGCTGCACACCACATCATTATCACGTGTTTGGTGATGGAAAAATTGATATTAAAAACATGTATGGAATAGATAACTTCATCCTGGACATGATGCATGATAAAATCTTTTACAGAGAAACTGCCACCTGCCGGGTGGGGACCATGTTCGGGAGAGAATATGCTGACGCGATTCATGAATCTTTCCTGATAATTTCCGAAAATTTTTTTCCTTTAAACATAATCTTGGCTATCAATCGAATTTCATAAAACTGACATATAATATAAAATATAAATAATGAAATCATGGTGATAAATAAATCGAGTTTCGTAAAACGAACAATCAAAAAAATTAATAACGCAATGATAATGAAGCGAATGAACATCCCGCCGGTCAAAGCGCCCAGAAATACCTTATCTGATTTTTTGAAAGCCCATTGAAGGGCTAAAAAACTGGAAATAAAAAGAATCAGGCTTAAGATAAAACCGGTAAATACTTCAAATCGTTTATCGTACTCCCCCGTTAGATAGAGCAGGACCATCCCAAGGGTGAGAATAATTGCGGTAATAACAATAAGTTCTCTAACAAATTTATATGAATTTTCAAACATAAGTCAATGCACGAATCCTTAATCAGAAGGCAGTTGATCCCTTTCATGAATCAACGTTAACAAGGCAAATAATCTATTCAACAAATTAAAATATAAAACAATTTTTATAAAAATGCAAGTTCTTTATTTTCGATTTTTTGGAATGCAGGGTGACGTTTACCAGTGGCCATTTTTTTCTTCCCATGTTCTCCGCCTATATTATCCTTGTTTTCCACTTTCTAATCAATACGCTGTTTTTCAAGTAATCCAGCCACTCAAATTTGTAAAAAATTTCAATTTTTTTTCAAATTTGCATATAAAAATAAAAAAAATCCTTGACAACTTTTCAAGAATTCATTAATATTATAATTAAATTTTGTTCAAGGCGGTATGCAATTTTGATAAATTTGACAGATAAGAATTTAAAAAATGGAATATAAACCCTTCGCTGGAAGCAGGCGCCCTGAGGGGGCAAAAAAAAATTAACAGTGGGAAGGATAAAGAATGAAACAGCTTCATCAACAGTTTGTAGAAATTGCCAAAAAGTATAGCGGTCGACTGGCAATCAGTGATCAAACCACCAAAAAAGATGTCACCTATGGTCGGGCACTCATTGCCGCGTTAATTTTAGCGGAAAAGTTTAAGAAATATCCGGGTGGATTTCTGGGCATTATGATCCCCACTTCAGCGGGATGTTCGCTTTCAATCCTGGGAACTTTGATGTGTGGAAAAGTACCGGTGATGGTCAATTACTCAACCGGCGCCGCCGAAAATGCGGAATACGCCCAACAAAAATGCGGTTTTAAAACCATCATTACCTCAAGGGCATTACTTGAAAAAATCGGCTGTCGGCTGGTCAAAGGCATGATTTTTATTGAGGACATCATGGAATCCGTCACGAGCAAGGATAAATTAACGGCCGCCCTTAAATCAAAATTACCAACCATGCTACTTCTCCGACTCATTCATCGGGGGGAGTTAGACGATAATGTTACTATCCTGTTCACCAGCGGTAGCGAAAAAGACCCCAAGGCCGTTCAATTAACCCATCGAAATATCGGTTCAAATATCGAAGATATCAAAAAAGTGCTGGAAGTCACCCAGAACGATGTCATGCTGGCCAATTTACCTCTCTTTCATGTATTCGGACTGACTGTAAATCACTGGCTCTCTTTATTAGTGGGAATGAAAATGGTCCCTTATGCCAATCCAATTGATTATAAAACTATTTGTGATATCGTCCGCGAACAGAAAATCACCCTGATGGTGGGAACGCCGATCTTCTTCAATGGTTATTTGAAAAAATCAGAACCAGGTGATTTTGCGAGTGTGCGTCTGGCCATCGCCGGGGCCGATAAAGTACCCGATTCACTTCGGGAAGGCTTTCGTAAAAAGCACAACATGGAACTTTATGAAGGCTATGGTGCAACAGAAACCAGTCCTGTCGTGTCTGTAAACCTGCCAGGAAGAAACAAACCTGGAAGCATTGGTCCGGTTCTGCCGAGTGTCCAGGTAAAAATTGTTAACCATGAGACTGGTGAAGAGCTTCCACGAGGAGAAGAAGGCAAAATTCTGGTGAAAGGTGATCTCATCATGAAGGGGTATTTTGATGATCTGGAAGAGACTTCGTTGCATATTCGTGATGGTTGGTACGATACGGGCGACATGGGCATGATGGATGAAGATGGCTATCTCTGGCATCGTGGCCGATTAAAACGATTTGTTAAAATTGGTGGCGAAATGGTTTCGCTGGTCCGGGTCGAAAAAACATTGGAAAAGCATCTGCCCGAAGGAGCGGAGTGCTGTGTGGTCGAGGTACCCGATTCATTGAAAGGGGCAAAAATTGTCGCGGTGGTCACCATGCCAGTAAACGAGAAAGAGATCCTGAAAAAATTGGCAAACGAGCTGCCCCCAATTTCGCAGCCCAAGAAAATTATTGTGATTGAAGAAATACCCCGTGCCGGAAGTGGTAAAATCGACTTTCGAACGACAACGCAATTAATCGCTAAAAAAGAACTCAGTGCCATGAATGGAAATTAATACCCAAAATTTTGATGAGCGCAAAATGTTTTTTATTTTCATTTGACGGTATTTTTAAATCAGGCGGCGTTTTTTAACGCCGTTTTTTTTATTTTTCTCCCCGACGCGGAACAATACAAATAAAATCAAAATTCTCTGTCCCATTATTTTTAAAACCATGAATTTCGTTGTCAGTGATAAAAATGAGATCATTGACCATGAGTGGATGCTCAATCCCCTTCGCGTCAATGGCCACTCCTGTACCCTTTTCAATTTTAACCAGATGAGGGAAACCATGTTGATGATAGGGCGTATTTCCGCCTGGCGCCACGCTGAAATAGCGCAGAACAATTTCATTTGAGCCGTCTTTTGGACCAATAAAAACCTGCTTTTTAACGCCGGCATAATCTTTCATCTCCTCGCAAGGAACGTCTTTGGCGTGTTTGATGATCATTTTATATCTCCTCCAACTTATAAAGTAAATTTATCTGACGCTGCACTCTCTATTTCAATGAATTCCGGCCAGATGATGAATTTTTTGCACCACCGCCTGCGAATGATGCACGCGCTTCACCCATTCGTAGCCCTCATCCGCTTTTGAATCGCGATAGGATTTATTCTCAATCAATTGAATCAACTGTCTCCGCAAATTATGTTTATCGATAAGGATAAACGGATGGTCCGGATAAACCTCTTCAAAACCAGGTGCCACACAGGAACAGGTGGGAATTCCCATACAAAGGGCCTCGATTCCGCTAATTCCGTAACCTAAATCACCAATTTGATCAATAAAAATATCACTCTGAGCTTTGATTTTAATGGCCTGTTGATAGGGCAAATTCTCAATTAAAATAAATTGGATTGGATATTCCTTTTCCAACTGCCGTACAATTGGAATAATGAGGTCACTGCCTTTCGCCGTTCGGTTGGTTGGAGCATGAGAGATCTTTAATTTGCTGGAAACAGGTTTGTCCACTCGCTGAAACCGCTCCGGATTAATCGGAAATGGAACGTGTGTCAGATTGGGATGCAAAAATTGATGATCAAATTCTACCGAGACGTTACAATCACTCAGCGCATCGATTTCGGGAATAACACCACGAACACGAAGATCACTGCCGGTATAACAACAAATTATTTTTTTTCCATTCGATTTCAATTGTCGCACAATTCTGGCGTCGCGAAAAAATTCCAGTCCCCCGTCCAGTTGATAAACATCAAAATCAAGTAAATGGAATTTCGCTATCGCAGCGTCAATTCGGTCTTGCCAAAACCGTTCGCGGGCGTGAATGAGCAAATCTTCCGCCCGGTTTGGCTTCCAGATACGCGGAATTTCTTTCGGAATGCTTACTTCATGCGATACATCCATTCGCGAACGTGGTGAAAAAAGCTGCTTTGCCAGCCGAATCGACCAGTGATCGAGCCATGGCAAGTCCAGGCAAATGTCTTCCTCGAATTTCTGACGGGAGCGACTCAAAGTCACCAGCCGGCTATCAAATCCCAATGCCTGTTCTGCCCGAACCAGTTCCAGCGGAACCCCAGCCGTATTAAAGGGGGCGATGTGTAAAATACGAGTCATGATGAGAGGTTTTGAATTATGAATGTTGAATTATGAATGAAAACAATTTATTATGATTTTTCTCAAGAGTGTTCAACCCGTTTACAAAATTGGTATCTCTTTCAAAATAGAGCAACCAGTCATGCCCGTCCGTTAGCTAACGGATTATCGGGCATCCATTGTTTCTGATAAGATGGATTCCCGCTAAAAACATGCGGGAATGACGGTGATCGGTTTTGAGGAGAGACAACACTTAATCGATTAATTTTTAACTATAATCTATAAAAAATTTCGAACACTTTCACTACCGTACACTTTTTTATTAAGCAAAGCCTGCCCTCACCCTAACCCTCTCCCAGGGGGAGAGGGAATAGCTACGCCATCTCCCTTTGGGAGATGGTTGGGGTGAGGGCTTTGAGCGTGGTCTAAAAATGAATCATTTAAGTAATGCAAAAAAGTGTACGGTAACAAATCGAACACTATTGGATTTTTCTAAAAGAACTGAGATTATATGATTTAAAAATACGAGTTCTGTTCAAACTGAGAAACAAATTCATTCGCTTCTCTCTTTTCAAACAGCGTATTTTTATATGGTTCTAATTTTGATTTGACAATTTTTAGATATTCCGGAACAATTTCAATTCCGATTGCACTGCGGTCCATTCTTTTAGCGACGACGACAGTAGTGCCCGGACCCATAAACGGATCCATCACCACCTCTCCCGGATTGGTAAATAGTTTAATAAACCATTCGGGTAAAGCATCCGGAAAGGCAGCACTGTGGTTTTTATTGCCGCATTCGGTGGCCAGATAGAGAACGTTATCTGGATAAACCAGATTTCGATCAACCCAATTTGAAATATTTTTACCAAATCCACTTCCAACATTTAAGTTATCTCTCTTTTTATCGGTTTCACTTAAATTGCGAAGCCGATTTTTTGCCCAATCGCCCACCTGAACCATGACACGTTCCTGAAACATATTAAATTTCCGGTTTTTATTAAATTGCAGCAGCCGTTCCCAGGCATCTCGGAATCGGTTAGGCCATTTTCCCGGATATGAATTTTTCTTATGCCAGATAAATTCCTCCGTCCAGAGCCAGCCCTGTTTTCTCATTTCAAGAATCAACTTAATCACATAAGTATGACGCTCACCATTTACCGTTAATTCTTTAATATTTAAAACAAACGTACCCGTTGGTTTCAATACCCGAAGCAATTGTTCTGAGATTGGCAGGAACCATTCCACATATTTCTCGGAAGAAATTCCCCCGTAAGTATCTTTTCGCCTGTCAGCGTACGGCGGTGAGGTAAAGATTAAATCAACTGAATTATCTGGAATTTTTTTTAATATTTCTTTGCTGTCACCAATATGTAAATCGACAAATAAATCCATTAATTTTTATTCTCCTGGTTCTATCTGATTCCTTTCTTAAAAGATAATCAAATTTATTATCAATTGCCAACTTTTTTTCCACAATCATTATCCTGAATAATTCAATGCCACGAAGACGCGAAGGCACGAAGATTTCAGCAAGGATTAATCATAAGTATCCTCTCAATATTCAGGGGTAAAGTTGGCTTCGACAGGCGCCGCCAACGGCAGCTACCGTGCCCTGAGCCTGTCGAGGGGTACTAATGCCATGTTATTTTGAGGGGATACGCCAGTTTTTCTTTAATTTCAATATTTACAATGATTTTTCCATCTGGCGAGTTTAGTGATATTGGTGCTCCCATGATTGAATGAAGTTGAAAAAACAATAAAAAGCACATTATTCCAGCAAAAGGATTGATTTTCATGACAACTCCTTAAATTTAAATATGGAAAAAATCGGTTGCCGGTTGATTTTGTATAATTGAAAGATTAAACAAAAAGGAAGAAAAATGCAAGAAATTTTTATCAGAAATTATCCGGAAGGTCGGAATTTGCGTTAGCCTGGATTATTCATAAATTTTGCCACGAAGGCACGAAGACTCAAAGAAAACAATACCTTATAGATTATAAAATATTTTAGTTGGATTTTGCTTCTTTTTTAGATCTGGAAAAATATGAAAAATTTTCATTGTCGTATTAAAAATCCTTTATTCTTCTTCGTGTCTTCGTGGCTATGAATTTTTCAGGCTAGAAAACTTTGATAAACGTATCGCGAAAAACACCCTGGGCACCGAAGCTTTCTTTAAATCGTCCCAGACCCCAGTTGGGATCCATATTAACCGTAAAGATACCAAAATCGAGAAATTTATATCTTTCGTGGATTGCCCAGCGGATGATTTCATAAAATAAAATATTCACACCACGAAATTGTTGAAATTCTTCATCATGACTGATATAGAAGGCCAGAACGACATTTGGATTACAGATAAACATCACCACACCGGCAACCATCTGTTCACCGGCAAAGGCTGCGAAAAGCTTGATTCGGTCGGGAAAAATTTGTTTTAAAAGAATCAATTCCTGGACTGTATGGGTAGGTGTCACATTATGTCGCATTTTTAAATTTTTCTTTAAAATTTGATAAAATGTTTCATAAGCTTCACACTCTTTCACCACGACACCCAATTTCATTGCCCGACGGACATTTCGGCGGGAAGCCGGGATAAAGGTATTCAAAATGTCTTCTGCTGCAAAATCCAGGGGAATGACACTGGAAATTTCCCGTTTTTTATAGGCAAAGCCGTTCTGGATCAGGGCAAAATCGATATAATTATTGGGACGATGATAGTAAATTTGGGGTGCCGGGGTCAAATCGATGCCATCAAAACCATTTTCCCGGGCAAATTGCTCCAGGGTTTCCACTAATCGAAAAGCATCCTGAATGGAAAGCGGTGAACGGGTGACGAATCCACCATAACTAGCTCCCCGATGGGAGGTTAAAATTTTTTGGGAATTTTCAAAACGAATTGTCGCGGGAAAAAGTGCCAATAACTGATTATCTTTATTAAAGATAAGTGAAGAATCCGTAAAACGTTCAGGAGGATGATAGCTTAAAAATTTGCGGGTATGGAAAATCGTCCCGGTATTCGATTTCCAGACAAAATTATCCCATTCATTTTCCCGGGTCGAATCATATACTTCAGTTGTCAATTTCATAGGAGATTTGGATTTATCAACTTGTTGAATTTAATTTTTAAACGGAGTTCAGGAAAAATCGTCATAAATGTATATGAACAGTTCTGCCTGGCACCAGCAAGTTGCCAGGCGAACTGTTCAATTGACAAATTAATATTTAAAAACCTTTCCGCCAGCCAGTACTTCCTGATTTTTGGCATCAAAGGTGACAAACTCATGGGTTCGCAAAGCTGCATTGGTCATAATCACGGCAATTGCATGATTGTAGCCAGCGGTCACGTCTGCATGAGGTTTGGAACGACTCCGAACACATTCCATCCAGTTCCGCATGTGCGCCGAAGTCATGGGATCTGAGCCGGTATTGGCCGCTGTTTCCACTTTATTTTCGGGCAATTTAAATTCTGCCAGCAAATTGGGTTGCATTCCCATTGCTCTGGCGTGGCGTTCTTCCAGCCCACCTTCGGCAGTCACCATATTGGTATCCAGATTTAATTTACCGCCGTTGGAAAAATACCATTCTTTGACATCCCCAGCGGAATTATGCATTCGGGACGAATAAATTACCTGAAAGCCCGAGTTGGGATCATCCTGGGGACCATACTCCAATACTGCCGTCATCGTATCAAAATTCTTTCGACCATCTTTCCACACATAAATTCCACCATTGGCAGCAACACTACGCGGATATGGCAGATCAGTAAACCAATGAACAGTATCAATCTGATGGCACATCCATTGTCCCGGTATACCGGAAGAGTAGGGCCAGAACAGGCGATATTCCAGATATTTCCGCGGATCCCATGGTTCAAAAGGTCGATTCATCAAGTAGCGTTTCCAATCGGTATCCGTTTCTTTAATCGAATCTACCAGCGATTTTCGACGCCAGCGGCCCGGCTGATTTACATTCCAGGTCATTTCAACACAGGTAATGGGTCCGAATTTACCGGATTTAATATATTCATTGGCCGCAATGTAATTCGGCCCGCTGCGGCGTTGGGAACCAATCTGGATGATTTTACCGGAATTTTGAATAGCCTTCAATGCGGCGCGATTATCTTCCATGGTTTCAGCAAAGGGTTTTTCGACATAGGCATCACAACCAGCTTCAACAGCTTCGATGGCATGAAGCGCATGTTGAAAATCAGCCGTACTGATAATGACAGCATCCACCTTATGCTTTTCATACAATTCTTCATTATTTCGGGCGGTTTTTACTTTCTGTCCGGTTTTTTCCAGCAGAAAGGCCACACCTTCTTCCCGCCGACGATTCCAGATGTCAGAAATCGCGACAAATTCAAAATTTAGCGCTTGATGATGATTTAAAAAAGCAGGAATCAACGCCCCCCTTGCCCGATCCGAGAACCCAACAATACCCACACGAACACGTTCATTTGCACCGGATACACGTGCATAGCTTTTAGCCGTTAAACCGCTTAATGCAACGCCCGCTGTACCAGCGGCTAATGTTTTCAGGAAATCACGTCGTTTAATTTCCATTTTTTCTCCCTTTCACCTTGTAATTGTCCAATTAACGAGTTATTCAGTAATTTTAAAAAAATTGCTTCCTTTTTTTTATTCAGGTAATAAAGGCCACTATTTATCAGGATTGAAACACAGATTTTCCCGCTAGCCTGAACCCCATAGCCGTTAGGTTAAGGTGATAAGAATATGAATTTCAATAAGTTACTATTGAATTGCCACGAGCTTTAGCTCGTGGATCAAATTGCTTCCAAAATTTTTAAAGTGGGTTTTAACCCACTGGTGTATAAGAACTCGGGCTTAAAAGCCCGGTGAGTAAGGGGGCACTCCTGGATCCACGAGCTAAAGCTCGTGGCAATTCAATTATTTTTTAATGAGTTAGCGTCTTAACCCGACGGGTATGGCCTGAACCCCTCCCGTCGGTTCAGATCAATTATTTTCGCATTAATTTGACCATAATTGCCTTTTGAACATGCATCCGGTTTTCTGCTTCATCAAAAACAATTGAATGTGGGCCATCAATTACTTCGTCCGTAATTTCTGAACCACGATGAGCCGGAAGGCAATGCATCACCAGACAATTTGGAGCGGCAACATCCACGAGTTTCTGGTTAAGTTGAAAATCCTTGAATGCTTTTTCCCGAATAGCAGTTTCCTTTTCCTGTCCCATACTGGCCCAGACATCGGTATAAAGAACATCAGCGCCACGAGCTGCTTCAAGTGGATTATAAAGCACGTTGATCTCACTCAACTTTGTTTGTCGGGCTGCTTGTAAAATTTGTGGATCGGGATTATATCCTTCAGGTACCGCTAAATTTAATTTCATTGGTATGCGTGAAGCGATATTAATCCAGGAGTTGGCGACATTATTGCCATCGCCAATCCAGGTAACCGTTAAATGCTCCAGATGACCCCGATGTTCCAGTACCGTGAACAGGTCGGCCATCACCTGACAGGGATGAACTAAATCGCTAAGACCATTGATAACCGGGACAGTCGCATATTTCGCCAGATCGACGACAATTTGATGTCCAAAAACACGCGCCATAATTCCATCGCAATAACGCGCCACCACGCGGGCGACATCGGCTACGGATTCCCGCTGTCCCAAACCAATATCAGCGGGAGCAAGATAGAGTGCATGACCGCCCAGTTGATACATACCAACTTCGAATGAAATACGTGTCCGCGCTGATGGTTTTTGAAAAATCATCGCCAGTGTTTTGCCGGAAAGTAAATGATGCTGTTGACCCCGCTTTTGACGTACTTTTAAATCTTTCGCCAGATCGAAAATTTCAAAAATCTCTTTCCGGGTTAAATCGGTAATCGCTAAAAAATCCTTGACCATTTTTCCTCCAATACAAACAATTCGATCGATTAATTTACGCTTTTTATAATGAATTTTACATAATCTAAGAGAAAGGCGTGCTTTCTAAAGTATATATCGACTTAAATCTTCATCCTGAACAATTTCACCAACTGTTTTTTGAACCATTTCTTTCGTCACCAGAACTTTCGAATATTTGGTATCGGGAACTTCATAGAGAATTGTTTCAAGCAGACTGGACATGATGGTATGCAAACGCCGGGCGCCAATATTTTCCGCACGATTGTTGACTTCATTTGCCGTGCGGGCAATTTCATATATGGCGTCATCGTTAAAAGTGATTTGAACTTTTTCCGTGGCGAGCAGTGCGGTATATTGCTTGATCAATGCATTCTCGGGTTCAGTCAAAATTCGCACAAAATCTTCCGTGGACAAACTATCCAATTCAACCCGAATTGGGAAGCGGCCCTGAAGTTCAGGAATTAAATCTGACGGTTTGGAGACATGAAAAGCACCGGAAGCAATAAAAAGGACGTGATCGGTATGGACCATCCCATACTTGGTAACGACACTGCACCCTTCGACGACCGGCAACAAATCCCGTTGCACACCTTCCCGCGAGACGTCGGCATTATGCGCTGCTGGTGCACCAGCAATTTTATCAATTTCATCCAGGAAAACGATACCTGAATTTTCCACTCGCCGAATGGCATCAGCAATAACCTCTTCCATATCGATCAGCTTTTGGGATTCATCCTGAATTAAATATTTACGTGCTTCCGCAATAGTCATTTTGCGACTTTTCGTCTTTTTAGGAAGCATTGGTCCAAAAATATCCTGAATATTTAATCCCATCTCTTCTATTCCAATGGGAGAGATGATTTGCATTAACGGAAAAGAATCACTTGGGACTTCGAGTTCTACCAGGCGACCTTCCAGTTTGCCGTCCTGCAATTGTTGCCGAAATTTTTCACGCGTGCGTTCACGTTTCTCTTCTGCATCCTCATCAAATGATGATTTATGACGATTATCTTTACGCACTTTTATGGGGGGTAATAATAAATCTAGCAATCGGTCTTCAGCATTGAGCTCGGCCATGGGTTGAACAGCCTGGGTTCGTTCATTGCGCACCATCGACACGGCAAGATCTACCAGATCGCGAATAATCGATTCCACATCCCGTCCCACATAACCCACTTCTGTAAATTTTGAAGCTTCAACTTTGATGAAAGGGGCATTCGATAATTTTGCCAGCCGACGGGCAATTTCGGTTTTCCCGACCCCGGTAGGACCAATTAAGATAATATTATTGGGCATGATCTCTTCACGTAATCCAGCCGGCACCTGCTGACGTCGCCAGCGATTTCGAAGAGCAATCGCAACTGATTTTTTAGCTTTCTGCTGACCAATGATATATTTATCCAGTTCGAGAACAATCTGTCTGGGGGTTAATTCCTGGTTTAAGTTAGTATTTAAATCATTTTGCTTTTTCCTGGCCATTCAGCCTCCTATATCGTAAGAACCGACACCTGATCGTTGGTATAAATGCAAATTGACGCCGTAATTTTCAGTGTCTCGGTAACTATTTCTTCGGCAGAAAGATTTGAATGGAGCATCAACGCATAGGCCGCCGCTTTGGCGTAACCAGCTCCAGAACCTATCGTAATCATTCCGTCATCCGGTTCAATGATATCGCCACTTCCTGAAATTAAAAAAAGTTTTTCTTTATTCATCACAAGTAATTGTGCCTGAAGATGACGCAAATATTTATCACTCCGCCATTCTTTTGCCAGTTCAACCGCGGCGCGTTCAAGACTGCCACGATATTGCTCCAATCGGTTCTCGAACTTTTCAAAAAGCGTCATTCCATCGGCTGCTGAACCGGCAAAACCCGCCAGAATATTATAATTTTTCATTTTACGCACTTTTTTGGCATGATGCTTAATCGCCATCTCTCCCAATGTTACCTGACCATCACCGCCAAGCGCGGCGCTGCCTTTATGGATTAAACCGATTATGGTCGTTGAACGTGTCATTTTTTCCTCTAAAAAATTATTTTCCAGTCATCGATTTTAAATACTTCCAATAATCACTGTCAGTGGTCAAAATCAACCAATCATCTTCGCGTATGGTATTTTTATAGGTTTCCAAAGTCTTTAAAAAGGAATAAAATTCGGGATCACGATTGTACGCATTCGCATAGATACGAATAGCATCGGCATCGGCTTCTCCGATAATCGCCTGGGCTTTACGATAAGCCTCCGATTCAATTTCTTTTAATCGTCGTTCCGTAACCCCTTCGATCTTCGCCTTGACACCACGCCCTTCCGAACGGAATCTTTCGGCAATTCGGGTTCGTTCTGTAATCATTCGTTCATAAACTGCCTTCCGTACCGCTTCCACATAATTGATACGTTTGATTTGGACGTCAATGATATCAATACCAAATTCAAGCATTTTTTCACGGGAATGTTCCAAAATTTGGGCGGTAATACTATCGCGGCCTACTTTTATCGTATCGATCACAGAATTCATTGCCTGCTGCAATTCAGCTTCCTCATAGGTCATTGGACGATTTGAATTCCGAACAGCCTCCAGGAGATTATGAGAAGCGATTAAATCACGAGTTTGTGAATCCACGATATCATCCAAACGCCCCTGAGCCTGATTTTCAAATTTAACTGTCTGAAAGAATTTGAGCGGATCAATAATTCGCCAACGGGCATAAATATCAACTTCAATATATTTTTTATCTTTCGTTGGAATCTGATTTGAGCGGCCGCGCCATTCTAAAAGTCGCTTTTCAAAACGATTAACCTTTTGCATAAATGGTATTTTGAAATGCATACCCGCCTCGGTGATAGCGCCTCCAACAGGGCGCCCGAATTGGGTAATAATGACCTGTTCAGTCATATCGACTGTATAATAAACATCCTCCATGAGCCAGAAAATAATGAGTAATATAATTCCAAAAACAACCCATTTTGTTTGCATTATTTTTTCCCTCCCTCAATATCCTGCAATCGCATTATTGGTAGCCATCCTTTTTGCTGATCATCAACAATAAATTTCTTATTTACCTTCGGTAAAATCTCCTGAAGTGTTTCCAGATACAGACGACGACGGGTGACATCTTTCGTGAGATTATATTCTTTCCAGACTGCCAGAAAACGTTCCGCATCACCTCGTGCCCGATTTATCCGATTTAATTTATAACCTTCGGCTTCCTGGATCGCCTTTTCGGCGTCACCTTCAGCTTTTGGAATGACTTTATTATAGGCTTCCCAGGCCTCATTCTCCATCTTTTGCATTTCCTGGCGTGCAGTGTTCACTTCATTAAAAGATGGACGAACCGGTTCCGGCGGATTTACGTCGGTTAATTCCACATTCATTATTTTAATACCGGTTTCATATTCATCCAAAATTGCCTGCATCTGCTCTTTGACCTGGAGCGCAATTTCCTGCCGATTTTTGGTAATCACTTCATCGATACTGCCATCTCCCACCACCAACCGCATGACCGATTCCGATACATCCCGAATTGTTCCCTCAACATTTCGCACATTAAAGAGATATTTGACCGGGTCGGCTTTTTTATAATGAATCACCCATTCCACAACCGCAATACTTAAATCGCCCGTGAGAATTCGTGATTCCTCAGGGTTTTTGCTATTGGCAAATTCCGATTCAATCCCGGAACGGACTGTTTGAAAACCAAATTCTTCCTTAAAAACCTGTTCGGTAACAACTTTATCGAGCGTTTCGATTCCAAACGGTATTCTCCAATGCAAACCGGGGGTTGTGGTCCTTTCATACCGTCCAAAACGCTTAATAATCCCCAATTCATAAGTTTCAATCTGGTAAAACGATGTGCCTAACAGGATGAGTATGAGAATCGCGATCATAATAAATGAGATTATTCGCCGGTTAATAGATGGAATATGAAATCCACCCTCACCTTTTGGTATATATCCACCACGTACACTCCGCATCATTTTCCTGCCCTCCATAATCAATTAAAGTATTGAATAAAAAATTTCATGTCAGAAGAAACTATTCCCTCTTTATTTTTAACAAAGAAAAAAATGCTGCTGTTAAACTATAACCTGAGCCGGTGCGTTATCACAATTGTGGCAGAAAGAGGGACTTTTAAGATGAAATCTTTTCTTATTCTAAACATGATCTGAAATTTTTATTTAAAAAGATGGCCTGTCATTAGCATTTATTTTGAGCTCAGGACGAGAAGAGAAAAATGACTTTCCTGGCAGATAAATTTTCACGTAAAATCGATTTTAATCCCGAAAATTCATCAACAGGAAATTTATATCAATGTCATGGACATTGATTGGCTTAAAAATATACTCCGTAATTAAATCATCAGTTTTATATCTTCCGTCGCAGGCGCGATACCGGAATCATCATTTGTTCACGATATTTCGCGACTGTGCGGCGGGCAACATTATAGCCTTCTTTTTTAAGAATTTCAGCAATTTTCTGATCATTTAAAGGCTTTTTGGGATTCTCATCATCAATTATCTTTCGAATTCGGTTTTTAACCATTTTATTGGATACTTCTTCCCCATCATCCTGCTTTATCTTTTCACTGAAGAAATGTTTTAATTCAAAAACACCCCAATCTGTTTGAACATACTTCCCATTGGTTACCCGACTGACGGTGGAAATATCCATAGAAATTTCATCGGCGATGTCTTTTAAAATCATCGGGCGAATATGTTCTGGTCCATACTCAAAAAATTCATCCTGTCGCTCAACAATGGCTTCCATGACTTTCTTTATCGTAATTCGTCGCTGATGAATCGAATTAATAAGCCAGCGAGCAGACTCTAAACGCTGCTTAATGTAATCTTTGGTTTCACGGGTCGTATTCTTTTTATCCAATAATAATTTACGATACGAATTATTGATACGCAAATTGGGAATATTATCATCTAATAATTCCACCTGAAATTTACCATCCACTTTTCGGACCCGCAAATCCGGAACAACATAATTGGTATTGTAATTTAAATAACCTTCACCAGGTTTGGGATTAAGCTTTTTAATCTCATCAATGGCTTCTTTTAACTGATCTTTTTCAATTGAAAGCTTTTTAATAATTTTTTCAAAGCGTTTATTTTTAAAATCTTCAAAGCAATTAATCAAAATTTCAAGTGCAACTTGATTGGGTTCGGGCTCATCCTGCAACTGGACGATCAAACATTCCTGTAAGCTTCTGGCACCAATGCCGACCGGTTCAAAGAAGTTGATGATTTTAAGAACCTCTTCCACTTCATCCGGCGTAACACCCAGATTCTCGGCAATTTGTTCCACCGGAACACTCAGGTAGCCAATATTATTGATGTTCCAGATGATATTCTCTCCGATAAGATACTGGATCTCGGTCAATCGGACCATGTAAAGCTGGGCTAATAGGTTATCCGACAGCGTGCTTTCACTGGCCTCGGGACGATCAAACTCCTCAACGTTATTATCCCGCGGGATGGTAAAATCATACTCATCTTCATCATTGAGAATTTCATCCCAATCAATCTCTTTTTCCTCTTCAACCGGCGTTTCTTCTTTCGGTTCATCCTCTGAAGTATCCACATCTTTACGCAGTAGTGCCATCTCTTCGAGTGCTTCCTGCTCCTGATTCATCTCTTCCTCCTGTACCGCATCCAACTCGAGGAGAGGATTCATTTCCAATTCCATTTTGATTCGCTGCTCCAGGCTAAGCGCCGGGAGTTGGAGAAGTGATGAAAGCAAAACCTGCTGCGGGGATTGCTTCAAATCCATTCGCATTCTTTGAGATAGATTTGGCCCTATCATAATTCTAACATCATCCTTTCAAATAGCATTTAAACACTGATAAAAAAATATCATCCATAATTATTTATACTTTAATTTGCACATTTTTTTTTTACCGATCAAGCTTAAATTTATCACCGAGGTATAATTTTTTTGCTTCCGGATCATTTGCCAGAAATTCGGCGGTGCCAGACTTCAAAACGGTTCCTTCATAAAGTAAATAAGCCCGGTCAGTTATCGAAAGTGTTTCATGAACATTGTGATCCGTTATTAATACACCGATCCCCCTTTTGATTAAATCTTTGACGATATTCTGAATATCCTCAACGGCAATCGGATCTATTCCCGCAAAAGGCTCATCCAGCAAAATAAATTTGGGTCCAGTCACCAGTGCCCGGGCGATTTCAACCCGGCGTCGTTCACCACCGGATAAGGTAAACGCCATACTTTTTCGAAGATGGCTGACATTAAATTCATTTAATAATTTATCAAGCCGCACTCGCCTTTCCTCGCGCGACAATGGCAAGGTCTCCAGAATCGCATTCAGATTATCCTCAACCGTTAATTGACGGAAAATTGAAGCTTCCTGTGCCAGATACCCAATTCCCAGCCGTGCCCGACGATACATTGGCAAACGACTGATATCCTTGCCATCCAAAAAAATTTGTCCTTTATCCGGACGAATCATGCCAACGATCATATAAAATGTCGTGGTTTTTCCGGCACCATTTGGACCCAATAATCCAACAATTTCCCCCTGCTTAACAGAAATCGAGACGTCATTCACGACTTTGCGTTTACTATAAATCTTGACTAAATTTTTACCTTCCAGTACATAATCCACGTCTTCAATTCCCTTCAATTTTGATCGGTAAAAATAAGCTCCTGTAGTTCAGTTGCCGGAATTGGTTTTTCAACCGGATAAAAAAAACCGATTGAGGAACCTGGTTTACTTTCTATATGTATTCGCTTCAGTTCATTGTTTGATACCTGAAGACTGATTTTATCACCAGTAACTTTATTGAGCCCTTTATACTGCGTTTCTTCAATTAGATGATACCAACTGGTAGCCTGATTCTCAACAATCACCTGCTCGATGGCATTGTCCTTAAAATCGATCGTCATCAATTTTCCGGTCAGCTTATTCCACCGAATTTGGGAATCGATTGAATCGGCCTTTGAAAAAATCACTGCGTTATTAATAATATAGGCTTTTTCGATCTGATCATCTTTCATGGCCATTAAAATTGAATCACCGGTAATTTCCATATCCGATTGCCACACCCGTGGATTATTTCTAAGTATGATTTGATTCGTTTCGCGCCAAAATTCGGCCAACCCACACGAAGCCTCGGTGGAATCACGCGTAATATGAACGCTATCGGTCACAATGGCTACCTGACCATTTTGTGCTAATTCCATCACTTCACCCGTAATTCGTATCTCTTCTTCACCCAGACTGTCATGCTGCATGAAAACAGGATTAAATGTCACCAGTATCGAGTCATTGGTTTGAAAATATTCCGCATATCCCCCTAACAAGGTTACGCGACGTTCATCGTCAACGATTTTGACTTTATTCTCTGCAATTGCTTTTTCTTCATTTTCCAGGTAAATCACTCGCTCAGCCGTCAACGTTCGGCTGCTATCAACAATTTTGACATTTCCACGCGCTTCTTCGCGCATGAAGGCTTCAAAATAAACCACATAATCGGCAGTTAGCACCTTTTGGGCATCATCAATGATGACATTCCGTTCCAGAATAACCTTTTGTTCACTTTCATACCAGGTAGCTTCTTCACAAAATATCCTGGATTCCCCCTGATTAAACCGAACATTTCCAGTCAGTTTACGAACCAACTGATTGTTGATATTTTTAATTTCAACAAGATCAGCCTCGCCTCTAAGCCTTTCTTCCTCAGAAAATGAAAACGAATTAACAATTAAAGTTAAAAGGACGAAGAGAAAAAAATTTTTAAATTTATTTTTGTTCATCTTTATTTACTGGATTTTTAATTTTCGATCCGGCTTTTGAGTTGTTTTTTTTTCCGCAGACGGTCGCTGAATCGGTAATCCATCGCGGCTGCTCCAGGTGGACCCAATAATTTTCATATGACCAGTTAACTGTTCCATTTCGAATGCATTGCCCACCAGCGTATCCTGGCGCTGGGTAATCATCGTAAAGCTGGTATCCGAAGCAATAACTCTTGTCTGATCAATCCATTTAAGTGCCGACGTATAAAGTGTCGTATCCCCTTTAACGACTACCACATTATGAATAGCATTCATATCGTTGGTGGCTTCGTTTAACAAAGCACTATCGGCAACCAGATTGGATTCAAACTGCCCGTTTGATCGATAAAAATCGACATTGACGCCTTTTCCAAAATAGACCATGCGGCGCCGGCTGAATTTTTCCATGTGACCATACCGAATAACCGCGGACTTTTTCCCTTCGCGCGTCACAATCAGTGTCGATTTCCACCCTTCCTGATCCGGAAATTCAATATTTTTTCCCGGTTGTTCCTCAAATGTTGCCTGCTGGGAACAAAACAGAAAAAAAGCAGTCATGCCGGAAAGAATCACGAACAAGGCCCTATATTTGTTAATATGAGACTTCATTTTAACTCACAACATGTTCAGGTTGGGTTTTCCAGCGATCATGCAACCAGACCCACTGAATCGGGTCTTTAAAAATCATTTTTTCGATGGCTTTCGAACACTTTTGCGTATTTATGATTCGATCCTGTTCTGGATCGCCTGTCTTTTCAATTTCTATTTCTTCATAAACTTCGATCTCATGCCGATTATCTGGCTGTAAATGAATTGCAGCCGGTACTATTGGCGTCCCCAGTCGCAACGCGAAGGTGACAGGCCCAACTGGTGTATAGGTCGGTTTCCCCATAAAATCAACAAAAACACTATCGACTCGCGTATCCTGGTCGATTAAGATCCCTACCAAACCACCGGCTTGAAGATATTTATAAATCTGTCGAGCCCCGGTACTTCGTTCAATGACCTTCATTCCTACCGAAGCCCGATTTTTCACTAAAATCGCATCGAGTCGTAAATCATAAAGTCTGGTGCCGACCGCGGCAAAATCATACCCAATCATTGGAAAAAAACCACCCAGCAATTCCCAACACCCGATGTGCCCAGTCACTATGATGGCACCCTTACCCTTAGCCAGCGCCCGCTCCAGATGCTCCAGACCTTTAACAGTAATATACCGATATGGGTCCGGCCGGAGAATCTTGTTCAATTGAAATATCTCTGCACCATTTCGTCCTAATGTTTTAAAAACCTTTTTGGCCATTTGACGAATTTCATCGGGACTTTTTTCATGACCAAAAACCCAACTTAAATTTTTTATAGTCAATCGACGCTCTTTTGCCAGCAAATAAAAACAAATTTCACTCAAAAATTGCATTAATTGCATCGCAACCGCGCGAGGTAATGCTCGAATAAAATGAAAAAGAGAAACGACCAATATATAAATCAACCAATTCTTAAATTTTTTTCTAATCAGGTATTTAAGATTCACTTCAACTCCAGTATGTAGCAGCGAGTGCTCTGGCGAATATTCACCCAACAATCCTGTTTTTTTCATCTCCTTCTTTTGCAAATTTAAAGATCATCCTTAAATATTAATACAAAGAAAAACGATAAAAAGCAAATGGTATTTAAAAAATGTAACTGATTCTAAATGACTAAAATTTAATCAATAAGCGATTAAAATATAACCTAAAATTCTAAAATGGAAATTTTTGATGTTCAGAATCAATGGAGTACCCCCTGCTGCCTCCCCCAAATTCCAAAAAGCGGAATTTGGGGGAGATAAAGCGGGATTCTCTCCCCCATTTTCGCTTTTTGAAAATGGGGGAGATCCAGAGGGGGTCAAGACTTCAGCGAAAACGATTCATTTTAGAATTTCAGGTATAATATTTTAGTAAATTCAGCCAATTTTAACAACCTAAACTGTAGTAAACGCCATTATGATTTCAGACTTAACATTCGTTCAACAACAGCATTCCACTGATTTTGTGCCTTTAAAATTAAATCAACGACCTCCCGAACCGCACCATTTCCACCTGAAGCGACGGTGGTATAATCAACTTCAGCTTTAACTTCAGAACGGGCATTCGCGACAGCTATACGCAATCCAACCCGCCGAAGTACACCCAGGTCTAAAATATCATCTCCGATATAGGCAATTTCAGGGTCATTCAGCCCTAACTTTAGCTTTATTTGTTCATACTCGGTTAACTTATTAAAATGACCCTGCGAAACAATATCAAAATTCAATTCTTTTGCCCGTTGTTGAACCGCCTCAGAGATACGGCCGGTCAAAATACCAACTTTTAGTCCCGCCAGGCGCGCCATGGTAATGCCAGCGCCATCCTGTACATTAAATTTTTTTATTTCCAGCCCCTGATTACCCAGAATGATCCCACCATCGGTTAAAACACCATCAACATCCATCAGGATGAGCTTAATGCGGTTCATTTTTTGAGTTAATACATTATCCATCAAAATCCAGTTATCGGTTCATTTCAATAATAACAAATAGTTGGGATTAATATTTTTTAACGATTGCATCAATTTCCAGTAATTGAACCAGCAACCATTCCAGTCGCTCCAATGGCCACATACTGGCAGCATCACAAAGGGCTTCACTGCAATTAGGATGAGTTTCGATAAAGACGGCATCACAGCCGGCGGCAACTGCAGCGCGCGAAATCGCCGGAACAAATTGAGGTGTTCCACCTGCTGGATCGCTTGATGAGATACCATACACACGAATTGAATGAGTTGGATCAATAATCACGGGATAGCCTAAATCACGCATGATTTGTAATGAACGCATATCAACCACGAGATTATGATAACCAAAAAAAGTGCCACGTTCGGTTAATAAAATCTGGTGATTTCCCATACTTTCGATCTTTTTGATAACATTTTTCATGTCCTGCGGTGCTAAAAACTGGCCTTTTTTAACATTGATGGGTTTTCCGGTTTGGGCGGCAGCCAGTGTCAATGTCGTTTGCATGGAGAGATACGCCGGAATTTGAATAATATCCAGCGTTTCTGCCGCAATTGGTGCATCTTGCCCGGTGTGAATATCAGAAATAACCGGAACATCGAATTCTGATTTTACTTTTTGTAAAATTTTGAGTCCTTTCTCTATCCCCGGTCCCTGAAAAGTGGATGCAGAAGAACGATTATCTTTGAGATAAGATGACTTAAAGATGAAAGGGATTTTAAGTCTTTCCGTTATCATTTTAATTTTTTCAGCAGTCTGAAAAACGACGGTTTCCGATTCAATCACACACGGGCCGGCAATCAACGCCAGCGGCTTACCACTTCCAATTTCAACTCTACCGACTTTTACGGTGCGCATACAGGCTTTCTCTCCTCATGACTCAGAACTCTTTTCTTTTGAAGTCGATTTTTCTTTCGTGTTTTTTTGGGGATGATTGATTTCATGAAAATTGACAGCGGCTTTAACAAATTCCCGGAATAAGGGATGCGCTTTCAATGCTCGTGATTTAAATTCCGGATGAAATTGACATCCGACAAACCAGGGGTGGTCATTTAATTCGATCATTTCGACTAATTCCAGATCCGGATTAAAGCCACTGAAAATCATTCCATTTTTTTCCAGAATTTCATAATATTGTACATTTACTTCATAGCGATGGCGATGCCGTTCCATTATTCGTTCCTGGCCATAAATATCAAAAGATCGCGTATCTTTCTTGATAATACAGGGTTGCGAACCGAGACGCATTGTCCCACCCAGGGAATGGACATTTTTCTGTTCTTCCATCAGATCGATGACCGGATGACATGTATCGGGGGAAAATTCACGACTATTCGCTTTTTCCAGATGACAGACATGACGCGCAAATTCGATCACCGCACATTGAAGTCCGAGGCAAATTCCAAAAAATGGAATTTTCTTTTCGCGAACATACTGAATCGCTAAAATTTTGCCTTCAATCCCTCGTTGCCCGAAACCACCGGGTACCAGAACGCCATCTACATTCTTTATATGGATTTCAGCACCATCCCGTTCGATTTCTTCGGCATTGATGAAAATTAAATTAACATTCGTTTCATTTTCAACACCGGCATGCGTGAAAGATTCAATAATACTTTTATACGAGTCTTTCAGGCCTACATATTTGCCACAAATGGCAATTTTAACCTGTTTTTTGGGATTTTTAATTTTGTCAACCAGATCAATCCAGCGCGTAAAATCATTTTCAGCACCGGGTAAATTTAGTTTATCCAAAACCAGATCATCCAGGTGTTCAGCCTTATAACGTATCGGGACTTCATAAATGGTGGAAACATCGCGTCCTTCAATAACGGCATGAGAGGGTAAATTACAAAACAAGCCGATTTTGGCCCGAATGTCCTGCGTTAATTTGTGTTCCGTTCGACAAATTAAGATATCCGGCTGGATCCCAATTTCACGAAGTTTCATAACCGAATGCTGGGTCGGCTTGGTTTTCATTTCGCCAGCCGATTTAATATAGGGAACAATTGTTAAATGAATATAAACAGCCTGTCCCCGCCCGATTTCCAATCCAAATTGCCGAATTGCTTCCAGAAAAGGAAGACTTTCGATGTCGCCCACCGTGCCACCAATTTCAGTAATCACCACATGAAATGGCCCGCCTTCACGACCTGCCTGACGGATATGGCGCTTGATTTCATTGGTAATATGGGGAATAACCTGTACTGTTTTGCCCAGATAATCTCCCCGCCGTTCCTTCAAAATAACAGATTCATAAATCTGGCCAGTTGTGGTATTATTCACCCGCCCCATACTCTGGTCTAAAAAACGTTCATAGTGCCCTAAATCCAGATCGGTTTCGGCACCATCATCCGTGACAAAAACCTCTCCATGTTGAAAGGGATTCATGGTTCCTGGATCAACGTTGATATAGGGATCTAGTTTAATCATGGTGACTTTAAAACCACGATTCTTGAGCAAAACTCCTAGCGAAGAGGCTGCAATCCCTTTCCCCAGGGCTGAAACCACCCCCCCGGTAATGAAAATATACCGCGTCCGATCCTTTATGATATTGGTATCTTCAACCACCAAACGGGTCCTCTCGTCATTTAAATTGGTTTTTAATTTATAAATAGTGTCTGTCCACCAATGCCGCCGGTACTGTCATTGCGAGGAGCGTTTTTTGCGACGAAGCAATCTCCGCTGTTTAACGATGGGATTGCTTCGGCAAAAAACGCCTCGCAATGACAGGTTCTGGTATTTTCGGACAGACACTAAATAATTCTTCTCACCTGGTTTTATAATTCAGAAGGCAAGATAGATCTTGCCCCTGTACTTTCCAACCACTATCCGGCTGAGTTTGCCCCTTCCTCCCGGAGATTTTTTGTTTATACTTAATATAAAATAATTTCGGCAAATTGTCAAGCCCAAATTCCATAAATCTGGCATAATTTTTGAATTATATTTGATATGATCAATCAGTCAACTCTCAATAATTAATAAAGTTAGACCCATAAAAATTAGTAATATTTTAAATTTTTCATCTTTTCTCAATTACAAAGAATCATACCTGTTCTACGCGATTTACCTCTTGATTATTAACAAGTTAAATCAAATTAATCGGAAAATTAATTTTAAGTAATATTTATAAGCCTGAATTCTCTTTTCGCTTTGATAAATTTCCCTTGTTTTTAATTGACTGTTTATTTAACTTAAAGCGATTATTGTAAGAATAAAATCGATTTATTCACGGGAGTAATAATTTTGTTAAACTCTAAAAACAATCGGGAAGTTTTAAATCTTTTCCATCCCATTCTGCGCGATTGGTTTCAGGAGACATTTGCAGCGCCCACTCCGCCACAAATTCTCGGCTGGCCCGTGATTGATCGTCAGGAAAATGTGCTGATTCTGGCACCGACTGGTTCCGGTAAGACTCTGGCCGCCTTTCTCGTGTGCATTAATAAATTGGTTGAAAAGCTGCTGAATGAGCAAAAACCGGCGGGTGTATTTATCCTGTATCTTTCACCATTAAAAGCTTTGAATTATGATATCGAACGAAATCTGGAAATCCCGTTAGATGGAATACGAAAAGTAGCCCGGAATAGGGGCTTGAAATTACCAGAAATCCGGCAAGCAGTTCGAACCGGCGATACGACACCCAAAGCGCGTCAGCAGATGTTAAAAAATCCGCCCCATTTATTAATCACCACGCCGGAATCGCTTCACCTGTTGTTGACCTCAAAACAGGCACGGGAAATTTTAACTTCGGTTCAATATGTCATCGTCGATGAAATCCACGCGGTTTCCAATAACAAGCGCGGGACTTTGCTGGCCTTACTCCTGGAGCGTTTACGGGCATTGACTGGAAAAAATTTTCAGCGAATTGGACTTTCTGCCACGCAGAAACCGCTGGATAAAGTAGCCGAGTTTTTAGGTGGTTTTGAGAAAGTGGGGGAAAATTTCATTCCCCGAGCCGTAACAATCATTGATGCCGGAATGCGTAAAAATCTTGATTTACAAGTTATCAGCCCGGTTGAAGACCTAACTGAATTGCCTGAACACTCCATTTGGCCGCCCATGTATGAAAATTTATTAAATCAGATACAAAATCATCGAACAACCCTTATTTTCGCAAATAATCGCGCTTTGGTTGAAAAGATAACGACAAATATCAATCATCTGGCGAATAATACTTTAGCACATTCCCATCACGGCAGCATTTCCAAAGAAGTTCGGAAAAAGATAGAAGCGGAATTAAAGGCCGGAAAATTACCGGCGCTCGTCGCAACCGCCACCCTTGAGCTGGGAATCGATATGGGCGCGATTGATCTGGTATGTCAGATAGAGTCTCCACCTTCAGTCGCCGCTGGCTTGCAGCGGGTTGGACGCGCCGGGCATTTGTATCAGGCAGCCAGTAAAGGACGTCTGATTCCAAAAACACGCCTGGATTTGCTGAAAATGGCGGCGATCACCCGCGCCATGTTTCAAGGTGAGGTTTCGGCGATAAAAATCCCCCAAAACTGTCTGGATGTGCTGGCTCAACAAATCGTGGCCATGGTTGCCGTACAAAATTGGGAGGTGGATGCTTTGTTCGAGCTGGTCAAAGGTGCTGCACCTTTTCATCAGCTTCCCAAAAATCGCTTTTATGAAGTCATCGAGATGTTGTCAGGTCGATTTCCGGAGGCGACTTTTCGTGATTTAAAACCAAAAATCTCATGGGATCGGTTACACCAGGTACTCCATGCCCTTCCTGGCAGCCAACGGCTGGCGATTTTAAATGGCGGCTCAATTCCGGAAACCGGTCAGTATCCGGTATATTTAATCGATGGGGCACTTAAATTAGGTGAATTAGAGGAAGAATTTGTCCATGAAGCCCGACTGGGGGATAATTTCCAACTGGGGACACATACCTGGAAGATCATCGCTATTGAACCAAATCGGGTTTTAGTTCAACCATCCAAAAGTGCAACCGCCAAGATACCTTTCTGGAAAGGGGGTTATGGGGGCATCGAGCCGGAACTGGGAGAAAAAATCGGCCAATTGCTTCGCGAATTGAAGGCGCAATTGAATGATCAAAAATGCCTTGAATGGCTGCAACAGGAGTGTCATCTCGATACCAAAGCCGCCTGGAACCTCGTCCAATTTCTTAAAGCACAACAAAAAAAATCCGGACAAATTCCGGATGATCAGACGATTGTAATCGAAAGTTTTCAGGATGAAATGGGCGATCCACGCGTCATTCTGCTTTCGCCGTATGGCCGCAGCGTGCATTATGCCTGGCGGCTGGCAATCGTTGCCTGGATTCGCCAAAAATGGAATCTGGAGTTGGAGACCATCGATGCTGACATGGGAATCCTGTTTCGCTTTGCCGGTGCGGATCCAGCGGTTATCTTTCAGGCAATTCAAAATATCACCCCGGAAAACATTATGGAACTCATCACCGCAGAAATCGGGCAATCAGCACTGTTTGGCCAGCTTTTTCGGTATAATGCCGGCCGGGCGTTGTTATTACCCCGTCGGGCTCCGGGCAAAAGAACTCCACTCTATTTACTACGGATGCGCGCCCGAAATTTGCTGGAAACTGTCTCCCAATTTGAGTCATTTCCAATCGTCATCGAAACTTATCGCGAACTTTTTCAGGATTTTTTAGCCCTGGAAGAACTCAAAATAATTTTACAAAAAATTACAACAAATGAAATTAAAATCATCATCAGCCGCCAAAAAACGCCTTCTCCATTTTGTGGCTCGTTTTTATTTGATTTTAAAGCCGAATATATGTATGAATATGATGCTCCCAAATCCCAATCGTCTTTAAATAAACCGCTGATTGCGTATGAAGCCCTGGCTGATCTGCTCCAGAAAGATCGACTGGCCAATCTCCTGGCTCCAGCAGCCATCCAGAACCTTGAGGCTTCCCTGCAGGCAACAAAAGCCGGTTATCAGGCGCGAACAGATGTTGAACTGGTGGAGCTTCTGCATCGATTGGGGGATTTAACAGCCGAAGAGATTAGCGAACGTTTTCAAGATGACGCGAAAATAACACTCCAAAAACTCGCACAGGAACATCGGGTGTGCTATATTTTTATTCCCGGTAACATACAAACGGGTCGCTGGATTACGACTGAAAATTTTCCCATCTATCGAGCTGCGTTTCAGAATCAGAACGAAAATGATGTTTTAAAAAATTTTCATGCCGTTTTATTAAATCCTGAAAATTTATCAATACTAACACCTGTCGAGGAAATTTTCCCCTGTGAAATTCTCGAAATCACCCTGGAAAAAGCAGATGCCTGGCAAATTTTAATCGAAAAGTATCTTCAACAACATGTTATTTCGAATGTTGAAGATATTTATAATCGATATGGCATTCCCAAAGACTTTATTCGGCAATATCTGAACCATTTAACTGAGGACCAGGATATTTGTTATATCCCGGTCGAAAAGGGTTTTCAGGCGGATCAATGGATTTATCAGGATGTATTGGAACGCTTGCGCCGTATGACTCTTGCCCGACAACGTCGTGAAGTTCAACCCTGTGATGCCCGTGACTATGTTCAATTTTTACTGCGCTGGCAGCATCTGGCGCCTGAAACCCGGCTTAAGGGCGAAGAAGGCCTGATAACGGCGCTGGAACAACTGCAAGGTAAAATTATCCCGCCTTCAATCTGGGAAAATGAAATTCTGGCGCGAAGAGTTGAGGGCTATCGCCGCTTTTACCTGGATGAATTAATTTCCGGAGGAGAACTTATCTACGTCGGACGCATTGGCGGAAGCGGTGAAAATCGGGAGTTGACCTTCAGCTTTGTCGAAAATCTGCCTTTTATTCGAACCATTTTAAAAAATTCGGGCACAGGCGCGCTTTCCCCTTTGTCGGAGCAGATCCTGCAATTTCTAAAAGAGAATGGGGCCAGTTTTATAACTGACATTACCACTGGTACCGGCTTCAAACCGTCCACCTGTGCCCATGAACTCTGGGAACTTATCTGGAAAGGGCTTTTGACAAATGACTCTTTTCGACTGATTCGAACCGGGAAAAAAGCGTTTCAGGAAACAGAGAATCAGTTGACGACGAATATTCCGGTGAGTCCATTTAGACGACAACATTACATGGGCGCCCGGACGCTGCGTCGGCGGCAATCCGGCGGCAGGTGGGCACTTTTGCCTGAAATTGAAAACATTGATGAAATATCAGATGATTTTTACGAAACGCTTGCCTCACAACTATTGTTACGTTACGGATTGGTCTGTCGGGAAATTTTTCAGATGGAATCTTTATCGGTTTCGTGGCAAATGCTTTATGAAATTTTAGTCAGAATGGAATGGCGCGGCGAAATTAAACGCGGTTATTTTGTAAAGGGGCTTTCAGGCGCTCAATTTGCGCTGCCAATTGTTGCGGATGAATTAATAATCCGGGGACGTTCTGAAAAACGTCATCAGGATAATCCGGATATGCTCATTATTAACAGCGAAGACCCGGCGAATTTATATGGGAGTCGTGCGCCCTGGCCAATATCGCACCCTTTGAAATCCGACTGGCGTTTTAGCCGGCATCCGAATAACTATTTAATTTTAAAGCAGGGGCTACCAATTCTGGCAATCGAAGCAAAAGGAAGCCGATTAGTCCCATTACATCATCTCACGCATGATGAACTGGTTCAGGCCGTGAAGCTTTTACCACAATTACTCGAAGAACCGGCAGGAATCCATCGTATTCGGCATCTAAAAATCGAATTCTGGGATGATGAACCTGTTCGAAATTCACCAATTGTCAATATCTTGCAGGAAGCCGGCTTCAGGAATGAGTTTAAGGCGATGATTCTGGAAAGGGCATTTGATGGGGCGTGAGGTGTAAGGCATGATGCGTAAATTGTAATATATAAAGTGAGTCCAATCTAAAAACCACGAATTATACTAATTTCACGAATTAAAATCGATCTAAGTTCAATAAAAACAATTAATTTAATTTGTGAAATTAGTGGTTAAAGTCTTTGGAGAATGAACTCTAGAATAGTTAGGATATAATCATCCCACATTATATTTTACGCATTACGTTTCACGCATCACGCAAAACACATTTATAACAATAAACTCAATTTCTATCAATATTAAATTAAAAAACACACATTATCATGTTTCAGATCAAAATTACCGTTGTTGGAAAAACATTAGCGTCCTGGTGGCAATCTGCTGAAGGCGAATATCTCAAACGATTAAGCCATTATGCGAAAATAAAACAAGTGTTCGTCAAAGAAGAAAAAATGGCGGAACATAAAACGCTCCCCCAAATTCAGGCAATCGAAGCGCAGCGGATTGAAGATTCACTGGATTCCAATGAGTACAGGGTGGCTTTGGTTAAAGAAGGACGTCAATTATCATCGGAAGAATTAGCTCGATGGCTCGAAAAATTAGCCAATCAGGGGATTTCCCGAATAAATTTTATAATTGGTGGGCCACTTGGTCTACCTGAATCTTTTGTTAAACAATGTGATTATCAACTTTCGCTTTCAAAAATGACCTTTACCCATGAAATGAGTCGCGTGGTTTTACTGGAGCAGCTTTATCGGGGATTTAGTATATTCAAAAATGAAAATTATCATAAATAAAAAAGCCTATTCAAGATGAATAGGCTTTTTCATATCGGGGCGAGAGGATTTGAACCTCCGACTTCCTGCTCCCGAAGCAGGCGCGCTAACCGGACTGCGCTACACCCCGGAAAATTATATAAAAATTTTCAGAAAACTGATCACACCCAGCGAAGCCAGCGTGACAACAACACCAGCGACAAGAATTCCGGCTAAAATACTCAGTACCGCACGATAAAATTTAATTCCAAAAACAAAAGCAGCAAATGCACCGGTCCAGGCACCTGTTACGGGTAAAGGAATCGCTACAAAAACCGCCAGTCCAAGGGCTTCATACTTGTCGATATTGGCCTGAGCTTTTTTTCGCGTCCGGGTAAATAGCCAATCAAAAAATTTATCAAATAACGGATAACGTCGCAACCATTTGGATACCGGTTCAATAAACAGTAAAACTGGAATAATGGGTAAAAAGTTCCCGAGTACTGCATAAAAATATGCTGCGGGCCAACTTAATCCCCCCCCCACCGGTGGATTTGCCAACGCCCAGGGAATCGCACCGCGTAATTCGGCAATTGGTATCATCGCAATCAGAACCGTAATCATTTCAGCAGGCATCCCGCCAAAAAATTGAGCTAAAGTTTCTTCCATGTAAATACCATTCTCCTTAATTAATCTCAATCTGACAAATTTTATTTAGAAATCAATTTTCATTATTCCAGCCACTTTCCCCAATCAGGGGCACGAATACACATCCACATGTTTTCTTTTGCTTCAGTTCCTGGCCCAATTTGGTACCCACAATCAGTTCCTGATGCGTGGCACTGCCAACTGGAATCACCATGATTCCCCCCTCAGCTAATTGGTCGATAAGATATGGTGAGATAATCGGCGCGCCAGCCGTGACAATTATCCGATCATACGGCTGGTATTGTAACAGCCCCTTCGTTCCATCCCCCAGAAAAGATAAAATATTCTGAATTCCCATGTTTTTAAAAAGCAACTTTGAATTCAGGTAAAGCGTCTCATGGCGTTCGATGGTGTAAACCACCCTTGCTAACGTTGCCAACAACGCTGTTTGATAACCGGACCCCGTACCAATTTCCAACACTTTTTCGGTGCCGGTTAACGCCAGTTTTTCCGTCATCAATCCGACCATGTACGGCTGGGAAATCGTTTGCCCACATTCTATTGGCAAAGGGGTATCATCATACGCTTGTTTTTGATACTTTTCCGAAACAAATTGATGCCGCGGAATTTTCAGCATGGCCTGCAGTACCCGCGCATCCTGAATGCCACGCCCTTCAATTTGTTCCTTTACCATTCTTTCGCGGTTTCTTTCCCAATCGGACATATTTTTTATTTGATTGGTCTATGGATGTATTTTTATACTCTTATCGGTTCTTTCTGGGCTTTACCCACCCAGAAAAGACTTTTCCAGAATAATTTAATAAATCGAAGCGTATCAGTTACATGATTAATTGAACTTCCATAATCATGATAAATTGTTTCGATAGGAACTGAGCAAATTTGATACCCGGCCAGGCCAGCTTTGATGATTATTTCCGATTCGAAATCAAATTTATTTAAATTTAACTGTAAATTTTCCAGCACCGTTCGGCGGATGAGACGAAAACCACATTGACTATCCGCTACGTGCTGGTGAATCCGGTGGCTGATGAGCCAGGATGTAATTTTATTACTTAAAATACGCAAAAATGGCATATTTTTCAACGATTCCATTCGGGAACCAATGATAATATCTCCTGAATATTTTTTACAATAAGTAATAAAATTCGGGATTAATTCTGGTGGATGCTGACCATCGGCATCCAGTGTTATTACGGCTTCATAATCCGATTCGAGGACTTTTAAAAAGCCCTGCTTTAAAGCTGCTCCTTTCCCCTGATTATGTGAGAAAGAAAAGAGGTGAACATCGGCTGCTTCACAAAGTTTCACCGTCTGATCATGCGAACCATCATTCACCACAATGATATCATCTTCCGATACTATTTTTTTTACCCGCTGGAGGACATCAGAAATCGTGTGCTCGTTATTATAAGCAGGAATTACCACCGCAAAATGCATAAGAAGAAAAATTCTTTATAAGTAGTAAATTACGGTTTGTGCAAATTAATTTTGAGAAGTGAACCGAACCTCCCCCGGATTGAATTGTATAATTTAAATAAAAATTTTATGTTTTGCAAGCATTTTTTCAAAAAGGAAAGATTTTTCATCAGTAGAACTGCCGATGAAGTTTATCATAACGACGCGCTTAACCATTCAATTGGAATGAAACCTTCAGTGCTTTTTCCTCCTGATGTCTTTCAATGGCAAGTGAAATCAGGCGGTCAATTAATTCTGAATAGGATATGCCACTGATTTCCCATAATTTAGGATACATACTGATTCGCGTAAAACCAGGGATCGTATTAATTTCATTGACCAGCAGCGTTTCATCCGATTGCAGGAAGAAATCGACTCGGGCCATTCCCTGGCAGCATAATGCCTGAAAAGTTTCAACCGCTAACGCCTGAACCTTTTTAATAATATGTTCAGTCAATTGAGCCGGAATTTGCAAATTTGCCCCTTTTTCATCAATATATTTTGCTTCATAGGAATAAAATTCATGGGTGGGTATTACTTCGCCGGGGAGGGACGCAATTGGATGATAATTACCCAACACGGCGCATTCGATTTCGCGGCCTTTTATATATTCTTCTATTAAAATTTTGTTGTCATACATAAAAGCATCATTCAGAGCTGGTTCAAATTCAGCGAGGTTATGGACTTTATGAATTCCAACCGATGAACCAGAATTGGCCGGCTTAACGAAGAACGGCAATCCGAGTTCTTTCACGACTGTCGCAAAATTAAATTGGGCTTTTTGAATTCGATTCATGGAAATAAATTTTGGAATTGGAATTTGGGCATCACGCAAAAGTCGTTTCATCACATCCTTATCCATGCCAACGGCTGAACCCAACACACCAGCCCCCACAAAAGGGACATCAAGTAGTTTCAACAGCCCCTGAATCGTGCCATCCTCACCAAAAGTCCCATGTAAAACCGGAAAAACCACGTCCAAATGCCCATATTTATGGCCATCTTCAATAGCGATTAACTGATTATTTTCATGCGTGGGGACCGACATGACTTCTTTCGTTTCGCGAAGATTCAACGCAATGAGTTTTGGATCATTTTCATTCAGGAGATAACATGCACCTTGATGCAAGTGCCATTTGCCTGATTTATCAATCCCAATCAAGACCGGCTCGTATTTGTCACGATTTAGCGCATTGATGACATTTTTAGCTGATTGTAATGCAACTTCATGCTCGGCAGATTTTCCACCAAAGATAATTCCAACTTTAATTTTTTTTGACATTTTAATAAACCTTTCGAGGCACTATTTTGATAAACATCACATTAAAACGATTGAATTTAAAACCAGTTCCACTGGATTTAAAAATTTCTAACGCCATATCCGCAGGAGAATCCCGGTTAAAAAAATAAGAGAAAATCATTTTATTGTTGAATTTCAGGCTGAAAATAGTTATCTTTATATTTAATAATTTTGCGCGGGATCACAGATTTTGGCAAATAAAATAGTCAATTTAAAGAATATTATCTATGATAACACGATAAATCCAGGAGTAATTTAGACATTAACGACAATACCGCTCTTTTTGAAAAATACTATTTCGATTGGACAGGCATTGAAGATTTTACTGAATATCAGTTTGATGCTATCGGGATTCCATTGGTTCATTATGGTCAGCCGGTTGGTCTGCAATACAATCCTTTGACCATTGCGCAATTTGGTCTTTTCAATTATAATCTTTTTCTCACCGGGACTGAAGGCGCTCAAACCAGGGTTTTATCAGCCGCCGACTGGTTAATTCAGAATGTTGTCAATGAAAATCATGGCTGTGTCTGGCCTTATCATTTTAATCTGGATTTTTACCAAACCACTGCACCCTGGGCTTCGGCGATGGCGCAGGGTGAAGCAATTTCATTGCTCCTTCGGGCTTATTCACTTCAAAAAAAAATAAGCTATCTCGAAGTCGCTGAAAATGCTATTATCCCGCTCATGTTTCCTGTTTCGGAGGGGGGATTATTTTCTACGTTCCCGGATGAATCACTCTGTTTTGAGGAATTCCCCTCCGATCCACCATCGCACGTCCTGAATGGCTTTATTTTTAGCATCTTTGGTGTTCTGGATTATGTACAGTACTTTAAAAATCCGAAAATTAGTGTACTTTATCAAAATGCATTGGAAGGCTTGAAAAATAATTTAAATTTGTACGATACCGGGTACTGGACACGGTACGATTTATACCCGATTTCCCGGCTGGCATCACGTGTTTATCAGCGAATTCATATTCAGCAATTGAATATTTTATACCGGCTGACTTCCGAATCCATTTTCAAAAGTTTTGCTGACAAATGGTTACGGGATTATCACAACCTGTGGAGTATCTTTCGCTGGAGTATTTCAAAAGTAAACGAAAAAATGCGAATAAAATCATTATCGCGCAAAATAAAATAAATCGATAGTTTGACTAAAGCATATAAATTGTGAATAAAATTTTAATTTTAAGCTATTACTTCCCGCCAATGGGTATGGGCGGAACGCAACGAGCGGCTAAATTTGCCCGGTATTTGCCCCAATTCGGCTGGCAACCCTATATCATTACGGTAAAGACGGTGCAATATTATGCGCAGGATGCAACCTTATTACAGGATCTGAACCACGTTCCAATCTATCGAACCGGCTCGCTGGATCCTTTACGTCTGTTGGCGCTCTGGGAAAAACGAAAAAATCCATCAAAAAAGATAAAAAATTCGAATCCTACCACCACCTATCAAAAAAAATCGGTTTTAAAATTTTTGAACGAACTTGTCGGTGGATGGCTTTTTATTCCGGATTCGAAAATTTTATGGCTGCCTTTTGCATTCTGGCAGGCGGTAAAAATCATCCGTCACGAAAAAATTCAGGTTGTTTTCACGACTTCCCCCCCGCAATCTGTTCATTTATTGGGGAAATGGCTTAAATTTTTCTGTGGGGTAAAGTGGATCGCCGATTTTCGGGATGAATGGACTGGCGGCGAATCCCAGCCCTGTCCAACAAAATTCCATACTTTCATCAATCGGCGCCTGGAAAAACGCGTGCTGCAATCAGCCGATCGTGTCCTTGCCATTTGTGAGAAATTGGCACATAATTTACACAAAAAGGCCGGGGATGATCCCCAAAAATATATGACCCTAATGAATGGCTTTGACAAGGCTGATTTTCAATTTGATTCTGCTGTTGAACAGAATCGAAAATTTACGATTTTGCATGGTGGTTCGCTGAGCAAAGTGAGTAATCCCGAGCCTTTTTTGGCGGCAGTTAGCCAATTATTTGAACAGAAACCAGAATTCAAAAGCCAAATCCAGCTTCAATTTGTGGGGACAGATATTTTTGGTCAACTTCCGCCTTTGTTAGAAAAATATCATTTAAAACGACAGGTTGAGGTGGAAAACTATCTTCCCCATCGGGAAGCAATTAGACGGATGATGCAGGCCCATGTTTTATTATTAATTGTCATCAAAAAAGGGCGAGAAGAAATTATTACCGGAAAAGTTTTTGAGTATCTTGCCAGTGGTCGACGTATTTTGGCGATTATTCCGGAAGGTGAATTGGCAGCAATTATCCGGGAAACATCGGCTGGTACAATTGTTTCGCATCAGGATATACAACAAATCACCTGGGCGATTAATGAATATTATGAGCAGTTTAAGACCCTAAAAATTCAAAATAAACCAGCAGAATCGGTGTATCGCTTTGAAAGGGAAAATTTAACCGCAACGCTTTCTATTATACTAAATTCTTTGATTTAAAGGAGTTAAAAGTGGTTCATTTCAGGAATGTTGTTTTCATCATTTTCATTATTTTTTTTAACATCCAGCCTGTTTTTGCTCAGGATTATATCTGGCCGACCAATTCGAGTCAATATTTATCAGCTTCGTTTGCCGAATATCGGTCGGGACATTTTCATGCGGGCATCGATATCAAAACTCAGGGAAGAACTGGTTTTCCGGTTTTCGCAACCCGGGCTGGCTATATCTGGCAGGTAAGAGTCTCTCCGTTTGGCTATGGCCGGGTCATCTACCAGAAATTGGATACGGGAGAATATGCGATTTATGCTCATTTGGAAAGATTTAATACGGCACTCGACGATTTTATTAAAAATGAACAGATTAAAAGGCAAAGTTTCAGCATCCTGCGTGAATTTCAACCAAATGACTTTCCGGTGGCAGCCGGCGAAATTATTGCGTATACCGGCGAAAGTGGAATCGGACCACCACACCTGCATTTTGAACTTCGGGATAAATCGAATCATCCCATAAATCCACTTGAAAAAGGATATAGGGTCGTTGATACACAAAAACCAGTGCCGCAACAACTGGCGATTATTCCACTCGAACACGGCTCTGAAATTAATGGTCAATATGAGGCGTTCATTTTAATACCCGATCATGACAAAAATGGCGACTATCTCATCGATCAACCCATCCAATTTCATGGTGCCATTGGATTGGCAGTTGAAGCCTATGATCCCATTGATTTCGTGGCGAATAAATTAGGTGTGTATTCGATTAATTTATTTATTGATCAAAAGCGTGTTTTTAGTGCAAAATTTGATAAATTTTCATACAGTCAAACCGATCAAATTTATTTGGATCACAATTTTCGACTTTTGCGTCGTGGGGTTGGAAATTTCAATAACTGCTTTATTGACTCAGGTAATCAATTGTCTTTTTATATCCCCTCCAAAACAGGTACGGGCACGATAAATTCTGATTCACTTGTAAAGATAAATCGGGATTCAATCGCGTCTGATTCTGTCTTGCAATTTTCAGATTCACCAGATGAAATCAATCAATTCCATAAATTTCGTATTGAACTTGCTGATTTTCATGGAAATACCAGCACGATTTCAGGCACTTTAATTCCACAACAACAGCCGGTCTTAAAACCTGAAATCGAAATTACTGAACAATCAAAAGTGATTTTGACAAATCTGAACCATTTAATTCAACAGGGTTGCCTGAATTTTGAGGTTGCCATCTCCCGTAACAATGGACGGACCTGGCTTCCGACTGTTCGATGGCCCAATCAGAAACGCAATCTGCGACAAAATCAAACAGATGCCATTAATGACACATTGATAATCGGACAATTAATTGGTCAAAGTTACGGCGCACAAATATTAAGAATAAATGGCAAACATCAAAGTAATCTGGCCTATCGACCATACTATAAGGTTCTAAAAACCAATCGGAAGGCAACCTATCCGAGCGCTTTTTTTACTTGTGAGACTGATTTCTATGACAATTTTATGCTGTTTGATATCGAAGCCTCATGGCCGGTACTCGAGCCACCATTCCTGACAGTTCAATTCGCAAGCGGTGAGATGTGCGATATTCCACTTATCCAAACTGAACTGACGAATTATAAAGCCAATTTTCGGCTACCAGAACCGATAAGTGGTCAAATGAAAATTGAACTCTGGGGAATCACTGTTGATGGACGGGGAATGTTTTGTGAGAAATTTTTGAACTTAAATTCAGTAACTCCCAGGTCCGGTGGACAGGTGCGATCGGCCGACGGCGGATTTGAGGTAAACTTTATGCCGAATGGTCTATATCGACCAATTTACACACAAATTTATGAGGAAGCACCTGTAAATTCAAATAGTTATCAGTTTTTCAGCCCTGTTTATCGGGTTGAACCGTTTGACGTTCCATTGAAAAAAAGAGCACGTATTTCAATAAAATATCCATCCAATTATGAACGTGTGGATAAACTGGGAATTTATAGCCATTCAAATGGAAATGGCGCCTGGCATTTTTCCGGCAATAATCTGGATCAAATCAATCAAACTGTCTCAACGTATGTCAATGCACTTAATACCTATGTTTTAATTGAAGATATTGTGCCTCCTGAAATCCAGTTTATCATTCCCCGTGAAGGGCAACAACTGTCCAATCGTCTCATTGAATTTCAATGCAAAATCGTGGATAATCTATCGGGCATTCCGGATAATCCAATGGCAATCCGAATGTATCTGGATGGTAAATGGATTCTCTCTGAATTAGAACCGGAGCGAAAATTGGTGATTCATAAACCAGACGTTCCATTTTCAAAAGGTAAGCATACATTAAAACTGAGCGTAAAAGATCGCTGTTATAATGTTCAAGAGAAAAGCTGTTCTTTTTGGATTCTATAATTTTGTTCAAATAATTGTTAGACCGCCAATCCACGCCAGTAGTCATCTGTCAAGTCCATTGCCAATAAAAGAGCGCCGCGAGCACCAGCTTCAATAGGATTCGGTACTTTTTTAACCTGAATTCGACCGAGGTTACTCATTTGATTCACCAGTAGTTTATCAAGATTCCGAATCAGGCTTCCCCCGCCCGCCAAAAGAATATTCTGTTTCAAATCCATTTGAAATTCGGGATCAAAGGTCGAAATCAGGGACTTACATGCCGCAACCATATCATCCACGATGGCCTCACAACTTTTTTTTATACAAGCCGTGATATCCACTTTCAGGGGTTTGCCTTCGACCGTAATTTCAATAACAATCGGTTTCGCACTTTGCATCACAAATGAATGCGCTTCTTTCCAGCGACGGGCCATATCTTTGGTCACCTGCGCACCTTTAACACGATTGGTAATCGCCTGAATTAACTGATTATCAATATAGTCACCGGCTTTAATCAGCGAAATTTGATCTTCTTCGGTAGGCATGGTTCCTTTTAAACGACAAATATCGGTTGTACCGGCACCGATGTCAATTACCAGTGTATTATAAATATTTGCCTCGCCATAAGCGACAGAAAATGGTTCACTTACAATCGTCACGGCGTCAATAATTTCTCGGGCGGCTTCCAGAATGGCTTGATGATTTTGGAGCTTCGCCTGCGCCGGCGCGCCAATCACCGCATAGACTTTTTTATATTTTTCGGGATGAATTAATTTAATGGTATATTTTATTAGCTCTTTTGCGGCTCTTAAATCCTCATCAGTGTCTTTAATGACACCATTTTCCAGCGGCCGATAAAAATAGAGTGCTAATTTATTTCGTAACGCTTCTTCGCCAACCAGAACATCTTTTCGTAACATTTTTTGGGAGACCACATCCTTAGGCCAACCAACCGCACTCACAGTGGTGGCAATTTCACCATTACTGGCGGCCACTGTCGTTTCATACGTTCCCAAGTCGATACCAAGATAAAGTACATCGGTTCGACTGAGTTTGGGAACCATCGTTATCGGCGGTGTCGGGACCGCTTTTGGCGGATTGGCTGAAATTTCCTCTTTTTCAATGACGACCGGCCGAAATACCGGTTCATTTTTGACTGGTTGAGTCGGTGCTGGTTTTATTACCGGTGGTTCTGGTTCCGGACGACCGGGATTCAAAACCGGTGTTTGCCGGGTTTCAACTGTTTTAGGCGGTGTCCTCTCCTGAACCGGCGGTAATACGGCTTCAACAGGCCGAATAGGTTGATTTTTAATATAATTAATCTTGTGTTCCTCCACTGATCGCTCTGGACTTTCACGATTCAGGCCCTTTTCAAATACTTCGAATTCATCAAATTCTGTACTTTGGGGAATATGGCTTGTACTGTCTGTATATTTTTTTTGAATTATTGGCAGTGGAGATTCCTTTTTTTCAATTTTCTCCGCAGTCTGCTGAAGAAAATCATCCAAAAAATCATCACGACGCGCTGTTTTTTTACTTTCCAGGGGAGGTGTCTGGCTTCGCATCTCCTGCTGCGATAGTCGGAAATGCTTCATATCCCGTTGCGTATCCGCCTCAATTTTAGGAAATTCGTCTAATTCTTCTTGGGAAATTTTGACAGTCGGCTCAGAAAATTTTTGACTGCCTGGCGTATTCAGATAATCCGTATCCAAATTCAAATTGATCGTATTCTGAGGATTCAAATTACTGTCCACGGATTTTTGCGTGATTTCATGCTGATTGTCATCATCAATTTCCCCGCCCTGAAAAAGATAATCAGCACTTCGGCTGGAAGCAGGATGATGGTCACGAATTACAGGCTCTTCTGGAAGTTTCTCAATAGCAGGTGGTTCCTGAAACCGGGGAACATTTGGTTGAGGTTCTTCAAATTGATTTTTTGTCCAATTTTGAAATTGTGGTTCTTCCTTTTTCTTTATACCAGTCGAATCATTTTGTTCGGTAACTTCAGGTTGAGCCATTTCAGAAAAATTCATATCAGAAAATTCATCTCTTCCGGCGGGATCAGGGCTGGTATTCTCTGGTTTACTGAAAAGGACCTCTTCCAGCAGGGAGTCCGGGATTAGCTCAGGCGCATCACTTATATTAGGTAAAACAGGTGCATTATCCATATCAGGTGACATGGTTGGCAAACTTGTTTCACGCCCCATAAATTTTGGTGGCGGCGCTGGACTTCGTGACGGTACTCGGAGTGATTCTGTTCGTAATTGGTCTAATTCAATATTCAGGGTTTGAATTTGATGATCAATTTGCTCCTGAACTGCCAGAATTTTGGTCCGCATGGAATGCGCCCGATCCGCTTTTTCATTGAGTTTTTGCAACTCATCATTGAACCATTTTAACACCTGTCGTGTCTTGGCATCTTCGCTTCCAAAATAGCGTGCCCATTCCTCGAATTTTCGCTTTTCTGGCGTAATTCGTTCAATTTCTTCCTGAACACCTTTCTCAAAGAGTTCCAGACTTTTCAGGTTTTTGATAATTTTCTTCTTATCCTGAAGCAATTTTAGCTTTTGATTCAATTTTGCCTGTATGTGTGCATTCGACACAGAAATGTCTCCTCCATTCTGCCATTTAAAGCGCTAAGTTATGACTTGACTTTTTCAAGGCAAAATTAGTACCAGAATCAATTTAAATTCATTATTTTGATGTAACATACCTTTACTGCCAGATTTTCCAGGGTTAAAATTAATCAACTTCCCGTCAAAATTCGTCCGAAAATCTTGCATTTAGCTAAAATTATATGTATATTTTTGACGAATCATTTTTTAAAATTCAATTATTGAATTCACTCAAAAAAGTTTTTTATTGTCATCCTAAACGAACAGAAATGAAGTGAAAAGTCATTATTTTTCAAATACTTACGAGATTCTTTGTTTCGATCGGAATGACAGAACGGTCGTTTGCTTATTACTTAAATCAGGAATTCTCTATGCAGCCGATTTATCTTGATCATAATGCGACAACCCCAATCGCGCCAGAAGTCGCTCGCGAAATGGAGCCTTATCTGCACCAGTACTTTGGAAATCCTTCAAGTGGGCACATCTTTGGTATCCAGGCACGAAAAGCGGTGGAAAAAGCTCGGTCCCAGGTGGCATCCATGCTTGGTTGTGCCCCTGATGAGATCATCTTCACCAGTGGTGGAAGTGAGTCCAATAATATGGCTATAAAAGGGCTCGCTTTTTCCAGAAGCAATAAGGGAAAGCATATTATCACTTCCTCAATTGAACATCCGGCGGTTAATGATGTTTGCCAATATCTTCAGGATGATTTCGGATATGAAATTACATATCTTCCGGTTGATACATACGGCCAAATCCAAATTAACGACTTGCGTAGTGCAATTCGGCCCGATACAATTCTCATTACCATCATGCACGCGAACAATGAAGTTGGTACGATTCAACCGATTCAGGAGATTTCCAAAATCGCCCGAAATTTCCAAATTCCATTCCACACCGATGCTGCACAATCAGTTGGCAAAATTTTCACCAAAGTAAACGAACTGGGAGTAGATTTACTTTCCATCGCGGGTCATAAACTCTATGCACCCAAAGGGATTGGTGTACTTTATGTCCGGAGAGGTATTCAATTGAAATCCCTGGTACATGGCGCCGACCATGAATCGGGGCGCCGTGCTGGTACGGAAAATGTGCTGGAAATTGTTGGCTTGGGGGCAGCCTGTACCCTGGCTGAGCAAAATTTACGCGTAAATAAAGAGAAATTTCAATCACTACGCGATCAACTCTGGGAGGGATTAAAAGCTGAAATTCCGGACATCATCCTGAACGGTCATCCAACTGAACGTCTTCCAAATACCTTGAGTGTAAGTTTTCCCGGTATTGATGCGAATACCTTATTGGCTGAATTAGAAAACATTGCCGCTTCACCAGGGGCAGCCTGTCATACGGATAAGGCTGAACCATCAACAGTACTGGTCGCCATGCAGGTTCCGCTCGATGTCGCGCTGGGAACTGTGCGATTTTCAACCGGGCATCTGAATGATTCGACACAAATTGAACAGGCCATTGAAATTATTTCGACGACAGTGAATAGACTTCGGCCTTCACCCGAAATTAAAATACCCGTGATTGAAACACAAGAAATTAAATTAACGCATTTCACGCATGGGCTTGGTTGTGCCTGCAAATTACGGCCGCAGAATCTGGAAAAAATTCTGACTTCTCTCCCCCGCATTTCGCACCCCAACATTCTGGTTGGGCCCGAAACTTCCGACGATGCCGCCGTTTACAAAATTTCTGAGGAAATGGCATTAGTACAAACTGTTGACTTCTTCACACCGGTGGTGGATGATCCTTACGATTTTGGTGCCATTGCGGCCGCCAATTCACTCAGTGATATTTATGCCATGGGCGCCTCTCCCCTGTTCGCCCTCAATATCGTCGGCTTTCCTGAAAAACGACTTCCCCTTTCGATACTTGAACAAATATTAAAAGGTGCCAGTGATAAGACAGCCGAAGCTGGCATTCCCATTCTTGGTGGCCATACCATTGAAGATTCTGAACCAAAATTCGGTTTGACGGTCACCGGAATCGTTCACCCTGAAAAGGTTTTAAAAAATGTCGGCGCTTTGCCGGGTGATGTTTTGATTCTGACCAAACCTCTGGGACTTGGAATTCTCACCACAGGCTTAAAACGAAATATGCTCGATCAGATGACCGCCAGGCGAATCATTTCTATCATGAGCACGTTGAATCGAACAGCAGCAGAAACGGCGGCTGAGTTTACAATCCACGCCTGTACGGATGTCACCGGTTTTGGCTTGTTGGGCCATTTGAAAGAAATGACCCTGGCCAGTCAGGTTGAGGCCGAAATACTTGTTGCCAATATCCCGCTGATTCCCGAAGCGATTGAACTGGCGCAGGCGAATGTAATTCCCGGTGGAACAGTGGCGAATGCCGATTATGTGGCGCCCTTTGTTGCATGGGAAAAAACGATTCCTCAGGTTTCCCGCTGGCTACTCTGCGATGCACAGACCTCCGGCGGTCTCATCTTTGCGGTTCCTGCAAATGAAAGTGAAAATTTGGTGAAAAGTCTGCATCATCAAGGCGTAGAATTTGCTCAGATTATTGGCCAGATTAAGTCAACCGGTGCTGGCAAAATTCATGTCATTCCTTAATAACCTCTTAAAATTATTATAATTAAGACAGATGGAAAATGAATATAACCTTTATAAAATCACTTAAACAAGCAATCGGCATCAGTTTAGTCGCCGCAGTACTTGGGATCTGCTATAATGCTTTCTCTGAAAATGGCATCCCTTTTATTTTGGAATCAAAAAAAGTGGCAGCAGTAACCACCGATGATGTAGAAAATGCTCAAATTGTCTCCAAAGAACCACTTATTATCAATCTGAATCAGACATATCAGCTATTTCAAAAGCAGTCAGCGTTTATTATTGATAGCCGGGAGCCGAAAGATTATGAACCCGGCCACATACCCGGTGCCCGAAATATCCCCTGGCAAAATCCCGATGAGATAACAATCCCGGGCAATATTTCAAAAAATCAAATGATTATTATATATTGTAGTGATTCAGGATGCGAAAAAAGCATTGAAATGGCTTTTTATTTCTATGAAAACGGTTTTGGTCAGGTTCGCATTTTTCAGGGAGGCTGGGAAGAATGGACTAAAGCCGGATATCCAGTGGAGAAAGGAAAGCCCAATGAAAATTAAGTCATTTTTCGAAAGTCGGACCCTATTTATTCTATTTCGATTCATCATCGGTTTTACTTTTATCTATGCCGGACTGGAAAAGATAATGAATCCTGCCGAATTCGCGATCGTGATCAAAAATTATCGTATCTTACCAGATATTCTGGTGAACCTGTTTGCCATTATTCTCCCCTGGATTGAATTATTGGCCGGTATTGCCATTTTCATTGGCTTCTATCATCGCGGCGGAAATTTAATTATTTTAGCACTTTTAATTGTCTTTGCGCTCGCGATTTCAATCAATCTCATTCGAGGAGTGGATATTTCCTGTGGCTGTAAAACGCCCTGGCAATCAACCGATAACATCAATGTTCTGAAACTTCTAGAGGAAATTGTATTAATTCTCCTTTGTCTCCAACTTTTTTTTCATTCAACCTCAACATTTTGCCTCGAAAAGATCTTCACCAAATCCCCCCAAAGTCAGCAAAAATGATAGGCCTACTCCAATAAACTTTAAGCATGTCATTCTGAGCAAAGCGAAGAAACACGTAAGCCTTTTAAAAATAAAGATTTTTTACGCCCCTTCGATGAGTTCACTTTGTGCACTGTCGAAGGGTTCCAAATGAAAAAAATAACCCTTTAGAATGGACTCATTTATAAAATTTAAAAAATATTTGAAACATCCCTTGCATATTTAAGTAATAAAAGTGTCTCTTGCTCCTGAAGCAAATGAAATAGAATTTATGTTTAAGTCTGGAGGAATCATGAAACGACTTCTTTTATTAAACTCACTCATTTTACTTTTATTAGTTAGTTCCTTGATGGCTACCCCGCCGATTACACTGGCTGTTTTGGATTTTCAAAACACATCCAATTTGCCTGAATTGAATTATTTAGAGAAGGCCATTCCGCAATTGCTAATTCCCAACCTGATGGCTTCAAAAAAAATTACCGTGATCGAACGCAGTCAGTTGGAGAAGCTCATTGAAGAGCATCAACTAAATCAGAGCGGTGCCATTGATGAACAAACGGCATCGAAAATCGGAAAATTAAGTGGCGCCAACCACCTGCTGCTGGGAACGATTTTCAAAAATAATGAACAAATTCGGATTGACGCACGGGTACTAAAAACCGAAAGTGGCCAGATTCTTTTTGCTGAAAAAGTGATCACCTCAGAAAACAGTGATCTGATTGATACGATTGATGAACTCGGACGAGTTATCCTGCAGCGCCTGACCAATGAAACAATTCAAGATCCTGAGGATCCATTGGAAGACTTTCAACCAATTGACGGAGAAGTGCTTTCAATTTCCACGATTCTGGACAATAATTACAAATTCGCGGATTCATCAGATCCGACTTATCTATTGGTCAATTTCAAAGCCGGAAAAATGATTAAACAGCAGGAACGCATTCCACTGAATATTGGCATGGTAATTGATAAAAGTGGTTCCATGGAGAGTCAAAATAAACTTGAAAATGCCAAAAAAGCGGCTTTGTTTGTCATCGACCATTTAAAACCATCTGATTTTTTCTCGGTCATCACCTATGACACCTACGTTTATAATACAATTCCCGCGACTCAGGTTCATGATAAAACTTCGCTTAAAGAAATAATAGAAAAAATTCAATCAGGTTCTTCGACCAATCTCAGCGGCGGGATGATGGAGGGCTATGCACAGGTGTTACGAAATTATAAAGCCGGTATGGTCAATCGCGTGCTGCTGCTTTCGGATGGTCTGGCGAATGCCGGCATTACCAATCCATTGCAATTGAAAAAAATTACGGCCGAAAAAAATAATCACGGATTGACGCTTTCCACTTTTGGAGTGGGAACCGATTTTAACGAAGACCTGATGACCACACTGGCGGAATTTGGTGGCGGAAATTACTATTTTATTAGCAATCCGGATGATATTTCCACTATTTTCTCACAGGAATTATTGGGATTGCTCTCGGTTGTCGCCCAGAATGTCGAAATTGATTTTCAACCGGCATCAAATGTCCGATTGATACAAACATTTGGCTATCAATCACAACAGAATGGCGATCATTTCCGGGTAAAATTAAACGACATTTTCTCTGAAGAAGAAAAAACCGTCCTTTTTAAATTAAATGTGCCCCATGAAAGCGTCTCTGAACTCAAAATCGGCAGCATAAAAGTTGTCTATGATGATGTTATTTTAAAAAACGAACGCATCGAAAAATCTTATGCGCCGGTACTAACGCTAACACCGGATAAAAATCTGGTGGCAAAGGGTAGCAATCGCCTGGTCAAAGAAAATATGGCCCTTTATGAATCAGCCCTGATGCTGGATGAAGCGATCACCAGTGTTGACCGGCGGGAATTCGATAAAGCAAAGTCCATTAATTCGTTAAATCTATCTTTTCTGCAACAGCAGCTTGCCTTTAATTCATCCAAACGCCTGAAACAGCAGGTGCTGGATGTAATGAAATATGAAAGTGAAACCAAAAAGGCCGAAAAGTACGAGGTTCAGGAAATGAAAGAGATCCAGAAAGATGCCAAATTTCAGAATTATTTACAGCGGAAGAAGAGATAAATTTTTTTAGTATCCCTTCAATAAAGGATGGTGAAATCTACCCTTTCAAAGGTTTAAAACCTTTGAAAGGGTATACGACCATGTTTTATTGAGTGGATACTTTTTTTATGTATCTAATTTATACTCCTTTTGTATTAAAAAGTAACTGAACCTGTCATTACGAGGAGCTTGTTTGTGACGAAGCAATCGCCTAACTTTGTATAAACATAGAAATTGCTTCGCTCCCGTGTGTTCCGCTTGCAGTGACAAATTTTCGTCTCCTTTGTTCTACTAAACTTTAACGAGAAGATACCAATCATATTCTGCTATTCGATGCAAAAGCGCTTTACCTGACCAACTTCTTACTCATAATCGCAACCTGCCGGCCTGGAAAAATATCATTTTGATACGGCTCACGACGAATCTCTATTAATCCCATTTTTTGGTAAAAAGGAATTGCTGTGTCGGTGGCTCCTAAAACAAGCTCCCGATAGCCACTCAACAGAATCTGATTCTCAGCCGCCTTAAATAAAATAGCCCCAATCCCCTGCCGATGAAATGATGGATCGATATAAAACTTCGTTATGCTATTTTCGCGGATCGCCGTCATGCCACAAATCACTTTTTCCTGAATCGCCACCAGGTACAGTTCTTTTTGTGATTCAATCGTCACGGTTTGAATTGAACCGCGATTGGTAACCAGCCAATCGCATTGCGCCGGCGTATAGCCTTCTTTCTGTGCCAACCAGCGATAACTGTCGCATAAGATCTCGCTGACACGCGGGATTTCATCTGTTTGCATTTTTCTAATAATTATCCTATCAGCTTCCATAAGATTTGCTTTCGTCTCCATTCAATTTGTCAGGAGGAAATATGTATAAATCAATTAATTTAGAAAAGCCCTATTTGCCGCAACCGCTCAACAAATCGCGGATCGGAACGTAGCCTATCCAGCTTGGGATCGACTTTGAGCCAAACCAGTCCGCCACTCCGCTCCTCGATGGCCTTATTCAACCAATAAAAAGCCTGGTCATTCTCATCCAGACTGACATAAATAAGTGACAGCCAGTAGGCTGACAAGTATTTTTGACGGGAAGATTTTGTTAATTCATTAACTATCCTCAAGGCCTCTTCCCGATTGCCCGCCAGTGCATGACCATTTCCGATTAACGCCATTAAATTTGCATCATCTTTTGCTAAATTTAAAGCTTGTTGAAATTCTTTAAGTGCTTGTGAATACGATCTTTTTTGTTCATATACCCAACCAAGCTTCACATGCGCAGACATGAAATTCGAATCGAGTTCAAGCGTTCGGATCAACTGTTGTTCGGCATCATCAAACCGGCGGGCAAAATAAAAAATCCACCCTTTATTGGTATTAATAATTAGCGAAAGTGGATCTAATTCCAGGGCTTCGGTAATCTCGACAATGGCTTCATCAAATTTTCCCAACATCGTTAAATGCAGCGCATACCAGTGATGAGCGATGGCATTATTGTGGTTCAAGGTAATTGCTTTCTTGAATTCTGATGCTGCCCCCTGCCAATCCCAATCATAGCGCGCCCGCACAAATCCCAGCGAGGCATGGGCTTCAGAAAGTGATTCATCGAGCGCTAAGGCAGTCGACGCTGCGGTTCGAGCCATGGGGGCAGCCATAGCGGGAACAGCCAGATCGTAATCATACAGCAAATTATAATTATCTGCTAATCCGACATGTGCAAGCGCGAAACCTGGGTCAATCTGAATTGCCTGCTCAAAATATTCAATTCCTTTTCGAAATCCATCTTCAGTTCTTTTATTCCAAAAAAATCTCCCCTTTAAATAAGCATTATAGGCTTCCGAGTGTACCGGGCGTTGCGCAGTTAACCTGCGCTGATCCTGTGGGGTCAACTTTATTTTAATAGCCCCGGTAATCGCCCTGGCAATTTTATCTTGCAGTGAAATAATATTATTGAAATCATGCTCATAACTTTCTGCCCAAAGGGGTCGATCATTTTTCACTTCAATTAATTGCGCATTTATACGCACCTTATCGGCTGAACAGAAAACCGAGCCTTCAACAATAAATTCAACATTCAATTCACGTCCAATTTCTGGAATAACTTTCTTGGTATCTTTATAATGCATTATCGAGGTTCGGGAAATAATTTTCAGACTCTCGATGTGAGCAAGCGCGATGATCAACGATTCGGTCAATCCGTCAACAAAATAGTCCTCCTGCGAATTGGCATTCAGATTCAAAAAAGGCATCACAGCTATTGATACCATCCTATTGGAATCAACATAAAAAAAATGATAGCGGGAAACTAATCCGAAAAGCACCAAAACGAAAATCAGCAGGACGAAACCCTTTCCTTTAAAAAAATTGAAACGTCGCCGGTTCGAAAAAAAATTTGAAAAAGTCGAAAATAACTTTCGAACAATAGAATAGTTTGTTTCCGATAAAACTTCTTTTTCTGGAAGAGGGTGATGCGTTGTATTGCTAACATGATTCATTGTAGTTGGAATGATGATCTCTTCAACCCGCGCAATAAATTTATAGCCAATATGCGGAATGGTTCTAATATATTGTGGATGCCGGGCATCATCTCCCAGCGCTTTGCGAATTTCTTCAATGCAATGCGTCAACGTTGTTTCAGAAACAATCGCCTCACTCCAGATGTGATCCAGTAAATCATCTTTCGTTACGAGATGGCCATGTCGTTGTAATAAATAGAGTAAGGTATTGAAAGCCTTGGGGCGCAAAAAAATTTCCTGGCTGTCAATCCGCAATCGATGCTCCTGAACCTCTAATATAAATCGACCAAATCGAAAAATTTGTGTGTTCGGGGTTGACATAAAAATCTCATTTATTTAGCATTATTTTATCAAGATTATCATATCATTTTTTTTAACTTTTGTCAAGTTATTTAAAGTAATAATTAGTGTCTGCCCGCAAAAGCCTCCGGTACTGTCATTTCTCGTTCCGCCGGTCTCCGGCGGAATGCAGCGGCACCGCTCGGCGGCGTGTCATAAAAACGTGTCTCGCCAAAAAACTATTCGCAACGGAAACCGTTGCTGTGGCATTACACCGCTGAGCGGTGTAACGAATGGAACTAACTGTCTGTTACCTGA
>DYKB01000027.1 GCA_020722815.1 Caldithrix sp. | reverse complement strand
GCTGCCCTGGACACAAAAAATGAAAATTGTTTGCTTTCACCCTGTGATCGGTTACATAAAAATAAATTTATCTGGTTAGAAATCAAGCACTTTTGCCGGTTTAAAACCGGGTTCAAGTTCAGATGGTGAATAATCAAGGTACGATTCGGATTTAAACCTTCTCAAACTAATTTCTGCGGCCTCTTTATTCTGTGGCCAAAATTTTTTTCAGGGTGGTTAAAAAATCACATTATACCTGAAATTTTAAAATGAATCGTTTTTTATGAAGTCTTGACCCCTTATGTATCTCCCAGTTATCAAAAAGCGAAAATGGGGGAGAGAACCCTGCTTTCTCTCTCCCAAATTCCGCTTTTTGGAATTTTGGGGGAGGCCGGAGGGGGTCTTTCATTGCTTCATTACCTCATAAATTTCCATTTTAGAATTTCAGGTCATAACTGATATTTCAGAAAAACCGATAAAGAATCGCTCAGTTTAGCTTTTCCAACTTAACGTTATCGTCGTACCCAATGTCGTTATGAAAAAAAATGGAGCCATCAAACATCGTTGTATTTTTTAAAACTTCTTGAAAATGTGAAATTTTTGTCTTACATTATAGAATGTACAAAAAACTAATTCATCTGTCCAAAAACAGGTTAAATAATGGCCAATGTAAAATTACAAAATATTTCCAAATCGTTTGGAAAGACAAAAGTTCTGGATAAGATTTCGCTGGAGATAAAAAAGGGTGAGCTTTTTTTTCTGCTGGGGCCATCGGGTTGTGGGAAAACGACGCTGTTGCGAATCATTGCCGGATTTCATCGACCGGATCACGGACGTGTTTTTTTTGATGATCGGGATATTACGGAATTACCGCCGCATCAACGAAATACAGGCATGGTTTTTCAGCATTATGCCCTCTGGCCGCATCTGAGTGTTAGTGAAAATTTGGCTTTTGGATTAAAAATGCGTGGTTTGAGTGCCGCGGAAAGAGATCGCCGCGTTAAAAAAGTACTTCAGATGATTCAACTGGAGCCGCATGCCAATCGTTCGCCGAATCAGCTTTCGGGGGGGCAGCAGCAACGTGTGGCATTAGGCCGGGCGCTGGTGCTGGAACCCGATCTGGTACTGCTGGATGAGCCACTCTCCAATCTGGATGCGAAATTACGACTGGAAATGCGGGAACAGATTATGGAACTGCATCAGCGGCTGGATTTGACAATGATTTATGTCACCCATGATCAGAGTGAAGCGCTTTCACTGGCCGATCAGGTGGCAATTATGCATCAGGGGAAAATTCAGCAGGTAGATTCTCCGCGCCAGATTTACAATCATCCGGCAAATGCATTTATTGCCAATTTTATCGGGGAAACAAATTTTATTAAAGGGCGGGTTCGGCAGGTTCAAAGCGAGATTGAAATCGAAACGGAAGTCGGTTTAATTTATGCCTTGAAAAATTCGACTGAATTTAAGGTCGGCGATCAGGTTCACTGTTCCATTCGTCCGGAAAGATTAAGCATTCTCGATGCTGCCAATACGGCTCGAAATACCTTTTCGGGTCTGATTGAACGTCTGATTTATCAGGGGAATCATGAGCAATATTTCCTGCGCTTACAAAATAATGATCTATTACAGGTGCTGGAATACAATATTGAGTTTGCCAAAGCGGAGGTGGGAAAAATTGCCCTGGCTGGCTGCGGGATAGAAGATGTTGATATTCTAAAGCAGGAGGCATAGATGAACTGGCTATCCCGTTATGATTTAACCCCCTGGCGATTGATTTCACTTTTTTTTCTGCTCGTTTTTTTTGGACTTTTTTTAATCTATCCCCTGATTTTTGTGTTTCGAAATGCGTTTTATGTGGATGGAAAATTTACCTTAACTTTTTTTCGATTGATGTTTCAAGATCCGAATCAGTGGGATGTTGTCTTAAACAGCATTAATCTGGCGTTTTTGGTTACCCTGCTGACCACACTCCTGACGCTACCGCTGGCGTTTGTTATGATTCGTTACGAGGTTCCGGGTAAAACCTTATTGAACAGTTTGATTCTAATTCCAATGGTACTGCCCCCCTTCGTTGGTGCCATTGGAATGCGTCAGGTGTTTGCCCGGTTTGGATCAATTAATTTGTTTTTAATGGAAGCCGGGATCATCCGGCAACCCATCGATTGGTTCGGAACCGGTGAAATATATGGCGTGGTGGTCATGCAGGTGCTGCATTTATATCCGATTATGTACTTGAATGTCGCGGCAGCACTGGCGAATATTGACCCGGCCATGGAAGAAGCGGCACGGAATGTGGGCGCGCATGGCTGGACGCTCTTCCGAAAAATTACTTTTCCACTGATGCTGCCGGGCTATTTTGCCGGTGCCAGTCTGGTTTTTATCTGGTCATTTACCGATTTGGGGACGCCGTTGATTTTTGAATACCGGCAACTGGTTCCAGTCAGGATTTTTGACATGCTCAGCAATATTCATGAAAATCCCATGGGCTATGTTTTGGTGGTGGTGATGATTTTAATGAGTCTGGGCTATTTTTTGTTAACCCGGTCGTTTATTGCCGGACAGAAATTTGAAATGCTCGGTCATGGGCGGGTCGGGAGAATACCGCGTAAACCTTCGCGGCAAATTACCTTTGTATTCTATTTCATTTTTTTCTGTTTGACCCTGTTGGCATTGATCCCGCATCTGAGTGTGATTTTCATGGCGATTTCCAAACGCTGGTTTATGACAATTTTTCCGGAACAATATACCTGGCAATATCTGGGGATGATTTTTCAGCATCATGTGACAACAATTGGTATCCGCAACAGTTTTTTTTTAAGTACGCTCAGCACGCTGGTAGATATTATTGCCGGAATTGGTATCGCTTATTTCCTGACGCGAACCAGAATCCCCGGGCGAAATCTACTGGATGCACTATCCATGCTTCCGCTCGCATTACCCGGGATTGTGCTGGCCTATGGTTATTTAGCGGGTTTTTCCGGAACCATGCTGGATGCCCGGCAAAATCCCATTCCCCTGCTGATATGTGCCTATGCCATTCGTCGGCTGCCATACATGGTTCGTTCGGCTTACGCTGGATTTCAACAGATCAGCATTTCATTGGAGGAGGCCGCGCAAAATGTGGGTGCCCGCCCATCACGAGCTTTGATGCGGATTACCCTGCCACTTATTGTCGCTAATTTAATAGCTGGCGGTGTTTTGAGTTTCGCTTTTGCCATGCTGGAGGTCAGTGATAGCTTGATTCTGGCGGCCGAACAAAATTATTACCCGATTACAAAGGCCTTATACGAATTGCTGGGCCGGCCGGATGGTCCATTTATCGCCAGTGCATTGGGGTTGTTGGGAATGTTGATTTTGAGTGTCAGTTTGATTCTGGCAGGAAAATTTTTAGGGAAACGATTGGGCGAGCTTTTTAGAATTTAGGTAAAAAGGATAAACATATTTTGGACAGGATTAACAGGAGTGTACTATTTCTGGTTACGCAGATTTCTTGTTTTGTCATTCTAAGTTCCGCGTTTTATGGAAGGAAGAATTCCGGTATATTGAAGCGTTGAGATGCTTTGTCAGCAAAAGATGCTTCTTCAGAATGACATCAAAAGCGAGTGTATTTTAAAACAGCCTGTAAATTCGGTTTAGCCTGTCCAAATTTTGACTTAATTTGAAAACCCATTTATCGATAATATGAATGAATCAGGATAAATATCATCATGAAACACTATGTGAAACGCCTTTTTTATTTGATTTCAACTATTTTGATTGTCACCTGTGCCAATCAGGGATTTCCACCAGGAGGTCCGGAGGATCGTGAACCACCCTTTATTGTGACCGACAGGTTAATCCCGTTGGCAGGCGCGATTCGGGTACCCCTTGATATCCGGCCACAAGTTGAGTTCAATGAAACCGTGGATCACCAGACCGTTGAAGATGGATTTTTCATTTCACCCTATCCGACTGGTGGCTATCAATTACGATGGCGCGGGCGCCAGCTTAAAATCGTTTTTCCCGGCACCCTGGATTCAAATCGAACTTATGTGCTAACTTTTGGGACCGATATCAGAGACCTTCGACGAAATCGGATGGTCGAATCCTTCACTTTTGCCTTTTCTACCGGAGATAGTCTCGATAAGGGACAGATAGCCGGCCGAATTGGAGGTTCCACTTCGACCGAAGGGGTACAAATCTGGGCTTATCCATTAGCGCTTTATCCAGATCCGGCGCCGCAGCAAGATGAAGCCAGTTATATCACGCAATGTAATGAAGATGGAACCTATTTACTAAATTACTTAAAATTGGAATCCTATCGCTTATTTGCTATCATTGATAAGGAAGTGGATCGCGTTTATAATCCAGAGATAGATCAAATCGGCATTTGTACGAAGGATGCCTTCCTTTCCCCTCAAAAAATAACCGAAACCGAATGCAATTTTCAACTAACAACGCAAGATACCACCCGGCCGGGTCTTTTTCGGATTTATAATACTGATAATCGTCATGTATCTGTTCGATTTGATGAATCCATTTCCATAATTAGTCCGGATTCAATACATTATATTCTCATTCAGCAGATTAACGATAATGTCCCGGTCGATACATTATCTGTCAGTTTAATGTATCAAAATTTACAAAATCCTTCGCGAATAGAATTAATAACAGAACCGCAGGTCGCGAATGCAAATTATCTTTTATCGGCTCGGGGTTTGGTTGATCTCTGGCAAAATCCGCTGGAGCCCAAATATCGGACGATTGAGTTTGTGGGGAGTGCGTTGCCAGACACCTTTCCGCCGCAATTGGTGACATTGGAACCACCGGATAGTTCAAAACTGGTCCCCCTGGATCAAAAATTTGAATTTCTCTTCTCTGAAGCACTTGTTGAAAGTACATTTTCTCAGCATCTCAAAATTGTGGACTCATCCGGAATTGCTTTAACAGGGGAAATAAAAACAATCGCGCCCAATCATTTTCAATTTTCGCCGCACGAAATATTGGCAAGCGAAATGAATTATCGTATTCTATTACAAGCTGATTCCATAAAAGACATGTTCCAAAATTCGATGAGTGATTCAGCCATTTTCTATCGGATTACCACTTTAAATGCCGACACGTTAGGAGAAATCCTGGGAACGATACAGGATGAGTTACCTGTTGATTCTGGAAAAATCTTTATGAAAGCTGCCCCGACCGAAGAGAAAGGGAAAACTTATGAAATAATTGTGGAAAAACCGGGGCGCTATCGATTCGAAGGTGTTTTTCCCGGCATGTATTTAATTTCCGGTTTTCGGGATCGTGATGGAAATGGAACTTACAGTTTAGGTAGGCTTAATCCCTGGCTTCCTGCCGAGCGTTTTTTTCAATTTGCCGATACAATCGCCGTTCGTGCCCGTTGGCCGAATGAGGGGAATGATATAATGATACAACAATGATGCACGGGTGTGAAACGTAATGCATCATGCGTCAGGGTTTAATTTTTACCTGAAATTGTAACATAAAATAGTTTTTCTCGGGTTAAAGAAATTTCGTTGGCATATTGACCCCCGCTGGATCTCCTCCATTTTCAAAAAGCGAAAATGGGGGAGAGAACCGGGATTTCTCTCCCCTAAATTCCGTTTTTTGGAATTTGGAGAAGGCAGGAGGGGGTCATTCATTGGTTCCTGACTTTCTAAATATCCATTTTAGAATTTTAGATTTCAAATAAATAAAGCTAAGAGGGAAAAAATGAGTTATTTTAATTATCAGCAGGCTGATTTATACTGCGAATCGAAAAAATTAATTAATCTGGTACAGGAAATCCCCACGCCATTTTATGTCTATAGCCAGAATGGTTTGATTGCGAATTTTGAAAAGATTGATGCTGCTTTTTCAAGTTTACCGCATACGATTTGTTTTGCGTTAAAGGCGAATTCAAATTTATCACTCTTGCGTCTGTTGGCACAGCGCGGGTGCGGTGCCGATGTGGTTTCAGGCGGTGAACTCTATCTGGCATTAAAAGCTGGATTTCCACCTGAAAAAATTGTCTTTGCCGGTGTGGGAAAGCGGGATGATGAAATAAAATTTGCCATCGAAACCGGAATAGCTGCCTTAAATGTTGAATCCCCTCAGGAATTAGAGGTGGTGAATCAATTGGCATCTTTGGTCGGGAAAAAAGTCAATATCGCCCTCCGGGTGAATCCCGATGTTGATGTGCATGGGCATCCGTATATCTCCACCGGCAGCGCTTTTAATAAATTTGGTATCGATTGGGAAGTGGTGCCGGAGATTTATGCCGAAGCATTAAAAACAAAACCGATGCTCAACATGATGGGAATTCATACGCATATCGGTTCCATGATTTTTAATATGGAATATTATCAGGCAACCGCGCGCCGATTAAAAACGCTGGTTGAAAATTTACGCCAAATGGGGGCACCGATTGAACATATCGATATTGGTGGTGGTTTGGGGATTAACTATCAGCAGCCTTTAGCGATGATGGTTGATGGTGTGCTTGCGCCTGAAGTCCCCTCTCCTGAGCCGCAGGGATTGGTTGACATGATTCGGCCGATTTTTGAGCCTTTACAATGTGAAATCTTTTTCGAACCGGGTCGTTCGATTGTGGCGAATACCGGCGCGTTGATAACACAGGTGCTGTTTGCCAAACAGACCCGCGATAAGCAGTTTTTTAGTGTCGATACTGGTATGCATCAATTGATTCGACCGGCGTTGTATGGCGCGTATCATGAAGTGGTGCCTCTGAAGCAACATGCTGAAAAGTTCATCAAAGCCGATATTGTTGGCCCAATTTGTGAATCAACGGATGTGCTGGCGAAAGATCGGATGCTACCGGCAATAAAACGCGGCGAATATCTGGCCATCATGACGGCTGGCGCGTATGGCTTCAGTCTTGCCTCAAACTACAATGGCCATCCACTCCCGGCCGAAATCCTGGTCAATGGAAGTCAGCATCAGGTTATCCGGCACCGTCAGGGCTATGATGATTTATTACGTCACATGGCATAGTATTTGTAATTATTCGATTTTTTGTGGCTTAACATTAAATGACAGGCAAAATCGCTGACAATCGATCAGACCAATTGGAGAACCTGGTATGAAATTTACAAAAGTAAGCGGTCTGGGAAATGATTTCATTCTTTTTGATAATCGTAATCTGAATTTTTCAGGTGAAGAGCGCGAATTTTTTTCCAAAATTTGCCAGCGAAGGATTTCGGTTGGCGCTGATGGCGTCATTTTGCTGGAAAAAAGCCAGAAAGCTGATTTCAAATATCGCCACTTCAATTCAGATGGCAGCCTGGCAGAAATGTGTGGAAATGGGGCGCGAACGATTTGCTATTATGCGGTTAAAAACCGAATCGCCCCATCCAAACTCAGTTTTGAAGTTGAGGGCGTTATTTACGAAGCCGTCGTTTCACAAAATCGGGTGACGTTGAAGATGCCGCCCCCGACTCAAATTTCCACGCAAACAGTTCAAGTTTATGAGTCATTTCTCGAAGCTGGCGGATTTGTGCGCATCGGCGTGCCACATTTGGTCCTTTTTACAAATGAGGTCGATCAAGTGGATGTCTTTCAAATTGGCCGTCACTATCGTCATCATCCCTATTTTAAATATGGGACGAATGTGAATTTTGTTCAGGTGATTGATAAGCAGACGATTAAAATTCGGACTTATGAACGGGGGGTGGAGAGCGAGACGCTGGCCTGTGGCACGGGGGCGACTTCTTCTGCCATAATTTCCCAGCTGGTTAAAAAAATATTCCCCCCGGTGACGGTTAGGATGCCAGGCGGAAATCTCGTCGTCAATTGGGAAAGTGAATTTCAAACCGTTTTCCTTGAAGGTGAAGCCGCAATCGTCTATAATGGTGAATTGATAAATCCGGAATTTAAATGAGGTCCCTTCTTTTGCTCTATGGAACGGAGCAATGTGATACGTATCGATGTGCAGGATGAGGAGCAGTTGAACATGACGGAAGATTTTCGATGGAAATGGGTAGTTATTCCGGGATTAAGCCTGTTTTCCATCTTTTTGGTAATGTTTTTAGCAGGATTCCTACCGAATAATATATTAAAAAAAATGGAAATCGTGACGTATGATTGGCGAATGCGAATGGCCGTGCAACAGCAGGTGGCTAATCGTAAGGGTGGGAGTATCGAAGATGTGGTTATTATTGAGATTGATGAAAAAAGCATTGCAAATTTAGGAACGATCGAACAGTGGCCTCATCATTATTTTGCCCGACTTATTCACAAAATTCAGGATGATAAGCCCGCAGCGATTGGATTTAATTTATGCTTCAGTGAATTTGATTCAAAAAACAGCAAAAGTGATGATTCGCTTCGGATGGCAATCGAAAAAGCGGGGGATATTTTTCTGCCGCTTTCATTTTCCGCAGCCAACCCGGATGCCTTTATTTTTCCAATGAAGCAGGTACCCGCTGGATTTAAATCCGAAAAATTTTCATATCGAATTTCAGTCGAAGATTCGATTGCAACCGTACCCGAACCTGATCGTTTCGATGGAAAATTGGTCGATCTCTATAATCAGGCCGCGGGTGTTGGTTTTATTAACTTTTTTCCCAGAACAGAAAGTACGGCGCCTGTTATTCGTGAAGCACCGCTCTTCATTAAATTTGCCGACCGTTATTATCCTAGCCTGTCTTTGGCGATTTTATTGGCGACTGCTGGCATTACCCCTGAAAATCTACGAATGGCGGCTGATGGCAAAATCAAAATCAGGAATATCCAGCCAGATAGCCAGGTGATTGAAACGACCATCCCGACGGACCAAAATGGGTATTTATTAATCGCTTACCAGGGGCCTTTACGCTCATTCAGAACTATTCCCTTTATCGATGTATTTCAGGGACGGATTCCGAAAGCATTTTTTCGGGGAAAGATTGTTTTGGTGGGTTCCTCGGCAAATAAAAATTATGATTGGGTTTCTGTACCATTTCACGCCCGGATGACCGCCGTTGAAATACGGGCAAATATTCTTCATTCGGTATTAAATCATTCATATATTCGTCGTGTTGGCATCTGGGGAACATTTTTAATTAAATTTTTTTGGGTAATTTTGTTGGCCTTTATCGCGATGCGCTTCAAAATATGGCATGGCTTGATTTCCCTCCTGATTGCTTTTTTGCTTTATACGGTGTTTGCCCTTTTGCTTTTTGTGTATCTCAACATTTATATTGAACTGGTGGCGCCGCTTCTGACATTTTTCATGATTTGTTTGAGTATTTTCCTCTATCGATATTCGTTTGTCTATCGGGAGCGGCAGGCACTTAAAAAACGTTTTGTCAATCGTCTCTCTTTGGAACAACTCAAAGAACTTGTAAAAAAAAGGGCAGAATTGGAGTCCGATGGGCGCAAAACAACGGCCACTATTCTTTTTTCAGATATAAATAATTTTGCAGCACTGGCGGAAAATCAGCATCCCGAAGATTTACTTAAAATTTTAAATGAATATCATGCGGTGATGACCGATGTCATCTTAAAATGGGATGGCTTTTTAGATAAATACCAGGGCGATAAGATCATGGCGATTTTTGGTGCGCCGTTGTCGCTTGAAAATCATGCAAAGCGTGCCTGCCTGGCCGCCCTGGAAATGCAGTATCGATTGGCACAACTTCGGGTCAAGTGGGGGTTGGAAAATAAGCCCCAAATGGAAGCCCGGATTGGTATTCATCAGGGAGTTGTTGTCGTTGGTAATATTGGTGGAGTGAATCGCGTTGATTATACGGCAATTGGCGAGGCTGTAAATTTGGCGTCACGACTGGAAGCGGCAAATAAAATTTATGGAACAGCCATTATGTTGAGTGAAGATGTTTATGAACTGGTAAAGGAGAGTTTGACGGTCCGGGAACTGGATTATTTGCCAATCAAAGGGCGACGAAAACCACTGGTAATTTATGAATTAATCGCGAAAAAAGATGACCGGCTGGATGAAAATCTGCAGCAACTTTTGGAACATTATCAGAAAGGACTTACGATTTATCGGCAGGGAAACTGGGAGTCGGCCTTTAATGAGTTCAGAAGCGCCCTGAAGCACAATTCCAAAGATGGTCCTTCCAGAGAATTTTTTCATCGGTGTATTGTCTTCATCGAACAAAAACGGTTTGTACCCACGAATTGGGATGGCGTTTTTGAATCAAAACAAGTTTAGGTGATTCAAATCGTTCATCCAGGTTCTGAAGTCAAAAAGAGGATTGATGATTTTGGAATAATCACAAGCAGCCCTGTAGCCATCAGGTTAAGACTATAATTAGCCGAATTTATATAAATTGTACCCGAATTGCCATGAGCTTTAGCGGCTGTCCGAAAACCAGAAAATTGGCCCAAATTAACCTTTCGAAGGTTATAAACGACACAATATATCGATTGAAATTTTAATCTATATAGATAATTATTCCTGCTCAAAAACCTTCGAAAGGTTAGTTCTCGGACACGCTCTTTAGCTGGTGGTTCCATGAACTCCCCCCTGATCACCGGGCTTTTAAGCCCGGGTCCTGATACACCAGCGGGCTAAAGCCCGCTTTAAAAATTGGGGGGGCAATTTGCGCCACAGGCTAAAGCGCGTGGCAATTCAATAGTAACTTATTGAAATTCATATTCTTATCGCCTTAACCTGACGGCTATGCAATCAGCCCGGACTACTTTCACCATCTAATGTTTCATGTTTTTAAAAGCCGTTCCAAAACAGAATTTCAGGTTTTATCGGGTCATCCACAAAATAAACCACCGCCGCGTACAGAAAATAAAAAAGCAATTTCAACATATTTGATCTTACATGCTGAAATTGCTTTTTAAACAGTTATTTCAAATTCAGGCACTGCTGCTTTTTGCCTGATTTTAAACATGGGCAGGGGCTTTTTATCTATTCTTCTTTTTTCATGCCTAAAGTCCATTTCATCAGTAATGGCAAAGTTGCCTGACGAATATTTCCAGAATCAGTGACTTGAATTTTTTGTAAGGATTGACTTGTTGGATTTTCAATATCCAGGATTTGATAAACAGCATCTACTCCCTGCCGTTCATTTGTCACCGCGTCCACAATATTTCCATTTAATAACCGAATTTCGCCGTCAATCGTCTTTCCTTCACGATTGCTCCCCTGTATTCTGAGGACACCTGTTTTTTTAGTGTTATAATGGTCCTGAAGTAAATCATAAATATTGGTTATTGGCAATGACTCAGGTGCCGGTACCTCTTTTGCGCCAGATACCGCTTCATTATTACCGGCTTGCTGTTTTCCTTTTTTCCCGCGTCGTAATAATATAACCAGTAATAGAAAAACAACGAGTCCCAGACCGCCTCCAATTAAAATCATTTTGTTATCTTCTTGATCATTTTTTTTCTGGAGGGCGGTTTTATTGATGCTATCAATAATTGCCGCTTTAATCGTATCCAGTCGTGTACTTTCGGCTTTCTCAATCATTGCATTTTTAGCTTGCGCTTCGGAAATACGGGCTTGAATGACTTTATTTTTTGCAGTCACCCAGGCATCATCCCCTCCTAATCGCTGAATTTGCCTGATTTTTTGTTGCGCAAGCGCCAGATGATTATTATCAATGAGTGAGTCCAGTTGATGTCGGTACAATTGTAACAGGCTGTTTTTATTTAAAACAGTTAATCGTTCAATTGCACTTTTCGTATTTTGTGAATTTGGGTCGACTTCCTGTGCTCTTTCAAAGTAGGACAAGGCATTTTGAAAATTTCCTGTCTTTTCGTAGCACACTCCCAGATTATAAAGTGCCTGGAAGTTAGTCGGCGTGATTTGAACAACCTTTTTATATTCTTCAATTGCAGTTTGATAGTCCTTTTTGAGGAAGGCGCGGTTAGCATTCATGTTTGCTTGTGAGGCAGAAATTTGGTTTTTTATTTCATCCGTATTTTGAAGCCGGGCTAAAGCTGCCTGAGCTTCTTTCATGTTGGGATCTTTTTGAACCGCCAATGTATAGTTCGTAAGTGCATTTTGCAATTCATTTAATTTTTCGTAGCATATCCCCAGATTATAATAAATACGAGCATCATTGGGTCGATTTTGTGACTCAAGGGTGTATTCTTTAATTGCATTTCGATAATCCTGTTTAAAAAAGTAACTCGTTGCCTGAGATAGATGGTCCTGTCCAAAGGCCGTGTTTGCGACAAATCCAGCAAGTAAAAACAGGATACAAAGTAAAATCCATTTTTTCATAAGAGATCCCTTCTTCTTTTACCAGACATGGTTTTTTAAATTATTATAAATTATATTTCAAACATAGCGGTTATTTCTTGAGTGAGTATTTCAATATTTTTGGTTGTATCAACGAAAATAACATAGACGTATTTTTGCTTTTTAACGAGTAATATTTTTTTGCTATCTTTTAATTCAATCATAAATTGCGAATTATCACTGAAATTAAATTCACTGCAGGTTTTTTTAAATGCTTCGACAATTTGTGGAAATAAAACCGAAGTGGAGAACGATATATTTTTATTCTTCACCATCCCGATGACTTTGTGGTCTTGAAGGGCGGTAGCGACTATAATTCCATCGATTGTACGGATTTGATTCAGTTGATGCTGGACTGCTGGCGGCGTTGGCATTAAATATGAAGAAATATCCATTTTGGCTTCATTTCGTAACAAATAGATAATTCGCTGAAGTATTGAATCTTCAATGTCAAACAGTTCCTTAATTTCGGCTTCAGTCATATTTTTGCCAACTTCAATTTCTTTTAAAATGGCGTCGCCGATCAAATTCAATTCACTCATCTTCAATTGGTAAATATAGGGGGCAATTTCGTATGTTCGTTCTTCAACTTTCTCAAGAAGCTGCTCTTCAATTGCAAAGTTTTGATTTTCTTTTAAGAAAATAATGGCGCAGCTATCAATACTGACAATGTCATAGACTTGAACCATACTTTCAATTTCTTCGACACTAAGTGAGGTCGTTGCAAACCAGCCTTGTTCTAATTTTAATAAAACATCAGTGAGTGTTTTGAAGTCGGCATCAAAATAGATAAATTGAATTGGACGCATTCCAACGCGTTCTTCATCAAAGGAGGAATATAAATTTTCAAAAAAATGTGTCGGATCACTTCCGTCAAGTACCCGTGGTTTTTTTTTCGAGAATTCAATGGCTTTCGGCACCCTGCCACTGACGATGAGTTGTCGATAGTCAGGTACATAATCAAACAACATCGTGATGATCTCTAGTGAATTTTGCATGTTTTTACAGCTTAGAATAAATGGTAGTCTTTGCCAGATACAGGAAACCAGGCCGATGAACAGATTTCGATTCTCTAAAAATTGTTTTTGCATTATTCTATATTTCCGACAATTGTGATGTAGAATTTATCTTTTTCTGCGGGGAGCACACAATATTTTGCTCCTTCGTCCTGAATGAGCAGTGATTCGATGCCGGCTAAACGCGCCTTTTTAAGCGCCGGCCCAATAATCGTCAGTAATTCCTGACCCTGGGCTGCTAATTTGTGCGCCAAATTTTCTGGATTAGTAATATTGGTGATGCGATTCATCAGAATTCGGCCGGTTTGATCGATAATTGTGATATCCTCTCCTCTATTGAGAGAATTCGGTGTCAGTGCAGCCAAAATAGTTCTCCTTGATTGAATTTTCGGGTTTGCAAATTAATCCTCATTAATTGGCAAATTTTATGCCGTTAACTATCTTTTGAATCTTGCATCAGCTTTTTAAAAATTAAGAATTAATAGCAGGCTAAGTAAAATGTTTTATTGAAGATAACGAGAACAGGTGTCCATTTTTAAACGTTGTTTCATCTTTTATCAACGGGTTTGAAAAGGATATGAAACATCGTTGGGCGTAAGTTAATACCGGATCAATTTTACTGACTAAATCCTGTATATTTAAATTTGTACACTGGTCAATCTAAGTTTATCCGGGTTGAACTTTAGGTTATCGCTTTACCATCAGTGGAAAAGGTCTTTATTCTGTTTTCTGAAAAATCGAAAGGATAATCTTTTTTTTCTTGATTATTAGCCTGTAAATGATGTATATTGTAAATTATTTTTTGTAAATTTTTTATTACTTCAAGAGTCGCAATGACGATTTGAGAAACACTATATCAGATTGCGGGGAAGACTTATCCGTAAAAAAAAATGGAAATACAGGAGCAGAAGAATATGGCAACAGGGATTTTAAAGTTTCCGGATGAATTTATCTGGGGTGCAGCAACAGCAGCCTATCAAATTGAAGGGGCGTATGCGGATGATGGAAAAGGTGAATCTATCTGGGATCGATTTTGTCGCGTACCGGGCAATATATTTGAAGGCCACACGGGTGATATTGCCTGTGATCATTACCATCGTTTTCTGGATGACATTAAGCTGATGAAAAATTTGGGACTTCAGGCATATCGATTTTCCATCGCCTGGGCGCGTATTTTCCCGGAAGGACACGGGCGGCTAAATCCGAAAGGAATTGATTTTTATAACCGGTTGGTTGATGCCCTGATTGCTGAAGGTATTCAACCTTATATCACTTTGTATCATTGGGATTTACCACAGGCTTTGCAGGATAAAGGCGGTTGGGCGAATCGGGATACGGCTTATTATTTTCAGGATTATGCTGCTGAAGTGACTCGTCAGCTTGGTGACCGTGTCGACCATTGGATGACGCATAATGAACCGGCCGTTACTGCTTATCTGGGACATTTATACGGAATTCATGCACCTGGCTTGAAAGATTATAAAATGGCAATACAGGTTGCCCATCATTTACTGCTGTCCCATGGACTGAGTGTTTCAATTATTCGTGACAATATTAAATCCGAATCCAAAGAAATTGGTATCACCCTGAATCTTTCGCCATCCTATCCCGCCTCAGATGCAGCGGCGGACCTGGAAGCTGCAAATCGTTATTTTAATTTCAATCATGGCTGGTTTTTGGAACCATTATGTTCAGGGCAATATCCGGCGTCAATCTTAGCTATTTATGAAAAGTATGGTTATTTACCATCCATGCAACCGGATGATCTCCGAATTATAAAAACCCCTATTGAGTTTATTGGTGTTAATTTTTATTTTCGTGATCTGGTGAAGAATGCGCCGGGAAAAAATATTTTAAATTATGACTTTGTAAAACCACCTGATGCGAAATTTACTGAAATGGGATGGGAGGTTTATCCGGAGGGACTTTATGTTCTTTTAAAAAAATTATACCTTGAATATAAGACTCCTAAACTTTATATCACCGAAAATGGCGCCGCGTTTCAGGATAAGAAAAGCCCGGATGGAAAAATCCACGATCCCTTACGTATTGATTATCTGCAAAGACATTTTCAACAAGCACACCGTGCGATTCAGGAGGGAGTGCCGCTGGCAGGTTACTTTGTCTGGTCGCTAATGGATAATTTTGAGTGGTCGTTCGGATTTTCCAAACGATTTGGATTAATTTATACCGATTATCAAACCCTCGAAAGAACTTTGAAAGATAGCGCGAGTTGGTATCGGCAGGTAATTGAACAGAATGGTGTGCTGATTGGATAAAAATGTTGTGGCTGATGAATTTCAGCCCTTTAACTCCCGCCAATACCTTTTATAAGCCGTATACTCGTTTTTTTACCATCTGTTATCGCGCTTTGTGATCCATCGCTGACATCGTTTTCGATGAAATCATGATGCGTCAAATCGCTGGATTCCTCCGCTTTCGTGATAATTTTATCATTTCCCTTAAGTTCTTCCAATTCTCTCGCTTTTTCCTGAAGTTGATTCTCCCATTTTTTCATCTCACGCTCTTTATTGACCAGTTCCTGTCCCCAATTTTCTAATTTTTGGGCACTTTCATCCATTTCTTTTTCCCGGGTTTCGAGTTCATGAACCCGTTTTAAAAGTTTGGAACGTTCCATAGCTATTTCTTTTAACTCCTTTTGAAGCTTCTCTTCGCGTGCCTCAAGTGTCAGTCGGGTGTTATCAAATTCACTTAAGCGATGCTGAATGTCTGATTTTTCCTGATCAAATTGCTCGGTCTGCTGCTGCAATAAGGATTGTTGATGTTCAATTGCTCGCTGGTTTTCTTCAATTTTTGAAAGTTGGCCTTTCAAATTTTCTTCATAATGCGACAACTCCTGTCTTTTCAGGATAAAGTCATTTTTAGCATTTTCTAGCAGATTTTTTTCTTTTAATAATAAGAGTTGTTCAAATTCCAAATCTTCCAGGATTTGCTCCGTTGTTTCGAAGAAGGAAGTTAATTTTTCGATTTGTTTATCAATGACATGATGATAATCGTTCATCTCGTTTTGTTGTTGCCGTATTTGTTGGATTGAATCGGCAACCATTTTATATTTTTTTTCAAGCAAAGCTAAACCGGTGTTCAGGCAATATTCTTTCCCTTGCAAGCGTTGAAAAAAAGCCATTTTCTCGTTTTCGAATTGCGCAATTCGACTTTGTAATTCATCTTCCTTCTGCGCAATTTTTTGTTCACGAAGATTCAGGAATTCAATCTGCGTTTGTATTAATTTTTCCTGTTCCATTCGATAACGTTCAATATCAGTTTGAACCTTCTGGATACGTTCATTATCAAATTGTGCCTTCTCAATTGATTGCTTTAAATTGATTTTTTGATGTTTCAGTTGTTTCCTTTCATTGATAACGGTTTCATTGAAAGAAAACAGTTTATAAGTATAAAATCCTACCGCCGCCATAATAATAACAGCGATGGTTATGATTATCCAGACCATCGTCCTTTTCCTAATGTGGTGAATCTCCTAATTCTAAGATAATATATACCTTATAACCCTGGGATTTGCATAAATTTTTTACTATTGTTTTTTGAAGACAAAACTTGAAGTAATGACAAAATTCAGGCCAATCTCAATGTGAATTTTGTCACAAAATTGTAATAAAAAATTAATTGGAATTAAATAATGATTTGGTAATATATTGAGCTGTTTAAAAACCATTCAAATTGAAATTTATCGCCTGAAGCTTTTATTTTTCAACCTGTAACCACTCAGGTTTTTATTCGTCGGGAAAAATTGCTTAATTAAAATTACTAATTTGTCGTGGATTTAAAATGAATTTAGTTAGTATGTATAACTATTCTTTCGTGATTCCAATATACAATGAACGTGATAATCTCCTGCTCCTATATGAAAATATTACGGATGCGATGAAGATTATCAGTAATGATTATGAAATTGTCCTGGTAGATGATGGAAGCACAGATGGCAGTCTCGATATAATTCAAAAGTTAGCGAAATTGGATATAAACGTTCATTTCCTTTCGTTAGACCGAAACTATGGCCAAACGGCTGCCTTTGATGCTGGTTTTAAAGCTGCACATGGAAAATTAATTGTGACCATGGATGCGGATTTACAGGTTGATGCCCATGATTTACCGCTTTTATTGGAAAAATTAGCGACGCATGATTGCGTGATCGGAATACGGCAAAAGCGATCGGATAACTTGATTAAACTCATATCATCCAAAATCGCCAATTTTGTACGTAATAAATTGAGTGGTGAACAAATCCAGGATACTGGTTGTCCCTTGAAAGTCTTTAAACGGGAAGCGATTCAAAAAGTAAAATTATTTAATGGAATGCATCGTTTTTTTCCTACCCTGTTCAAACTTGAAGGATTTACTGTCGCTGAAGTGCCAATTCATCACTATCCGCGACGTTATGGAAAATCGAAATATAATGTTCGTAATCGATTGTTCCGGGCTTTGAGGGATTTATTCGCGGTTCGATGGATGAAAAGTCGGTATCTGAACTATTTCATCATTCAGAAAGGATGAATGTGATTAAATTTATAAAAAAAATTGTCATGGTAGCCGGATTTTTCCTTATTCTTTTCATTATTTTAGGACTGATTGAATATTTAAAGTGCCCAATTTATCAATTTCCAGATCCGATACCTTTCCAAGGCAATAGATGGTATAACCCCTATTCTGAACTGGACTCAACCTGGTTTAAAGGAAATTTTCAGGTTCAATCGCATTCATGGGGTGGGCTGACCAACGGTTGGGATGATGCGCGGAGTATTTATCAACATTATAAAAATCTGGGGTATGATATTATTGCGATTTCGGATTATCAAAAAATAAACCGTTTCGACAAGTTAGGTATCAATTACATCCCTGTTTATGAACATGGTTTCAATATCGGAAAAAGACATCAGGTTTTAATCGGAGCAAATGAAGTTAACTGGAATGAATTTATTTTCTGGCAAAATATACACCAGAAGCAGCATATTCTAAAGAAATTAAGAACCAGGAATCCGTTTGTCGTTATCGCACATCCCCGATTGTTGGATGCGTATAATCATCGGGACTTATTTTATTTGACCGATTATGATGCCATTGAAGTTTTAAATCATTTTCGGATATCCGAGAAATTGTGGGATGCGGCGCTTTCGGCCGGGAAACCGGTCTGGATTATTGGCAATGACGATTCGCATGATATCACGAATCCTGCCGAAACCGGGGTTTGTTGGACGATGATTCAATCAAAATCAACACGAACGGATGATGTTGTCGATGCCTTGAAAAAAGGAAAAATGTACGGTGTCACCGGAAATGGCGGTTTTAATGATATTCATCTTTCGCAATTACAGATAAAAAACAGTGAATTGATGATTGCGTGTGATCAACCGGCCCGGAAAATCCGATTTATTGGTCAGGGAGGGGTAACACGGTACGTGGTTGAAAATGTAAGTCAGGCTAAATTGACTTTAGCGATCGATGATACTTATATTCGAATTGAAGTCGAAAGTGAAAGATGTAAACTATTCTTAAATCCAGTCTTTCGGTATGAAGCGGAACCATTAACCAGGGCCGCGGCGATGGTGGAACCCGTACAAACCAACCTTTTCCGCTTTGGATTTGCATTTTTATTCGGAACCAGTATTTTAATCGCCAGGAGAGTTCCCCTTATGCGTCGCCATAAAATCTGGCAATTTCAACGTATTGAATTCATTACCTGGTTTAAGAAATTAATTACCAATTATGAGTCTAACTGATCCAAATCCAATGAAAACAAAGCCCAATTTTAAGTTTTTATTTATCCTTTTTTTGGTCACACTCCTGTTTTATCTGCCGGGTATCCTATCGCCACGGGATTTTTGGGTGGAAGATGAAGCCCGTTATGCAGAAGTTTTACGGGAAATGATTCAGGATGGAAAATGGATCGTTCCCCATCTTAACGGTTCCTTTTATCCGGATAAACCGCCTGTGTATTTCTGGATGTGTGCGGGATTGTCGATTTTAACCGGTCAAATTACACCATTAAATTGTTTAATTATTACCGGGCTCACGGCATTGGCGAGTGTAGTTGCCATGTATTATTTAACCCGTCGGCTTTTTGATCAAAAGGTTGCTTGGGTTAGCAGTCTTATCTATATGGCTATGTTTCTGGTTTTCGGATGTGCGCAAATTGTTCGCATGGACACATTATTGACGTTTGTAATAATCCTGTCAATTTATTATTTTTATTTGGGTTATCACGATCAAAAGTCATACTTTTATTTTCTTTTTTATCTTGTTTTGTTCGCCAATGTTTTAATAAAGGGACCGATTGGTGTCCTCATTGCAATCCTGCCGATATTTGTATTTTTAATTCAAAAGAAGGACTGGCGGGAATTTAGAAATTTTGTTTTGCATCCCGGTTTTTTTATTTTTCTTGCCCTGGTGATCGGCTGGCTGGGATTTATCTGGATAAGCGGCAATCAGGATTATATCCGGAATTTATTTTTTAAGCAAATTGCCGGCAGGGCTGTCAATGCATTTAGCCATCGGGAGCCTTTTTATTATTATCTGCTTGTTTTTCCGCTGGTTATTTTGCCCTGGACAGGATTTTTACCAGGCGCTATCAGGCAGGCCTGGCGCAATATAAACGATGGAGTCTGGCTTTTATTCTGGTGGTTCATTATCGGCTTCGTTTTTATTTCGGTGATCAGTGGAAAGTTGGCTATTTATCTTTTACCCCTGCTGCCGCCAATGGCGATTTTGATTGGAAAATATTTTTCTGACTTATTTGAAAATAAAATTAACGTTGGGCGGACTTTTATTGCTGGTTTACGCCATTCATAAACAGGATCCGGTTTTTATCATGGGACAATCCACCGGCGCTGTTATCTATATCCGAAATTTGATGCTCATTTATGCCCAACGCAAGAAGGTTCCCCTGCATCAAACATCCTGATGAAGGATTTTGGTATAAATTCTGATGATAAAGTGAAATCTACGCTAGCCTGTCCTCTACATTAATTTTACAGTTCCCACATCAGCCCTTTCGATTTTTCAGGAAATGAAAACGCGGGAGGGCATTTTTTTTTGTATCGTTTTAATAGACGCTGTCCTTAATGCCGGGTTATCAAACTGGTGAAAAGGGCGAATATTGTCTACTAAAGCCAGCGTGATTTTCGGTTTTTCTTGCCCTCACCCCAACCCTCTCCCAGTGGGAGAGGGCCTAGCTATTCCCTCTCCCCCTGGGAGTGAGGGCTTTAGGATGGCTATATCATATCCGAAAACCATTTCGGCTTGAGTATAAATGGCCATTTCTCACTTTTTCGATTTGAAATATGTCGACTTCACCCACGACCAATTTAAGCGCAAATGAATCATAATCAGAATGATTAAGGTAAAGCCACCCAACGGATGCACTTTTTCAAAAATTGCTTTGTCAATAAAATCATGCGAGATAGCAGATGTCAGGATTCCCACGACCATCAAAGCCAATAAAATATTCACGATTTTTAATGCTTTTTGCTTGTTCATTTTCTTCCGCCGGTTTTAGATGAAATAAAAGATTGATTGCCATCTGAACAATATCAAAAATGATTGTTATTTTCAAGAGAAATTTTAATATCGTAAATTCCTCTTGAAAACCGATTTAAAAATGCTTATATTTTGATATATTAAACTTTTTTAACTTTACGAATGGAGAAAAAATGGTGAAAAAATTTAATTATTTGTTAGTAATTGTTGTGGCCTTTTTTGTATCCTGCGCCACTTTATCTCAACTTATTCAAAAACCAACAGTTAGCTTCAATAAAATGGAGCTGAAAGATTTTAGTTTTGAGGATATTACCGCCAATTTTAATCTGGCAGTGAATAATCCAAACGCCTTTGGAATAAGTCTGGCAGGGTATGATTATCAATTTTCAATTGAAGAGCAAAATTTCCTGAGCGGTGATCTACCCCAGAATGTACAGTTACTGGCCAACCAGACCAGCTACATCGATGTTCCAGTCACAATAAAATTTAAAGAACTTTATCAGATGTTTCAAAATATGAAGGATAAAGATGAGACAGGCTATGGCATCAAAGGCCATGTGCATGTTAAAGGCCCCTGGGACGTTTTAAAAATCCCCTTTAGCGCTTCCGGTAAAATTCCCGCTGTAAAGTTACCTAAAATCGGGCTGGCGGGCATTAAAATTCAATCCCTGTCTTTCTCGGGTGTCCAACTGGATTTAAATATCGAGGTCGACAATCCCAATATTTTTGGATTTAACTTAAATAATTTTAATTATAATCTGTTACTTTCCGGAAAAAATGTCGCCAATGGTCTGAATCCAGAAGGCGCTACTATTCCCGAAAAAGGAAAGGGCGTGATTCGCTTCCCCCTCAATTTAAATTTTGCATCGGTTGGTCAGCTACTCACTTCTGCGCTACGTGAAGGGAAGGTTGATTATAAACTTACCGGCGATGCCGGTATTAAAACACCATTTGGAAACACACAATTGCCTTTTAATCGCATAGGTGACGCTAAAATCTGGCGGTAGGTAATTTTTTTGGATTTTTGATACCATTTTCATTGATGTGAAGGATTTTACAATATGTTGATTATTAAAGCTGGCGGCTCTGCGATTACGGATAAAAGTACGCCCTATACGATACGGCTGGAAGTGATTCAACAATTGGCGGAACAGCTTCGGGAAATCCAGGAACCGATAATTTTGACCCATGGTGTCGGTTCGTATGGCCATCCCCCGGCCAGGAAATACCAAATTGGCTATGGTTTTGATGGCACATCGGAAAGACGAATGGGATTTCTGCTGACGCATTATTGGGTGGATGAACTTTCGCAGCGCTTTACAAAAGTTATGATGGATGCGAATGTGCCGGCGGGAAGACTACGCCCGACTGAGCTTTTTGTGACCGAAAATCGCCGCATTGCGACTTTTTTCCCTGAACCACTGGAACGCTATCTGGACATGGGAATTATCCCTGTTCTCCATGGCGATGGCCCGACTGATCGGAAACAGGGGTTTTGTGTCCTTTCTTCGGATCAGATTGCCGTTTATCTGGCCCGGTATTTTCAGGCGCGGGCGGTTATTTTCGGAATGGACGTTGATGGCGTGCTGGAAAATGGAAAAACCGTTTCTGCTATTGCTTATCAAGATCTCCCTGATTGGCAGCAAAAAATAAAGAAAAGCACCGACGCCAGTGGCGGCCTGCCAAAAAAATTGGGGGAGATCGAAACCTTGAAAGATTTGAACATACCGGTTAAAATAATTAATTTATTAAAACCCGGAACCTTGTTAGAGGCAGTTAAGGGGGAGGCTACCGGAACACACATTTCTAATTAATCGTTTTTTTTAAAATCTATTTGGTGGGAGGAAAAATGGAACCATTATTTGGCAGTCCCTGGCTTTGGAACTGCATTGTTGCGGTTGTTGAAATTGTTTATATTTTTATCGTAATTGGAATGATGGAAAAGCTGGTCGTAAAAGGCTTTCCTTCGGATTTGTCACGAAAAATCATCCACATCGCGGCTGGTTCGTATCTGATGTTCTGGCCACTTTTTGCAACAACTCACTGGACAAAATATCTGAACGTTGCCATGCCCTTCATCTGGGTGCTCCTGTTTCTCAGTAAAGGGCTCTCCAAAAATACTGAAGACCCAGCCGTGAAAACGATGACCCGGACCGGAAATCCCCGTGAACTTTTACGTGGCCCTTTGATGTTTGCCTGTATTATGGTCATTATTGGTATTGCGCTTTTTAATACGCCATCCGGGGTTGTTGCTATGGCCATGCTCACCTGGGGTGATGGACTGGCGCCGTATTTTGGACAGAAATATGGACATAAAAAATTCAGGACGTTCGGCCCTGAAAAATCTTATATCGGCAGCTTGACGGTATTGATTGCTGGCTTGGTTGGTACTTTTATTATGCTTTTGATCACGGGTGTTACACCGGTAATCCCCTGGACGGCGCTATTGGTTTCGGCCTTTGTGGTTACCATCGTTGAAGCTCTCAGTCCCCGGGATCTGGATAATATTTTAATTCCATTAAGTGTCATTATTGTGTTTTATTTGATGACCGGAAGTTTCTAGCTTGAGGATAGATTGAAAGACAATTGATGAAGCCAATGGGGGTAAAACTTTCGTTTGTCTATTTTGGCGTTCCGGCGCATTTACTTTTTTTCGCCACGCATCTGGGCATTCCATTTTTAAATCGATTAACTGAAGTTCCGCTGGTGGTTGGTTGGTATATCTGCAGTGGAACGCTCGTTTTTTTACCAATTTTTATTGCTGCATTTTATTTTTATAAAAGAGATGGCTATCCATGTGAGTTTAAAGCACTCTGGACACGATTTCGATTGAATGATTTTTCGTGTAAAGCCTTTGTTATTTCAATTCTGTCAATTGTTATCATTGGCACGTTGACCTATTTAATGATGGAGGCTGGCAAACGATTATTTACAAACTATTCCCCCAGTCCATCTTTTTTAACCATGAAACCAATCGGCCCGGGCGATCTCTGGATTTTATTCGCCTGGATTCCACTTTTCTTTTTCAATATTTTTGGCGAAGCATTAAACTGGCGTGGTTAAATCTTCCCGCGGCAGGAATTGGCTTTCGGAAAATTTACCTGGATCGCGCATGGATTTTTCTGGCTGATGTTTCACCTGCCGTTTGGAATTAATTTGATAATTACTTTACTACCCAGCATTTTCATCACTTCGTATGCTGTTCAAATAACAAAAAGCACCTGGACCGATATCATTATACATGCGGTGATTAATAGTTCGGGATTTATTTTAATAGCGTTTGGGATTTTGGGGAGTAATGCGTGATACGTGATGCGTAAAATTTGATCTAGGTACGACCCGATGAAGGCCGAATTTATTTTTCTTCACAAATAAATACAAATTACGCATTACGTATTACGTTTCCTGCGTCACTTTTTCTTCCGTCCCACCAAATCCAGCAGCGCGTGAATGAAAGTCAGCGGGTGCGTCGGACAGCCGGGGACATAGAGATCAATTGGAAAATCTTTTAAAAAGCTCCGGTCAAGCTGATTCGAATCGGCAAAAACACCACCACTGATGGCACAGGCACCGACGGCTATCACCAATCGAGGTTCACTGACACTTTTGTAGGCATCCAATAAGGCCGGAGCCATGTTAACCGAAATGGGACCTGTAATCACAATACCGTCAGCATGACGTGGTGAGGCCACAAAGTCGAAACCAAAACGACCCATATCAAAATTCACGTTACTGGCTGCATTCAATTCCATTTCACAGCCATTACAGCCTGCTGCCGAAACCTGGCGGAGCTTGAGTGACCGACCGAATAGACGCCGAATTTCTTTGCGAACAATAATGGCCGTCTTTTTATAGTCTTCAGGAGTCATCTGTGAAGTGATAATCAGCCCTTCCCGGCTTGTATTCCCTAAATGGTACTGTGTCGTGAATTGTATTGCCCCGGCAGGACATTCCCGCATACAATCGCCACATAATGTGCAACGTCCCAGGTCCAGCCTTAATGGATTTGTTTCAATAGCTCCAGTTGGACAGATCGCCGCGCAGGCCTTGCAATTTTCGGCGCAGCGTGTTTCATCCAGAATCGGAAAACCACGAAATGGGGAGCTGATTTTAGCCTGCCAGAGATCGGGTATGGCCTGATAACCATGTTGTTGACGCAGTTTAAGTAATTCGAACATCTTTTAATCCTTAAAAAATTATAAATCAAATCCACAATAAGAAAGATTAAAACTCTTGTTACATAATGGAAAATCGGAAATGCCTTCATTCCGCACCGCCAATGCCAATGCCAGCCAATTATTGAACGACGGGTCCTTAATTTTATAACGTTGGAGTTTACTATCGGCATCAGTAAGAGCCACGTGTGCAATCTCACCGCGCCAGCCTTCGGCTAATGAAACTACCAGACGATTCGGGCGTAATTCAGCTTTTGGCTGTTGTAATGTCTCGCCGTTCAGATTGGTTAATTGTTCCCGAATCATTCGCAGCGATTGTGAAATTTCAATATAACGAATATAAGCCCGGGCAAAAACATCGCCGGTATGAAACGTGATGGGATGTACTGGGAACTGGTTGTATGCACCGAAAGGAAAATCAGCCCGGATATCGCGCGCGCAGCCACTGGCACGTGCGGCCGGCCCGACCATACCAATCTCTGTCGCTGTCTTTTCAGAAATAATGCCTGTTTTTTCAAATCGTTCCAGTGTTGAAGCTGAGGAGAACATAACGCCCGCGGCCAGTTCCACCTGTTCCTCCAGATCGGACAATGTCGTTTCAATTTTTTGCCGCAATGCGCTGGAAATATCAAAATAAACACCACCAATTGCCAAAAGTCCCCGGCCATAACGGCTGCCGCAAATTGCCAGACTCGTATTGATGACCGTTGTCCGAAGCGCTGCAAAGGTTTCTTTGCCGGTCAGATATGCCACATCTCCCGCCAGTGCTGAGAGATCACCCAGATGCACGCCAATTCGTTCCAGTTCCAGCGCAATGGTGCGGATGAGCATTGCTCGTCGTGTCACGTTGACGCCACCCAATGCTTCCATTGCCCGGACAAAAGTTCCCGCATGGCCAATTACAGTATCACCAGCAATGGATTCGGCCAGACGCAGCAGGTAGCCAGGCCGTTCCCGGTGACGGATAAATAAATCTTCCACGCCGCGGTGCTGAAATCCCAGTTCAATTTCGAGGTGGAACACTTCCTCGCCATGGCAGGAGAAGCGAAAATGACCGGGTTCGATGACACCGGCATGAATCGGTCCTACGCCCACTTCGTGCACCTCTTCGCCTTTCATTTCAAAAAAAGAATATGGTTTTTCCGCCGCATTGATTCCGGCAATCCCTTTGCGTACTGGTTTCAGCCAGGGGTGACCTTCCGGTTCGATGCCAAACTGTTCAAAAAGTTCTCTTTCAAACAGGTGCAGCGCCGGGACATCCGGGGTCAGTGAAGGATATTTTTTCTCTTTATCGAACGCCGTGGCGGCGATATATAACCGGGCGCGATGATCATCGGCCAGAACCGCATAGACCACCACCTTTTGGGCTTCTGGCACGCCAAAAAATTGGACGACCCGGCGGCCAGCCCTGGTTTCGGCGATGATCTGTGAGCGGAATAAATCCATCGATAATCGGGGAATGTCCGCCAGCGCAACGGCCTGTAAATTTTTAATTTCAATCCAGTTCAAACAACAACTCCTTTATTATTGTAAAAATTCGGCCGCTTGCCGAATAAAAATCATGACCTGCTCCGGAATATAGACGCCAATCGCGGCTAACAACAACAGGAAAATCAATTGGGGAATATAGGCGTTTAGATTCAATTTGGCGGACAGGTTCAGTTCCGGCTGCACATCGCCAAAAGACATCCGAAAAAACGCGCCTCCCATTCCATAAATGATGACCGCAATAAAGATGAAAAATGGCGCGGCCAGCCAGCCCTGTCCGGCCTCAAAGAATGCCGTAATCAGCATAAATTTACTCAGGAATGCCGGAAATGGCGGCAGCCCGGCGATGGCGAAAAGCGAAAGGATCCAGATCCAGCCGGTCAGCGGTTCCCGTTGCAGGAGGCCGCGGACGTCGGCAATTTTTTTACTGCCATACAAATATAAAATATTACCCGAAGTCAAAAAAAGTGACGATTTGGAAAGTGAATGCGCCACACTATGCAGCATCGCAGCGAAAATGCCGGTTTTTCCCATGGCGATGCCGATAAACAGAATCCCCATATTTTCAATCGAAGAATACGCCAGCATCCGCTTATAGTTGATGATACCGAGCATAAAAACCGCGCTAATCAGTAAGGAAAGAAATCCGGTCAACAGCAGCAAAAAGTTGGAGAAAACTTCCAGCTTCGCCTGGATCATAATTTCCTGAACGCGTAATAAACCCAGAAACGCGGTATTGAGCAAAGTTCCCGACAGCAAAGCCGAAACCGGAGAAGGTGCTTCAGAATGAGCATCGGGAAGCCAGGCATGAATTGGCGCAATGCCAACTTTGGTGCCAAAGCCGACGAGAATAAAGGCAAACGCCATTTTTAACCAGAAAGGATTGATTTCAGCCGCGTGTTGATATAAATCCGCAAAAAAGAGCGTGCCGATGCTTTTACTGCCCATCGACAGGATAATAATCCCGACAAACGCCAGCGCAATACCCACCGAGCAGATGAACACATATTTCCAGGCGGCTTCCAGTGATGACTTTTTCTTTTCAAAATAAATGAGCACCGCGCTGGTGAGCGTGGTCGCTTCCACAAAGACCCACAGCAGCGCCAGATGACTGGCCAGAATAACGCCCGTCATGGCATCCACAAAAAGCAGGATGAAGGCCACATACAGCGACTCCTGACGGGGAGGCGTTCCGTGTTCTTTAAAATAGAACAGGCTGTAAATGGCCGCGCCGGCAAAAACCAGCGCCATAATGGTGAGAAAATACAAACCAATCGCATCAATTTGAAAATAATCCGAAAACCAGCCGGCCGAATTTTCAAAATCCAGCCGGAACCACCAGCCAATTGTGGCCAGCAGATATAGGGCGGCGGTTCCTAAAAGTGACAGCCGAATCACGATTCGATTCGGCCAGAGGACGACCAGCGCGGCCAGTATGACCGGCGCCAGCAAAATCGTTAAAAGCATGCTTAATCCTTTAATTGCGTTAAAACATCGATATGGCTGCCATCATACATCGATTGAATTTTATTGAAGAAAATCACCAGCAGGAAAATTCCAACGAACAGGTCCAGCAGCACGCCCAAATTAACCAGCATGGGCATTTCATTCGCGACCGATAAGGAAAGCAGAAAAATTCCATTTTCCAGCATCATGTAACAGAGAATGTGAGTGATAATCCGCTTTCGGGTGACAATGAAAAATAAACTGGAGATGATGAGAACAATCGACATCCCGAAATAAAGGGGCTGAATGCCTGGTTCCACACGCGCCGCCCAGAAAGCCACCACAAAGCCAAAAATAAAGATGAGACTGGCAAGCATGAGCGAATAAAATTGGGGAACAGAGGGATCAATTTCCCGGTCGATTTCATTGCGTCGAATCACCCGTAATAAAAACAGGGGAATGACGGCGGTTTTGATAATCAATGTTTCCAGAATTAAAAAAGCGATATTCAGCCAGTTAATTTCATGCAAATCAATCACCACCAGCAGGAATAAGAGCATTCCCTGCAGCGCCAGCGTTTTGATATAGGCTTCAATCCGGCTGGCGGCAAAAACATACAACATACTGGTTCCCAGTAAAATAATCAAAACATCGGACATCAATTTCCTCCATAAAGAAAAAAGATAACCACTGCAAAGGTCGTCAGCGATAACGCCATCATCATGAAAATAAATTGCGGGACGTGGGACATGCGCAGCCGGGCATAAAGCGATTCGATTATGCCGACAACGACGGCAATGACGGCCAGACCGGCCAGATAGAACAAGATCCCTGCCAGCGTTCCCACGCCAGATGGCAGTAACAGATTCAGTATCAGCGTTCCAATGAGCACCATTTTTAGGCCAACAGCATATTGCATGAAGGCCAGGTCGGGGCCGGAATAATCGAGAATCATCACCTCGTGGATCATGGTCAATTCCAGATGGGTATTCGGATCATCGACAGGGACCCGCGCGCCTTCGGTTAAGAGCATAATAAATAGCGAAACCAGGCACAATAATTTCACCAGCACCGTAAAGCCGGCGCTGTAGTTCAATTGGGCAAAAATGGATTCAAACGAATTTTGGCCGGTAATCAAAGCCAGAGAACCAATCAACATAAAAAAAGCTGGTTCAACTATGTTTGAAAAAGTAACTTCCCGCGCCGCGCCCATGCCTTCAAACGGGCTGCCGGTATCCATGGCGGCAATGACCAGCATAAATTTGGCGAGTCCCAGCGCGTAGGCAAACAGGACAAAATCGCCCGGAAATGCAATTAACGCCTTTTGCTGTGGCAGTGGAATGATCAACGCGGCAAAAATCATGGCCGCGATATTGATCGAAGGCGTGATTCGAAAAACGAACGAAGTGGTTTTGCTGATGATTTCGCCTTTGCGTAGCAATTTAAGGCAATCATAATATGGCTGCCAGATCGATGCGCCTTTGCGACCCGCCCAAACCGCCTTGACCCGATTGATAAGTCCTACAAAAATGAAGGGCGTGATCAGTATGATGAGCAGAAAAATTCCATTCGGCATTAGCGAACTCCTATAATCCAGATGACGAGAATAATCAGAAAAACCAGGCCGTAGAGAATGTACTGTTGGGTGCGGCCACTCTGAATCCAGGTTAGCAATCTGAGAAAATATTGTAACCAACTGATTATGGGCTGGATTAACCATTTTTCGGCCAGATCTCTGCTGTGACTTTCAAATTGAGCCCGGGCGGGGAAAACTTCCTGTGGACGCCCGATCTGTTTGCGCCGGGGTACGAATCCTGAAACCAGATCCAGAAACGAGGACGCGAAGGAACTGGCGGTATATTGAATCCGGCTGCTTTCCGCCTGATAGCCGCAATCCCAGGTTTTGAAAATAGTGACGGTGCGGCGCCGCAGCAGGAGCCAGCGCACACCAAAGAAAAAAACCATCAAACCGCCAAAAATCAGGAGCGCGCGATTGATTTTAAGAAAAAGTCCGGCCATTTCGTCCCCGGCCGCGAATGACGCGGTCGGTAAAAATTGTTGCACGACCCCTGACAATAACGGCAAGATCAGCGGTGTACCGATTCCAACCAGGAGGATGAAGAGTGCCAGGACGATCATTGGCGCCAACATCGTAGCAGAGGCTTCGGTGGGTGGCTCCGGCCAATTGGTCCGGGCATTTCCCAAAAAGCTGACACTGAACACTTTGGTGAAACAGAGTAAGGCCATCACCCCGATAAACGCCAGCCCGGCCAGGCCGATGCCTGCGGTGAAATTCAGGGCGACCACGTTGACCGCCAGACTTTTCACCATGCCGAAATAAATCGCAAATTCACTGATAAACCCGCTGAATAATGGCAAGCCACTAATCGCCAGCGAACCGAGCAGGAAAAGCGCCGCGGTGTATGGCATCCGATGCACCAGACCGCCCAATTTTTCAATTTCCCGGGTGTGGGTTTTGGAATAAATAATGCCGACGCCATAAAAGAGCAGACTTTTAAAGGTAAAATGATTGAAAACGTGTAGCAGCGCGCCTAAAAAACCGGCCACGACCAGAATTTCCTGGTGATAGATTATTCCCAGCATCCCCACGCCAATCCCCATCCCGATAATCCCAATATTTTCGATACTGTGATAGGCGAGTAGTATTTTCAAGTCGTGTTGGGCAATGGCATGCATTACGCCCAGGATCCCGGCGAGTAAGGCGATCCCGAACACCAGGTAGGCCAGCCAATGGCCGGGTACACCGAGGAGCAGGATCATGCGCAGGATACCGTAAATGCCGGTTTTGATCATGATGCCGGACATGATCGCGGAGACTGCGGTGGGCGCGGCCGGATGCGCGAGTGGCAACCAGGTGTGCAGCGGAACAAAGCCGGCTTTGGTGCCAAAACCGATAAAAAACAGCAGAAAAATATAAGTCGCCGTGACCGGTTCAAGTGTCCTCAATGCATTAAAATCTAAATCGCCGGTCAATACCGAACTCCAGCCGAACGCGGCCAGCAAGGCCGCCACCCCAACCTGCATCGCAATCAGGTAATAGAGGCCCGCTTGGCGCACCGCCTCTTTTCGATGCTCAAAACTCACCAGGAAAAAGGAGGCCAACGACATGATTTCCCAGACGATCAGGAAGAGCAAGGCATTTTGCACCAGCACCACGAGCAACATGGCCGTGACCAATAAACCCATAAAAAAGTAATAAGTGGTGAACGAAGCGCGCCCCTCATGCTGGTACAATTTCATGTAACCCAGGGAGTAGACGCCCGCCAGCAAGCCGCCAATCGAAATAAAAAATATAAAAAAGGCCGCCAGGGGATCCCCCCGGAATGAAGCCGTACCGATGGGGCCGGCAAAAGTCAGCGTCCAACTCAGGGCGGGACTTCCTAATAAAATTTTGGTTACGGCAGGTAAGAGGAAAATTTGTGCGGCTGCGGCAAAAATAACATAGCCTATGCCTTGCCAACGCTGAGGTAAGAATATAGCCAGCAAACCGGCCACGAAAAACAACGCAACCCCTGCGAATAATGAACTCATCACTTTCCATTCTCCCTTTTTTGCCAGGCCAATTCCCGGGTTTGAACAAAGTCAATGATCTCCGCCGCGGTGGCGCGACGTTCCAACATCACCCGAAAATCAACCATTTGACACAGATACGAAATTTTGGATAAAACTTCCAGGTGCCGTCGTGGGCTATAGGTGAGGAGCACAAAGAGGGTATGTACCGGTTTCCCGTCCAGCGCACCAAAATTTACCGCCTCTTTCAGAAAACAGATCGACACGGAAGCATCCTTGATGTTGGTAATCATTGGGTTGCGGGGATGCGGGATAGCGATGCCATGACCAATCGCCGTAGACATCAATTCTTCGCGGTTCAGCAGCGCCGCAATAATATCTTCCTTATCAATATCCGGTGGCGTATGAATCGCGTCGATGGCATTGTGCAGGACATCCCGAATTGTGTGCCCCGGAATAGCTGTGTAAATTCCACCATTTCGAAGCAGATCCGTAAAATTAGTTGGTCGTCTGGCAATTGATAAATCCAGCAGTTTGGACGACAGCTCAATTTTGTTACTCATAATCCATTCATTAATTTCAGCCCGGTTAAATCGGTACTGATGATGGATACGGTAACAAGGAATTTTCTTTTCCTTAATCCAGCGATAGACTGTTTTTTCCGAGACCTGTAACAGGTCGACAATATCTTTGATTTTAAGTTCCATTTGAGCCCTTATGTAAAAATTTCAAATATAATATAACAGAATGGAACATAATATGCAATAAAAATCTATAAAATGATAAAAAAATACCCAATGTCCACTATTGAGAATCTATTTCTCAGGCTTCTCTGTTGGCAGGTAGGGGAAATGTGAATAAAATTTAAAATATGAGGGTGGTTGGAGGACAATTAATACGGGAAATTCTGAATATTCATAGCTGCTATTAAATTGCCACCGGCTTTAACTCATATAAGTTATATTTTTACCTTATCCCTTCCACGTTTTCACTACCGTACACTTTTTGATTAAGCAAAACCTGCCCTCACCCTAACCCTCTCCCAGGGGGAGAGGGAATAGCTACGCCCTCTCCCTTTGGGAGAGGGTTGGGGGGAGGGCTTTGAGCGTGGTTTAAAAATGAATCATTAAAGTAATGTAAAAAAGTGTACGGTAGAAAATCCACGTTTTAAAACTTTTTTTAAATCAAGTTCAAACTGTTTCGTATAAGAAGGTTTTAACATCAGATTCCTGATTTTTTAAACATATCCGCTGCATCATTACACTGAATTAGATTTTCTTCAGCATCGGTATCGCGAAAGGTTTTGAGCGTAATCTCATTTGGAATCCTGACACTAAATGGCAAGCCTCTAAAAAGTCTAACCTGTTGATAAAACAGGGTGATAGCTGAAGTTGGGGATAACCCTAATTCTGAGAAAATATTTTCGACTTCTTTTTTCAGGTCAGGTTCGATTCTGGCCCGAATCATTTCAGTTTTTGGCATTATTATCTCCCTGATAAAAATAATCAAAGCTATATTCATAAGAATGTATCACTTTTGAGATACAATGTCAAGCGTTTTTTCTAACTTAGAAAGAAATATGCCATTTTTTCCTCATAGCCATTGTGCCAGAACTATTTTAATTGGTAATCATTCAGCGGATTCTTCAATTTGCAATTATAAAAAAATTACCTTTTTTACAAAAAATTTTGGAGGGGAATATTCTTTGTACGGATTTGTTTTCCTATCAATATTGAATAGAATATTTTAAAGAAGATTTACCCAAGCTTAATCAACTGATTCCGAAAATCAAACGGATCTTTGGCGTTCTGCACGTTGCGAACCCGGCTACTCAGGCCATTGTAAGCCTGTTTCAGGAGGCGATAGGCTTCGACATTTTCGGGGATCGGCATTTTACGCTCTTCCTGGCGGAGTTTTATAAAAGGATGAATAATTTCCTTCAGCGGTTTATTCACGCCTGATTCACGGGAATAGACCCAGGCGGCATGCAGGGCGGCACCTAATGCAGCGCCTTCGCCTTCCACCGGGACCGTTTCGGCCTCGAAGACATCGGCAATTACCTGCTGCCAGGCTTCAGAACGCGAAAGTCCACCAGTTAATCGAATTTCCTTGGGCTTTAATCCCATCCGGTTAAAGCTGTCATAAAGATTCAGCACATGGCCTTCCAGAACCGCGCGGCAGAGGATTTCTTTTGTAAAATCATTTAAGCCAAATCCAAAATAGAGGGGCGCCGCGAGGGGAACATCCGGCGTCCGTTCGCCCATGTACCAGGGGATGAGAATCCGGCCATTATTGCCCGGTTTAGTCTTCTTAATGATTTGATTAAAATCCTGATGCGAGAGTTTATACTGCGCCAGAATTTCATTATAGCCATTGGCCATATTTGATACACAAATCAGCGCCAGATAGTAGCCGGTGCTATCACGAAATGCCGCGATTTCACCGGTTGGATCGATAAAAACGCTGTCCATAAAAGAATAAATCGTTCCGCTGGTTCCCAGACTGATGGTCACGATTCCGGAGGCAATATTTCCGGTTCCAACAGCACTATACATGTTATCACCTGAACCCGCATCAATTTTGCAATCCGGGTGAAAACCGTATTTTTCCACCAGTTCTTTGGAAATGGTGCCAATACTTCTTTGTGAAGGTAAAACCTGCGGCAGTTTGTCAACCAGATCGGGAGAGATTATTTCCAGCAGCTTTTCGGACCAGACACCACGTGAAGTGTGCCAGAGTGCCATTCCGGAAGTGTCGCCGGGTTCCATGACACGTTTTCCACCATTTTTCCCACCGGTTAGATACCAGTTAATATAATTATGCACCAGAAAAAAGGTTGCGGTTTTCTTAAAAACCGCAGGTTCATGACGGGCAATATGGTATATTTTGCTGGCCGTATAACCAGTACGTTGCGAATTGGCAACTTCTTCAATCATTTTACTCTGCCCCCCGATGGCTTCGGTGAGTAATTCGCATTCTTCGAGGGTCGAAAAATCATTCCAGAGTTTACTACGTTCACGGGTCAAATTACCATTTTCATCCAATGTGACCAATCCATGTTGCTGGCCGGAGACCGAGATAGCAAGAATATCTTTTGGGGAAATTTTCGAACCTTTTAGCCTTTCAAAAAGGACATTCACAGCCTCTATCCACATATTCGGATCAGATTCGGAAACCCCTTCGCCCAGATTCGTTATAACGCCATTTTTTGTCTTGTAGTGCGGTAAATCATTATCGTAGTTGACAGAATCAGTGAAAACGACGGACTCACTTTTTTGATCGATAATAACTAATTTACAGCTCTGCGTCGAAACATCCAGCCCGGCAAACAGTGGCTGCTTCATAGTACCTCCATTCTCCTAATATATAATAAAATAAATCGGTTATTCATGATTGATATAGAACTATAACAAAATAATAAATAAAGATTTAACGTGTTAATTTTGCATCTTGTTCCCTGTCGTTGCTTTATCCATAAAATACATTTACTTCCTTATATCAAGTGGAACCAAACGGATGGCATTCTGATAAAGGATTTTATCTAAAACCGGTTTTGGTAAATTTAAAGATATCAAAAAATCATACATTAAATTATCGAACTGATCCCGCGCGAACAGGAGCCGATCCTGAAATTCATCGATAAATTCAAGTGTAAAAGCGATGTTTCGACCGAGTGCAAAGCGCGCCGAACCGGCGGATAAATCACAATAAAGATTGGGGAACTGTCGCATGAGTGGCGCGATTTTGCCACCGGGGATAAATTCACCTTTTGGATAAACTTCTGGATTTTCATCACCATCGCCGCTCAAATAGCGCCAGAATCCAGGTCCGTGTCCCAGAAAAATTGTATCAGGACAAATTTGTAAGGTCCTTTCCAGGTTTTCAATCGTTCCCCCGAACCACCATTTAAATACTTTACTCAAATCGTTTGGGGGTAAAAAAGGGACATCCAGATGGATAATCACTGGCAATTTTAACCGACCACACAGGTGAAACATCGCGATGCATTCCGGTGTCTCGAGCAGGGTGCGATATTTCCATTCACCATAGACACGAATATGAAACATCTCCACCGCAGCCTCCAGGCGTTCCAGGGCGCCGGGTTGTCGCGGATCCGGCGCAAATCCCGCTATAAATCGGTCGGGAAAACGCTGACAGGCTTCCACCACCTCATCCAGTGGAAGATTGGTGCGCCGGGGATCGGAAACACGATAATAAATTGGATCCCGCTCTTCCAGTGGGCCGTCCCAGGTTAATAGCCAACTGCAGGAAATTCCATGAGCATCCATATTTTCAATAAGTGCATTTGTATTTCGCCCAAGCCAATTGGTATGCTGATGTGCATCGATGATCATCTAATTGTGCTCCATTAGAGGAATTTTGTGATGTTCGTATCTAAAAACGGGTAATTACTTTGTGTTCTGATAATAACGAGCTACTTTTTCGACTGCCCAGATTGTTTGCTCGATATCTTCATCGGTATGAAACTCGTTGATCGGAATTTTGATAAAGGTTTTCATAAAGTACGACGCATTGGGACAATCCTCGGTTTTATATTCATAAACTCTTCCATCCGGAAAATCAAAGGGGAAGGTGGTTCCACGATAGCCCTGTCGCTTCAGGAATAGATCGCAATCGAGCAAATTAAAATAGCTATAGCTTGCCTCAATACCTTCAGCCTGTAGTGCTTTGGCAAAATCACTGGCGGTCACACCAGCGGTTTTTTCATCGACTCTAAATCCCGTAAACCAGAAACTGGAATAGCTTTCCGGTGCGATTTTTTGCGGAATAAGTCCTGGAATTTTGGAAATACCATTTAGAAATTTCATGCCGAATTCATGCCGACGCGTCACGATTTGATCCAGTTTTTCAAGTTGTGCCAGCCCCACAGCCGATTGCAATTCCGTGATGCGATAGTTGAAACCCAGCCAGCTTGCCGGTGTCCGCATACCAGTACCCAGCCGATCATAATATTTATCAGCAAAGGCATGTGCACTTCGATAGAGATATTCATAACGGGTGCTGATAATTCCACCATCCCCACAACTAATATGTTTGAAATCATTCAAGGAAAAACAGCCAAAATCACCAAAAGTCCCCACCCTCTGATTTTTAAATTTTGCGCCCCAGGCTTGCGCACAATCTTCGACAAGCAGAAGATGATTTTCCTGTGCCAGCTTCTGATACTCTTCCATGCAACAGCTATTACCAGCCAGGTGCACCACGATGATGGCCTTTGTTCGGGGTGTTAATTTTTTGCGCGTTAATTCGGGAGTCATCAGATAGCTATCAGGATCAATATCACAGAAAACGGGCAGTGCATTTTGTGCCAGGATCCCAATAACGGTTCCGACATCGGTAATTGGTGGTAAAATAACCTCGTCGCCATAAGTGATTTGGCCAGCTCCCAGGGCCACATGAATTGCTGCCGTTCCGGATGAAACGCCTGCAGCAAAATTCGCTTTGATAATACTTTTAAATCGCTCCAGCAGGCGATTCGTCATCTGACCGTGATAGTAAAATAAAGTATTTTGTTCGAGAGCTTGCTGTAAGTACTGTAATTCTGAACCGTTAAATCTTTTTCCGGTACCGTAAGGGGTCGTTTTTGCTTTTGGTCCACCCAGAAGCGCCAGTTTATCTTTCTCAGTATGTGTTCCTGCCATCTTCACCTCTCATATTAATTTATCTTTTAATACGAATAGTCATGGGTTATAAAGGTAATTGAATTTTTCTGCCAGTTTGTGATGATTGATATATTGCCAAAATAATTTCCACTGCTTTTCGGGCTTCCTCGCCCATTATAAGTGGTTGGCGATTGGAATGGATAGCATCGATAAGATCAACCAATTGTCTTTTATGAAGATCGGGGGAAATTCCCATTGGATCGCGCGAACCCCCAAAACTATCTTTTTCCAGCGCGAGCATTGTATTTTGTTCGTCTTCTGGTGCATTTTTTAATTCCCAGCGGACGATTCGGCCTTCTTCCAGTACAATTGTTCCTTCTGTGCCATGTATTTCAATCCGTGCCGGGTCTCCAGGCCAGCAACTGGTCGCCCCCTGAATGATTCCCTGTGCACCATTTTTAAATTCAATTAATGCTGTTCCTGTATCTTCGGCCTGAATCCGATGACGTAAGGTGGCTGTTTTGCCATAAATGCTATCAATTGGCCCACCAAGCCATTGAACCAGGTCAATTGTATGAATCGATTGATTCATCAAGGCGCCGCCGCCATCCAATTCCCAGGTACCACGCCAGCTCCCCCGATAGTATTCATCCGAACGAAACCATTTGATACTTCCAGTAATCAAAACCAGTTTTCCGAGCCGGCCTGTCTGGATAGCCTGATAGGTTTTTTGAATTCCATCCCGAAACCGGGACGGGAGAATTCCTGTTATGATAACCCCCGCAGCTTTGGCAGCGTTAATCATGTTATCAATCCGTTCCAATTTTATATCCAGTGGCTTTTCAACGAACAGATGCTTTCCACTTTGTGCCAGTGGAATTGCCAGTTCGGCATGGGTCCCACTGGGGGTGCAGATTGAGACAACATCGATGGCTGGATTAGTGATGATATTAGTCAGGGATTTTGCTGCTGGAACCGAGAATTCCTGCGCGATTTTTTGCGATTGAGAAATTTGCAGATCATAGACAGTTATTAAACTCGCTTCTGGTATGGATTGAATTGCCAGCGCGTGCACTCGCCCAATATTACCAGTACCAATAATTGCAAATCCAGTTTTTTTACTCACCATACGTTCCCTTGTTGTCTGATGATAATTTTGACCTTTGCTCTTCAACCAGTTTGAGTTTTTTGGAACGAATTAAGCTGAATAATGAATATTATAAAGAAGAAATATTCAATCCTCTTGAAAAAAATTCGCGAGTTGAATTAAAAATTATAATTGGATTTTGAAGGAAACCAAAATTCATCTTACAGCATCGTTTATTCATGGGAATTACAAAGCAAAAAATGCTTGTTCTTACAATCCATAATTTGAGAAGAACGATTCTGATAATTTTTATATGAACTTAAAATATAGAATCCCAGTTTAAGAAATTTAAAAAATAGAAACAAGTATGAATACCCTTTAATATACAATTTTTTGGCATAAATGCAATGATTATTTTGGGGTATTATCTTATTTCAGAAAAATTTAATATATTTCAAAGAAGGATAATTGACGGATGCGAACTTTAATTTTAGTTATTGCTGCCTATATTGCTGCCCAAATACTTTCCGATATCACCAGCTTAAAAATAATAGCCGTTTGGGGCTTTTCAATGGATGCCGGTACTTTGATTTATCCCCTTACTTTTACTTTACGGGACCTGGCGCATAAAAAAATCGGCGCACAGGGAACGCGAATCCTGATTTTTGTCGCGGCTGGTATTAATCTGTTCATGGCTGGCCTTTTCTGGCTGGTATCGGTTCTGCCGGGGGATGCAACTGTTGGTGAGCAGGCAGAATTTGCGAAAGTACTGGCCCCTGTCTGGCGTATTGTAATAGCCAGTATTATTGCCGAGGTAATAGCAGAATTGCTGGATACGGAAATGTATCGATTATGGGTCGAGCGAATCACCCGCAGGTATCAGTGGGCACGGGTGCTGGTGAGTAATGCGGTGAGTGTTCCCGTTGATAGCGCAATTTTTTGTACCATCGCCTTCTGGGGTGTTTTCCCGCCCGCCGTTGTTTTGGCTATTTTTTGGAGTAATGTTATCGTAAAAGGAATTGTTACTGGACTCAGCATTCCCGGAATCTATCTGGTCAAAGAAGATAATTGGTAAAATTTTTGGAAATAATTCATTATTTGATGATGGAAAATTTTGATATTGATTCAGGTGTAAATCGTAATACGGGATACTTCCTGAGTGAAGTCAACATATCGTAATTTTTCAGGATTAAAATTTTTTTTTCACCCTGGAGTATACTTCTTTCGTCTAATCGCCAGTCGTTATCAAATTAATTTTTATCTGGATTTGATCCCCTTTTAATGTAATAATTCCATAAAGACCTTTATAATCCTTAAAAATTAACTGATCGGCGTTTTTTTGGATGACTTCCAGGTAGGAATCCAGGTTGGATTGTACATTCTGGAAAGCCTTTTGAGCGGCATCGAAATCGGGATAGGAGATAAGGAGTAATGTAAGCGTACTGCCATTGGCTGCATGATAATCGCCTAATACGCCAAAGATTTTACCGCCAAGTAGAAAAACATCACCGCTTCCAAAAGTATAGATAGATTGCAGGGCATAATTTCCCCGGAATATTTTGGCTGAACCATTAATGAGGCTATCCTGGGGGAGCAATTTAAGGATTTCGACTGGTTCGGCCACAGGAATATTTTCCAGTGCTTTTTGCGCCAGTTGAATCATGGCCGGCATCAGACTTTGCTCGCCATTCAAATTATAAATCTGAACAAAACAGGCTCCTTTCACGATCAAAATCTGGTAGGCATTGACCGTGTTTCGGGCATCAATGGTGTTCATCGGTGTTTCCTGGCCGCATTTCATCAGATAAATGCCCAGGGCCGCCGTGGAATTTTCCATTTCATAAATTTCGAGAATCAGTTCGTCAGAATCGTTTTTGTAACGCTGGTAATTCAAAGCGATGAAGCCAAATTCAAAAAACAACTCTGCGCCGCCATCAATATGCCCATATAAATTTTTATGGTCAAAAATTCGATTTGAACCATCTTTTGTCCAGCCAGGTGAAAAATTTCCGGGTGGGACGCCAATTGCAGCCTTTAATTCAAGAAATAGAAACGAAATAATCAAAAATGTCAACCAACTTTTCATGTAAGGAGCCTTTTTAATATATCATTTTTTTATAAATAAAAATTTAACCGACGATATGTTCGATTTTAAGTGGATCAGCAACTCCCAATCCCAATCGCTCAGCGTATCGCAGATATTCTGTAAAACGCGGGTGCTCATTAACCTTTACCTGCATCTCTTTGCGTTTCTGAACCATTAACTGCTGGCAGATGGTATCCAATCCAAATGGATCGGTAGCGAAAAAGAGGGTATTGAAAAGATAAGCAAAATTCGCATTTGGCATGGGACCACCATCATACTGGGCGCGTAATCCATCGGTAATATTCAATACCAGCTTGTCCCGTATCACTGGAAAAGCATGAACCTCAGTACAGACATCAAAAAATAAAGGTTGATGTAAACGGCCGGTATTACAAATTGCCCCGTAACCAATGTTTTTTGTGGCCATCGAAATGCCGTTCCCGGTATTTTTAAAGACCGGCACATTGATGATTTTTGTAATTTTCTGAGTCAGCAGTTTTCCAAAGTAGGAAAATTTTCCATTAAAAACATGTTGGTTGAGATAGGCTTTATCATCCTGAGGGCCATCCACATCGACCCAGAAGTAGGTGTTCATGTCGAAATTATCTGCACTGACATGTTTGCCAGCCGGGGTCAGCCAGCGGCTGTTATCATCTGTTTTTCCCTCAGCCGCAGATTCATCCATCGTCTGTAGCCCTTCAATACCAACTTCTGGATAACGTTCGGGTGTGAATCCCGCGTCTTTCAGCATATAATCAAACCGATCCCAGATGATGATATTTTTTCGGGGGAGACCATTCTGATTCAGCCAGTCAATAATCGCATCGACCAGTTCAAGACGGGTGCTGATTAAGCCGGGACCCACTGGATTAACTTTAATACCAACGATGTCATTTTTTTCAAAAAGTAAACTGAAGCTTTCTGCCATATTTTGGCCGGTCAATTTTTGTATGCCCTGTTCAAACATCTGCTGGATGATTTCAGCCTGAGGTTTATCATCAGCCATCGCCGCTGGATTTTGAATTTGCACTACTTTGCCTGGAAAAGGGCCCGGCAATGAAAGTTTTTTTCTGGGGACGATTAAAGCCGAATCAATATTGGTCTTCGGCCGGGGAGGAGGTTGTGGTTTCGCACTTTCCTGTGCCCAGAGATTGGGATTCCCCAGCACAAGCCCGGTACCGATCGCCGAACCAAGTTTTAAAAAGTCACGTCGATTAAAATCAGGCTGAATTTTCATGGATTGATAAGCGTTTTTCTTCATATAAAGACTCCTGAAAAGTTGGTTTATGCTAATTTTAAAGGGGCTATTCTCACTTTTAATATTCTGGGTGGTTAAAATATATTTCATCCTGTATAAATACGTCATTCCGGATCATTTGGTTACATTGCTCTCCTTCTGGATTTACCACAAAATCAGTGCTCTCTTTGCTATATTATTCGTTATAAATTATTATTGATATAAAAATTTTAATGTCCATGCTGACTGGCAGGGTGGATTTTGTTGAATGGATTCAGGAATATTCACAACAAATCCCCTTCCAACTGTTTCCCATTGCAATTCTTCTTTTGTCCCTAACATGGTGACTTTTGAAGCCTTCTCTGGTTGAATTGTTGAAAGCCAGATTTTGGAGGGTGGATTTTTTTCATCCTTATCCGCGAGATAAATGGCATAGGTACTGCCATCTTTTTGCTGGGTAAGACAGACTTTTCCCTCTTTATAAGGCGCAACGGGTCGGGAATTGTAAATAGCTTCACCATTAATTTTCATCCAGTCACCGACTTCCGCCAAACGATGATATGCTTCTTCATGCCAGGTTCCATCCGGGCCCGGTGCGATATTCAGCAACAGATTTCCACCCTTTGAAACAATATCGACTAATAAATGAATTAATTCGCTGGCACTTTTATAGCGCACATTCGGTACATAGGACCACCCCCCGCCAGCGGTAATGCAGGATTCCCATGGATATGGAAGTCTTCGTTCGGGCACTTGATTTTCTGGTGTTAGGTAATTCTGGAAAGGTCCTTCCACGGCGCGATCAACAACAATTAATCCGGGCTGCTTTTCTCTGGCCTTCTTAACCAATTCCGCCATTTTGATGTCCTGACTTTGAATTCGGGTAAATTTAAAATCAGGGGAATTAATCGATTTCTGGATTTCTGCCGGACTGAGTGGTTGTACCCAGCCGCCATCCAGCCAGAGAATATCGATTGTGCCATAATCCGTCATGAGTTCCAGGATTTGATTATGTGTGAATTCGATAAATTTTTGCCAGCGTCCCGAATGTTTTATAACATCATAATTTACATTCCGATCCGGCGTGGCAAAATTTGGCCACCAGTAATATTCGCTATGCCAATCTGGTTTTGAAAAGTAGGTTCCAATCCAGAATCCTTTTTGGCGAAAAGAATCAAATATCGCACGGGTAACATCTGCTTTTGGATGCGAATGGAAGGGACAATTTTTATCAGTAATTTTATAGTCCGTATATTTGGAATCGAACATACAAAAACCATCGTGGTGCTTGGTGGTAAAAACGATGTATCGCATTCCGGCATTTTTCGCCGCCAAGGCCCACTTTTCGGGATTAAAATACACCGGATTGAAAGTCGTTTTCAAATTTTCATATTGTTTCTTGTATTCGATATAATTTTCATTTCGCCGGGTACACCAGGGTTCATCTTCGGCACAAATTGACCATGATTCAACCACGCCCCATTGCGAATACGGCCCCCAGTGCATTAATAGACCAAATTTTAAATCCTGCCAACGATTAAGTTTCTCTTGCATCAGTGGATCACCATCCGGGTAATATTTTTGATCAGAAGGATGAGCAAATACCTCGGCCAAAAAAATAGTAATTAGCAAACTACTAATTGCGAAAAGAATTAAATTCATTGCATTTTCCTTTAAAAGTGGTTAATTTTCATTGGACACGCAGGAAATAAAAGTTGATAAGGCGTAATAGGTGAAACGTAATGTGTGATAATCTATTTACGTTTCACGAACTCCATATCATAATTTTTTATTATAGTGCCTTTTCAATATAAGAAAATCAGTCTTTGAAATCAAGATAACAATTTAAATATTATTGAATCACTTTTTTAAAGCGATTATATGAAAAAATCAAAAAAATGGTGGGAAGAGCTGGAAGAGGACAGGGAAGGGGACGCCGATGAACCTCTTCCGGAATATATCGAAGTAACCAATGAACTCGATTTGCATGGTTTCTTCCCTGAACAAATTCCTGAAATTATAAATGAGTTTATAACAAATGCAATTTCTTTAAAAATCAATTACCTAAGAATTGTTCATGGAAAAGGAAAAAGTAAATTGAAATGGGCGGTTCGCGAAGTATTAAAATCCGACCGACGCGTTATCGGGTTTAAGGATGCCCCACCAGAGTTCGGTGGCTGGGGGGCAACAATTGTCGAAATTAAAATTAAGGAATAAAAAAGCACGCCTCAAAAGCCAGGCGTGCTTTTCGTTGAAAAAATTTTCAATACAATCAACTGCGATATCGGATTTTTAATCGATATATTCACGCAAAACGCGACTTCTTGAAATGTGGCGTAGGCGACTAATTGCTTTTTCTTTAATTTGTCGAACGCGTTCCCGGGAAATTTTAAGTTGCAGCCCGATTTCTTCCAGTGTTTGGGGTAATTCACGATCAAGACCATAATAAAGTTTGATCACAGTGGCCTGCCGGTCGGTCAGGGTATCCAGTAGATCAAAAATTTTGGTTTTTAATGAATTTTTTAACAATCCACTATCTGGAGAATCGTCAACCCGACCCTGGATCATATCACCCAGGCAAACATCGTCGTTTTGCGGGTGTGGGGCTTCGAATGAAAGCGAAGCGCGGGAAATGAGCAGGGCATCGGAAACCTGTTCTTTTGAAAAATTTAAAGCACTGGCCACTTCTTCAAGCTGAGGTTCACGTTCGAATTCCTGTTCGAGCTTCAGGACGGTTCGTGCTACTTTTTGGATTTCACCGATTCGGTTGACGGGGAGCCGAACAACACGGGAATGTTCAGAAAGGGATCGCAGGATTGATTGCCGTATCCACCAGACGGCATAGGAGATGAATTTATAACCGAGCGTTTCGTCAAAATGGTCGATGGCTTTGATGAGTCCACAGTTGCCTTCGTTGATCAAATCTTCCAGTGGCAGCCCGCTGTTTCGGTATTGAAGGGCAATTTTGACAACAAATTTCAGGTTGGATCTAACCAGTTTGTTAAAAGCGATGCCATCTCCGCCGCGAATGAGGCGAATAAGGGCAACTTCTTCTTTTGGACTTAATACTGGAATTTTATCAATTTCACGAAAATAGCGAAAAAGCCAATCTCTACGAACGCCCGAGGTTCTTCGTGGCATATTTTCTCCTTCTTATTAATGAAATTTCTTGTTGATTTTTTCCAGCAACTAATTGTTTTTGTTAAAAGTTAAGGAGAATAAGTTTCGCCTACGGAAGGTCCTTATCAGATTTTGACAGAAGCCGTTTGAATGGCCAATTGAAGGTATAATATAAGAGCTGTTTATTCATATTTCTCTCCTCTTCCCACACGGACGAAGTTTCAAAAAATATTTATATTACAATTAGGTTTCTCAAATGTGAGGAAATAAAATGGCTGGCATTTCTCATAATATTTATATACTCTTATGATTCGCGAATCAATGTTTTGATGTGAATATATTAATTTACAGCTTTTTAACATTAAAGTCAAGGATTATTTTTGGTTTATGAAAAATTAAAATATCCTAACGGGAGGCTTACTTTTGTCAGGTGATTTAAATAAACCTGTTGACTTTTTAAAGATTACATTATATAATATATACTTTTGACAATAAAAAAACAATAGCCAAATCAATAATTTTAAAAAAAATGTCAGAATAGTCATAAAAAAAAGCGTTTAACAGGGCGTTCTTTACGAAATACTTACCTGAATTGCATCGGGAAAATAGTCTAAATAGAAGGAGCCATTATGACCCAAGCTTTAGCATTTAAATTCATTGGAATCGCTGTTATTTTTCTGAGCGCACTCTTATTTGGACGACTCTTTTCTCGTATTCAGATTCCACGGGTGACCGGCTATTTATTAATTGGGCTGCTGGCTGGTCCGTCACTGGCGCATTGGTTTCACTTCACGCCAATACTTGATGAAGAAATTATTATATCATTGCAGCCTTTGATGGATATGGCATTAATTTTAATTTTGCTTTCAATTGGGATGAGTTTTCAATCATCAATATTTAAACGTTGGCGACATCGTATTTTTGTTTTTTCGGGAATGGAAATTTTTTTGACTTTTATTATGGTCGCCGGATTAATTTTTTGCTTCAATTTTTTTGTTTTGAATAAGCTTATTCCAGGGATGGATTCGCTGTTAAAATCCTCTCTTTATCTGGCGTTAATTCTGGGGACGGTTGCTATTGAAACAGCGCCGGCCTCAACCTTGATGGTTATTCGTGAATATGAATCCGAAGGTCCACTGACAGATGCTGTAACGGCCCTGGTCGGTTTAAATAATCTTTCCGTTATTATTATTTTTAATATTTTGATATACTATTTATTGCTACCTTCCGAAAATTTGCTAAATCTTCTTGCACAAATTTTTATCCCACTTTTTTGGGGTGGATTGGTTGGCTTTATCATCAGTGTCTGGGGACAAAAATTACAAACATCTACTGAACTGCAACTACTCATTCTTGGGGGAAGTGTAGCGATATTAGGTGTTTGTAGATATTTGAATTATGATATTTTATTGGCCGCGCTGGCATGCGGGATGATGATTGCCAATTCTTCTTTAAAAACAGAGCAAATTTTTGTAGCGATTAAAAATTTTGATTATCCATTATATGTTTTTTTCTTTGTCATCGCCGGCGCATCGCTTCATCTTGGCTCGATTGTTCATATTGGCTGGTTTGGAGCTATCTATCTCGTCAGTCGAATGGTCGGAAAAATTTTGGGTACCCATTGGGGTGCTAAATGGGGGCATTTTAATGTAACTGAACAACGCTGGACGGGTTTGGTGATGTTGTCGCAGGCGGGTATCGCCATCGGGATTTGTAAAACGCTTCTGAACCTGGATGTGCCGGATGCGCAGCAAATAACGACAATCATTTATGGTGCCGTGGTAATTTTCGAAATTGTGGGACCTATTTCCATTCGATTTGGTCTGATAAAAGCGGGTGAAGTCCCGTTGCTAACGATGTTAGCTAAAAAGACTCCCATCGGTACTTTTGAAGGATTACATCAGGTTGTTGATTTTTTCCGGACATCAATTGGGCTGCCACGAGGCTATCACGTGGGGAGTGCAAAGGATATTCCGGTGAAATATATTATGCGGATGAATGTGAATACAATTCAGGAGAAGACTCCATTTAATGAAATCCTTCGATTGATTGCCCACAGTCGCTATGATCGTTTTCCGGTTGTCGGTGATGCCGGTCGATTTATTGGCGTCATCGATTACGAGGACATCCATGATGTTCTTTTCGAATCCATGTTGACGAATTTGGTCATTGCGCAAGATTTGGTGAAGAAAACACCCCAGGTGACCTATCCGGATAGGACGTTGGGAGAAGTCTTGCTATATTTTACAAAGCATAAAAATGTCAGCTATTTACCCGTGGTTGATCCCGGAAATTCTGAAAAATTGGTAGGCATTGTGAGTCAAAATGATGTACTGGCCACCTTTCGAAAATGTAAAAAATAATCTGCGCGGGTATTGATTCGGCGAGCAAATTATCAGGTTGACTTGTTATCGTCCTGAAAATTGAATCATTCGGTCAGGACCTTCGTCCCTTTAACGCAATCTACCAGGCCTGAAAGCAGGTATTGTTTCGGCAAAATGACCTTTTTCGCGTGAACAATTGAATAAAAGCAAAATAAATTCAACTTTCAGTTGAATTCCATATGATCGGATGATTATTTTCGCAGCGTTATTTTGAGCGATCTATCAAAGTCTTATGCGGCAGTTTTAATTTCTTCCACGAAGTTTATCCCAAATTTGATTCACTGATAATTTTCTCGCCAGGAGCAATTTGGCCATGTCACCGCTGGTGAGCTGTTGTTCCAATTCTGCCAGCAGATTTTCATTAACCTTTTTTAGCCAGGGCATCCCCGAAAAATTTTCAGCATTTACAAAATAGTTACCACCAAATCGGAAAAAGACCTCTGGCTTTTGTTCACCACAAAATTCAATTCGCATGGCGAGCGGAACCAGATTAATCGATTTTCCATACTTTTTAATAATCCATTCAATCCCGGGTTTGAAATTCAAAGGTCGTTTTCCCCAGGGAAGTAATTCGCCCTGCGGGAAGATGCAAATTAAAGGCGGTTTGGGGGATTTTTGTTGCATCAGCTCAATGGTATAGGTCAAGGATTCTCTTAACGAGCTGATATGATTGGAATCGATTCCATAAGCGCCAACCCGTGAAAAAAAGTGATATTTTTTTAATTGGCTCGCAAGCATCATCAGATACATGGGGCGCTGAAAAAGCTGAGAATTTAGATAGTAAACGAAAAAACCGTCCCACCAGGTGCTGTGGTTTGGTAAAACAAGAATTGGCGCATCAGGAATGACTTCAGGAACAGTGCCCGCCAGGTGAAAAGCATGAAATGAGCGTTTCAGCAGATTCATGATATAAAGATGAAAAATAAATTTTGCCCAGCGGGCTGGTCGTGCTTTGATCATGCTAACATCCTTAATTTACAGATTATTTGACACCCGACCAATCGGATCTGCAAAAAAAGAATCATGGAAACGTAATACTTTTGTCCGCAAAATTTCACGCAAAAGAATTGCCAATTTCCGTCTGAGGGGCACGAAAACACGTCCGCCAAAGGGATTGTAATTCCGAATTTCAATCTTCCGTAATATACCGCGATAAATCTGGCTGGCTGCATAAATAGCGAATTGCGACTCGCGCATGAGCATGGGAATTCCAATATTCGCTTCCTGATAATAACGATAAGCGCGCTCAACCTGAAATTTTATTAAGTCCCGAAGATTATCCGTAAAGTTTTCGTTAAAGATATCCTGCTTTTTCACACCAAATTGTCGGAATTCTGTTAATGGGATATAGATTCGTCCCATATTTTTATCTTCCTGAATATCACGCAGGATATTTGTTAATTGCATCGCGATCCCCAATTTTTCGGCGTACTGAAATGCCGCTTCCGTGCGATACCCCAATACTGACGTCATCATCAAACCGACCACACCCGCTACCCGGTAACAAAAAACATACAGATCATCAAAATTTTCGTATTCTTTAATCTCCAAATCCATGCGGACACCTTTGAGTAGATCGAGGGGTATTCCATTTTAATACCAAATTTTTGAGCAACCAGAATAAGTGCCCGAATCACCGGATGCTCGGATTCGCCGGTTCGATAGGCAATTTTTAATTCCTCCTCAAGATAGTTCACTTCGGCCAGCAATTCTGCAAGCGAACGATTTCGGGGATTATCAATCAGATTATCGACATGGCGACAAAAGCCATACAGGGCGAAAGTTGCCCATTGTCGTGCGGGCGGTAACATTAAAGTGGAAATATAAAAACTTTTTGAATAGTAAGCCGTTGACAGGCGTGCATATTCAAAAACCGCTTTATTCGCTGATGTATTCCAAAATTTCATAAATGCTCCCTTTTCATAGAGATCCAATTACCCCAGATCAGCCAGGATCGCATTCTCGGTCGCTTCTGCCGTCAGCATAACACCCGGAACTCCGGCTCCCGGATGAGTGCTGGTGCCAACGAGATAAAAATTTTTTATATCTTCACTCCGATTACAAGGGCGGAACGTGGCCGTCTGAGTCAATTTTGGTTCCAGTCCCCAGGCACTTCCCAGATAGTTATTACAATGGGTTTCAAAATTCAGGGGTGTGAACCGTTTCATCACTTCTATGTTCTCTTTTAGATGCTCAAGACCGAATTTTTCCTCTAAAAAATGTAAGACTTTTTGCGTAAAAGGCTCAGCCATCTCATTCCAGTCAATTTTGCCGGCCAGATTTGGTACCGGAATCAATGCGTATAAACTTTCACATCCCGGCGGCGCCATGGAATCGTCCGTTCGGGTGGGCGCATGGCAATAAATTGAGAAATCATCAGATAATATTTTACGGTCGAAAATATCACCCACCAATTTTTTGTATTCTTTTGAGATAATTAAAGTATGATGCCGCAATTTCGGATAGCGTTTACGCAAACCCAGGTATAAGACAAAAGCGCTCATGGAATAAGCCATTTTTTTGACTTTACGATCATGCCATTTATGGCGAAATGTCGGAGCAATGAGATCTAGTTGCGTATGCGCAAAATGGGCATTCGAAACAACCGCATCCGCGGAATAGGACGTTCCATTAGCGGTTACACCAACCGCTTTCCCATTTTGAACCTGAATTTCGGTAACTTCAGCGTTTGTTCGAATTTCACCGCCGAGTTCCAGAAAGACTTTTTCCAGTGCCTGTACAAAACGATACATCCCGCCTTTTGTATACCAGACCCCGCCAGCTTTTTCCAGATAAGGGATCATCAAATAGACAGCGGGTGAACGAAATGGATTCCCCCCGATAAAAAGCGTATTGAAAGAGAAGGTGAAAATATTTCGAAAATCTTTAAAGAAGCTTTTTACCACATAATAAGAAGGAACAGGCACTTTTAGCTAAGCGGCTGGCAGGAATTTCAGGAGCGTGCTCCAGTAAAAAGGCTGGGTTCCAAGCCCTTCGTGGATGACTTTTTGATAGACTTCTTTGGCGTAAAGCATGAATCTATCATATTGGGCCGCATCCTGTGGATTAAATGCCCCCATTTGGCGTTTCATTTCGTCAGTATTTCCCTGATAATCGATGTAGGAGCCGTCGTGAAAATAAATTCGATAAAATGGATCAAGGGAAATGAGTTCCACAGAGTCTGTTACTTTTTTGCCTGCGGTTTGAAACAGCCGTTCAATAATTTCCGGGGCCGTGATCAAAGAAGGTCCGAGATCAAAAGTATAGCCTTTTTCCTGCATCTGATAGGCATGTCCGCCAACCCGACTGTTTTTTTCAAAAAGTGTCACCTGAAATCCGCGTGCCTGAAGCCGGATTGCCAGTGAAAGGCCGCCAAAACCTGAACCAATGATAATTACTTTCTTCATTCAACCTCCCTTTATTTCATAAAATATATTTTTTTAAAATAGTTATCCGTTTTCTGCTATTAAATCAGCACAAAGTTTCCCGGAAAGCATGGTTAATGGAACGCCACCTCCCGGATGCGTGGAACCACCGGCGAAAAAGAGCCCCTGAATGTCCCGATTCCGATTTGGCGGGCGTTTAAAGGCGCTATTTCGATCATTCGAGGCAATTCCGTAGATACTTCCACCATTGCTTCGATAAAGTCGATAGAAATCTTCCGGTGTCAATATTTTTTCATATTGAATATAATTGCGGACATCCAGCCCCGTTTGCTTTAATTTCCTTAATATAATTTCCCGAAGTGGATCGATTGTCATTTTCCAGTCAATTTTATTGTTTAATGAGGGCATGTTCAACAGAACAAACCAGTTTTCGCCTTTTTCCGGTGCATGCTCCGGATCTTTTTTACTGCTAATAGCCATATAAATTGTTGGATCGGTTGGCGCAATTTTTTCATAAAAAATTTGTTTAAATTCCGCCTGGTAATCATCTGAAAAAATGATATTGTGATGAGCTAATTGTGAAAATTTTTTATTTATTCCCCATAAAAAAACCAGGCCGGAGAGTGAAGGTTCAAGCTGGCTTAATTTTTTACGCCGGGAATCGAAGCCTTCAATTAATTCGTTATAACTCACCACCACATCTCCATTGCAAACAACAAAATCGGCCGGGAGAAAATCTTTTTGTATCTGAACCCCCTGAATTTTTCGTCGCTGCGAAATTATTTTATCAACCCGACGGCCGGTTTGAATCACCACGCCTGATTGCTGCGCCAATTCCACCAGGTTTTCCACGAGTCGATACATGCCGCCTTTGATATAAAAACTTCCCAGGCCATATTCTACATACGGAATGATGTTTAAAGTCGCCGGGGCGCGATAGGGATCCGAGCCATTATAAGTTGCATAGCGATCAAACAATTGAATAATTTTGGGATGCTTAAAAAACCGGGAAACGCCTTCGTGAACCGTTCGAAACGGGTCGATTTGGTGAATTTTAAACAGTTTTGATAAATTTTGCCATTTTAGTATTTTATTTATTTCATGAATCGGTGAAAAAAGGAAAACATTCGCGGTCAAGTCATAAATTCGTTTCGTATAATTTAAAAAACTCGGATAATTTTCGGCATCTTCAGGGGATAAATTTGCCAGGGCGGCCATCATCCGGGAAACATTCATACTGGCGTCCAGTTGAGTGCCATCTGACCAGAAATAACGACCAATCGGATCAATGGGAACATACTCAAGATAATTTTTTCGGTCCACCCCACATTCCGCAAAAATCTCATCGATGACAAAAGGCATGGTAAGTAAAGATGGGCCGGTATCAAAACGAAATCCCTGTTCACGGATTTCATTCATTTTTCCGCCTGGTTTTGAATTTTGTTCGAAAACCTGAACCTGGAAGCCTTTTTTCGCCAATAAAATTGCCGCACCCAAACCGCCCAATCCGCTACCAATGACGATAACTTTATGAGACATGCTGCCACCTTTTCACTTTTTCGTAAATAATGGTCGTCAGAAAAACATGAGAATAGCCATAGACAAAATCTTCCACCGGAATTGTGAAAATTCTGAGGTTTAACTGATAGGCCGGATCATACAGAACCACCGGCCGGGCTGTCAAATAGCCATTAAATATTAACATGAGTAACGTGAGGAGGATAAAATATTGACAGGTCCGTAATTGTAAGAAAAATTCACGATGCGTGAGTTTGTCGACAATACCAACCAGACTGATGGCAAACAAAACCAATCCGGTGTATTCCTTGCCGGTGAGAAAAAATATTATTCCAGGAATAAATAAAAACTAACGATGGGTCGAAAAAGATTGGACCTGGATAGTTGTTTGTTTCGAAAATAGGCTGCCAACACTTCCCACACCAAGAGGGCGGAATAAGGAACTGTTATAAAAAATAAAAATTCACCAGGTGGCAGACCAAAAATTTTAAAATCAAGTGTAAAAGCTGGATTAAACCACCAGTGGCGGCCGGTGACCAGCGCGTCCCAGCATAAAAAAATGAAAAAAGCAGGCAATATCGCCAGAAAAACAGCCGGCCATTTTTTATAAAAGGCGACTTTGCGGTCGAAACTCAGAAAGAATGGGCCGCTGATGACAATAATATTAAATAGAAGATACTCAGAATGCATTCAGTTTCAGGTCATTTTTGATGTTTAATAACTGGGTGCGCTCCTTCGCGGTTAATTGTGTGTTTTTTTCCAGAAAATCGATCACATTTAATATTAATTGTGTTTCATACTCCAGGTAATATCCTGGTAGAAGTCGAATTATCTCCCGAAAATCCGCCTGAGCCGATTCCTGCCGGTTAAAAAAGAAGGGCAGGTAAAATGTCGTCGTACCCCGAATGAAACGGGCTTCAATATTATCTGGCGTCTGCTGGATGGCCTCATCCATTATTTTTAAACCCTGATTGACCCATTTCAACTTCTCCTGTGGCCAGAAAGCATGCTTGCCCTTCAGAGAATAAAGTGCGCCAATATAGGTGTTTACCAATCCTGAATCAATTTGTGCGTCATAATTTAATCTTTTAAACGCAATGATAGCAGAATCGAGATATTGTTTATTTTCCACCGACTGATAAAATAATTGCCTGGCGTCTGCCAGCTCGGTTTTGTTCGGCAGCGCATTCGAATGTAATAAAAATAAAGTTAGCAGTATCAAAAAGCTATACTGTCGGCTTCTTTTCATGCTATTTTCTATTTGCAAATTTATTTTCTCCAGTTTATTTACCAAATTTATCTTATTGGATTAGATAGAAACCGGATTATTTTGATTCATTGGATTTGATAAGGTCCATTTCTATTAATAGCCAACATTTTTTAAAAAGTCAAGGCTTTCATGAAAAATTTTGTGCGATATTCCGAGTTGCTGGGGTATTTCCTGTTTATGGTGCGGAATTATTGAGAACCGGCTTTTTGCTGAAATTTCAATTTTTTAATTTATCACTTGAAAAATTTCATTTTTTTATGTATTGAAGAGATTAGCAAAAGGCGAATTAACCAGGTGTTTGATAGAAAGTTAAATAATAAAAGGGAGTTAAAATGAAAATATCCACCGTCACTTATTACAAAAAAATAATTTTTGAGATTTTCATTATTACTTTCCTCATTTCGTTAACCATAATTCTCGAAAATGCATCTGCTATTCAGAAACTGAAAGTCAGTCCGAATAAACGATTCTTAATTTATGAAAATGGCCGCCCGTTTTTTTATCTGGGTGATACCGCCTGGGAATTGTTTCATCGGTTGAATCGCGAGGAAGCTGATTTTTATCTTAAGGATCGCAGCAAAAAAGGATTTACTGTCATTCAGGCAGTTGTTCTGGCTGAATTGGATGGGTTGCATGTACCAAATCCTTATGGAAATCTTCCCCTGACAGATGATGATCCAGCGCGGCCCAATGAAGTCTATTTTCAACATGTTGATTATATCGTCAATTGTGCGGAAAAACTGGGAATTTTTATTGGTATGCTGCCTACCTGGGGGGGATAAGTATAATAAAAGGTGGGGTGTTGGTCCGGAAATTTTTACGCCGCAAAATGCGAAAATCTTTGGTGAATTTCTGGGAAAACGCTATCGGAATAAACCGATTATCTGGATTTTGGGGGGCGATCGGATACCTGAAAATGAAAATCATTTTTCTATCATCCGGGCAATGGCTGCGGGATTAAGGGCGGGCGATCAGGGCGAGCATTTAATGACTTTTCATCCGATGGGGGGAAGTCGTTCTGCGAAATTTTTTCATGAGGATAGTTGGCTGGATTTCAACATGTTTCAATCGGGCCATGCTGCCTATAATATCGCTAATTACGAAATGACCCTGCAGGATTATGCCTTACAGCCACTTAAACCAGTTCTCGATGGGGAACCGCGTTATGAAGATCATCCGGTGAACTGGAAACCGGAAAATGGCTGGTTTGATGACTGGGATGTACGCCAGGCGGCCTATTGGTCCATGCTTTTGGGCGCGGCCGGGCACACCTATGGCAATCATAACATCTGGCAAATGTGGCAGCCGGGTCGTCAACCAATTTCATCTGCCCGGACAACCTGGAAAAAAGCCGTGAAGCATATTGGTTCCACGCACATGAGCTACTTTCGCAAACTTTTTGAATCCCGGCCGTTTCAAAAATTGGTTCCCGATCAAACCATGCTGAAAGGCGAGTCCGGCAATGATGCGGCACAAATACGGATTGCCCGGGCCGACGATTATTCTTTTCTGATAGCCTATACTCCCATGGGAATTCCGATTCAGCTTGACATGACGCGTTTTAAAAGTTCAAATTTAATAGCATATTGGTTCAATCCGCGAACTGGAAAATCATCAAAAATTGGCAAATTTACCAATCAAAATTCCCATGAATTTATTCCAACCATGCGCGGGAGGGGGAATGATTGGGTGCTGGTCATTGATGAAATCGATAAAAAATTTCCAGTGCCCGGACGTATCTTAAAAAAATAAACATTTTCAGGGTGCTTTAATTCCAAATTTATGTATCACATCAGTTTAAAAGGAACGTAATATGTACCGACAACTTTGCTATTTTGTTTTTTTAAGTTTATTGATCTCACTAAATTGTTCAAATCTCCAGAAAAAATCTGTAACATTTTATATTTCGCCATCGGGTCATGATCAATGGACCGGCAAACTTGCCGAACCGAATGCCGATAAAACGGACGGTCCTTTTGCAACCTTTGACCGGGCGCAACAGGCAATTCGACAGGCTAAGCAGGAAAAAGGGCTTCCTCAGGGGGGAATTACAATTTTTATTCGTGAGGGAAATTATACGCTTTCTGGATCGCTCATTTTCACAGCGGAAGATGCCGGCAATGCTGAATCACCGGTTGTCTGGCAGGCTTTTTCCGATGAAAAGGTTTTGTTAACGGGGAGCAAGAAAATCGAGGGATTTGAACTGCTAAATGATCCCGTAATTTTAAAACGACTGTCAGAAACCGGCAAGTCAGAAATTATGCGAGTGAGTCTCCCTGAACTGGGAATCACCGATTACGGCCAGATTTCTCAGCGTGGAAATCCAGGACTGGAACTGTTTTTCCAACAAAAGCGCATGACGCTGGCACGCTATCCAAATGAAGGGTGGTTGCTAATTCAGGATATTCCCCAGACCGGCACTACACTTTTTAATAAAGGTCTGGAACGGGAAAAAAGATACGATGGCGTGCCGGTCGGTCGTCATTATGGCCGTATTCAATATCCGGGTAACCAGCCGGCAAATTGGTCGTCAGATAATGAAATCTATGTTCATGGCTATTGGACCTGGGATTGGAGTGATTCCTATCAAAAAGTGCAATCTTTTGACATCAAACGTCACGAAATGACGCTGGCTGAACCACATCATCATTACGGCTATACGAAAAATCAACGATTTTATTTTGTTAATATTTTAGAAGAACTCGATCAGCCGGGAGAATGGGTGCTGGATCGCCAAACTGGCTGGCTCTATTTCTGGCCGCCTGCGCCGATTGAATCCGGTGAAGTGCAGATTTCCCGGCTTGAAGAACCGTTGATTATTCTGGAAAATTGTGAAAATCTTCAATTCAAGGGCCTTGAATTTGCTTTTTCACGGGGTAATGGTGCCGTTATAAACGGTGGAAAACGTAATTTAATCGCTGGTTGTCGTTTTCACTGTCTGGGAAATCACGCCGTGTTGATAAATAGTGGCACCGAAAATGGAATCACGGGTTGCGACATTTACGATGTCTCGCTGGGCGGTATCGTTTTACGGGGGGGAAATCGGAAAACTTTGGAACCCGGCAATAATTTTGTGACGAATACGCATATTTTTGATTACAGCCAGTGGGTTCGCACCGGCCAGTTGGCAGTTGATCTGTTTGGTGTCGGGAACAAGATTGCCAATAATTTAATTCATGATGGACCGCATGGCGCTATTTATGTGCGCGGAAATGAACATTTGCTGGAATATAATGAGATTTATAATGTTTGCTATGAAACGGGTGATGCCGGCGCCATTCATACCGGGCGAAATTATACCCAGCGGGGGACGATATATCGCTATAATTATGTGCATCATTTAAAAGGGCCGGGGCTGCATGGTGTTACCGCCCTCTATCTGGACGATTTTACATCGGGCTACCAACTTTATGGAAATATTTGTTATAAATCCGGCCGGGGTGTTTTAATGGGCGGTGGCCGTGATAATCTGGTTGAAAATAATATTTTTATTCATTGTGCCCCTTCGATTGTGCTGGATGCCCGTGGCTTGAGTTGGGCCAGCAATTATTTCAATGGCCAATATCCGGTTTTGATGGATTCGATGCACGCGATGAATTATACCCAGCCGCCGTATAGTGAAAAATATCCCGAATTGCTTACCTATACTGATCAGCCGGCGGTGCCAAAAGGGAATAAAATTATCCGGAATATTTCATATAAAAGTCGCTGGATAGAGCTTTATGACTATTTTTTATATGATTTTTCAGTGATCAAAATGCAAAATAATTTAATTGCCGATTCGATTGTTTGTAAACGAATTAAATCCGATCCGGGGAAATGGGAACCTTATTATCTCAATCTGGATTCGGAAGATGATTATATCTATTTTAAAAATGGCGACCCGGAGATGGAAAAACTATTTCAGGGCAATAAAATGATCACAACCGATCCGGGCTTTGCAAATATTGCCGATGAAAATTTTAAATTGAAATCCGATTCACCAGCATTTCAACTGGGTTTTCAAAATATTCCTGTCGAAAAAATTGGCCTGTATATGGATGAATACCGTAAAAAACTGCCGGAACGAAAAAAGCTGGAATGGCCCGATTAAACACTTTATCGAAAGACATCATTCAGGCTGGAAAAATGATGGAATTTAAAAAGTCCTGTATTTCATCCCAGGGAAACATTGATTATTTTACTGAAGTAAAAGGAATTTGCTTGATTTTTTGATATATACTAAAGCCGAAGTGGTTTTTGGATTTTGTGAACAAGGTGAAAAAGTAGGCACCAAACCCACTCCTGGCCTTATCGCTATCAGGCGAATACATTATTTTTTTAACCTTATTTTCGTATTTAAAACCTTGGTAGCCGCAGCCCATCATGAAACGCAACCTTATGACCTTATTGTTCATGAAATAAGGAAATAAGGTTCAGGGATGGAGAAAATCAGTGGCTACTAAGATTAAAAAAAATTAAAATAAGGTTTTATGTACCTGAAATTTTAATTATATAAGAGCCCATGTAGTTTTCGATTTATTAGCCCTTACCCCAACCCTCGCTCCTGGGAGGTGAGGGCATTTAAATGACGAAATTAAAATCCGAAAACAATTTCGGCTTGCGTATATGAAATGGAATGAAAAAAGGATATTACGCATGAGAGTTCTGTACATATTGTTGATACTTTCCAGCTGTGTCTTTTTGTTTTGTGGCAGGCCTGAAAACGTTATTATAAAATCCACTTCGGAAAAAGAACGTGAAGAAAAAATTCGTTATTATGGATCCATTCGGCAACAGGAAAATCGAAAGAAGATTGATAGCCTTGATTTTGCTGCTAATCCCGGCCTGCCACCGCATGAAGTTATGACACGTATTCGTTTTGAATTAATCGATCAATATGTGAGTGATATTCCGCCATCTGCTGAAAAATCTCTTGAAAGCCTTTATTCGTACTTAATAAAACCAGCCCGTAATGATTTTGAACGTGTTCGGGCCATTTATCGCTGGATTACGACCAATATTAACTACGATATCGAAGCTTCGATGCGTCAGGAGCAAAGTTTTATCATGCCGGATGATATCCTGAGTGAAAAATTGGCTGTTTGTTACGGTTTTTCCAATCTTTTTCAACATTTATGTCAATTAGCAGGCCTGGAAGCCGTAATTATTGGTGGTTGGGCACGTGGTCGCACGGGTGTCGAAAAAATTTTTGTGGATGAAAATCTCCATGCCTGGAATGCTGTCAAAATTGAAAATGGATGGTATCTGGTGGATTGTACCTGGGGTGCCGGTATTTTCACGAATGAAGGCTTTGTGAAACAACCAGTCGATTTCTATTTTCTGACGGAACCTCGGAAATTAATTTACACCCACTTCCCGGAGATGTCAAAATGTCAACTACTGACAGAAATCGTTACCGAAGATGAATTCAGTCGTTTTCCATTGGTGCGAGATCGATTTTTTGAATATGATATTGACTTCTCTGAAAATGCCAATGGAACGATTGAAGTGAACGGTACTGATTCGCTTTCATTTATAACGCCAGAAAATGTACTCTTGATTGCTCGGCTAAAGCAAGATAACCAGGAAGTAAATGGCCACTGGACTCTTGCTCAACGGCGGGGCAATTATTATCAAGTACATTTTAAATTACCTGAACCGGGAAACTTTACGCTTGGCATTTATGGTCGCAAACGAGAGCAAAATAATTCGCTTTTTTCTGATTTATTATGGTTCAACATTAAAAGTGGTTTTTCCTATCAAAAAAGTGTTCGATTCCCCCAAACAGTTGAGTCTTTTCAAAAGCGTAATGTCTATTTAATTTCACCGCTTCAGGGCCAACTAGTGAGCGGACAAAGCTGGTTTTTTAAAATCCGGGCACCGGAAGCGCTCCGGGTCGCTGCGGTCAATAATGATGAGTGGACTTTTTTAAATGAAAATTCCGGGAACTGGGAAGGAAATGTGGTTTTGAAGCCGGGTAAATTAGTACTTTATGCCAATTATGTGGTTGGAAATCGTTTTGAGGGGTTGGTTGTTTATGAGGTAAAATAGAACTCCAAATTTTACGGCTTATGGATTGGCCTGTTTCTTGCTTATTTAGCCCACCTGTTTTACCAAATCTCATTTGTTGAATTTTTTATAATCATTTAATATCCTGAAAATTATTAAATTAAATCTATTTCTTTACTTTTTCATAACGAAATTCTATTGTATTTATTTTCGACAGGGAGACAATTTTTGTCGTTAATTGGTACATGAGAAAAATCATCTACCTGACGAAAGATAATTAATGCGTAATTAAATGAACCGAGGAAAGACAGCAATGAATGAAATTCGGGTGTTGGTGGTTGATGATCACTTTCTGCTGGTGACAGGCCTGCAGCAGTTACTCGATTCTTATGCCGGTATCAAAACAGTCGGGATTGCTTTAAATGGAAATGAAGCCATCGAGAAAGCCACTTTGCTGAAGCCTGATGTGATTTTGATTGATATTTCCATGCCTGGTCTGGATGGAATCGAAATGACCCGTCGGTTAAAAAAAACATGCCCACAATCGAAAATTTTAATACTGACAATGCACTGTCAACAGAAATATTTAATGCAAGCTTTGGATGCTGGTGCCTCTGGTTATCTCTTAAAGGATAGTTCGATAGAAGAATTGGTTAAGGCGATGCAATGTGCCATGACGGGTGAAATTTATGTGGGATTAACCGCATCGAAAAATGTGCTGGAAAAAAAATTGAAATCTTCATTTGCTGAAAATACCGATGGTCATTCTCCATACCTGTCCCGCCGTGAATTTGAGATTCTTAGGATGATTGGCAAAGGATTGACGAACCAGGAAATCGCCGATATGCTCTTCATTAGTCGTCGGACTGTCGAAACCCACCGGGCAAATCTTAAAAAGAAACTCGGCTTGAAAAAATTTTCGGAATTAATGCGATATGCGGTCCAGTCAAAAGGTGAGGAGTTTCTGGTATTCAATACTTAAAAAATGGTATAAAGTATTTCCAAATGTAGCCTTCGGTTTTCTCTGCCAAAATTCAGCATAAGGATTTAACGAACTCAGTATAAATACTGAGAAAAATCAGGACTTTTTGGGATTGTATTGTCGGCTTGTTTTGATTATATTATATCAGGAAATAAAAATCAGCCAGCTTGGAAAATCAAGACAAAACTTAAAGGCTGATGGAGGATGCAATTTTGTTGAAATTTAATTTATTAAATTAAGCCAGTCTTCTTTGCTTACTTTCGTAAATCCAGGCATAATTTACGACTCCTTTCATTTAATTGTCAGGTTATTTGATAGACCCGGGGTACAGAAATGTCACCTCGGGTTTTTTTATTCTTTTCAGTGCTTAAATTTCACGAGACTTTCCACCCATTCAATCATCTCTTATATTTCAATTAACATTTTGTCATGCCAAAATCACTTTTTTTAGGCTTTTTTCTGAATTTTTTTAATTTTCTGCAACAAAATCCTTGACAGTATCATCTAATTTTTGTATTTTTCACGGCTGAAAAATGTCTTCAAATAAATACAACATATATGGAATTAAGGAATTTTATGTATCAATATGTAGTATTTTGGCATTTAAATAATGAATAACATTCAAGTTGTTGGCATTTTATCTGGAATCAAGTTCAAATATTTATTATAGAAATTTAACATCAATGTAATAATTCTTTTTTAGATTTGGCTGAATCAAGAAAAGGTTTTTTTGTTTCCGGGGAAAATCGGAGAAAGCCTTTGACGATTAAAGTCGTAAGGCATTGGGAGCCGATAAAAAATATCCCGCTAGCGTTTCAGATAAAATTTTCTATTAAAACAGGGATAACTTTATAGTTTGTTTGCTTGAATTTGCTTAACTTAAATTTTTTTTCTGAGCACGTTTTGAAAAAATATCCGTTCAGAGGTGCGATAAAATAAAGGCTTCTGTCATGCCCGAATGTTTTTATCGGGCATCGATTTGTCACAAGGAATATGGATTTCCGCCAAAAACACGCGGGAATGACAGCGTCAATCCACCCCGTGAACGGTTACACGAAAAAGGCAAATCAAGCAGATTTTTGACGATGAATAATGGAGGATTTTTATTTTAATTAAATTGCTTTACATAATTAACTATTTACCAAATCAAATTAACGGAGGAAGTATGGAAAAAATGAAAAAGTTACTACTCGGAGCATTGTGCTTGTTTATATTGCCGGCACTGGTTCTTGCTCAGGGGGTAACAACCGCATCTATTAGCGGTTCAGTGACGGACAGCAAAGGTAGTCCGCTACCGGGTGGTAATGTTGTCGCATTGCATGTTCCCAGTGGAACGGTTTTTGGCACCGCAACCCGCCCCAATGGGAATTTTAACATTACCGGTATGAGGGTTGGTGGACCGTATACCGTTACCGTAACTTTTATTGGTTACAAAGCCCAGAAACAGGAAAATGTTTTCCTGACGTTGGGCCAAAATTTACGTCTGGAATTCCAGCTTGTCGAAGAGGCTCTTGAGATGGGTGGTGTCGAGGTGATTGCTGAGCGCGATCCAATTATGAATGCCTCCAGAACAGGTGCCGCGACATCGATTAGCAACGAAGCGATTTCAAAACTGCCCAGTATCACTGGCAGAATTGAAGATTTTGTGCGATTAACGCCGCAATACAATCCCTCCGGCTATGGTTTCTCCTTCGCCGGTCAGGATAATCGTTTGAACAACGTCACGGTTGACGGTTCATATTTTAACAACTCGTTCGGTCTGGCTGGCCAGCCTGGTGATCGAACGGGTGTTGCCCCGATTTCTCTGGAAGCTATCGAACAGCTTCAGGTCAACGTCGCTCCTTATGATGTCCGTCAGGGTAATTTCGTCGGTGCCAATGTCAACACTGTCACGAAAAGTGGTACCAATGAGTATTCAGGTTCGATTTATACGCAGATTCGTAATCAGGACTGGGTGGGAACAAAAGCAAAAGAAAAGGAATTTGACCCGGGTACGTTTAAGTATAATCGGCTTGGTGTTCGTTTTAGCGGTCCGATTATTAAAAATAAATTATTCTTCTTTGTCAATTATGAAGGCGATAATCTGACCCAACCAGGAACCACCTTTTTAGCGAATAAAGGTGGCGAAACAGTTGGTGGAAATACCACCCGGGTTTTAGCATCTGATCTGGATGCGTTGAGTAGCTACCTGAAGACAAATTTTGGTTATGAGACAGGTCCTTATCAAGGCTATGATCATGAAACCCCTTCGATGCGTTTTATTGCCAAATTAGACTTCAATTTGAATGAACGCAATAAATTCAGTTTGCGTTATAATCATCTGGATTCAGAAACCGACGTCCTGGTTTCGAATTCTTCTTCACTCGGTAACGGCAGTCGAAGATCCAATACCACCGGTCTGAACTATCAGAATTCCAACTATATCATTATGGAAAACATTCGGTCCATCGTGGGCGAATGGAACTCGATGATTGGTAAGAATATGGCCAATAACCTGATTATTGGTTATACCCACAATGATGAAAGTCGAAAATCACGCGGTTCATTTTTCCCAATGGTTGATATTAAAGAAGGTGGTTCAGTTTATACCACTTTTGGTTTCGAGCCATTTACACCCAATAATGAACTGCGTTATAGCAGTTTTCAGGTGCAAAATAACTTTATGGTTTATCTGGCAAAACATAGCCTGACTTTTGGTGCCAGTTTTGAGCGTTATGAATCCGAAAATGTCTTTTTCCCGGGTTCACAGAGTGTTTATGTATACAACTCTCTACAGGATTTTTACACCGATGCCAACGATTATCTGGCAAATCCGAACAGAACCGCTTCTCCGGTTACATTGTCTCGTTTCCAGGTTCGCTGGTCAAATATTCCAGGTCAAACCAAACCGGTTCAACCTTTGGAAGTCAATTATGCTGGTATTTATGCCCAGGATGAATGGCAGATCAGTAAAAACCTGCAAATCACTGCTGGTTTACGACTGGATGTCCCCTTCTTTGGCGATACCGGTTACAAAAATGCCAATGCAAACGCTTTGACCTTTATGGACGAAGATGGAAGTTCAGTTAAGTATGAAACCGAAAAATTGCCTGATCCCAATGTTCTCTTCTCGCCTCGATTCGGATTCAACTGGGATGTTACCGGCAAACGCACCACCCAGGTTCGCGGTGGTACGGGTATCTTCACCGGCCGTCCGGCTTATGTGTGGATTTCCAACCAGATTGGAAACACGGGCGTGTTAACTGGTTTTGAACGGCTGGATAATATTACAACCCGACCTTTCCATCCAGATCCCAATCATTATAAACCAGCTACTGTCACCGGCGATCCCGCTTCGCGTTATGAATTAGCGCTAACCGATCCCAACTTTAAGTTTCCACAGTTGTGGCGTAGCAATATTGCGGTTGATCATAAACTGCCATTTGGATTGTTTGGAACCGCTGAAGTGATTTATAGCCGGGATGTGAACGGCATTTACTATATTAATGCCAACTTAGCTAAACCAGATGGGAACTTTGCCGGTGTTGACAATCGTTCTCGTTGGATAGCGACAAATAAAATTAATTCTAACGTAGACAATGCCGTCGTTTTGAAAAATCAGAATGTTGGTTATTCCTGGTTCATGACGGCGTCACTCGAAAGACCTTTCAGCAATGGTCTGTTTGCTAAAGCCGCTTACTCCTATGGTGTCTCGAAAAATACGGTTAATCCTGGCTCAATCGCATTTGGTTCCTGGAATGGTAATGCCCATCCTGGTAATCCAAACGATCCGGGCGTTGGTTTTGCTTCAACCTCTCCGGGTTCACGCGTTCTTGCAGCGGTTTCCTATAGCAAGGAGTACTTTAATATCGGTGGAACAACCATTTCGCTGTTACTGGATGCTTATTCACTTGGAAGATCAAGCTACATCTATAGCGGTGACCTGACTGGCGATGGCGGTACGGCAAATGACTTGATTTACATTCCCAAAGACAAGTCTGAAATGAATTTCCAGGAATATACCGATAAATACGGCACCTACACGGCAACGCAGCAGGCTGATGCCTGGGAAGCTTATATTCAACAGGATGACTACTTAAGTAATCATCGTGGCGAATATGCCGAGCGTAACGGTGTTCAGCTTCCAATGGTGTTAAGAGCCGATTTAAGTATCACGCAGGATCTTTTTGCCAATCTTTTTGAAAAACGAAATACCCTGCAGTTACGGGTTGATTTCCTGAATTTTACGAATTTACTGAATAAAGACTGGGGTGTGGGACAACGGCTGGTGAGCAACTCACCCTTGATTGTACCCAGTTCAAGAGATGGTGGCCCGGCGGATGCAAATGGAAAAGCTCAATACCGCTTAAGAAATATTAGTGGGAAATTGATGTCTACGTCCTATGAACAGACAGTCGGTTTCTCCGATGTTTTCAGATTGATGGTGAGCTTGCGCTATAATTTTAATTAAATCATTAACTCATTGAATATAAGCCGCCTCCCAAAAGGGGCGGCTTTTTTTTATATTTAGCCTTGACTTTTCTACCTTTTTTTACTATTTTTACAAAAATTGCTTTCTGGTAATTTCTGCCCGCGATTCATAATTCGATAAAAACGAAAATTGAAAAACTGAAATCTCTATCTGCTATGAAATTTTTATGTTTGTTAATTATTAATTTTTTAATTGTGTTAGCATGTCCTCCTATTTTGGCCCAGGATCGTATGCCTCCAAAGGCACTCCCCAAAATCTTGATTGATGATGATACCAAATTCACCAATATCGGTAATATTGGCCTGACTATCAGTAACTATGGCCGATTTGGCGATGGCTTTGTGGAGCAGCGTCCGATTGATCAGCCATCCTGTGAATATCCTATGGGATCGGGGATTGAGCATGTTTTTAGCGGTGGGCTATGGGTTGGTGGTATGCGTGCGGATGGCAAGGTGTTGGTGACTACTGGTGCAGTGGATATTTCTTACCTGCGGGACGTTGCGGCTGGATTCGAATTCACCACATCTGCCGATCCCAATGACCGAACTGTTGAGCGCTCCAGTTTGACCGACTCTCCTTTCTTTCATCCGGAAGCCATTAGCCATCAGGATTTTATTTGCAGTTACACGGACTCAAATATTTTTATTCCAGAACTCCAAAACACCCGCATTCCGGAGCATTCGCCGATCAATGTTTCTGTCCATCAGGAATCCTACGCCTGGAACTACCCCTTTGCCGATGATTTTGTGATTTTAAATTACAAAATTAAAAATACCGGGCGGGAAATTTTGAAAGAGGTTTATATTGGACTTTGGGCTGATCTGGTCGTTCGAAATACCAATATTACGACCTCCCAGATTGGTTCGCCTTTTTATCAGCACGTTGGTAATGGATTTACTGATTCGCTTGCGCTCGCGTATGCTTACGATTTTGATGGTGATCCGGGTTTCACTGATCCGGGATTATACGTTGGATTGAAATTTTTAGGTGCCACGGCTCAGGCAAACGATACCAGTTATCAGGGAAAGATTGGTTATAATGCCTGGCTCTTTCGAAACAATCTTGATCCAAATTTCTTTTCGCCGCAGGATGATCTGGCGCGTTATGAAAAAATGCGTGTCCCGCTTTCACCCGCTCTGCTCAAACAACTCAAAGGTCAGGCCGGAAACTTTATGACGCTGATAACAACTGGCAAATTTTCATTTATCGAGCCAGATTCGACTATTAATGTGGTATTCGGAATTGTTTGTGGCGCCAAGCACGGAAATGATCCGACAACTGAGGATACGGAAAATAGCAAAAAGAATTTTTATACCAATGTCCGGTGGACGCAGATTGCTTATAATGGAGAAGATCGAAATGGAAATGGTCAACTGGATCCCTCGGAAGATTTTAATAATAATGATAAGCTGGATCCTGGAGAAGATTTGAATCGAAATGGGCTGCTGGATTTGAGTGAGGATGTCAATGATGATGGCATTTTAAATCGATACGTGCTGCCTTCGCCGCCCAAATCGCCACTGGTGAAAGTTGTCGCTGAAACCCAACAGATCACCCTTTATTGGGACAATCGGAGTGAAAACTCCCGTGATTTAATCACAGGCGAAAAGGACTTTGAAGGTTATCGCATTTATCGCACCTTGCCGGGAGAAGACCTTCCCGGTCGCGATTTACTGGGTTCACTCACCAAAATTGCTGAATTTGATTCGATTGATGAGATTGGTTACGACACCGGATTTAATTTCATCCGGCTGAAAAAACCGCTATTTTTTGAAGATGAAATTCAAATAAATACTCAAACTGGAAAAAACGATACTATTTTTTATCACTATCGCTTTATTAATCGGAATTTACTGGATGGCTGGCAATACGCGTATTCCATCACCGCTTTCGACCGGGGAGATCCGGCCAATGGTTTGGAGAGTCTGGAAAGTGGGCTTCTGGGAAATGTGTTGCGCGTTTTTCCCGGAACACCTGCCATTGATGCCCCTGGTAAGGCTCAAACAGATAGAGAAGTTGGTGTCTATCCCAATCCTTATCGCGCTGGCGCCAGTTGGGATGGTCTTTTGGAGCGTGAACGAAAAATAAATTTCTATAATCTTCCCGAAGAAGCCGAAATTCGGATTTATACCTTAAACGGAAATTTGGTCGATAGTTTTGTTCACAATGGGGCGTATCAAGGAGGCGATATTCAGTGGTATGAAAAATTCACCAGAGGCACACCCCATTTCGCCGGTGGGGAGCATTCCTGGGATCTGGTCACGAAAGATGATCAGGCCATCGCCACGGGTCTCTATCTTTTTACAGTTAAAAATTTAAAAAGTGGCGAAATTCAGCGCGGGAAATTTTTAGTAATTAAATAAATGAACCAACATTACCAATAACCTGTTAATTTTTCATTAACTTAAAGGATCAATTATGCGACAAAATTTACGATTTTTTTTCTTCGGTTTGCTGATTTTATTTCTTGTTCAAAATTCGTGGTCAGCAAATTTACAAAATTCAATCAAAGAAGTCACCATTAAAGAAATTCAATTTGTTCCCGATAGCCTTCTATTGCTTGGAAAAGATGATTCGCCGTTTTTGGGCGACACTATTTCCGTAGAAGGAATTGCGATGTTTCCGGTCAGGAAAATATTTGTTGGAAATCGCTGGACATTATTTATTACGACACCGGAAGGTGGCCCGTGGAGTGCGCTACAAATTATTCAATATGATACGATGGAAACGAATACCGTTTTTTCAGCAATCGAACCCGGGGATCGCATTAAAATTACCGGCATAGTCGAAGAATATCAAGCAAATGCACGAAGTTCTACTCAAATTGCATTGATTACGAAGCCGCCCATTCCAGTTGAATTTATTTCCAGTGGTAATCCGCTTCCCAAACCAGTGGATATAACATGCGCTGATCTGAATTCACTTGTCGAAGGTGAAAAATATGAAGCGGCATTGGTACGCATCAAAAATGCCACAGTCCTGGGTGTCGTTGGGACCTACCTGCAAATCAGCGACGGGACTGGTGAAGTACAGATTAATACCTATTTTAATGATCTTTATAATCCAGTCAATACTGGCACTTATAAATATCCACCAATTGGGACGCGGGTGAATATCACTGGTTATATTCGAGATTATCGGAACTATTTTTATCTTTGTCCACCATCACCCGATTTTATTGAAGTACAAAAAATTCCACCTTCAATTACCAATGTCACCCGACAGCCAGTGACACCAACGGCTTCTGAGTCGGTTGAAGTTCAGGCCAAAATAAAAGATTCGAACGGAACGGTTCAAAACGCGAAATTATTTTATCGACCTGGTTCAGGAGTTTATCAGGAAGTGACAATGACCCCGCAAAATGATTCGATCTTTGTGGGAATAATTCCACCCGCTGCGGATGGCACGCGTATTCAATACTTCCTCTGGGCTGATGATAATGATGGTGAATTTAGCACCGCACCGGGTGACACTGCCACGTCTCAATATTGGTATACCGTACGCGATCAGGGAACGACCATCTATGACATTCAATGGACGCCCTACGCCAATGGCAATTCACTTTTTACGGGATTAAAAGTGACGGTGACGGGAACGGTTGTCGCTGATAGTACGCATTTCCCGAGTCGATATGTCCTTCAGGATGATATGGCAAATCCCTGGCATGGCATCTGGGTCTATGATCCCGCCCATAAGTGGATATTAGGCGACAAAGTGAAAGTAACTGGCACCGTTGAGGAAAAATATAATCAGACGCAAATTGCCCGGGTCACCGATGCTGTTCTGATTGGGAAAAATGGATTAGTTCAGCCGATAAAGGTGACGACTGGAACGATTGCAACGAATAGCCCAACTGCCGAAGGTTATGAAGCGATGCTGGTAGAAGTGTCGAATATGGTGGTGACGAATTCTTTTCCGGATGCACCGAGCAATTATGGTGAATTTGTGGTTGATGATGGGACGGGGGGCGTCCGGGTAAATGATTTATCAATTACTTTTGATGGTAACACCGACTCCAGTTTTGTGGTGAATGATTCTGTCAAGACCGTTCGGGGCATTTTGTCCTTTGATTTTTATAATTACAAAATTGAACCACGAAATTTAGCCGATGTGGTGCGCCAACCAACTGGAGTTGCTGAGGCATCAATGGCAATTAGTTCTTATCATTTAGCGCAAAATTATCCTAATCCATTCAATCCGCGGACGATGATTCATTATCAATTGGCGCAGGATTCTCCAGTTAAGTTGTTAATTTATAATATAAAAGGTCAGCAGATAAAAAAACTGGTCGATAGTCATCAATTGGCTGGTCGACATTCAATTGAATGGAATGGCACCGATGATGCCAATTTACAGGTAGCTTCCGGTGTTTATTTTATGCACCTCATCGCTGGCGATTTTCATAAAATCCGAAAAATGCTATTAGTTCGATAATATAAAAAATCTTCCCCCTGATGATCCAATCAGGGGGAATTAATTATATTCGTAATCAAAAATTATGAAAATTTTATACTTTTCATTTTGTCTCTTATTATGTTGGCTGGCTTGTTCAGAAAAATTTCCTGATCAACCGAACGCCAATTTACCACCCGAAACCCATTTATCTTTTTTTACGCTGGAGCCATTAAATCCTTCCACCAGTCGGCAAATCCTTCATTGGTGGGGAGACGATCCGGACGGAAAAGTCGCAGGATTTTTTTATACCTGGGATTCGACTTTATCGATACCTGCCAATCGAAATACTGCTTCCGGCTGGTATTTTACCACCCAAAACAGCGATACCTTTTCATTGCGCTTTAATCGGCTGGATACGACCTTTTTATTTCGGGTGATTGCGGTCGATGATGAAGATTTTACGGATCCTTCCCCCGCACGGCAGTTGTTTCCGGTTTTTAATTCCCCACCGAAGGTGAGTTTTATTCCTGATAGCGATGTTCCGGAAACAACTTTCACAGTGGCCTCTTTTGCCTGGAAGGCTACCGACCTTGATGGAGATGAAACAATTCAGCAGTATGAATGGACGCTGGATGATACATTGGGTCCCTGGCATCCACTCAGTCCAAAAATTAACTTTTTGACGCTAACGGCTGACAGTGGCCTGAAAGCCGGTTCCCATGTTTTTTATCTCCGTGTCACCGACAATGCCGGTGTACGGAGCCAGATTATTCGCATGCCCAGCCTCCCGACCGATAAGTGGATTGTTCAGGAGCCTCAAGGTAAAATTTTGCTTCTCGATGATTACAGCCCGGTTGATGGGGCGACTCCGTTTTATATATCGGTCATGGATAGTCTGGGATTAAGTTATACGCATTGGGATATCAAGGCTGATCGGGATCGGGATACTCGCCCCGATCTGCTTCCCCCTTCAGTGTTGACTTTTAAAGAGACTTTAAGACTTTTTAAACTGGTTGTCTGGTATGGAGATGAATCGCCAAAGTTAGAATATGCCCAGATTAGCATTCCTGATTATGTGAACGGGGGCGGAAAAGTCCTTTTTTCAACCCGGTTTAAAGAATTTTTTACGGAACAGGGTGATCCCCTGGATTTTTCGCCGGCGGATAGTCTGGGATTAAATATAAAAAGGATATTGAATGGTACACAGATTCAACCATTGCCATTCCAAAATTTACCAACTTTAAAGGTTCAAACGACCGCGGGTATTATTCCTTTCGTAAAAACTTTGATAAAGAAGCCCAGTGCCATTCAGGTTTATCAGCTCGAAAGCAACACCCAATGGCCTGGAAATCCGGATATTGCGCTTGAAAGCGCCGATAAGTCATTGATATTTTTCGCGTTACCAATTCATTTACTGGATGGGAATCGGAATGCGGGAAGGATGTTAAGTCTGCTGTTGAGCGACCATTTAGGGGTGAAATAAATTTTAAATTTACCGCTTTTTAACAGCAGTTACCGGCTTAGAGGAATTTACAGGTTGGTTCAAAAAAATGATAACGTCATATTGGTGTGTACACAATTAAAATTTAATTATAATCTTGAATTATTTCAAATTTAAAATGAAGAAATATTTGTCGAAACTGTTTTTTTACTTCATCTTTGGCATTATTCAGCTTTTAAATGGACAGACAAAAGGCACAATTCAGGGAAACGTTCTGGATAACGATTCCGGTGATGGCTTGCCAATGGTCAATGTTGTGGTTCAGGGAACATATTATGGCGCCGCAACCGATCAATCCGGACATTTTATTATTCGAAATGTCAATCCCGGCGTTTATACGCTGATGGTGTCGATGATTGGATATGTACAGGTGCAGCAGACTGGTGTTAAAGTCCATGCGGGCGAAACGACTGAACTTACGATCAAACTTTCACCGACTGTCCTTGCCCTGGGACAGGAACTGATGGTGGTTGGTGCCAAACCGCTGTTTGACATTGAAGAAACTTCCAGCCGAAAAATGTTGCGCAGTTCTGAAATTAAAAATGCCGTGGTAGAAAAACTGGAAGATGTGGTGGCAACACAGGTTGGTGTGGTACAAATGGACAAGGGAATCCATATTCGGGGTGGACGCACGTATGAAAATGCGCTGTTGCTCGACGGATTATCTGTCCAGGACCCCCTTTCCGGTACTGGTTTTGGATTAAATGTCAGTACCGATGCCATTGAAGAGATGGAGGTGATTACTGGCGGCTTCAATGCCGAATATGGGCAGGCGATGTCGGGGGTGGTCAATATTAAAACCCGCGAAGGAGGCCGTAATTTTCACGGTCGCGTTTCATTAAAAAGGGATTACCTCGGGAATTATCGTTCAAATATCCCGATGGTTGGCACTTTTAGCCAGCAGAGCCGATTTAGTTTTCTAACTGATGTCGCTGAAGCCAATTTACATGGACCGGTTTGGGGTGAAAAAGTCACTTTTTTTAGTAATTTTTATATGTTCCTGAGTAATGATTACACCCGAAATGCGGCAAAACAATTATCTTCTTCTATCTTTTATGGGAAAAAATTTGCTCCCCGTCAAGTGAATGATTGGTCCGGACTGCTCAAAATCACCTGGCGTCCCAATCCCGCATATAAACTAATACTGTCAGCGAACCAATCTGTTTCGATTAATCAAAATACACGCTCCCTGCAAACAAATCTGGAGTACGTTGAACCCGGTCCGGGTTATCCTTATGAATTTCAGGCAAATCTGGATAATTTTAATACTTTTACCCATTTAAACAATCAATTCTCATTGACCTGGACACACACCTTAAATACGCGGACATTTTATGAACTCCGGCTTTCACGGTACGCGGCCCAGCTTCGCAGCGATCTGGATGGGAAGCATTGGAGTGACTATGAAGAGCCTTTCGACATTGTGACCTACCCAATTGATTATTTTGTGCCTCCGGATTCAAATGCTGTTTTCGTTTTTCCGGGTGATGGCTTTTACGATTATGGCAATAGTTTTACCTGGCATGATCATTATGTCATGGATTATATCCTGAAAGGTGATTTGACGTATCACCACCGTCAACGGCACAAATTGAAGGCCGGGCTGGAAATGACATATCGGGAAATGCAGCTCATTGATATTTATGCCCCCTGGTATGGCGACCTGGGCTTAAACAATGACATTTATCAGGTTTTTCCCAATTTGGGCGCGGCCTATCTTCAGGATAATATGATGTTTAAAGGATTAATTGCTAACCTGGGAATTCGGTTTGATTATTGGTTCCCGGGTAAATATGTCGAAGATGCGATTCATAATCCTGATGTCATTACGATTTCTGAGGAAACCCGCCGCCGCTTTAAGGAGGAATCCTATAATTTGTTCGGAAGAAGCTGGAAAGGACGAATCAGCCCCCGCATCGGGATTTCACATCCAATTTCGGATAATCAGATGCTTTTTTTCTCTTATGGTCATTTTTCCAAGCTGCCACGGCCTCAATTTGTCTATTCAAAATTAGGTGTGTTAAGCTCAAAATCGACTTTCCAGAAATTTGGTAATCCGAATTTAAATCCAGAAACAACAGTTGCTTATGAGCTGGGGATTAAACATAAATTTACCGAAAATGATGTTCTGACTATCTCTGCATATTATAAAGATATTTTTGATTATGTCACGACTGTCTCGTTTCGCGGACAGGGACGATTGTCCGGGCGTTCATTTATTACTTATTTGAATCTGGATTATTCCCGCGCGCGCGGGCTAGAACTGGAATATAAAAAGCGGGCCGGACAATATTTTAGTGGTTCGATTAGTGGCGCCTATTCAATTGCAACCGGCAAAAGCTCCAGTTCAGACGATGCCCTTTTAGTTGCGCGGGGTGATTTGGAAGAAAAGCCGATTACCGAAAATTTTCTCATCTGGGACCGTCCCTGGCAGATAAACAGTAACCTGACTTTGTACATTCCGGAAGGAAAAGCCCCGCAATTCTGGAAAATTCGGCTCCCGGAAAAGTGGCGATTAAATATGAATTTTTTTGCTGAGGCGGGAAAACGCTATACACCCTATTTTTATGTGAGCCTGCTTACGAATGGACGGCCTGAATATCAAATCGATATCGATAAACCTTATAGCCGGGTCGCTGAACACTGGAAATGGGTAAATATAAATTTCCAGAAAGATTTTGATATAAAAAGTACTAAATTGACCTTTTTTATAGAAGTCATGAACCTGTTTAACTGGAAAAATTCAAATTTAATTAATCCAATAACTGGTCGCGCTTATGAGTGGGGCGATCCCACGCCTAATTCCTGGAATGATCCATTGTATCCGGATCGGCAGGGGCCAGTAGACCCATATCCCTTCAATCCGGCGCGGTATCGAACCCCGCGAAATACACGATTTGGATTCGCGATTACATTTTAATGATTTTTATCGAAAAAATGGATAAAATATGTATTTTAATTTTAAGCAAATCCTTCAATTTATTTTAATTTTATGGATACTGGCCACCCATCTCCAGGCGCAATTGTTACCCACGCTGGGGGGGCAACGCGCCGGGACAGCCACGGCGCAATTTCTAAAAATTGGGGCCGGTGCGCGCGCCATCAGTATGGGTGAAGCTTATGTGGCGGTTGCGAATGATGCCGCGGCGCTTTACTGGAATCCGGCTGGAATCATTGAATTCAAACAGCCTCAATTTATTTTTTGTCATACAAATTGGCCGGTAGACATTCAGCATGAATTTGTGGGATATGTCCATCATTTAAATGGTGTAAATAGTGTTGGGGTCAGTTTGACATCCCTGCATACAGATGATATGGCAGAAACCACCGAATTTGATCCTTTTGGAACCGGCAATTATTTTACTTTTAATGATTTAGCTCTTTCAATGACTTACGCGCGCCGAATGACGGATCGTTTCAGCTTTGGTATTTCTCTCAAATATATTGAGGAGACATTGGCTGAACTTAAAATGCGGGGGGGAATGGTTGATTTTGGTACTTTTTATTGGACAGGCTTTGCTTCGACACGCTTTGCCCTGGTGGTAACGAATTTTGGACCACAATTAACGCCTGCCGGCGAATTTATGCGCCGTGACGGGACGAAAATTAGCGAATTTCAATCGTTTATTCCTCCAACTACCTTCAAAGTCGGTTTCGCCACTGAAATTATTCAAAATTCCCATCATCGGCTTACCACGGCTATTCAATTAAACCACCCCAATGATAATTCAGAAAATATCAATTTGGGGACAGAGTATGTCTGGCGTAATCTTCTGGCACTTCGTGGGGGATATAAAGGAAGTCAAGATGAGGAAAGTTTTACATTTGGGGCGGGATTTGATATTCCGCTCAGGTTAATGCACTTTAATTTTGATTATGCCTATACTTTCTTCGGTCGGTTAGGAAGCGCCAGCCGGCTTTCAATAACGATTGGATTTTAAATTTTATGGTTTTTTGAATTTTCGGGAAAAAAAAGATGAAAATTAAGAGATACGCCAATATTTTATTGATATTAGCTTTTACTACCACCTGGCGTTGTATTGAAAAGTATCCATTACCGCCTCAAAAAGATGTCACTGCCGAACTTGCTAAAAGTGATACCCTTTATATTCAACAAGAGCCGGCCTGGGATGTCGCTCATGGGTATAATTTTAATGCGCCTGAAGATATACTGGTTGGTTGGGATACCTGGATTTATATTGCCGATACGAAAAATAACCGAATTGTCGCTCTTGATTTACATGGAAACATCCTGGGGATTTCCAAAACAATTGCGAATCCTGTTGCAATTGCTCAGGATGATTCATTAAATCTGTTTGTTGTTGGCAACAGCAATCTTTTGCTACGAATTAATCTTTTCGCAGCGCACCATAATCTGGCTACTGCGAAAATTGACACACTTTATCATGACGTCGATCATCCCCAGCGCCGTTTTACGGGAGTTTGTGCCTTTCGTTTTCAGACACCAAATTATGAACGAACACTCTATTCACGGTATTATGTTACTTCCACCGGCCCGGAGGCTCAGGATAATCGTATTTTTTTCTTTCGTCACGATGATTTTAAACGGCCGCAAGGTCATGTACCACTCGAATACAATGGTTTTGGTTTGATGGCAACCGCAAGTCCAAGCGGTATCGCCCGTTATTATGAAGGCAAAGAACGCCAGGATGAACGAGGTTTATATCAAACCCGTATCGATTTTGTTTTCACCCAGATCGGGCAAAATTTTTATAAAGTGCAATGTTTGACCACTGGCTCGGAGCAGGAATACATCCAAAAATATGATCCATCTCAAGGTGGTATCGATCTTTTGACAATCGGGAAATTTCAGCAGCCAGAAGATGTTACCGTGGATGGTGAATTTAATTTATATGTAATTGATGCCGCCAAAGACAGCCTTTTTAAATTTTCCAGTTCGGGAAAAGAAATGCATTCATTTGGAGGGACTGGAAATGGTGTTAATCAATTTAAAAATCCACAGGGAGTGGCGCATCACTATCAAACGCTTTATGTGGCGGATACTGGTAATAATCGGATTGTGCGATTTAAGCTTTCGACTGATATCAAGTGACATTTTTTTGTCGTGAGGCTTGTAAAAAATTTAAAAGGAAATACTACCTTGATTTAATGCGTAATGCGTGAAACGTAATTTTTTTAATATGATATTGGATGAGGAAATCAATATTCTACTCATATTGCAATAGCCGAATTTAACCGTTTATAAAAAAAAGACGGAGCCCGAGGGACCAGCTCTGATTCCGTACAGGAGAAGAACGATGATGGGATTAATTGCTTCATCGTAAAAAGAAATTTATAAATCTATAAATTTATATAATTGGAATTTAAATTCAATGATCCATTTGGGTTAATTTTTCCAGTAAACTGGACAATTGTTCCTTTTCCTGGAGTTGAAAAAACATTAACTTCACATTTAATGGTCGGCGCACGATTTTGCATGTTTTGAAGCCCATGACCAGAGTTATGGTTTCTGATTTGGCATCCAATCCCATCATCTTCAAGGGTGATTTTGATATTTTTATCCTGAATCATTATATTAAAGCTGACATTCTGGCAAGCAGAATGTTTTAGCGCATTATTCATGGCTTCTTTAAAAATAAGGGTGATATGACGCCGCCAATTGACCGGTAATTTTATCGTTTTCAAAGTTGCGGCAGCGAAACTAACACGGAAATTCACCCCTGTTTTATCGAAAATATCGTCACCAAAGTCCTTTAAATAGATCGCAATAGCATATAACGTATCCTGTTGGGGATCAAGTGTCCAGATCAGGTCGCGGGTGCTACTGGATAATTCTTTGGCAAGTCGATTTATTTTATCAATATATTGTGAATTATCAGGAGTACTGGGATTTAATTTTTGTTTTAAAATTTCGCTAAATAATGAAATGCGGGTTAACTTTTGTCCCAATTCATCATGAAAATCGGCAGCTACCGTTTTTCGAACGCGTTCATTCTCTGTGCTTCGAATTCTTTCCATTTTAAGGGTTCTCTTAATGGTGATCTTCATCCGATAGCGATAGAATGAAAAAATGCCAGTGATAATTAAACTGATAACCAGGCAATAAAACCAGGTCTCCTGCCAGTCAGGAGGGATAATTTTTAATTTTATATACGTTCCGGTTTCATTCCAGATGCCATCACTGTTCGAACCCTTGACATGAAAAACATAATTTCCGGGCGAAAGATTCGTATAACTGGCTTCACTTTTCGTTCCACAATAAATCCAATCTGGATCCAATCCCACTAATTTATACATGTATTGATTTTTATTTACTTTTGTAGCGCCTAAAACTGAAATGCCAAAGGTGAAAAATTTTGTAACCGATCACCGGGTGAAAGCAAACAATTTTCATTTTTTGTGTCCAGGGCAGCGGTGGATAAAGTCTGCCAGAATATCCTCAAGCCGAC
>DYKB01000168.1 GCA_020722815.1 Caldithrix sp. | reverse complement strand
CCCATCCCCCAACCCCTTCCCTCAAATCAGGGAAGGGGAGTGGCCACTTCCCCGTGTTCAGTACCCCGATGTGGATCAAGATCAGCTCTCTGGGAGAGGGTAAATTTTTTGTTGTATATCCAACATCTTGTTTTCAAATAAATTAGATGCTTAACCTGATGGCTATGGAACGCTCCCCAGATTACCGGGCTTTTAAGCCCGATTCCTTGTACACCTGTGGGTTAAAACCCACTTTAAGAATTGAGGGGGACAATTTGATCCAGGAGCTAAAAAGGCTGTCCGGGAACTGGTAAATCGGCCAAAAATAACCTTTCGAAGGTTAAGAGTAATACAATATATAGATTAAAATTGAAATTTTGATCTGTATATAATTATATCTATTTAAAAACCTTCGAAAGGTTAGTTCCCGGACACGCTCTTTAGCTCGTGGTTCTATGAGCACTCCCATAACCGTCAGGTTAAGATGATAAGTAATTGAAAATTAAGAAATAAGTTGAATTAAAAGCTGCCCTCACCCTAACCCTCTCCCGAGGGGAGAGGGGATAGTTGCGCCATCTTCCGCTAGGCTGATCGTGTCCCACATTTTTTACTGGACACGTGGAATTGAAGTTAAATGAGAAGACGGCTCAACAAAGGGCCTGATCTGTGAAAGTCACACATTTGAACTCATCCCCCCAACCCCCTTCTCTTGAGAAGAGAAGGGGGAGTAAACGGCTTCTCCCCCTCTCTTTCAAGAGAGGGGGCTGGGGGGTGAGTTCAAGAGGAGCCGGTCACGCACTAATTCTCCTGTATTTTTTTAACTTCCCCGTGTCCAGTACCCCGATGTGGATCAAGATCAGCTCTCTGGGAGAGGATAAATTTTTTGTTGTATATTCAACATTTTGTTTTCAAATAAATTAAATGCTTAACCTGATGGCTATGCCCTCTTCAGGGTTAAATATTGGTATTAAATGCCAAAACTTTTGCAACGAAAACAGCAGGACACGAAGACTGGAATCGAATATTTTTTATTCTTAACCTTAATTCACACTGGCTCGGTTGTTACTCCTGTAAATCCATATCATCCTGTTCATTCTGTTAAAAAATGTTCCGAGTTAAATTATATTTCACCTTCTCGGAACAATCGTTCCACAATATCGTAAATTGCATAACCTTGTTTCATTTGCGCTTTTTGCCATGTTAAGTGGTACATTCCTTTGATTAATTGAGAATCATCCAATTCACATTATATAAAATTATCATACTTATGAAAAAACTCTGGAAATATTTATTGCTGCTGCCGGTACTGGCAGTGTTGCTCATCTCCTGTGTGGGGATTATTTTTATCAGACCAATTAAAATGGATCAGCAGGAACGTTTGGCACTTTTTCCGACGCAAAATCTTCCGCTGGAAAAACCAGCGACGATTTACTGGGAAAAGCATTCCATCCCCTTTATCGATGCGAAAACCGATGCGGATGGTGCTTTTTTGCTGGGGATGGTGCATGCGCATTTGCGATTGGGGCAGATGGAACTGATTCGTACCGTGATTCAAACGCGGCTGGCTGAAAATTTTGGTCCGCTGGTGACGGATGTTGATCATTCGTTGAAAGTTTTACATCTCGATTCAGCGGTGGATAGTATTGAAAAGATATTGCCAGCCGAAACACGCTTCTGGGTGGAAAATTATGTACGCGGAATTAATTACTATCAGGAGAAGGTAACGGAAAAACCGCTGGAACTACGATTATTAAAGACTGATGGTCAGCCGTGGCAGGTTCGCGATATTTTGGCACTGGGTCGGCTTATTTCGCTGGATGTGAACTGGCTGAACTGGTTTCAGTGGCTGAATATGCAGGACAAGCCCTATTTCAAGGAAGTGTGGCAGCGATATATTGATATTGGATCGCAATCAACACCGTCTTTTCAGCAAGCGGAACATTCTTTTGGCGCGATGCTGAATGGCGTGAGTAAATCGGGGAGTAATGCGCTGGTGGTTCATGGCAGCAAATCGGCGGATTCGTGTGCCCTCATTGCCAGTGATCCGCATCTGGGACTGCAACTGCCGAATACCTGGCTGATTGCCGGCTTTAAATGTCCTTCGATGCATGTGCTGGGATTTATGTTCCCCGGCATTCCTATGGTGCTGATTGGTCGAAATGAGGCGATTTCCTGGGCAGGAACGAATATGCGGAGTGCGAGCAGCGATTTGTATGAAATTCCCAAAAGTAACGCTGATTCGCTGGTGACCCATTTAAACAGAATCAACGTGCGATGGTGGCGGGACAAGACCATTCAGCATCGGGAATCGAAACTGGGGCCGATCCTTTCGGATGCACCGCTGCTGAAAACAGAGAATGAGCAAGTTTTAGCGATGAAATGGGTGGGGCATTCTGTAACAGACGAATTTACCAGCTTTTTGAAGGTGAATCAATCGAAAAGCTGGCCGGAATTTCGGGAAGCTTTTAAAAGCTATGGTGTTTCGGGACAGAATTTTCTCTATGCGGATACGGCAAACAATATCGGGATGGTGCTGGCAGTGCAAATACCGAATCGGCACCCGGCTTTAGCACCGCAACTGGTTTTAAATCCGGATAGCGTGCATCATCACTGGCGGGGCGTTTTAAAATCAACTGAATTACCGACGGTATTGAATCCACCGGAAGGTTTCATTGTCTCGGCGAATAATCGGCCGGTGATCAATGAACCTCCCATCGGCCATTTCTTCTCGGCGGATGATCGGATTACCCGACTGCAGGATTTACTGCGCCAAAAATCGGTGATTGATGTGGCTTATCTCAAAGAAATTCAAAAGGATGTCTTTATTCCATCGGCGCTTGCGGTACGCGATGCCCTGCTGATGAAAATCGATGAATTTAAATTGATTCAGAATAAAAATTATACGTGGCTGAATTTATTACGCAGTTGGAATGGATTTTATTGGGCTGAAAGTTCAGCGCCGGTGGCTTTTCAATTATTGCTCTATCATTTCGCCACTCAATTTTATACAAAACGTTATGATGCGGATATGACCAAACGGTTATTAAGTTCTGATCAAATTAATGTTCTGGCCTCTCAGGATTTGAAAACTGGTGATAATTCATTATTAAAAACTTCGCTTGAATTTGCTGTGAAAAAGACCACAGATGAGTATCCCAAATTTGCCAATTGGGGAGAGATGCATCGCCTGATACTGTCACATCCATTGGAAAATATTCCGCTTATTGGCGGGCGTTTTCGTTTTGGGGATTATCCGATTGATGGTTCCTACAATTCGGCCATGAAAACGGCGCATGCAATCACCAATAAACGGCATCAGACTTTCTATGGCGCCAATTCACGCTTTATTGCCTGTATGAAGAACCTGGATGAAAATTATTTTGTCCTGCTGGGTGGACAGGATGGCTGGGTGGGAAGCGACCAACTGGTAGATCAGGTTCCCCTCTGGCTGGCGGGAGAATATATCAGGATTCCATTTCGTGTCGAAACGATTCAGCAGGAGTTTTCGTATAAGATGGCGTTGCGATAGGGGGGATGTGATGCATAGCCGTCAGGTTAAGGCTGTAAATCATTAATAAACAAATGAATAGCCACGAGCTTTAGCTCGTGGATCATCATG
>DYKB01000167.1 GCA_020722815.1 Caldithrix sp. | reverse complement strand
GCCCGCAGGGCATCCATGATCCAGTAGCGGTGCTCCGGCGGCACGAGCAAACCGAAAATGTGCCAGTTTGGTTCGCAGTCGTCGGTTATACGCAAGAAGCCAAGGCCAGGGACATCTTTTAGCTGCTCCTTGTAATACTCGGCAATTTTGCGCCGCTCACCGTTCATCCAGTCAATTTTTTCAAGCTGCGCCAAGCCCAGGGCGCCGAGGATGTTGGACTGTACGTATGAGCTGCCGATATCCACATACTGGTAAAAGCCCCGCGTTTTATTGTCAATGAGAAAGGATTGTTTGTCGGTACCCTTTTCCCGCATGTATATTACGCGGTCGGCGATAGTGTCGTCGTTGGTGCACAAGGCGCCGCCTTCACCGGTGGTCAGGTTTTTGGTGCTGTGAAAGCTAAAAGTGGAGACATCAGCTAACGAGCCGGTCTTTTTCCCTTTATAGAGCGAACCAATCGACTGCGCCGTGTCGTGCACCACATACAGGCCATGCTTTTTTGCAATGGCATTGATCTCATCCATCTCCGCCGGATTGCCGGCGTAATCGACCGGTGCAATAGCCACTGTTTTTTCGCTTATCGCCTCTTCTATTTTGTTCACATCGATATTGCCGTTGTCAGGATATACATCGACGAGTTTGATAGACAAGCCGTTGAGCAAGGGACCAAGTGCTGTGGATGTGTATGTGAAATTCGGTACCAGCACTTCACTTCCTCTGGGAAAATCTTTTGCGCGAAAAGCTAAATCCAGAGCAGTCGTACATGAATTTGTGTACAATACATGTTTCACGCCGAGATAGTCAGCTAATTTCGTTTCAAATTCACGACATTTCGGCCCATTTCCTGAAATAAAAGTTGAGCGCATGGTTTCATCGACGATTTTAAAATCGGCTTCATCCATATATGGTTTATGAATGGGGATTGCTTCTTTACTGATTGGTTCACCGCCATTTATTGCCAATGATTTATCGTCAGTTTCCATTCTTTTCACCTCGATTGTAAACTGGAGCATATTTTTTTAAATATCGAACTGAGCTAAAACACTCATATGGTGTGTAAGAGTTATATCAATCTTTTCTGTTAAAATTTTTTTGATTGCTTTTTTAATGCCTACCTTTTTTCTATCGTCAGATATTATGGTGTTTCTTTGATTCCAAATATCGTCTATGTTTTTGATTTCGATATATTTTCTGTGATCTTTTGAAAATTTTGGAATTCGTTTAAAGACAGGATAGAGTGGTGGCTTTGCAGTGATTTGGTCCGGGATATCTAACCAATTCCTCAAAATAGCAAAAATATTTAACTTATAAAGATTATCCAGTTTTATATCAATTATCTTAAATTTATTAGATTTCAAGTACATTTCTAATGTGTTTTTATTGAAATAATTTACATGGTTTGGTGCACAATAAAAATCACTGAATTTTCCTAACCATTTCCGTGCTAATCTATCATTGTAGGGAGTACTAATTAAAAGATAGCCACCCTTCCTAAGATTATTTTTAATTGTTCTCATATAATTATTCAGATCATTGGCATGCTCGATGCTTTCAATTGAAATTACAATATCAAATCTTTCATCATTATTAAAGTCATTAACATTAATATTTTTAACATTTAAATTCCTAAAACGACGAGCAAATTCCACGGCTTTTTTATTTAAATCTATGCCGAGAACATTATTAAATCCAAAACGATTGACTAAAATGTCAATAAAGCTCCCCCCACCACATCCGATTTCTAGTATTTTTGCATCCTTTGTAATACCATTATTAATTAGCAAATTTATTGCATTTTCTCTTTCTTCTCCGCTCAACGAAACAGAATAAAATCGATCAAAGCGTTCATTAATATAATATTCAGCCTCCAAAGCAGCATTGTAATAGTTGCTATTATACCACAAAAACGAACCTGCATCATTTAGTCTTGGATTAGTGAATAAAAAGTCGCAGTCTTGACATAAAACGTAGTTGAATCCATAAAGCTTGAACAATTTCTTAAACTTGGTACCGCCACAAACAGGGCAAGACTCTATATCTAATTTGAAATCATCTTTGAGTTTATTTTTGTAAAAAAATTGTTTTGCCGTCTCACTGAGTAAAAATATATCTGACTCTTCTTTCATAGCAAACATCCTAGCAATATTACACATTTGAATAAGGCGTTTTGAATTTAATGACCTTGAGCGCCTTTACAAGTTCAGTTACTCCCGCTTCTACATCAATAGTTGTGTCATATCCGAGGTCATTCAATTTTCTATAACTAACGACATAGTTTCGTTTATCCTGGTCTTCGCCAATATTGGCATAGTGCACATAGGTGCCGGTTTTTTCTTTAATTATTTCGCAAATATCCTTTTTGCTGTAATTCATTTTTTCCGAACCGACATTGTAAATATTTTTGGCCATTTTATCCTGGTTTTCAATGCCGAATAAGAACGCTCTTCCCATATCATGTACGTGTATAAAGGTCCGCATAAAATGGCTTTCATACACAACCATATAACCCTGTGTGATGGCTTTATAGGCGAAATCATTGATGAGCAAATCCAAGCGCATACGCGGTGAAACACCAAAAGCGGTGGCAAAACGATAACCAATAGTAGTTCGATCTTCCATTAACATTTTTTCTGCCAGGGTTTTGGTTTGTCCATAAAGACTAAGCGGGTTTAAGGGGGTCTCCTCTGTACAAATTTCTTCCACCGACCCGTAATTAGAACCGGTTGAAGCATAAATGATCAATTGATTGCGGGAAGTGGCTTTGATAATGTTTCGAGTTCCATCCACGTTAACAGTTTTGGCTAAATCGGGTTCCTTTCGGCAGGCTGGATATCCCACAATGGCAGCCAGATGAATAATTACATCTGCGTTTTTACAAACTTTCCAGACTGCATCTTCATCCCGTATATCGCCCTCCACGAATTCAAATTTTGGATATCTAAAAAACGGCAAAATATAGTCGCCGCCAAACATCAAATTATCGAATACCGTAATCTCATATCCTCTTTCCAATAATTGCGGTACGAGTGTTGTCCCCACATACCCAGCTCCACCGGTAATTAAAACTTTCATTTTTGCTCCTCATTTTATTATTAATTGCTTGATGTCTATATTTGGAGCTTTTTGTTGGCTCTTCCGGAAAATGCGTACCTGCTATTCACTTTCTCTCGGTGTCCGAATAGCCTCCATGCAAATATCAAACATTAAAACTGAAAATGACATATCAAAATCCGTAACAGTTCAGGTCCGTTGTCATTTCGAGCGGAGCGAGAAATCTGTATAGCGAAATATCTGCTAAATGTCCAAGTTCCCGCTGTAAAAGATTCCTCCCTTCGGTCGGAATGACATTCATTTGTGACAGGGGCTGAACTGTTACCAAAATCCAAAATGTGCCTGGCAAAAGTGGCCTGAAGATAAATCCTCATTCACAAATATACTTTTTAAGGGTAAGAATTGCACCCTTTTTGTCATTCCTCCGCATGCAGGAATCTCCTTGTGAATATATCGTTAGGAGATGCCTGTATTCACAGGCATGACATGAATAAACGACCCTTAACGAGCATAAAATCGTTTCTGAAAAGATAAGCTTCCTCATACC
>DYKB01000085.1:4664-22912 GCA_020722815.1 Caldithrix sp. | reverse complement strand
TGACGATTTACAACACCCTGGGACATAAAATTGCGACTTTGGTCAATGAAAAACAGAATGCGGGTGTCTATCGCGTGATCTGGTCTGGTCAGGATGATTTGGGACGTTCCATGGCAACAGGTGTTTATTTCTACCACTTGCATGCCGGTGATTTTTCTCAAACCATGAAGATGTTATTTGTTAAGTAATTAAATTTTTCAGACTGGCCGGCTGAACCGGCCGGCCAGCCTGATTTTTTATTTGAATCCGGTTTACGATTTAGAATCCAGAATTCAGGTACCTTTCCACAATGATTGATGAGGTGAAACCATGCATTTAATTGATACGATTATCATCGTCCTGTATATTTCCGGCATGATTATTATTGGACTCTATCTGCAAAAACGGGCTTCGGCTGGCATCGATTCGTACTTCCTCGGTAATCGAACGCTTCCCTGGTGGACACTGGGCGCCTCCGGGATGGCTTCCAATCTGGATGTCGCCGGCACTATGATTAACACCGCTTTTATCTATACCATGGGAATTTCCGGTTTTTTTATTGAATTTCGTGGTGGCGTGTGCTTGATTCTGGCTTTTTTGATTGTTTACATGGGCAAATGGACCCGTCGCTCAAAGGTTATGACTGTCGCTGAATGGATGTCTTATCGTTTTGGAACTGACCGGGAAGGAGATGTGGCCCGACTGTTGGGAGCTATCTCTTCAATTATTATAACTATTGCCATGATTACCTATTTTGCCGTTGGAACCGGTAAATTTTTTGGCACTTTCTTCGAACTACCACATTTCGGAAAAGTCAATAATCCATTAGTTAGTGAAGAAATTGTTAAAATCGATCAATCGCTAACCGATGTACTGGCTTTCCAGCATCAAATCACCCAACAGGTTAATGATTTCAAGAAAATAAAATCTATCAATAACACGGCTTCCAGTTCAATTACCAGAATGATTCAGGATTGGCAGCGGGTGAAACAAGAACCAGCCAGTGTTACTCAACTGGATTTCTTTTCCGATCAGGTTGCCTCAGTAAAAACACAGCTTCGTTCATTGATACGCAGCATCAATGACAATCAACAAACCTTAACTACTGAGAATTTTCAGCTACTTCTCGATAATTCTCAACAACAGCTTCAAGCAGTTGACAACATCCTTTCGCAATTTAATGAATCAACCCAATATACAATTATCTTGGATAATGCACTCATCGCTTCGATCCTGATTATCATACTGGCAATGATTTATACCGTTACCAGTGGGCTCTATGGCGTGGTCTGGACCGATGTTTTTCAGGGCGTTCTGATTTTTGCGACAATTGTCGTGGTGAGTGTTATGGCGTTTCAAAAAGAATTGCCGGAAATTTTCAATATTTCCATTCCCATGCGGGATGGAACATTCATGGCCCTGGAAACAACCCGCGCTCAGTGGACTGACATTTTCCCCGGCTGGCAATTTTCATTTAATGCCGATTCTGAATATTCTATTTATAACCTCTTTGGAATTGCAGTGCTCTTCTATTTAATAAAAGTGATCATTGAAGGTGCAGGCGGCACCACCAATTATATGGCACAACGCTATTTCGCTGCCAAAGATGACCGTGAAGCTGGCTTATTATCCGTCTTCTGGACTTTTCTGCTTTCTTTTCGCTGGCCCTTTATTGCCGCGATGGCTATCCTGGGCATTTATCTGGGAATAGAACAGGGGATGGTGCTAGATCCGGAAAGCGTTTTGCCCGTTGTTATTAATCAAATGGCGCCGGTTGGATTGAAAGGACTTCTGGTGGCGGGTCTTTTGGCGGCTGCCATGTCCACTTTTGATTCAACGGTTAATGCCGGTGCTGCCTATTGGACGAAAGATATTTATCAGGCTTATCTCAAGCCACAGGCCACCCAAAAGCAACTAATCTTTCATAGTCGGCTTGCTTCGATACTCATTGTATTAATTGGACTTGGCTTTCAATTCGCGGTGAAAAATATTAATGAAATCTGGGGATGGATTACCATGAGCATCGGTGCCGGGATGATTATTCCCATGCTGATTCGCTGGTACTGGTGGCGTATGAATGGCTATGGTTTTGCGATTGGAACGGCAGTGGGTATGATTGCGGCGGTTTTTCAGAAACTGCTTTTTCCAAAAGTGCCGGAATATGTCGCCTTTAGTTTCAGTGCTGGACTTTCATTGATCGGGACTATTCTGGGAACCTATTTAACCAGTCCAACTGATGCGAAAGCGCTCAAGAATTTTTACCTGACCACCCGACCTTTTGGTTTATGGAAACCGGTACGCGCTTCGGTCGATAAAAAAACGTTGGATGCCATTGATCTCGAAAATCGCAGAGACGTTCGCGCCTTATTCATCGCGCTTCCCTGGCAGGTGGTGCTTTTCATGAGTTGGATGACTATCATCATGAAACGGTGGGATACTTTCGCCTGGTTGCTTGGGGCACTCATGCTGCTCTCGGTTGGACTTTATTTCTTCTGGTTCCGTTATCTCGATTATGAAGTGAAAGTGGATACGGAGGACGTTTAATGCGGCGATTTTTAGGTTGGGTTATTATTTTCCTTTTCCTGAATTGTTCCGGGCAGTCCGAAAAACGCCTCATGATCTGGCACTCTTTTCGACCGGAAGGGAGGGAAATATTACAGCAGCAGCTTGCTCAATTTAAAGAGCGGCTGCTCGCCGGGAACAATTCGAAATATCAGGATTGGGAATTTGAGGAGCGATTTTATGCTCCTGAAGAGGCTCGTACCAATTATATCGTTTCAACGCTGGCGGGAAAAGGGCCGGCCCTTTTTCGCGGGGCCAGTGATAATATTGGGCCGCTGGTAGAATTAGGTGTTATCCAGCCGATGGAACCGTTTCTTGAACCGGCCTTTCTGGATAGTTTTATAACTATACCGATTTCCGCCGCGGTCTGGCATCAAAATCACCTGTATCAACTGGCCGACGAAATTGGCAATCATCTTTGTCTGGTTTATAATAAAAAATATATGTCAAAACCACCCGAAACCATCCAGGAAATGATTCAAATGTGGCCAGCGATTCAAAAAAATTCTTCGGATCCATCTTTAAAATACCTGCTCGCATGGAATTACACCGAACCGTATTTTGTCGTTCCATTTATTGGCGGCTACAATGGCTGGCTGCTGGATGAGGATAATCAACCGACTTTAAACACTGCCGCCGTGGTTCAGGCCAGTCAATTGATTTATGATCTCGCGCATAAACATCAACTGATTCCCGAAGAATGTGATTATGAAATGGCCAATGCGCTTTTTGGAGATGGGATTTCGGCAATGATTATCAATGGCCCCTGGTCCTGGGGAAATTATCTGAATCGTCAAATAGATATCGGGATCACCCGAATTCCCAAAATTGATGAAACCGGTCTTTGGCCAACGCCAATCGTTTCGCCGCTGGGCTATTCGCTGAATGTCAATTTGAAAGGTGAAGAACTTCAATTAGCGATTAAATTGCTGAAATTTTTAACGGCGCCAGCGCAACAATTGGAATATACCAGGCAGTTTGGTTCAATTCCAACCCGAAAAGATGCCTGGCGCGATTCCACTGTTACGGCTGATCCGATATTGCAGCAATCTATTTATCAGTTGGAAGTCGGAAAACCAATGCCTGTGGTCACCGAACTCCGCTGGATCTGGGATGCCATGCGCCCGGCCTATCAGGCAATTTTCACCAATGATATTACCCCCGTACAGGCGGCGGAAAAAATGCAGCAGGATGCTTTGAAATTAATCCGTGAAAATCGGGAATAAAGGGAGCTAAATTATGAATCAAACACGCCTGGCATATTTTTATACTTTTCCAGCCCTGATTATCATGTCACTGGTGGTTGCTTATCCGTTTGTTTATAATATCGTTATCTCCTTTTCCAATATGAACTTGATGCACTTTCGGGACTGGTGGATTGTCGGTTTTCGAAATTATTTGACGGTTTTTAAAGAAAATTATTTCTGGTACTTTCTCCTGAAAAACATCCTCTGGACGGGCATTAACGTCTTCTTTCATGTGGTCATCGGTGTTTTTTTAGCCCTGCTTTTAAATCGCGAATTAAAAGGAAAATCAATTTTTCGAACACTGCTGATTCTCCCCTGGGCCGTGCCACAGTACATTACGGCTTTAACCTGGCGCGGGATGTTTAATACCGAATATGGTGCAGTTAATTTGATTCTAAATCAATTATTTGGCATTACGATTCCACTGAATACCGAATGGGGTGCTTTCACGGCCTGTTTAGTCACCAACATCTGGCTCGGTTTTCCTTTTATGATGATTATCGCATTGGGTGGATTGCAAAGTATCCCCAGAGCGCTTTATGAAGCCGCTGAAATGGATGGGGCCAGTTGGGGACATCAATTTCGCCATATCACGATTCCATTGATAAAACCGGTAATGATTCCAGCCATTACTTTGGGGGTGATCTGGACATTTAATAATTTTAATGTGATATGGCTGGTGAGCAATGGGGGAGAGCCGTCTGATAAGACCCATTTACTGGTATCCTGGGTCTATAAGGCCGGCTTTACTTATTTTCGAATCGGCTATGCTGCTGCCTTTTCGATGATTATTTTTCTCATACTGTTTATTTTTAGCTGGAATTTTATTAAAAAAACGCGCGCAACTGAGGCGGTTTATTAAAATTTGAATTTTTATTGAGGAAATATGGAAGCAAACATGCTGGCACCCGCCTGGCGCCGGAGTCTGGCTGGATTAATCGATATGGCTGTTATTATGCTGCCTGCCATCATTATTTATGCCGCCGGCCTGTCTTTGGTGGCACATAACCAGTTACCGAAAAGAACACTCACTTTTTCGATGCTCCTGTACTTTTTTCTGGGCCAATTTTATTTCTATCGCTGGAAGAAATATGAAAGCACCCTGGGAAATCGTCTCCTGGGCCTCCTGGTCGCCCATACCAATTTGCGGACCACCATCGATGGCGACCGGGCGTTGGGGCGTTCTTTTCTGATGTATCCTTTTTTTATCACCTGGCTTTGGATAATGATTGATCCGTTGGAAAAAAACCGTTTTTTTCAGCATCCATTACAATCGACGACTTTTATTATTCTTGTTATTTGGGTGTTATCAAATATTTTATCAATGATTTTCAGCCCCCGCCGACAAAATTTAACCGATATGATGTTAGGTTCGCTGGTTATCAACAAAAGAATGAGCGAAGGCAAAATTCACGAATCGAAAAAGGTTGCCAAAAGTTACGCCTATCTTTTTTTAACGCTATTTTCACTCTTTTCCATTTATCCGATTTTAACGGTTTTCAGCATTTCTATTCGCCCGGGTGATCGGTTACTTAGCAAATCATTAGCCATTATTCCGGAAAATGCCACGTTTCATTCTTATTACGAGCTATTTTTTGAACAGCCTTTTTTGCGCTGGCTCTGGAATAGCATGTTAATATCGGCCATTGTCACGATCTTGGGGGTTGCATTGGCTGCCACGGCTGGTTATGCCTTCTCGCGTTATAAGTTCAAAGGCCGGGCCACCGCCATGATCGGCCTGATTACTACTCAAATGTTTCCCGCAACGATGCTATTGCTTCCTTTATTTATCATGCTTATTAAAATCGGCGCCTATGATTCCTATTATGGGTTAATCATTGCCTATTCAGCAACCGCGCTCCCTTTCACTATCTGGCAGATGAAGGGCTATTACGATACCATCCCCTTCAGTCTTGAAGAAGCGGCGACGATTGATGGCTGTTCACCCGTTGTCGCTTTCTGGCGTATTATTTTGCCACTGGCTACGCCGGCATTGGCCATAACTGCCCTTTTTTCTTTTATGACCGCCTGGTCGGAATATCTGGTCGCGGCTGTTTTAATACAGGACAAAGCCCTTTTTACGCTGCCATTAGGTTTAAAGCTCTTTCAATCCAGTTTGCAAACTTCCTGGGGCCTCTATTCCGCCGGTGCAGTAGCTGTCAGTGTCCCAGTCGTCCTGATTTTTTTAATACTGAGCCGCTGGTTAATCTCCGGATTGACTTTAGGAAGTGTAAAAGGCTAATACATTGATGGGCATTTTGTAATAATACATTGTGATGGTATAGATTGGTTATATGCAGATGCTAATTTAATCTGTGCAATCTACGAAATCTGTGGTAAAAAAAATATATTATTAAATATTAATACAGACTCGAAAAAATAAACGAATGGAGGAAAAAATGGCCTTACCGGAAATCAGGCATACCGTAGTTGATCGATTTTTAAAATATATCACTTTCGATACACAGTCGGCGGAAGAATCTAAAACTTTTCCCAGCACGGAAAAACAGAAAATTCTGGGAAAATATTTAAAAGATGAATTGTTGCAGATGGGATTGAACGAAGTCGAATTCGATGAATTTGGTTATGTCTATGCAACCCTTGAATCGAACCTGGATAAAAAAGTCCCGACAATCGGTTTAATCGCCCACATGGACACTTCACCTGATGTTTCCGGAGCCAATGTTCATGCTGTAATTCATCGGAATTATCAGGGAAATGAGATTACTTTTCCCGGAAATCCTGATCTCAAATTAATTCCGGCAGAAAATCCCGCCCTAAAAAATCAAATCGGCCATGATATTATTACCACAGATGGAACGACGCTGCTGGGTGCTGATAATAAGGCTGGCATTGCTGAAATTTTTGATGCCATTTACTTTTTTATCCAGCATCCTGAAATCAAACATGGAAAAATTCGTATCGCCATTACGCCCGATGAAGAAGTTGGCATGGGAACCCGCTATTTCGATGTTAAAAAATTTGGCTGCGACTATGCCTATACGATTGATGGCGAAACGCTCGGTGAGGTGGAAAACGAGACTTTTTGTGCTGATTCTTTAACGCTGTTGGTATCAGGTGTTAATTTACACCCTGGATATGCGAAAAATAAATTAGTCAATTCATTAAAAATCGCTGCCGAAATTATTGAACAGCTACCGAAAGATAGCCTGTCCCCCGAAACCACTGAAAGACGCGAAGGTTACGTCCATCCCCATCAAATTCAAGGTGGGGTAGAGGAAACAATCGTTAAATTCCTGATTCGTGATTTTAAAGTGGAAGGTTTGAAAGAAAAGGAACAAATCGTCGAGAAATTAGCCCGTGAAGTCATGATTCGGCATCCGCAAGCGCGATTGGAAGTGAAAGTGGATGAAAGCTATCGAAATATGCTTTATGTTTTGGAAAAATATCCTGAAGTTATCGAAAAAGCAGTTCAAGCGATCCAGGCCGCTGGAATAACACCCATTCGGGGCGCTATCCGGGGCGGAACCGATGGTTCTCGGCTTTGCTACGAAGGACTCCCCACGCCCAATATTTTTACCGGCGGTCATAATTTTCATTCCAAAACCGAATGGATTTCCATTCAGGATATGAAAAAAGCAGTGGAAGTTATCATTAATCTCATTCTCATCTGGGCTGAAGAATAGAAATATTCTGATATTAAGTCATCCAAAAAGTTTTACCACAGATTTCGCAGATTGAAATTAGATGAATCTGCGAAATCTGCTCCATCTGCGGTTATTTTCTAAAATAATAGAACCATGAAATACACGAAAGCAATCATGTTTTTTCATGCGTTTTATAGTTGATTGTTATCGTGACGGAGGTATCATTCATGTCATCAGAAATAATCATTTATCAAACACAAGACGGGAAAACCAAACTCCAGGTCAATCTCGAAGATGAAACTGTATGGCTGACGCAGGATCAAATGGCGATGCTATTTGGAAAAGGCCGTTCGACCATTACCGAACACATTTTGAATATTTATAAAGAAGGAGAACTGGATGAGGGTGCAGTATGTTGGGATTTCCGACGCACTGGTACGGATGGAAAAACCTATCTCGTAAAATACTATAATCTGGATGTAATCATTTCCGTTGGTTACCGGGTAAAGTCACTGCAAGGAACCCAGTTTCGCAAATGGGCAACCGAAAAAATTCGTGAATATATCGTCAAAGGCTTTACCATGGACGATGACCGGCTCAAGCAGGAAGGCGCCAGATCCCGCTATTTTGAAGAGCTGTTACAACGAATCCGGGATATCCGCAGCAGTGAAAGAAATTTTTACCAAAAAGTTACCGATATTTATGCCACCAGCATCGATTACCAAAAAGATGATGATTTGACAAAAGAATTTTTTGCCACCGTCCAAAATAAGATGCACGATGCCGTTCATGGTAAAACTGCGGCTGAACTGATTAGCGAGCGAGTCGATGCCCAAAAACCTTTTATGGGATTGACAAATTTTAAAGGCGACTATATAACGACTCGTGATATTGCAATCGCAAAAAATTACCTGACCGAAGATGAATTGAAACAACTGAATTTGATTGTTTCTATGTATCTTGATTTTGCCGAATTGCAAGCAACGAATAAAAAACCAATGAGAATGGCCGACTGGATACAGAAATTGGATGATTTTTTAAAAATCAGTGAAAAAGAGTTACTTGTCAATGCAGGTAAGGTGAGCCACTATGAAGCAATAGAAAAAGCCAAACTTGAATATGAAAAATATAGAAAAGAAGAGGATAAAAAGTATATTTCGGATTTTGATCGGGAAATGAAAAAGTTGTTAGATCAAAAAAATAACCGCAGATTTCGCAGATTGAAATTAGATGAATCTGCAAAATCTGTGTCATCTGTGATGATAGCGCGAAATAGAAAAAGCCACTTCGGAAAACCTGAAGTGGCTTTTGTATTCTAAATAGTGTTTGTCCAAAATCACCCAATGCCTGTCATGGCGAGGCGTTTTTTGCTGAAGCAATCCCATGGAGTAATGCGGAGATTGCTTCGTCGCACAAAACGCTCCTCGCAATGACAGCTCCGGAAGTTTTTTCGGACAGACTCTAAATAGAAGTCTTGACGAACGGACTTATTATTTCTTCACCCCAACCAGATACCCGTACCGATCCTGAAATGATTCCGGAGTCATTTTCGCGGTTTTGGCCAGAATATTCAACTGTTCCCGATCTTCGATATCGGATTTCCGGAGCCGAATCATATATCCCTGGGCAACTTCATAGGATTCCGTGTGTACATCCACTAAACGGACACGGGTCTTTCCTGTTTTCGGATCAATCAAATCTTTGAACAGAATTGGTTTTAAATTGCCACCTTCTTTACAAATTAAGGCGGCGGGATAATCTTTATAGGTTGGATCAAGTAAATATTTAACTGCATTATAACCCAAATCGCGGACATATTCGCAATCAAACGGAATTGGCGGCGCACAACGAAGTTCATAGCCAATATTCAGCTCAACCAACGACATTTTTTCGCCCCGTTCCGCAAAGCGACGTTCGAGTTCAAGTTTCACGATTTTACCTAATTCAACTTCAGCCAGTCGAATATTACCATATTCATCATATTCAATCATAGCGCCTGGAATTGTTTTCAATTCTTCAACATCGAATCGCTCCGCAATACCTTCAGCTAATAAAACCACACCATGTTCACTGCCCAGCGCACGGCGTTTAATCATCGCAGTTTCAATCACATCACACACTTCGCGAACGGTGATTTTTTCATTTGGAAACTCTTCAGCGATGACCGCAAGCGTCGCACCAGCGGCCTTGGCCATCCCTAATGCCAGGTGACCCGCTTTCCGACCCATACAAACCACCACATACCAGCGATTGGTCGTCTTGGCATCTTCCATTAAATTATGTACCAGCCCGACTCCAACATGCCGTGCGGTTTCATAACCAAATGTTGGCATATTGCTCGGAAGCGGTAAATCATTATCGATGGTCTTGGGAACATGCGCGAAACGAATGCGCCCTTCAGACATTTCAGCGATTTTTGTGGCACTAAAAGCGGTATCATCTCCACCAATGGTAACCAAATAGTCGATTCCCAATTCAGTTAAAGCTTTCACGCAATTCTTCAATTTCTGTTCAGATTTCGTCGGATTTGCCCGTGAGGTGCGTAAAATAGAACCACCCGTAAAATGGATTCGGGAAACTTCCGGGATGAAGAGTTCTTTCACATAGGAAGTGATTCCCTGTTCCAGCCATTTATAACCATCATAGAGTCCCAGAACCTTTAAACCCCTGACGCGCGCTTCAATAGTTGCTGCACCAATCACACCATTAATACCCGGTGCCGGCCCACCACCAACGAGAATACCAAGTGTTTTAGAACGATTTTTGCTATCGGACATGTTATGCCTCCTTATATTTTGACAGCATTCATTATTATCTTTTTAAATTTTATAAGAACAATAACATTATAAGCAATTCACAAAACTTTTTAAGCCCGCCGAAGTTTACACATTATGAACTTCTGTCGGAATTGAATATTAATTTACAACCTGAAAAGCTTACTGGCAGCTTATACACAGCAGGTATGCTTACGGGGGTGAGTTACGAGTGGCAAAAAAAAGCTCACACCGAAATATCTTTCACCAAGATATCCTTAAAATAAAAAAAATCTGTTTAAAAGTCAAGTAAATAATTATTACTTTTTTAATATCGATGCTGATTCTTTCGGTTTTAGGTTGATAGAAACAAGCTACTGCTCATAATCAATAGCTGGGGAAAAATATTATCAATTGAAGCGAACTTTACTATTAAACCTGAACAACTGCCATCTGTAGCGTTGAACCGTTAGATTTTACCAGGAAGCGCTGGGGTGAGAAGATTTTGTAAAAATATTTTAAAATAATTCAAATAAATTCAAACTTCTGATAATATTATGAAGTTAAATAATACTTTAATTGCAGGAATTTCAGGTGCAAATTTTGAATGCACCTTTGTTAACCTGGATGTGAGACTTTTATGAAATCATTCAATAAGGAACAATTGCTGCATGAATTTCAGCAATACCTTTCAAAAATTGAAGAGATGTTTTTACAGCATACTGAAGAATTACAGGCCTCAGAAAATCGATTTAAAACGGTTGTGGAACAGGCCGGGGATGCGATTGTTATCATTAATGAAAAATTAAAAATTGTATCCTGGAATGAAGGTGCTCAATACGTTTTTGGCTATCGGGACTACGAAGCGATGGGACGACCGATTGATGAACTGATTACAAATGATTCCGTACTGGATGAGAGTATTCAATTTTCTCAAAAAGTTCTTCGCGGGGAAAAAATCCGTTCAGTAGAAGCGATTCGCTATGCCAAAGGGAATATTCCAAAGAACGTGATTATCACGGCGACCCCCATGAAGAATAAAAATGGTCTGGTGAACAGCATCTGCCTGATTTACAAAGACATCACTGAACTCAAAAAGGCCCAGGAAAATCTCCGTCAATCTGAAAAACAGGCCACGCTGGGAGTCATTGCCGGTAGTATTGGTCATGAATTGAATAATATTGTTGGGGGAATGCTCCTTTATTCACAGCTTATCCGGGAAAATCCTGGTGATACAGCGGCCGTAAAAAAATACTCCGAAATTCTTTGTGAATATCTGACGACGATCTCCATGCATGCAAAGAATTTATTATCGCTGAGTAAACCCGTCCAGCCGGAAATCAAGGAAATTAATATTATTGAGCTGCTGGAAGCCACAACCGAGACTTTAATTTTAAGCGGCGTTCTGAAAAATTTTCAAATTGAGAAACAATTTAACCCCGGTTTACCTGCAATTAAGGGTGATATTAATTTATTGGAGCAAGTGATTCGGAATCTTGAAATAAATTCCGCTCATGCCATGCAGCCAGGTGGTAAATTAACTATCGGGGCACAATTGACTGAAAATTATCAATATGTAGAATTTTTTATTCAGGACACCGGTTCAGGCATTCCGAAAAAGATACGACCGAAAATATTTGATATGTTTTTTACTACGAAAGCCGAGGGAAAAGGAACCGGATTAGGCTTACCGATTGTTAAACAAATTATTGAGCAGCATCAGGGCTATTTAAAATTTGAATCGCAATTAAATATGGGAACCAAATTTATCGTCGGGATTCCCGTGGCAAAATAGGCGCAGGGCGCAAAGCGCAGCGAGCATCGCGTAGCGCCGAAGGCGCTAAAATTCATTCCTTTCGCTCTGCACGCGGCGTCCGACTGTTTGCGTCGTGCCCAGGAGGTTATTGTGCATCTTCGTAAAAAGAAAAAAAATGATACACCACGTTGTGTGAATCTGTTTAATCCAACCGCCGAGGTTTTTCGGGCTACTTTTCCGGAAGAATTTATCACAGAATTAAAAGGGCTGGTTGACTACTGGCGACCGGAAGGTGAAATTGAGCGGCTTATCCAAACGGATTTCTTTTTTCGGGAATTGCTGCTGGAAGCTGAAATTTTGATTACGGGCTGGGGGACACCAAAACTACCAATTGAACTCCTCAGTCAGGGCCAATTGAAATATATCTGCAATGTTACCGGCTCGATTCGACACTGCATTTCAAAAGATTTTCTGGAAAAAGGATTTATGGTTACCAATTGGGGAAGCGCTATCAGTAAAAATCTCGCGGAAGCGGCGCTGATGTTGATGCTCGCCTGCCTTCGGCGCCTGAATTTTGTTCGTAAAAATTTGGAAGCGGGCTATTGGGATCAAAATACCCATGAGCCGCGATCACTTTGCCGGCAGCGGATTGGCCTCCTCGGGTTTGGCCGGGTTGCTCAGGAATTCGTCCGCTTAGTAACGCCCTTCAATGCCATCATTCAAGCCTATGATCCGTATGTTAAAGATGAAATCTTTCAGTCGCTGGGGGTTCAACGTGTGAAAAATCTAAAATCCCTGTTCAGCGACAATACTATCATCTCCCTCCATGCCAGTATGATTCCCGAACTAGATGGCGTGGTGAATAAAGAATTACTTTCGCTCATGCCGGATAATGGCGTATTGATTAATACCGCACGCGGTGGCTTGATCAATGAATCAGATTTGCTGGCAGAATTAAAAGAAGGTCGACTCTGGTGCGGTCTGGATGTCTTTGCGACTGAGCCACTCCCGCCGGATTCGCCATTTCGATTTTTGCCACGTTGTATTATCACCCCGCATACCGGTGGACCGACTCCGGACTGCTATCAGGACATGGGCGAGTTTACGGTCCAGAATATCCGCCGCTATGTGAAAGGAGAGCCACTGGAAGGCGTGATTTTGCCGGAACAGTATGATCGGATTACGTAAAATTGTTATCTTGGGTTGGTTACTTTAAGTATAAAATACCGGAGTGCAACGCCTTTATACGTTGCAAAATTTTGCAATTCATAAAGGAATTCTCCTGATTCTCATAATTTTTCAAGAGAAAGCTATAAATTTCCAATAGATTCGAAGTATTGCCTGTCTCGGATGGAATGTCAAATCAATCACCTGGAATGGATAATTGTCATAATTAAATGCCTATTGAATCCTGCAAAAAGCACAATTGATCTCGTGGAAAGCACGATTCACCCGACACAATGTCAACTCAATCTGACGCAATATCAAATTTATCCCGCGCCGTGCATCCTTTATCTAAAGAAATGCATACTTCAAGTCAAGAAAAGTACTCTTTGTCAATAAAAGCACGCTCGAAGTCAAGAAATGCACAATTGATCTCCCACAATGCAAAATTAATTTCAATTATACTCCAAAATTTTATATTTAAGGTCTATTGAACGATGATCAAATTGATTAAAGAAGAAAACTTTTATCAGGCCACAAAATGTTAAAAAAAAATGACATGACGATTTTGCGACAAGACGATTAACAGACAATTTTGAACTTCAAAATGACTAGAGGCAAAATCATTTTACGCAAAACGATTAAAAATGAATGGCCACAAAATAAAGAGGTTACATAAAAATTAAAAAGACTTCAATAATCCGTTAAATTCATTCCATTTCTGTGACCTCTCCCTTCAGTGGCCAATTTTTTAAGCTTTTAATCTCATTTCCTGAACATTTATATTGAATTCCTTGCATATTTTTAGTAATTTAATACGTAATGCGTAATGCGTAATGCGGGATGAGTGATTTGAACTGAAATTCAAATTTGCTTCACCTGAAATTCATTAAAATCGGAATAATTTTATGAACGATTCTTCATCATATTTACCGAAAATTAATTGGGCACCTATCCTTTATCATCTGAAACATGGACAACTCGTCCCTTTTCTGGGCGCAGGGGCTTCTCTCGGCTTTAATGGTTCACCAGGATTGCCAACAAGTGGGGAACTGTCGGAAATTTTGGCAGATGAATGCAGTTATCCGGGCGCGGATCGAAGAGATTTGCTCCGGGTTTCTCAATATTTTGCATTAACAATCTCCGAGCTGCATTTACGAAAAACGATTCATGAAAAATTGTCAGTTCCGGACGTCAAACCGGGCCGAATGCATCAGATTTTAGCCGAATTGCCCATTAAAACGGTGCTGACCACAAATTATGATAATCTCATGGAACGTGCCTTTTGTCCGGACAAAGATCCGGTGAAAGTAATTTACAAACGGGGTGGCGATGCGCAGGAGATTAAAACAGAACCCACTGTCGAACGGCCGCTGGTTTATAAATTACATGGATCACTGGAAGATATCGACTCGATGGTGATAACAGAAAATGATTATATCGATTTTCTGATTCGTCTGATTAATGGCGACCCAAAAGTACCGAATTTTATTAAGAATGTTTTTCAATTTTGCAGTATTCTGTTTATTGGGTATGGCTTGCGAGATTGGAATATTCGGGTTTTATTAAAATATCTTCGAAAAGAGTCCGTCCCCTGTTTTGCCGTTCAGCATGATCCCCTGGCAGATACGGAACCAGTTGCAGCAAATGAATGGGAAAATTCCATTATCTATTGGCAAAATGAAAAAATCACCATCTACAACTGCGACGCCCTGGCCTTTGTCACCGAACTCGACCGCAAATGGAAGGAGGCCAGCCATGTATAAATCGAAGACCCTTTGGGCTTTTCCCGGCCTACACTATTTTGAAGATACCGAAGTGGACCAGCAGCTCTTTTTCGGCCGGACGCGGGAAATCCAGGAACTCACCGAACGGATTCTCGCCGAAAATATTACCATCCTGTTTGGCAAATCCGGCGATGGAAAGACTTCGCTCATTAATGCCGGCATAAAGCCCAGATTTCGGGAATTGGACTATCTGCCGGTGCGGGCGCGTATTTTTAATGCCCCGAAAGAGAACTCACTCTTTCAACTGCTTTATCAGACTGTGGAAAATGAAGCCGCAGAACAAAATATCAAATTGCCAAATAATTGGCCGGCGGAAACGCTCTGGGAATCATTTTATCATCTGCAAGCTACTGAAGCCAATGCCCTGAAACCGATTCTGCTCATTCTGGATCAATTTGAAGAACTTTTTACGCTTTTTGCCAATCGCACCGCGGAACAGGATGCGTTTATCGAACAGTTTGCCGATCTGGTCCGCGGCCGCATTCCCGCACTGGTACGGGAACGCTTTCGGGAACAGTTGCAAACGCTGACGCCTGGCACGCCTGAATTTATGCAACTGGAAAAGCTCCTGTATGGCAATCCCCTGCCGCCCATTAAAATTCTCGTCTCCCTGCGCGAGGATTATCTGGCGTATCTGGATAATCTGGGGCAGAAAATTCCCAAAGTGTACGACAGCCGGTACCGACTCCCCGCACTGAATCTCGTACAGGCGCGGGAAGCCATTGAAAATCCGCCGGCGCAGGCAGTTTTGGGAGAAAATCAGTTTCTGATTGAAAAAGAGGCGGTTTCGGCGCTGCTGGAATTTCTGAAAATGTCCACCAGCCGTTCCGGCGTGCTGGAAGAGGTGGTGGGCCCGCCCCAATTGCAGGTCATCTGCCGGCAACTGGAAAAAGGGATGCGGGAACAGGGGAAAAAGGTGATTGAACTGGCCGATTTGGGTGGTGAAAAAGGCCTGCGCCGGCTTTTGACCCAATATTATCAGGACATTACGCAGACCATTCCGCGGCTGCGTTTGGGCGCCGGCCCGCGCAAAAGCAGCGGCCCGATGAATTTATTGCGCCGGTTGCTGCCGGTGCATTTTCCCCGGACCGCGGTGCACCATTTATGCGAAGACCGGCTCATTACGGCCGGCGGCAACCGCAACACCCGGCATGAGGATGAAATTATCCATGAAATTGGTGTGGCGAAAGCGGATCTGGAGCATCTGGTGGATAGCCGATTACTTCGAAGGGAACCACGGCTGAATGAGGCTTTTTATGAACTGAGTCATGACAGTCTGGTGCCATCGCTGCAGACGACTGGAAAATTTCGTAAAAATATGGCAATGGCTGCCAGGCTCCTGGTTGTTGGATTGTTGATTTTTACGGTGGTTTACTGGGGAATTCCGTATTTCCAGCGCACTTATACAATTTACAAACTGGATCAAAGCCTGGATTTGATGAAAAAGCAGAAGGTTTCGATCTTTGATTTTCGCCTGGAACTCTATCGGGCAAAAAATCGCTTGCAGGATTCGGGTCAATTGGGCCACTATCTGGATGAATTAAAGCAATGTTTTTTTGCCCAGAAAGCGCCGCATCTTCAGCAAGCCGATTCGCTGATTGAAACCATTAACTGGATTTATCCCCGTGAGGATTCTTTAATTAAAGCGTTGAAAGACAGCCTGAGAGATCGGAGAATTCAGTATGTTCAATTGCGCTATCACCAGCTTGTTGGACAGGATTCAATAAATTTTCAACTGGTCTCGAATTTTCTTGATTCGGCCTATCTGGCGCTGCAGAAAGATAACCGGATTCTGGAACTGCAAACAGACCTGGCGAACCGGCAGCAGGATAGAGTTCGGGCAAAACAATTGGCCGGTGAACTGGAGCGGCAGAATAAACTGGCTGAAGAACAACTGCGGGCCGCGATTCAACTGCGGGAACCCCGATCTTTGCAAATTAAATGGACCGCTTCGCTGGAAATTGTTTTGGAGAACCATCCTTTGTTGAGAAATGCCCAGGTTTTCCTGAATGATCGCGAAATGCCGTTTAAACGAATTGGCAATACCAGTTTGCGATCGGCTGCGATTCGGATTCCTCAAAATGCGAACGAAGTTACCGTACAGATAAAAGTTATCGATAATCAAAAAATTGAAGCCAAAAGGGATTTTGTTTTTCAGATTGATCGCACGCCACCGGAATTAAAAAATTGGACGTTTTCTTATAAAGAAAATGCGACCGATGAATGGCAAAAAATGCCTGATGCTGCCTGGAAAGGTACTTATTGGCAGTTAGCCGCTGAAGCTTCTGAGAATCTATGGCAGGGTCAAATAGCAATAACCGGTTTTCCGGGCAAAAAGCCTTATACGATGAACGGCCGAATTGCCGCGAATCGAAAATTAATGACTTTTCAACTAACAACAAATGATTTAATGAAAAGTGCCATCTTTCCTGATCAAGCGGAATCGATGAATATGCGTTTGAAATTGGAAGACCTGGCCGGGCTGCAATCTGAATTTAATCTGGGAACCTGGAAGATTTTAAAAGTCGTGAATCCGGCTCAACAATTAGCGATGAAATCACCTGCCACTCAAGCTGTTGAACTCGTCATCAATTTAAGATCGACACCAGGTACTTTGTCTGAAAATCAAGTCAGGGATATGTTGAAGAAATATGATTTTTATGACAGCGATTATAATCCATCAGGAAAAGGCCTGGCGAATCGATTTAAACCCGTTACTTTAAAAGGCGAAAAAGTGGTTCTGGATGAAGCCACGGGCCTGATGTGGCAGCAAGGTGGTTCTCCAGATTGGCTGACTCGTAAAAAAGCCGATGAATATGTTCGTGAATGTAATCGCCAAAAAATGGCTGGCTTTAGTGACTGGCGCTTGCCGACGCTTGAAGAAGCCATGAGCTTAATGGAACCGAAAAAAGATGAACGTGGTTTGTATATCGATCCCCGCTTTGATGGAGACCAAAGGTGGATTTGGACGGCTGATGCTGTATCTGGCGGGTCGTTGCGCTGGGTTGTCAGTTTCGTCAGTGGCAATTGTTCCGACTACTATGTCAACCTCTACGACTATTTGCTTTTAGTGCGTTCAGGACATTCATTTACAGGTGAGTGATTTGATAATTTGGTTATTTGAATATTTGATTATTTAAAAATGGAAAAGGACGGAACATGAAATTACCAAAGAATTTTCTTTAACAACCAAAACCATTCCCTCTCCCCTTGGGAGAGGGTTAGGGTGAGGGGAAGCAGCATCGAGTAACACTAAAACATTCAAAAAACCAGCCGCGGAAATTGAACAAATAACAATTTTTTTTGAAAAGAAAGCCCTCACCCCAGCCCTCTCCCGGGGGGAGAGGGAGCGGTTGGGTGGTTTTGAGGTAAATTCGGGGTTATTTATCATT
>DYKB01000085.1:0-4564 GCA_020722815.1 Caldithrix sp. | reverse complement strand
CCTCACCCCAGCCCTCTCCCGGGGGGAGAGGGAGTGGTTGGGTGGTTTTGAGGTAGATCCGGGGGCATTTTATGTTGATTTAAACTTGTTGAGAAAAGCTAAGAATTAAAAATAACCAAAATATTTCCCTCAACCCTCAAAACTATTCCCTCTCCCTTTGGGAGAGGGTTAGGGTGAGGGCAAAGGGTGTCAAAAAAAACAAAATTGCCCAACTCCTTTTCAATATTGCGCTATCCAAATAAAGCTTGTAATTTGTCATTTTTCTTTGTAATATTAAGTGAGATAAGAAACATTTTATTTGTAACAATATAAAACGAACAGGAGCATGATTTTAAAATGCCAGAAATTTTCTTGACTATAAAATTACCTTTTCAATAACTTTTAAAAGCGATTGAAGAGTTGACAGAACAGGAGCGATTGGTGCTTCGCATAACGCTTGAAGAAAATACGCCACTTTCGTGGCAAGCCTAATTTGAACGGGCATTAACAAGATTAGATGAAAAAAATAAAAAAATTTCTTTAGCACAAGTTCAATCAGATGTTGAAAGAGCCATTCAAGCAGTCCGAACCCGGTAATTGACACTTTTGCTATTCATTATAGAAAATTAATGACAGGCCAACTGGATGAACAGGAAAACGAAATGAAGCAATAAAATCCTGTAAATCCCGTCATCCGGTCAAATTTTAATTGTTTTCTATCCTGTCCTTATTTCTCATCATTATACTGCATCGCCTCAGTATCCTGATATTTCTCCTGCAATGCCTTTAAATCCGCTTTCAACTGCTTAACCACTTCAGAATAAGTCGGATCATCATACACATTCTTCAATTCTTCCGGATCCTTTATTAAATCATACAATTCCCACGCATCAATATCATCATAAAAATGAATCAATTTGTGCGTTTGGGTGCGGATGCCGTAATGTTTTTTCACGCTGTGGGCGCCGGGAAATTCGTAATAGTGGTAGTACATGGCCTGGCGCCAGTCAGCGGGAGTTTTTCCGTGTAAAATTGGTTTCATGGAAACACCCTGCATGTCAGCAGGAGTGGAAACGCCGGCATAATCCAGAAAAGTCGGGGCGAAATCCAGATTTAATACGATATCTGTGTTTACTGAACCGGCCATAATTTCCTCGGGATAGCGCACCAGCAGGGGCATGCGGAGCGATTCTTCATACATAAATCGCTTGTCAAACCAGCCATGATCGCCTAAATAAAATCCCTGATCGGAAGTATAAACCACAATGGTATTTTTCGCCAGATCATTTTCATCGAGATAATCCAGCAGGCGACCCACATTTTCATCAATTGAAGCTACGGAGCGCAGGTAATCTTTGATATAACGCTGATATTTCCATCGGGTCAAATCTTTACCTGTCAATTTTGCCTCTTTAAAAGCTTTGTTCTCCGCTTCGTAGGCTTCGTCCCAAAGTTTTCGCTGTTCGGGTGTCAGACGGCCAATTTCACGGAGCCACAATCGCGAATCTTCAGTCGCTTTCGCTGTTTCCGGTATAAATTTGAGATCATGACCATCCCATAAATGCTTTTCGATGGTCATTTCCTGTTCAAAGGCAGCCCGGCTTTTGGTGGCGTAGTCGTCAAAGAGCGTGGCGGGTTCGGGAATCTCTTCATTATCATATAAATTCAGATACTTCGGCCCCGGCATCCAGTTCCGATGCGGCGCTTTATGCTGATACATCAAACAGAATGGCTTTTGTGAATCGCGTCTGGTCAGCCAGTCGAGCGCAATGTCGGTAATGATGTCCGTTACATAGCCCGGATACTGTTTTCGTTCGCCCATCGCAATCAAATCGGGATTATAATAATCCCCCTGACCGGGCAGAATATTCCAGTAATCGAAACCAGTTGAGTCACTTTTCAAATGCCATTTCCCAATCATCGCAGTTTGATAGCCCGCCTGTTGCAGGAGTTTTGGAAAAGTCTGCTGTGTGCCGTCAAATTTCAGGCGATTGTCGAGGATACCATTTAAATGGCTGTATTTCCTCGTCAGAATCACCGCGCGACTGGGGGCGCAGATGGAATTGGTGCAAAAGCAGTTATCAAAGCGCATCCCTTCCTGCGCCAGCCGATCCAGATGCGGCGTTTGGTTGATTTTACTGCCGTAACAGCTTAAGGCATGGGCGGCATGGTCATCACTCATGATAAAGATGATGTTCGGACGAGTTCCCTTTCCAGTGCTGGAGAGTAATCCGTCGCTGAGACTTAATGCCGTCAATCCCAGGCCAGTGGTTTTGAGAAATTCCCGGCGGTTTGTTTTTGATGATGACATTTTTCCTCCTTTTCGGTTTTTAATTTTCTATTTAAATGATTACCTGAAATTCTAAAATGCAAATTTATAATGTTATAAATCAATGAAGAACCCCCTCCTCCCTCCCCTAAATTCCAAAGAACGGAATTTGGGGGAGAGGAAGCCGGATTCTTTCTCCTATTTTCGCATTTTGAAAACTAGGAGAGACAGCGGGGGTCAATTTTCCATTGAAAATGACTTCATCAGAAAAAACATTTCATTTTAAAATTTCAATGCTTCATAAATTTTCCTAAATTTGATTAAACATAATTATTGTGAAACCACAGATTCCGCAGATTTCACAGATTTAAATGAGAAGCGGAAACTGTGCAATCGGTGTTTGATTTTTAATTTTAACAAGTTTTCATCCATAATTCAAGAAATAAATTTACTACTGTACACTTTTCGATTATGTCAGAATTGACCCCTCACCCTAACCCTCTCCCCCAAGGGGAGAGGGAATAGCTACGTCCTCTCCCTTTGGGTTGATCGTGTCCCATATTTTCTACAGGATACGGGGAGATGGAAAAATGGCGGGAAATTAAAGCAAACCTGGCACCTTTTGAACTCACCCCCTGGCCCCCTCTCTTGAAAGAGAAGGGGAAAAGCCGGCTTCTCCCCCTTCTGTTCTCAAGAGAAGAGGGTTGGGGGGATGAGTTCAAAAGAGCAACTGGCAAAAATTTGGTACTTTTTGGCGCACTATTCTTGTTTGACATCCTCTCCCCGTGTCCAGTAATGAGATGTGGGTCAAGTTCAGCCCAAAGGGAGAGGGAATAGCTACGTCCTCTCCCTTTGGGAGAGGGTTAGGGTGAGGGGTCAGATTTAGCGATTTTAAAATGTGAACGCTAGCAAAAAATAAATAAAAAAAAGCTTGATTTCAATTTTTAATTTTTGGATAATTGGTAAAAATTTTATTGAACATTTTTGGATTTAGGATTTAATAAGTCAAAATAAAAAGAAAGGATGTGTCGTGAAAAAGATAATTCTTCTTATCGCACTTTTATTGGCCACCGGTTTATATTCACAAAAATTTGACGGATTGGCCTTGACACCACCGATGGGGTGGAATAGCTGGAATAAATTCGGCTGTGATGTGAACGAGCAACTCATTCGGGAAACCGCCGATGCCATGGTGAGTTCCGGGATGAAAGCTGCGGGTTATCAATATATTGTTATCGATGATTGCTGGCATGGGGAACGCGATAAATTGGGCTTTATTCAGCCGCATCCCGAGCGATTTCCTTCGGGCATGAAGGCGCTGGCGGATTATATTCATTCAAAAGGCTTAAAATTCGGTATTTATTCAGATGCCGGCTGGAAAACCTGTGGCGGAAAGCCTGGTAGTCGCGGTCACGAATATCAGGATGCGATGAAATATGCCGAATGGGGGGTGGATTATCTGAAATATGACTGGTGCCATACCGAAGGACTGAATGCAGAAGGGGCGTATTTAACCATGCGGGATGCCTTATTCGCTGCAGGTCGCCCTATTGTTTTCAGTCTTTGTGAATGGGGAAATAACAAACCCTGGGAATGGGGTAAAAAAATTGGTCATCTCTGGCGGACGACAGGTGATATTACGGCTTGTTTTGATTGTGTAGTGGATCATGGAACCTGGAAGTCCTTGGGTGTTACGTATATTCTGGATTTACAAAAAGGATTACGTGTCCATGCCGGTCCGGACCACTGGAATGATCCCGACATGATGGAAGTGGGGAATGGGATGGCCGTAAATGAAGACCGGGCGCATTTTTCGATGTGGTGCATGCTAGCTGCACCGCTCATGGCGGGTAATGATTTGAGCAATATGACCAAAGAGACCATTGAAATTCTTACCAACCAAGAAGCCATTGCCATCAATCAGGATTCATTGGGTGTTCAAGGATTTATTTATTCGGCTAAAGACAGTCTGGAAATCTGGTTCAAGCCATTGTCAAAAGGTGAGTGGGCGGTCTGCTTTTTGAATCGTAGTCCCGAGATGAAAGAAATCATTTTTGAGTGGAATAAACATCCGATTAACGATGAATTTTCCAAATGTGCGATTAATTTTGAAAAAACGTCCTGTAAAATTCGGGATGTCTGGATGAAAAAAGAAATTGGCAGCACGAAAAAGGCATCACGGTTTCAGGTGGGATCACATGATGTGAAAATGTTGCGGTTAAAACCGGGTAAATAAAAAGCATCTGGAAAAATTCAGGTATTTCTTACTGGTTACCAAATTCCAATTTGGTAACCTGATATTCGAAAAGCTCTGGC
>DYKB01000166.1 GCA_020722815.1 Caldithrix sp. | reverse complement strand
CGGCTTTGTTCACAATATACGTTAGATCCTGTTTTGTCCTGGCTATAAAGGGATATCGAAATAAGAGCTAAAAATAATGTTAAAATTTTATTCATAAACAACCCGGTATTTTTCGCAGCATCAATTTCCCCCCGCGACCAGTGATCGGTTGGCAACAATCCAAGGCAGCTCAACTGATCACGGGTCACTGATTACTGCTTATCTGAGTAATAGCATTTTTCTCGTCTGGATAAAATTATTTATTGAGAGCTGATAGAAATAAATTCCTGACGAAAGCTTCGCGCCATCGAATTGGATCATATATGTGCCAGGGTCCTGAAAATTATTAACCAGCGCCAATTCCTTTTGTCCCATTACATTATAAATTACAAGCTGAACTTTTCCTGACGCAGCTAATGAATAAACGATGGTAGTCGTCGGATTAAAAGGATTGGGGTAGTTTTGCCTCAATTCAAATCTTATCGGAAGATTAGATTCATTAACTTCCCCGGCATCAATATCTGTGATATAATCCCAAATTTTTTTCTCCACAACACGCTGGAAAAAGACACGGTGCCCCGCGTTATTTATGTGAACACCATCACCGGAATTGTAGGCAGAATTAATTGTTCCATCAGTATTGGCCAGGCCAGTCCAAAAATCAATCGTATGATCACCAAACTTTATATAAGTAAAATCCCGAACATACATCAGTTGGTCTCTCTGCGCCTGGGTGGAAAAATTACGCGGTTGCGTTGTGGTTACCCATAACGGTGTATCCCCGGCATGAGCCCATATCGTATCATAATTAGCCAATTGCTCCGGGATGGGAATGTTTTGCGCCGCATCGTTGCTTGGCAAATTAATGATAATCGCCGAAGGTTTATAGGTCATGGCATAGGTGATATTATGGTTAGGCTTGGGAGTCGGTCGGCCGGTTGGTGGGACATAACCAGTCGGCATGATATCATACGTTGTATATCCACCCACCGCTAAGTTAACGACATAAGCATCTTTGTCTAAAGATTGAACATAACTTCTGTAACGCCATACCCAGGCGCTATCGGGAGATGTTGGTCCGGTTCCGGCTGCCGTTGATGAACCTAATACCACTATTAATGGTCTAAATTCCCCACTAATCGGATCATCGATTTTAAAGACATTATTTGAAACATCCGAAATCTCTGAATTTTCAACAGCAGTAATTTTAACCAAAGCGCTATCCGTTTTGGCGTCTGGTAAAGTCCAATCGAATTTTCCAACCGAAGCCGCCGCCGTACCCACTGAATCCCAAGAACTTCCATTATCGGCAGAATACTCAATTTTAACATTATTTATATCATTACTCACCCAGGTAATTTTTTGGACAGTTCCCCGGGTCCATTCTTCACCGCCATTCGGAGAAGTAACTGTCACTAATGGCGCAGATTCTTCCTGCTCATAGATTATTTTCAAAGCAGTTAAATAATAGAAACTATAGGAGTTATTGTTGTTTTCACCTGCGGAAACCTGCAGTTTAATACTTCCATCCGCTGCCGGTTGTAAGGTTATAGTAGCGATTTCAGACTGGTTATTTGCTGCATTTAAGTATATTGAATCGGTGATGCCGCCAATAAATTTGTATTTCGTTTCACGATTATCTGAAACACCCATTCGGGATGCAAAAACCTCAAATGTATATGCTTTAGATACATCCATTCCTGTAAACAACAAGGCCGCGGTCGGTTCAACTAAACCGCCCCATACGGCTGTATTTCCATAATATGAGTCACTGGTAGCTGTTGACGGTAGATTAAGGTTAGGATCAGGAGTAGTCGTACCATTTAAATTTATTCCGTTAAAGCGGTCAGATATATTACAACCTATAGCCGTATACAGATTCCTGCTGTTTATTAAAGCTGGAATCTCACCGCTGCCAGCAGCATCAGTGAAATTATTCCAGGCGCCTGCTGATATATTTGATCCTAAATCAACCAGAATAGTATCATTAACCACACTTGAACCGGAAACGATCGTAAACACAGAATCACTCTGATCGCTGGCCGTACCTGAAACAACCTGTACTAAGCAATTATTTGACGTGATATTGGGGACCAGCCATTCCAATGAAGTTTGGCTGCTGTCAACAGTAGCAATTTCATTCCAGGATGCCCCATTATTTGTTGAGTAGTTGACAACAACATCATCCTTAAGGTTTATAGCATCCCAGGCAATATTATAATTCGATTTGCCTGTCAACTCTTCACCGCCATTCGGAGCGGTTAGTGTTATCGCCGGTGGCAGCACATCTTCCTGCTCATAAATCATCTTAAGAGCGCCCAGATAATAGAAGCCGTAACTATTGTTGTTATTCGGTCCCGGGGATACAATCAAATCGATCGTACCATCTTCCTTTGGCTGCATGGTTACCGATACGGTGTTCGCTGTATTATTTGATGGATTTAGTAATACGGAGTCCAACGCAGCGCCATTGAATTTATATTTCGTTTCACGGTTGTCGCTTGCTAACCGTGAAGCAAATATCTCGAATGTATATTGCTTGCTTGGATTAAGTCCGCTGAACAGCAATCCACCCGTAGGTTCCGTGGATCCACTAAACTCTACCGTGTTTCCAAAATAGCTGTCACTTGTTGCCGTTGACGGAAAGCCTATGCTGGCGTCCGGTGTGGTTGTGCCACTTGTATTTATTCCGTTGAACTTGTCATAAACATTGATACCCATTGCTGTGTAGAGGTTCCTGCTGTTCTTCAGCATGGTTATTTCACCGGTGCCATCGCTATTGGTTAAATTATTCCAGCCACCCTCTGTTACATTTGACCCCAAATCAACCTTGATGGTATCGTACGTAGTTGTTTGTGAATAACCCAGGGAAACAATAAACGGAATTAAACAAGAATAAATCAGTACTTTGAATTTTTGAGACATAATTTTTTCCTTATTAATAGAGATTAGTTAAGTGAAATTTGTAAACTAACTTCATCCGTCTATGGCGGAAATCTTTTTTGCCGTTTCACGGTGCAAATTATATCCCGCAATTTATTTTTAAAAAAATAGCACCGGCAATAAAAAGGCGAAGTCCCATGATAAGCCCTGAAATGATTCCCACTGTGATAATTTTTTTAATTCCCGTTTGTAAAATCCTCCTTATTTTAATTTGACATATTTATAAAGCGAATTTTATTTTAAATTGAGCTCAATTTTCATGCTATCAGAATTGAAAAGAAATTTGGCTTTATCAAAACTTTTTTGGTCTATTTGTCAATTAATAAAAAGCTAATCAGTGATTCCTGGTTATCTCATAAGAGTAAGTTTCTTGCTATCCGTAAACCCGCCGCTGCGCATCTCATAAAAATAAATGCCGCTGCTCAAATTTGTGGTGTTAAATTCCACCTGATAACTTCCTGCCGGCTTTTCTTCATCCACCAGAGTTGCCACCTCTTGTCCGAGCGCATTATAGACTTTGATGGAGACATGCCCGCTCCCCGGCATCTGATAAGTTATGATCGTCGATGGATTGAACGGATTGGGATAGTTTTGATATAAAACATAATCTTTGATTTCTGGTAAATTATTTTCATCTCTATCTGATGTCATCTCTGAAAAATAAACTTCGACTTCATATAGTGAATATCCCCATTCTGTGCCTCGCCTGATCCCGTATATC
>DYKB01000026.1:7687-78430 GCA_020722815.1 Caldithrix sp. | reverse complement strand
AAATCGGTGAAATCTGTGGTTGGTTTTCATTAATTAATTCGCAAAGCTATGTTCTATATAAATGGAGTGTAAATTTATATCGATTAATAAGCCTTTTCAATGTTCAATTTCGGATTGCGGATTTCGAAATTAGTAAAACAATCCTCACTCCTGATGAATTAAAAGAAAGCTTGATTTTTGATGATAATTTTAGTAATTTACAGTGATTAAACTTTTCTATTGACCATTGAAAGGCTGCCATGAAAAATCGTAATGAAGTCAATCCCGATATCTGTCACGGCAAGCCGGTAATTAGTAGAACCCGCATGATGGTGCGTAATATCCTGGGTGCGCTCGCAGGTGGCGACTCTATTCAGAATATTTTGCTTAACTATCCTGAATTAACCCAGACCGATATTAAAGCCGCAATTGCGTACGCCATCGAATTAGTTGATCTGTTCAGTGCCCCTGAATCCAATCCAAAATCGGCCACCATACCAGCGCGGGGGCTTTGTTTGCCATTAACAGGTCGACATGTCCCAAATCCATTACCGCTTCTTCGGGCGGATGCAGGCTGGGGATGACGTGCGTGATGTCGGCGCTGCCCAGCAGCGTTGTTGTATATTTCGATAACTCGCCAAAAACACCGGCCGGGGAGAGGTTTAAAATAGGTATGGTAATTTCGCCCGGATGATCGTCAAAGGGCAAATCCAGCAGTTCACGGGTCAGTCCGCAATACTCATTAATAAATTTTGCCGCTTCCCAGGGCACACCGGCAGCCATAAAATCAAAATATTCATCTTGAGGGACATACTGCAAATTCACCGGCAAATCATTTTCTTGGTGGCCTGCAAAATAATGGAAGGTGACCTCCCCTAAAATTAGACCCACTGCAAAAAACATCGCGGCTTGCATATTATTGAAGCCTGGAATCAATGGCGAATCGCCGTTTGGATCGGTTTGCGCCAATTCGGCAATGCTGGCAAAGGGCACAAAATCGCCGTATTCGCCTTTATCCAGCAAAGCTTTGGTGCAATTATATTCATTGACATAGCATGAATTTTTGAGGGCTTCGCTATCCGTTTGATAAGTGCCATCAGCAGCAATTAAGCCTTTTGCCAGTCGGTGTCGCGGCGCAAGCTGGGTTTCGGTATTGAGTGACGCAGAACACGTCCAGACCCCACTGCTGAAACCGGGCAGATTGATCTGGTCATGCCCGTTGCCCGTCAGGATACGAATATAGTAGGCGACCGCCATCGCTGTGCGCAGATCATCCATTTGTCAAGAGAATTATCAAGATGTGATGAAAATTTTTTATTATTTTAAATAACCTCATCTTTTTTTTGTCTGTTTGATTTTAAAAAAAGTTTTTCATCCTGATTTACTTAAAAGGTTGGGACAGAAGAGATTATTTGAATTAAAAATATGAATCAAACATCACAAAAATCTATTGATTTTATTATCGGAATTACCTATAATTATATTTCATCAATCAGAATAATTTTTTATCCACGCAAATACCGGGGGCAAGACGAGGGCGTTTGAAAACTGGAAAATTAGCCAATGCTAACCTTGCGAAGGTTTAGATTAACACAATAGATATAATCTTACCTGGTTAAAAACCTCCGCAAGGTTAATTCGCGGACACCGTCAAGACGTTGTTCGATGTTTTTCTCCTGTGATTTCCGGTATTCAGTTAATCACGGAATTTCAATTTGAAATTGAGATACCCAAAATAGATAGCAACCCACTTTAATATGCTGAAGGAGTGACAAATGCAATTTGGACATTTTGATGACGAGAGAAAAGAATATGTCATTGATAGACCGGACACGCCAAAATCGTGGAGTAATTATTTAGGATCGACAGAATATGGGGCGATTATCACCAATAATGCGGGTGGGTACAGCTTTTTCCAATCCGCTGCCCAGGGGCGATTTATGCGAATGCGGTTTAATGCCATTCCCAATGATCAGCCAGGACGGTATCTTTATCTGTATGATCGGGATCGAAAGGATTATTGGTCGACCTCATGGCAGCCGGTTGGGAAATCGCTAGCTCAATATAAAACTGTTTGTCGGCATGGCACGGCTTATACAATAATCGAATCAGCGTATGATCAAATAAAAACCGAAACAACTTATTTTGTGCCATTGGATCGGCTGTTCGAATGTTGGCTGTTGAAAATCACGAATCAGGATTCGGTAAAACGACGCTTGCGTGTTTTTTCTTTTGTCGAATATGCCAATAACTGGTACCTCTGGCAGGATATGGTGAATTTACAGTATACGCAACACATCCTGGGTATGAGCGTGGTGGATAATATTATCGATCATGGGATCAATGTCCTGCTGCCGGATGGCGATCAAATCAATCATGATGGAAATCGCCATACTTTTTTGGGCGTGGTCGGCGCGCCGGTTACGGGATTTGATACGGACCGGGACATCTTTCTGGGAAATTATCGGACGTATCAGAATCCGGAAATAGTGGAAAAAGGGCAGTGCACCAATTCAATCGCAGTGGGCGATAATGGGTGTGGCGTGCTTCAGATGGATATTGAATTGGCGCCGGGACAATCAACCGAGCTTTCTGTGCTGATGGGAATCGGTAAGGCAGCGGTTGAAGGAAAAAAGGTTGTTAAAGAATTCGAAAAAATTGAAGTTATACATAAAGAATTTAATCGGGTAAAAGAATACTGGCATTCCCGATTACAGGGAATGGAAGTGCAAACACCGGACGCTGAATTTAACAGTATGACCAATATGTGGAGTCCTTTCAACTGTTTGATGACGTTTGCCTGGTCACGGGCGGCGAGTCTGGTTTATAGTGGTGAGCGTGATGGGCTGGGGTATCGTGATACGGTTCAGGACTTGTTGGGCGTATGCCATACCATTCCTGAAGAGGCGGGGAAGCGGCTGGAGTTGATGTTGACCGGTCAGGTTTCTACTGGCGGGGCCATGCCGGTAGTGAAGCCCTTTTCACACCAACCTGGTCAGGAAAAGCCACCGAAGGAGGAAGAGTATCGTTCGGATGACTGCATGTGGCTGTTTAATTCGGTTCAGGCTTACATTAAAGAAACAGGGGATATGGCGTTTTATGAAAAAGTCCTTCCATTTGCGGATAAAGGTGAAGCAACGGTGCTGGGGCATCTGCGACAGGCTATTGAATTTAATCTGGAGCGAAGTGGTGCGCATCATCTGCCCTGCGGTCTGTTTGCAGACTGGAATGATTGCCTGGAGCTGGGGCATCATGGCGAGACGGTTTTTGTGGCACTTCAACTCCGCTATGCCTTGATGACTTACGTTGAAATTTGTGAATTATTGAAAAAATCAGACGAAAAAGTCTGGGCGCAAAAGCAATTGCAAACACTGGATGAAAATCTGCAAAAATACGCCTGGGATGGGGAATGGTTTATGCGCGCCTATCGCTACGATGGAATGAAGATTGGCTCGAAAGAAAATGAGGAAGGCAATTTGTGGCTAAATCCACAGACCTGGGCGGTACTCAGTGGCCATGCTTCGCCAGAACAGGCGCAAATGGTCATGAAAACTGTAAATAATCGTTTAGCGACCGAATATGGCATTATCATTGTTGATCCGCCGTATCACAAAACTGATCATCGGGTGGTGAAAGCGTCGTTATTTAATAAAGGCATGAAAGAGAATGCCTCGATTTTTTCGCATACGCAGGGATGGGCGATCATAGCCGAAACAATGCTCGGTCATGGCGATCTGGCGTTTCAATATTATCGGGCGTTTATGCCGGCCGCTTACAATACGAAAGCAGAAGTCCGTCAGATTGAACCGTATGTGAATTGTCAATTTACGCATAGTCAATATAGTCCCCGATTTGGTGCATCACGGTTGCCCTGGTTGACGGGGGCTGCTGCCTGGTCATATTACACTGCCACGCAATATATTTTGGGGATTCAGCCTGACTATCAGGGCTTGCGAATTGATCCCTGTATTCCATCCTCCTGGAAAGAATTTTCAGTGAAACGCCGTTTTAGAAAGAAGATGTTGTCGATAAAGGTGGTGAATAATTCCGGCGTTCAAAAGGGTGTGAAGAAAATCATCATGAATGGGGAAGTCATTGAAGGCAATTTGATTCCGGTGAATAAAATGAAAGCGACAAATGGGGTTTTGGTGGAAATGGGATAGCAAATTGAATCGCCACGAGCTTTAGAGCGTTTCCGAGAACTAACCTTGTGAAGGTTGTAGAAAAAATGAATCACATATATTGATAATGATTTGATTTTAATCGATATCGCGTATTGTTTTAAACCTTCGCAAAGTTAATATTGGTCAATTTTCTAGTCCTCGGACAGCCTGTAAAGCTTGTGGCATTTTAACCTGACGACTAAGGTGCATACTGAGCTTTTATTGATTCATCATATCATAAATTTCTACCTGAAATTCTAAAATGAATCGTTTTCGCTGAAGTCTTGACCCCCTCTGGATCTCCCCCATTTTCAAAAAGCGAAAATGGGGGAGAGAATCCCGCTTTATCTCCCCCAAATTCCGCTTTTTGGAATTTGGGGGAGGCAGGAGGGGGTACTACATTGATTCTGAACATCAAAAATTTCCATTTTAGAATTTTAGGTTCTATTTTATATTTTCAGGTATAAACTAAAAGCCCGGTGTTGTTTTTTAAAAATAATAAATTTATCAATTTGTTAATATTGGCCTGTTTATTGCATTATATTAAATAGAGTCTGTCCGAAAATTCAAAACCCTGTCATTGCGAGGCGTTTTTCTGCCGAAGCAATCCCCTTATATAATGATGGAGATTGCTTCATCGCCAAAAACGCTCCTCGCAATGACAGTACCGGATGCATTTGTGGACAGACACCAAGTATCATGAGTCAATTATTCTCCGTAAAAAAAAGTATCGGTCCGCGGCTGATTTTACTATTTGTGGTTCAGGTTGTCATTATTTTACTGATCGCCGGATTCTCATTGCAATGGCAATTGCGGAACAAGCTGGAAGCGGAATTGGGTAAACACCTTGAGATTGTCGCCAGTTTGGTCGCGCTGCAAATTGAAGGTGAGATTTTAATTAATTTGATACCGGGGGATGAGATGACCCGAAGTTATCTCAATTTAATCCGGCTTTTACAAAATATTCAAAGTAAAGCAGCCGTCCGCCGAATTTATCTTTTTAATAGCAAGTTTCAGAGCCTTGGCGACACGCAGGCAGGGATCGCGATTGGTCAGGAATATATTCAGGTGAAATTTGATCAATCCGAAGTGACGCAGGCTTTTTCCGGCAAGACTGCCAGTTCAGTGCTGTTTGAGGGGGATGACGGTCGATTGTATAAATCAGCTTACGCCCCAATCTGGCTAAATAATAAAATTGTGGCAGCCGTTCGGGTGGAAGGAAGCGCCCAGACGCTTGAAGTTATCCAAGATGTGCGGAAAAATTTGATTAATCTGGGAATTCTGGCAGTTTTCGGGGCTATCATTCTGGCGATTCTCTTTTCACGGCAGATTATTCGCCCCTTAAAACAGCTTCAAAATTCGGCACAGGAAATTGGTCGGGGAAATTATCAACATATCATAAAACCCGGTACACCGGATGAAGTCGGCTTTCTGGCGCGCACCCTGGAAGAAATGCGGAAGAACATTATTCAGCGTGATCAGCAGCAGAAAGCCATGCTGGCCGGGGTCGCGCACGAGATTCGCAATCCACTTGGAGGTATTGAACTTTTTGCTGGCATTTTATTGGATGAGCTTCCTTCTGGTGAGACGCGTGAGCGAACCTTGAAAATTCTGAAAGAGGTTAAAAATTTAAAGCGAATCGTACAGGATTTTCTGGATTATGCCCGACCAGCCGAGCCACAACCGAAAATTTGTGGATTTAAAGAGGTCTGGAATGAAACAATTTCATTTCTCGCCAGTGAATTACAGGAAATTTTAATTCAGGATAAACAGGTTCAGGATCTGCGTGTTTTATTTGATCCCCTGCATTTAAAGCAAATTTTGATGAATTTAATTAAGAACGCTGTTCAGGCCATGCCAGGGGGCGGTGTTATCAAACTTCAATTAAAACCTGGCCATAACGATAAGGTTCATCTTTTGTTTACTGACAATGGCAAAGGAATTCCAGTGGAAATTCAGGATAAAATTTTCGATCCCTTTTTTACAACGCGTGAAAAAGGCGTTGGACTTGGCCTGGCCATCGTCAAAAATCTGATAGAAGCTAATGGTGGTTACATTGAATTAGTGAAGAATCATTCACCTGGAACCGCTTTTTTAATAGAAATGCCCGGAGGATAATCGTGTCGGAAACAGGGGAAAAAAATGTGAGTCGTATTTTGCTCATCGAAGACAACGAGACCATGCGTGAAGGGATGTCGCTCATCTTGAAAAAAATGGGGCACGAGGTCGGTGAAGCATCGAATGGATTGGCCGGTTTGGAAAGGCTGGAAAAACAGTCTTTTGATCTGGTGATTACCGATTATAAAATGGATGGGTTGGACGGCCTTGAAGTGTTGAAACAGGTCAAACAGCAGAACAAGAATCCGAATATCGAAGTCATTCTCATTACCGCGTATGGAACGATTGAACTGGCAGTAGAAGCAATCCAACAGGGTGCTTTTGATTTTATCACCAAACCCTTTTCACCGCAGGAATTTCAGGTAAAAGTCAAAAAAGCACTGGATCACCTGCAGGAACAGGCTGAAATTCAGCGACTTTCGGAAGAAAATCGCTATCTTCGGAATGAACTGGATGTCCAGTTTAATTTCGGTGAGATTGTGGGTAATTCAGCCCCGATGCAAACCATTTATCGGATGATCGAGAAAGTCGCCCCTACTGATTCCTCGATTTTGATTTATGGAGAAAGCGGTACCGGGAAAGAACTGGTGGCACGGGCAATTCACAAAGCCAGTCAACGAAATGCAAAACCGTTTATCCGGGTTAATTGTGGCGCACTGGCTGAAGGAATTCTGGAATCTGAATTATTTGGCCATGAGCGGGGGGCTTTTACCGGGGCGATGCGGCGCAAGAAAGGCCGATTTGAACTGGCGCATAAAGGCACCATTTTTCTGGATGAAATTGGCGATATTTCGCCGGCCATGCAATTGAAACTCCTGCGAGTGGTTCAGGAGAAGGAATTTGAACGGGTGGGGAGTGAAGAAACATTAAGTATCGATGTCCGAATTATTGCCGCGACGAATAAAAACTTGAAAGAAGAAGTGGCAAAAGGGAAATTTCGTGAAGATTTATACTATCGGTTACATATTTTGCCGATTCAAATGCCCCCGCTGCGTGAACGGAAAGAGGATATCCTGCTGCTGGCAAATTATTTTTTGCAAAAAATTGGGCAGGAAATCAAGAAAACAAATCTCAAAATTGATGACAATGCCAAAAAAGTATTGCTTGGTTATCATTGGCCAGGAAACGTGCGGGAACTGGAAAATGTTTTAGAAAGAGCTGCTGTACTTTGTGAAGGAAATGTTATCAATTCAACCGATTTGCCAATTCTGATTGAGGAAAAAAATCAAAATAACGACATTTATTTGTCGGATAGTGTGATGGATTTAAATCTGGCGCTGGAAAGTGTTGAAAAAAGACTGATTGAAAACGCGCTGGAACAAGCCAAGGGCATTAAAACCGAGGCTGCGCGACTGTTGAATGTTAAAACCAGTGCGTTGTATTATAAAATGGAGAAATATGGGCTTATTTGACGAGAAACGTGATGCGTAATGCGTGAAAAATAATGGATTAAACATAATCTTCTTTTTACGTATTACGTATCACGCGTTACGCTTCATGAACCATAATCCCGAAAAATAAATTATTTTGAAGGTACGCTAACATGTTAATTTTAAAATACATAATCGCCCTCTGCCTGATTTTTATACTGAGTCTGCGAGCTGATACCTCAGAAATTCAGAAGCTAGAAAATGAACTCCAGGCGACGGAGGTGATGCTGCAAACGCTTTCGCAGCAGCGCACAGATTTAAATAGTCGGGCGAATAATCTGGCGATGGAAATTTCAGCGCTGAAAAATCAAAAAGAGACGGGTTATTTTCAGCGACAACGCCTGGAGAGCCTGCTAAAAACTTCGCAGGAATTGACCCGGGAAATTGAATTACTGGATAAGGATATTTTCAGTCATAACCAAAAACTGCAATCCCAGTGTGAGCAGCTCATTGAAAGATATGATGATCAAATAAAAAGTCTGATAACGCAATTAAAAAACAAAAAGTTAGATAAATCAGTCAAAAAAGAGTTCGTCTTTCAACTGGGGGTTGTCAAGGAAAAACGCGAGTTAGTTCAGGCCAGAATTGAGTTAGGAATTCAGGAAATCGTTGAATTAAATCAAATGGCGCTGGAAACAGATGAAAATCCCCGTCAGATGCGCGAAAAAGCCGAATGGCTGCTGGATCAGGAAAAAAAATTGCGTAAAAATGCTAAGGAACTTGAACGAATCGCCAAAAATCTGAAAGATGAAATTGAAATCCGGGAGAAGATGGTCGAACTGGAGCAGGATTTAACCCTGTTCAGTCATCGTGACGAACCGATTAAAGTTGGTTCAGCTTCGCAAACCAGCAATACAGATAAACGAACGGGTAGTCCTGAGACGGTATTGGGGGATTTTCAAAATGACGATCTGATTTCGATGCAAAATAATGCTGCGCGAAATAATGCCTATCTCCAGCTTCCGGTAACGAGTAAATCTTCCATCCGACCACTGTTTCCGAACTTATCCATTCAGCGGGATGCGACAGAATTAAGCGTACAGGATATTCAAACATATATTACAAATCTGGAAAAACGGAAACAGTTGCTTTTATCAACAGCCGATAGTTTGAAATCCCGGTCGGAACAACTTTCGAAAAAGGCCGGCAGCACTCAGGAAAAGTAATGGCGAGCCCACTCATGCATGAAAAAAAAATAGTTACATTGATTTTTTGTATCACTATCCTTGTTTTCTTGCCAGAAGAAATCGTCCCGGGAAATATATTGACTGGCTGGCATGTTAAAAATCGTTTCCAGGTTGGCGCGGAAATAGATGATAATATTTACGAATCCCGGTACGATCCGATAAGTGAACCATCGCTGCGATTTCTCTTACAAACATCCGGGAACAAACAATTTTCCAGATTAAATTTTAGCTTTCGCATCACGGGTGGTTATCAAGGTTATGAAAAACAGGCTCGTGAAGATAAATTTACCGGCGAAAGCCAGTTTTCATCAGAATTGAAGCTGAATAATGCTGTTTTTGCGGGCATAAATTTTCAGTGGCGGACAAAATTTTTTATTTATGAACCAATTGATTATTCATTACTGACATCAAATTTTTATACGCGATTTGTACTTCCTCTTCAAACGGCGCTTTTCATTTTTTATCGGCCGCATAGCCTGAACTACCGTGCCAGTACTTTTTATGATTTTCAAGGGACGGAATTGGGTCTGGCGCTTTCGAAAAATATTTCACGGCATCTGGTTCTGGAGGCAAGCCTGAGTCAGAACCAGCTTAAATATCAAAGAAATATCTATAAACTTGGCGCCCCCAATCAACTAATTTATCAAAATGAGCAGCAACTGGATAATTTATCGCTATTCTCCTTTCAAGCCAGTTACCTGAGTTTTTTTCTGGTAAAATTGGGTTATTTTTATGAAGATAACCAATCCAATAATTTTGGCTTCTCCTATCAAAAACATTACTGGGGGTTTAATACTTCGAAAAAGTTTTTTTCGCACTATCTGATTCAATTCTATCTCACTTTTCAAAATAAAAAATATAAAGATCAGTTCGGTCCTTTCTTTCAGATGCAACTGGATACGGAGCAGGAGGAAAATAACTGCTTTATCATCGATATTTCCCGCTCTTTTACTTCAAATATTTCCATTTTTCTTCGCTATGGATATTATAAAAATGAATCTCCTTTCCGATCCGAATTTTATCAGAAACAGCTCATCACTTCTGGTCTCGAAATACGGTTTTAGTCTCAGATTTCTGATATTTTCTTTCAGAAATCTGATAATAATATTTTTAATTTGATATCCAGCCTGATCAATTTTTATTTCACTTCTTTATATCTTGTAATCTATTTTTTGATAACTTTATTATTTTCAATATGATATTAGCTATTCGTCTAAAATGATTTCAATTTTTGCCGAAAAGTCATAATCTGGTATATCGATTGCATTTTAATGGAATCAGAATTTGAATGTTTTTGATGAGAGATAGTATTTACCGGGGAAGTCAACGATGAAAAGATTCATAAAGATAAAACTATTTATACCTTTCATGATAATATTATTAGCGCTTTTGTTCAATTGTCAACAATTAACATCACCTGAAAGCGATCAAAAAACGAGCAATTTTATATTTCCAGAATCGATGAAGGGATACGAGCTTTATGGCTGGATTGAGAATGGTGAAAATTATTTTACGCTTATAACCGGAACGAATCGGGCTAAAAGTGAGCAGGAAATTCAATCAGATGATTGTCAGACGGTTGGTAATGCCTGGAGTAAGGTTAAAGTGAAAGGCTTTGAGGCGCTTCAAAATGTTGCCAGGCAGATTCCGAAAGGAGAAACGATCATCTGGCGGGGAGGCTTGCCGAATTATCCGACCATACGGAATGATCTCATTATGGATATAAAAAAATATTTTGAGAGTCTGGGGCTTGTTTTTTTGATGTAAAATTCAAATCGTCCATTATTTTTGACATAATCGAGGAATCCAGAAAAAATGTTTAAACAATCGAGTAAAATTGAACGCAATAAACGATTACACGCTATTTTTTGGAGTTGCTGGCTCTTTCTTTTGGGTTGTGAAAATGATCTCAGCTTAAATCCATTTTATTCATATACTTATTTTCCCTTAACTAAAGGAAATACATGGACATACCACAATCCACTTTATGATTCACAAACAATTACTTATAAAATTATTGATAAAATTCAACTTCAGCAGAAAAACTATTTTCTCTATGGTCCCGGTAATGCATGGGTAGATACATTAAGAGTGGATGATTTGGGACGCGTTCATAATTTTTATCAGGGAAAAGAGATTATCTGGCTGGATATCACCCAACCGCATGGATCAACCTACATTCTGGATCATAAAATTGGAAATGATTCATATCAGGTTCATGTCAAACGAAATGTCCAACTCAAAACGAAAGCGGGTAATTTTAAAAATTGTATCGATTTCTACTTTGATATACCGCGGGCTATCGATGATGAAGTGGGATATGTCCTGGCACCAGGAGTTGGAATCGTTAAAATTTATGGTGCATGGACCAATATTGAATTATCTTCTTATCAAATATCGTTTTAAACACTTTTGTAAATCAAGACAATCGGACAGGAATTTGATAATTCACTCATAAAGTAGATCAAAAAAAAACAAATACTTACAGGTTTTCATCAATTAATTGAAAATTATGAAAAACAAGATTAAAAAAATTAGCATATCATTTCTCACTTTACTCATTATCTGTTCGTGTACGGATAATTTTCTTTATAATGATAAACCGCCAGGCGAGGATGGGAATTACCCGTCAATTATTTTGAATGGTGAAATAATTGATAATCAATTTGTTCATCTATTCTGGAAATGTAATAGTCCCCACATTGATGGATTCATTGTTGAACGGTCAGTCGATGGCGCATTTTTTAAGGAAATTGCCCGTGTGCGGTATCCAAAAGCCGAATTTTCTGATTCCCTGACACGCCTTCCTGAAAATGTCACCAAATTATCCTATCAAATCACCACCATCAGTATGAAATATAAATTGACCTGCGGGATTGTCAATGCGGTTCGCAAAACTTTCTGGGAAGATACGACATTTGCCCAAATTGTGAATGATAAGGTATGTGATTTATATTTGACCCCAGAAAATAAAACGCTTGTCTGTGTAAAAAAACCGGCAGCGGTAAATATAATTCAATTTCCCGAAAACGAGATTCTCTTCAATTATGAAAATTCGACATTTTTGAATATCTTTTTTTCACAAAACAGGTCATTTTTTGCAATATTAGGAAGCAATAACCGAATTGACCTTTATGAAAATTTTAGCTTTAACTTGTTAAAAAGTTTTTATTTGTCTGATTTTGAAATACGGTATGATTTTCTGGTTATCAGCCCCTGTGGTAGTTTGATTGCATATTATGGAAAACATAAATTTGGTTCCAATGAGGTGAACAAGGGTTTATACATTTTTAATATAAATGAGCAAAAAGTCGTCAATAATTTCTATTGGGATAATTTTGAACGCGGTTTTGGCTTTTTTATGCCGGGTTCCAATTATTTCATCGGTGTCATTTCTGGCCGGTTATATGTTTATAAAATTGATGAAGGCACTGTTGTTTTCTCTGCAAATTATCATGCGGATGATGTAACCAGCGTAGATTATTATCCCAAACTTGCATTATTAGCCACAGGTGATAGTGATGGAGATATCGCCCTCTGGGATATGCAAAACTTTGGCCTTCTTCGCGAGCTGCATACGATTGGTACCGTTCATGAAATGCATTTTAGCCCGGATGGTGATCTGTTAGTTTCGCGCACCCGGAATTATCTGGAGCTCCGGGGGATTCCTTCTGGATATGAAATGTGGTCTTCTCAAGCGTTTTCTCTGGAGTTAGATTGGAATGAAACACCACGACTAATGAGTTTTAGCCCGGATGGAAAGCGCATGCTGATTATTAATCAGCGAGTTTCAAAATTTTATCGAAAATCAGATTTATTTAGCTGGCAAATCGAATAATTACACAAATTGTTTAAAAGGAGTGAGGTTTTATGAGATCAAAACATTTATTTTTATTCATTTTGCTGTCGGGTCTGTTCTTTAATTTAATCGCCCAGGAGGATACTCCGGAGGTTAAACCTAAAGTCCCTGGTTTTTTCAAAAATTTTAAAACCGCGACGGAACCGGCCCGTTTCTTTTTCGCACCCACCAGCGGGATTCTCCGATCAATGGAAATCATGGTCTCTTCCGGCGGCTTTTTTGGGATGGAAAATAATACCGGAATTTTTAAAAATTTTACGCTTGGACTGGGAAATATCGCTGAAGTTGAATTTGCGACTTCAAACTCCTCAAATCAAATATCGGAGGAAAGTTCAACTTTTCCCACTTCGGTGCTAAAAGCCTCGCTCATACCGGAACGTCTGGCAAATTACTGGTTCATGCCCCAGGTTGCGCTCCAATTGCGAAGCACCGGTTGGCGTAACGTTGCCAGTGAACAATCTAAAATTCGACCAGAAAACAGTGAAACTGTTGATGGACTCAGCCTGCGGACACTGAATATTTCCAGCCGCTTTACGACTTTATATTTTATTATCGGAAAGGATACAGAATACGGTGGAATCCATCTGGGAATGAGTTTAATGGATATTCGGACCCGGCATGGTTCGCAATGGATGTTCAATGAAGCCTTGATGGATTATGAGCTTCGCCAAATTCCTGAGCTGAAAAAGGAAATCCTCGCCCCGTTTGGCGGTATTTATATCCGGGCCAATCCACAGACCTGGTTAATGGCTGAAGTAGAACCGATGCCCCATTTTGGCTATGAATTAAAGACCCACGAAGTTTCAATCCGACGCACCTGGCTGGGAATCGGCGGTGTTCGCTTTTTTGTCCTCCCCTGGCTCACGGTTGATGCAGGTGTCAAGTATCAAAGTGATTTTGATGGCATTGCTGATGCGGAGATTAATTTGGGATTTAATCTGATGATTCCGTTGGTGAAAACACGAGACGGCGAAGAATAGGCATCTTCGGCCACTAAATCGTTTTTGGTATCTCTTCAAAAATCACGGGAAGAACTTCGCGTTTTTTCGCGTGCGATGCCGGATCTTCAGCTTATTCCGAAAATTTTATAACAAAACCTTGATTTAACCCCCATTATTGAGTAAATATATTCTTTATATTCAAAGTTAAAAATTTTAGAAATTTTGGAATTTTTTTTTCAGTTTCAAACTTCTATATAGATGAGGGCGTTTTTAAATAATTTTGTAACACCTTTGGTTGGCTGGTTTATGGTTGGTAACTCTTCGTTGTTAATATTTTTTAACCCTGAACCCGGAACAACTGAACTTTGAACCTGAGTAATTACATATCATCATAATAAACAGGAGGATGAATATGGCACTTAAAAAAATTTTTTGTCCTTTGCATTTTATTGTTTGAGGCATATCCACTTCATTCACAACTTCATGAATTACATCTGCCGGAAAATTTACTTGTTACAGGAGTTGCATTTTATAACTATCTACAGGGAATTATCACAACACAGGATACGACAGTTTATCGGATTACGATGGATGGGTTTAATAATCCTCTTATCACTGAAGTTAACCTGACGCATCTAAATGAAAAGTCGTCGAATGTCCATTATCACCAGCCATTTTGGGTAAATGATTCAACTTTTGGTTTTGTAAAAACTTTTTATAATCCCGAAACAGCAATCGGGAGGCGCGATGTTTTGATAAGTTATGATAATGGTAACTCATTCCGATCAATTTATCAGATTGATGAACATTATAAAATTGGCCGAATAATCGCTCAGAATGATACTATTTTATACTTTGGAATTACATCTGACATCTTTAATTCAATTAATATTTTCAGGTACGTGCATTGTCCGGAAAAAGTTAATTTCAAAAATGCATACTTTAGTGGCTATATTTATCCGGTATTTGCCGTTGTTGATGATGATATCGTTGTCATTTCAAGTGTCACTGATTCAATTTATTGCTATGATTTTAAAAGTGACTATCTCTTGCCGATAAAAACGAATCTGGATGTGTCAAATTTTGCTTTATTCTATGAATTATCCCGAGGTCAAAATAGCGAATTACTGGGAATCAGATCGGATGGTATTTATCGAAGCCTGGATGATGGCAGAAATTGGACGGTGACATTACCAGATAAAAATTTTAAGGAACTCGATCAGCCGCGTCCCGGCACTTGGTGGGCCACACAAAGCGATGGCGATAAAAACTGGCTATGGAACTCAGCGGATAATGGGGTCTCCTGGGTGGAACGTTTTTCGATTGATTCAAAATTTGATATCGTAGAAGTTGTTGATCCCGACTGGTTTTGGGCCGGAAGTACATTCATTCCGGGAAAAGTCATCTATGGTCAATATGATAAATTATCGGTTCTTTCCAGCGCCCCATTTATTGAAAAACAGTTATGCTTAGCGCCGAATTATCCGAATCCGTTCAATCTTTCGACTACGATTCAGTACCATTTGAGCTGTTCTGGATTTGTAGAAATTGACATTTTTGATATTCAGGGCCAATTGATCCGAAATCTCTTCAAAAAAGAACAATCTATCGGAGATTATGAAATCATCTGGCACGGGGATGATCAAAATGGCTATCCAACAGCTTCCGGCTTGTACATTTTAAAAATTTATTTTAATAATAGCGAGATTCAAACCAGAAAGATTATGTTGTTGAAGTAGCTATCAGGTAGCGAAATTATTGATGATTTCAGAACAAGGATTAGCGATTTATGATTTTTGAAGTTTTAAAGGCGCCGTCGAAAATCGTTAATCGATGTTCGTCAATTAGCTCCTAAAATTTGGAAATGTTCCCCCAAACATATTATGCGGATTCAAGCAAGTTAAGTTAATACAAAACAATTTTTTGCGAAAGCACCAAATTCTGCATCCGGGCGACACAGAAGTAGATTCCGCCCGGCCGATTATGTAATGGTAATCGCATCTGAAGACCTGAATCGCTTTTTAAGACCGAAGTTTTATAAACTTCACGTCCCAAAATATCATAAACTGCAATTTTTATCTCCCCAATAAATTGGTTTTTGAGGCTAATCTGGGTCTCACTGGTCGCCGGATTGGGAAAAATACGAAAATCAGCATGGGGAAGATGCGTTGTTTGTTTCACACTGGAGGTACCTGGCATTAGCATGACCTTTCCAAAGCCATCAGCGTTCATCCAGTGGTCATTGTATGCTTTTTCAGGAACCCAGACCGATCCAAAAAAGTTGTCGCGTTCTTTGGGATTTTCGTCAGGATTATCATTATCACAATACGCCATGGAAAATCCCATAAGTTTACCCGCTGCCAGGTTGACGCGCGATACTTCAGGATTTGAATCGATATACGCATCATGATAAACAGCAAGCGAAAATTCCCAGGTATAGCGTGTTCCTGTTTTGCGCATGGCGAAAGAAGGGAAGTGCTTTGCAAAATTTGGAATGGTATATTTACTCCAACTGGAACCGGCAATATCACAAACAATACATTTGGTAATTGCGGAACCCTCTTTCGGTCCATTTACGACAATATGATAAGAGAAGGCGTTTTCGGCATTGCTGCCCCATTGGTTCGCGGTGCTGCCTGTACCATCGAACACATGAAGCCCACCGGATTTATTCTCATCAATAAAGATTTCGAGGATATCATAGTTTGGATAGCCCCCTCCAATAGAAGGATTGCTGTTATAGGCATAGCCATCCACAAAAACATCATCCGTGATTTCCGCCAGGATTAAGAGTACATTTTCTTTCCCGGACCAGGTGATTTTAAATCGGCCGGTAAAGTCTTTTTCCGGTACGGTACCGCTGTATGGAATCCAGACCTGGTCGATGGTCTGCCATTTTATACCCTGCCAGCAGGTATCATCACCAATGCCATCGAAAACCGGTAGCGTGGAAACGAGGGTGGCTTTGACTGTGTCTTCCTGTACTGTCGTGTCGGCGCTGGCAATCGAAAAATAAACTAACAAATAGCCAATAAAGAGTATAAAAAATTTGCTTTGATTGAATGTCATGATAAACCTCGGAATTTTTTAAGTGTTGAATGCTGAATTGTAAATTTTGAATTATTAAAGTTCCAGGTTTATGGTTCACTGTCAGGTCGTTTATTATTTTGGTAAAGAGAACTGGATTTTATTTGATCGCTAAACGCCTAAACCGCTAATTTGTTACCGTGCACTTTTTGATTACCCCGGATCTGACCCCTCACCCTAACTTTCTCCCCAAAGGGGAGAGGGAATAGCTAGGCTCTCTCACTTTGGGGGAGACACTAAACACATCCAAATGATTCCCAATACCCGTGTTCCATCAGCGCAATCATACCAAGTAAACCGCCCCAGGAATAGAAACTATTTGCATTTCGGACATTGCCTCCTACTCCGGTGACCGCATTGTAATTCTCATAAACATGATGATGCTCAGTCCATTCTTTCATAAGGAGCTTAAGAGATTTCTCTGCTATCAATTTTTGTGCCATTGGCAAATTATACTTTTTTAAGCCGAGATATACCAGAAAATTCATCGGCGCCCAGATACGGCCGCGCTAGTAGGGGTTATCTTTAAAACCGGCAGCATTTCGGGCGATGGATGGCAGCATCAAGTCGCCATAAAATTCATCAGGATTGAGCAGATGTTCGTTTACCATGCGTTCCGCCTGTTTTTGAGTTGGAATGCCGGCAAGTAATGGATAGAAATTAGTCGGCGCCAAATGGGTACTGAACTTGTCCGGCGCTAAATCTTTGTCCCGAAAAATACCACTTTTTTCATCCCCGCGTTCTTTTAATTTTTTCGAATAGTGCCGATCCCACTGTTGAATTTCTTCATTATCATTTTGAAATCCAAGTTCCCGCGCAATTTCGATCAAATAGTGGCAATCGGCCAGGTAAAGTCCCATTAAACCCACATCCGCCAGTTCCATGAAATATTTTTGTTCATTGAAGATGGCATCATCAAAAAGCGGGGAATTATCGAGGCCGGATCCAGATTGTGCCGCCTGTTTATTGGGGGGATCGATGCTTTTTGGATGCGGATCAGTGCCCCAGCCGAGAAATCCCCGATTATCCCGATTTTTTTCCCACCAGCGATTCCAATGGCGCAAATTGGAATAACCTCACCCACCGTACCGGACTGTAGACGCGCTTCCAATCCTTGCCACTGCAGAATCAGTTCCGTGTAAGTGCCCTGGTATGTGTGCGCAATGGGAATAATTTCTTCCGGAAAATTAATCTGTGGGCCATGAATATAGCTTTCACGTAAATAATAGGGACCGCCTCTGGTTTTCCGAAAAACAATCTGCAGTGCCAATCCATCCGGCATCAAGACATGACATCGCCGATTTGAATTATTCCAGGTATTCCAGCCAGACAGAAGAGCTTTTTGCAATTCATTATGGCGAGAAGGTTCTGCATGAATATGGGCTGAACCGGCTAACGCTATTCATATGATGAAAAGAATAACCAAAAAGTGCTTTATTGTTAAAATTTTGATTTTCATATTTGAATCCTCATGGTAATCGTCTGTAGGCCTGAAAGTCTAAGGATTACTAAAATCAAACTGCTAAAATTTTAAATAAAATTTCTAAATGCTTCGCTGCCAGTGTTACTGGCATAATCGGCGTTGCTTCATTTAAAAGACAATCGATAAAATGTTTACTCAGTTCAAAAGAGTCATTCATATGTCCCTTCATATTGACCACATGAATTGCTTTTTGTTCACGACCATCGTTATCGATATAATATTGTGTCACTTCCGGTGAATTCCAGGTGCAATAGCTGAATTGCAAACTACCTTTGGTTCCAAAAATTCGGGTTTCATTTTCGATTTCGGCCTGAACACCGGCGCCACGTTCATAATAATAGGTTAATCCCGTATCGAACTCCAGATATGCCGCCGCATGTTCTTCAACATCCGAATAAAAACTCGGATCAGCAAATACTTTGATCCCATTGCGTTTAAATGATGTGACTTTCTGAATTTGAGGCTGATCATTCAATAATCCAAGATGAAACGAAAGATCGTATACCCCCCAATCCAGAATCGGACCGCCGCCCCCTAACCTTTTTTGCATCGCCCAGGCACCAGCCGGATTATACTCGACAAAGGTCTGCCGCATGAGGTGATTGTGATGAATATGGTATACCTCACCGATGGCACCGCTGTCGATTAATTTTTTAATAAAACGAAATTTGGGTTGCAGTCGGGCATGGCGACCAGAACATTCCAGCACGATCTGTTTCGGATGTGTTTGAACTTCTGCCAGCAGCGTTTGAAGTTGCGCTGGATTGATGACCATCGGCTTTTCAAGCAACAGATGTTTCCCGGCCCGCAGCACATCCAGCGCCATTTCGAGATGTGTAAATGGCGGCGTGGCAATGACAATGGCATCAATTGTCGTATCCGTCAACATGTCCTGATACCGGCTGGTTCCGTTTTTTATGTTATATTTCTGAAGCTTGGATTGTAAAGTCGGTGGATTAATCTCCGCAAGCCAGGTGATTTCGGCCCGACCATCTTTTCTAAGATTTTCAATATGATGATCGGCAATCATCCCGCCGCCAATAATTCCAATATTGACTAATTTTGCCATTTTTACCTCACTGATTTTTTAAATATTCATATTTGATTTTTGAAGCCTCACAGGTCCTTTATAAAAAAACAGGGCAACGCATAAAAAAGCGTTTCACTCCTGACGAACGGTATAATTTCGGGGCGGTGATTGCCTTTTTTCGAATGCGGACCATAAAATCATGATTGGCGACACCACCATTGTTATCATCGGCCATCAACAAAACCCTGGCGGTGCCAATGCCCTTCTCTTTTAGGACTAATGTATGGTCGGATAATTCTGTTTCTAAAATACGCGCCGGCTTTGTTTCAATGCGATATTTTAATTAGCTTTATCGCGATCCTCAAAAACTGAATCGGAATCAATTTGATAAGTGGAAAATCCCTGATCAAGCACCAGATCGTTTACCGGTTTTATAACCTGCGGCGGATTTTCACCGGATCGAAAAATTTTAATCAAAAAATCATGATCGATACTGGATAAAAAATGAGAAGAAAAAACATCACCGTCATCCAGATAATATTGGAAGCAATTTCGCCAATACTATACCCAACTTTTTCACGAATCGAAAGTTTTTCCATTGTGCCGGACCTTTCCCGAAAAGAGATCATGGAATTGAAGTGAGTGAACGTTCACGCTTTGTCAGAATATAATTTTTTTAAAGCTTTAATTCAAGCGAAAAATTGAAAAAATTAGCAGAATGTCATATTGATTTGAAATTGCAGGCGACTTAATGTTTAAAAAGGGTTATCGTCTGATGGCGTTCCGATAAGCGGCTAAAAATTCATCCCAGCTTGAATCCTGAGTAAAGTCGAGATTCGCATAAAGTAGCGAGACATTTCTGGCGGGGAAATAAATGGACACACCATAAGAATGTGAAACCGCTGGTGTGATAGGGTCAGCCATCGCCTGGTTCGGCCTCTTCCGAACCAACTATAAAGTCGACATATTCGCGCATCTGGTCGTGCTAAAAAGCGCCCGACGAAAACGCTGATCGGCAATTTTACGGATCTGAGCGGTTGCAATTGCCCCCTGTACTGCCTTATTAGCGGGTTGCGCAACAGTATGTTTTCGGATAATATTGTAATTCATATTTGTGATAGCCCGATAAACATTGGTATCATCCCATCCGGCGCCATGATTCCAGATAACCAGTAGATAATGTTCAGTGGGATAATTTTCGGCTCCCCATTCAATGAAGGATTGTAATACGTCGGGATCGCCGGTGTTGGTCTCCCCAAGATCATCGACTTCATCCGCATTCAGCGAGCTATCTTTTTGCAGAAAATAGCGTTTGGTACGAAAAAATCTTCCCCGACGGTCAAATTGGGCGATGACATTGATCTCCGAAGTATTGCCAACTTCTTTTATTTCCAGTAAATCCACCACACCGGCACTGTCTAAATTATTGTCACCGGCGAGATAAACCATAACGGTCCATTGCTTTTTAATCAAATCATTTCCCCTACAAATCCGCCATTGTAATAAGTTTAGAGAATACTCAAATCGGCATTATTAAGTTAATAAAAGAAAAGAATACTGTCAAGAACAAAATAGCGGGTGTTCTTTTCTGGCAAATTCATTAAAAAACTCTTGACATTTTGGATTAGTTTTATTATATTTATAAAAATGATAGCAAATTTTGTAATCAACAAATCAATGGAGTCATCATGTCAATGCATCGGCATCACCATCATTTGATCATCAACGATAGGTCATAGCCGGTGGAACATTGAAGATATATTACTCAAAGCATAATTGAATTTTATAACCCACTGTCAGGCTTGTGACAGTGGGTTTTTTATTTTATAAGAGTTCAAATTTTAAAAATTAACCGAGGTCGAAATGAAATTAAAATTAGGTTTACCCAAAGGAAGTTTAGAAGAGGCTACTTTTCAACTTTTTCAGAAGGCAGGGTATATTTTTACAACATCCTTCCGTTCATATTTTCCTGCCTGTAATGATGCAGAAATTGAGACGATTTTGCTCCGCGCGCAGGAAGTTGCGCGCTATGTGGAAGAAGGTGTTCTGGACGCTGGTTTGACAGGTAAGGACTGGATTTTGGAAAATAATGCGGATATTGTTGAAGTTGTTGAACTGGTCTATTCCAAAGCTAGTTTTCGACCGGTACGCTGGGTACTGGCGGTGCCCAATGATTCCCCGATTCAAACCGTCAAAGACCTGGCTGGAAAATACATTGCCACCGAAGCCGTCAATTTGACCAAACGTTATCTAAAAGAAAATGGGGTAGAGGCTGTTGTAGAATTTTCATGGGGGGCAACCGAAGTCAAACCACCGGTTCTGGCGGATGCGATTGTCGAAATTACTGAAACCGGAAGTTCTTTAAAAGCGAATAAACTCAGAATTGTCGAAACAATTTTGACATCGACGCCGCGTTTGATTGCCAATAAAGCGTCATTTAATGATGAATGGAAACGCAATAAAATCAAAAACATGGCAATGCTTTTAGAAGGGGCGATTAATGCACAAAATAAAGTCGGTTTGAAAATGAACCTGCGAAAACAGGATATTCAAAAAGTAAAAATTGTTTTACCATCGATGAAAAAACCGACAGTTTCCTCACTACTCGACGAAGATTGGGTCGCGCTGGAAACCGTCATCGATGAAAATATCGTGCGCGAAATTATTCCCATTTTAAAACAGAATGGGGCGCAGGATATTATAGAATATCCATTGAATAAAATTATTTATTAATTTGGAGTTTAAAATGCTTACGATTTATCCAGTGGCAAAAAGTTATCTGGAAGTTCGGCAGGCTTTTCCAGATTACCTGGCTGAGGTTTCGGAAACTGTAAAGGGAATTATTCAGGATGTACGGGATCGAAAAAATGAAGCGGTCCGATCTTATACAGAAAAATTTGATAAAGTTATGTTAAATGATTTTCGTGTCGATCCCAAAAGCGCAAAAGCAGCCTTCGATAATTTGGCCCCTGAACTTCAGGAAATACTTTTAGCGGCAGCCGATAATATTCGTCGATTTCATCAAAAACAGTATCCGGCTTCATTTATTAATGAAGACAGGGATGGAACAAAATTGGGTCAGCAATTTACCCCTGTCCAGGCAGTTGGGGTCTACATTCCCGGCGGGACAGCAGCGTATCCATCATCAGTTTTAATGAATATTATTCCCGCCCAGATTGCCCAGGTGCCACGAATTGTCGCAATTTCTCCCCCGCAGCGCGATGGAAAAATGAATTCAATGGTGTTAGCGACACTGGGATTACTTGAAATTGAAGAAATTTATGCCATTGGCGGAGCCCAGGGAATAGCCGCACTGGCGTATGGGACGGAAACGATTCCACGAGTTTATAAAATCACCGGCCCGGGTAATGCTTATGTGATGGAAGCGAAACGTCAGGTTTATGGTCAGGTGGGCATTGATTCGCTCGCTGGTCCGACTGAAGTGGTCGTGATTGCCGATGAAAAGGCGAATCCCTTATTCGTCGCCCGTGATTTAATGGCCCAGGCCGAACACGATGTTCATGCGATGTCGATTCTCATCAGTCCTTCAGTACAATTAATCGATAAAGTTAGGGATGAACTTGATAAATTGGTAAAAATTACTGAACGTCGGGAAATAGTGGAACAGGCAATTCAAAAGCATGGTGCCGCCATCCTCGTCAGTTCGCTTGATGAAGCTGTTGAAGTCGCCAATGAAATTGCACCGGAACATCTGGAAATTTTGACCCAGGAGGCAGCATCACTGGTGCACAAGGTAAAAAATGCCGGGGCAATCTTCTGGGGGGAATATTCTTCTGAACCGATTGGCGATTATTGGGCGGGCCCAAATCATGTTCTCCCCACGAATGGAACGGCGAAATTTTCGTCGCCACTGGGGGTACTCGATTTTATGAAATTTTCATCCCTCATTCACATTTCCAAACAACGGCTTTTACAGGATGCGCATAAAATTGAAAACTTTGCGAAACTGGAAGGGCTTTATAATCATGCGAAATCGGTAGAGGTGCGCCATGAATAAAGGATTGGAATCAATCCGGAAATCGGTGCGGGAAATTACTCCCTACTCGATGGCTGAAAATAGATATCAGATAAAAATCAATCAAAATGAATGTCCATTCGATTTACCAGAAGATTTAAAACAGGAAATACAGGCGAAATTTTTAAGTCGTGCCTGGAATCGATATCCATCATTTACGACGGAACAGTTGCGACGTAAAATCGCTGATAAGGAAAGCGTTAGTTCGGATATGATTTTGGTGGGAAATGGCTCGAACGAGTTGATTCAAATAATTTGTTCGGTTATTCTGGATTCGCAAAGCACATTTTTAATTGTTCAACCAACATTTCAACTTTATGCACAAATGGGTCGGATTTTCGGCGCAAATTTAATTCAGATCGATATGAATGACAATTTTCAATATCCGGTCAATGACCTGATAGAATTAAATCAGGCCAATAAAATTGCCCTGCAAATTTATTGTACACCCAATAACCCTACCGGAAGTATGCTGACGCTGGAAGAAATTGAAGCCATTCTTGTGGTAGCCCAGGGAATCGTGGTCATCGACGAGGCATATTTCGATTTTCATCAGGAGACGGCTTTGCCACTTTTAGAAAAATATCCACATTTGATCGTTACCCGCACCTTCTCCAAAGCTTTTGGTTTGGCCGGATTACGATTAGGGTACTTAATTGCACAACCAGAAATCGTACAGGAGGTTTATAAGGCCAAATTGCCATACAATTTAAATCTGTTTACCGAATTGACCGCCATGACATTGTTAGATAATTCAAATCTGGTGAGTGAACGGACACGGATGATTCTCGCTGAAAGAGATCAGTTAATGCACGCACTTTCACAAGTCACTCAAATTAAAGTTTTTCCGACACAGGCGAATTTCTTTTTAGTTCAGACACCGATTCCTCCGGATGAGCTTTTTCAAAAATTACTGGGCGAAGAAGGAATTCTGGTTCGGAATGTATCGCATAATCATCCTTTATTGGCAGATAAACTGCGCATTTCGGTGGGCACCCCTGAAGAAAATCGAACAGTGATTGCGGCGTTTGAGAAGATTTTTAACAAATCGTCCGAGTTTTAATACCGCAGATTTCACAGAATGGAAAAAAACAAAATCAGCACGAATCTGTACAATCTGCGGTCCATTGATGGGCCAAAAATAAAAAAACGCAACCATTAAAACTGATTGCGTTTATCAATGGGCGATACTGGAATCGAACCAGTGACCTCCGGTATGTGAGACCGGCACTCTAACCAACTGAGCTAATCGCCCTTAATTTAGTCGCATAAATATACTAATTAAATTTTTTAAAGTCAAGATTTTTTTATTTGCGCTTTCGGGATTAGTTTGTAATAGTATTTTATCAGGCTATATTGAATAACAAGCACAATAATTACAACACAATTTCCGTAACCGTTCACAGGGTGGATTGAATCTGTCATTCCCGCATGTTTTTGGCGGGAATCCATACTTTTTTAGACAAATCGATGCCCGATAAAAGCATTCGGGCATGACAGAAGCTTTTATTTTATCACACCTGTGAACAGTTACCAATTTCTGTCAGCGATAAACTTATTTCTTTTTGAAAAATTCAGCTTCTTTTATATTTTCGATCCTTTTCTCTGCCATATCTATCAGCACTTGATCTTCGGTGCTATCTGCCATTGACAAAAATCGGTTATACCAATCAAGCGCAAATCTTTTATCCCGATAGTATTTATCATAAACCAGCGCCATGTTATAATAGGCGTCTTTATAAGCCGGATCGATGGTTATAATTTTTCGATAGAGATTTATCGCTTTGGTAAATTCATTATCATGATAGGCGTTCAAGCCCTGAAAATGCAAAACAAGTTTAATGAATTTTAAATTTCCTGCTTCTCATGCAAGGGAAAAAGTGCTGTCTGCCGGATCGAATTGCTTTAATGCACTCAATGCTGCCCCCTCATAAAAAAATACTTCCGCTTCCGTTTCATTGCCATTCAGTAAATTTTTGGCGGCTGCAATACATTTTGTATAGGCTTTGGTATCATAGTAATGCTTCACCAATCGCTTGAGACATCTTTTAAAGTATCGCCCCTTTATTTTTTCACCTTTTTGATACGAATCAATCGCCTTATCAATTTGTTTTAATTTTGCATAACATTCGCCAAGATAGTAGTAAACGCCATCATGCGGTGCATTTTGTAACTGTAACTTTAAAAAAGATTTTAACGCCGCAGAAAAATCCTCTTTTTTTACTAGTACAGTACCGATTTCAAAGCTGACTTCAAAATTGGTTGAATCGTAATGGGCGGCTTGATTCAGATATAAAAGGGCTGAATCCGGCTGATTGGTCCGACTGTAATCCCGCGCCATCTGCAATAAACCCGGAACATTGGTTGAATCGTAGGCGATGAGACCATGAATGACATCAATTGCTTTGGAATGGTTACCCAGACTTGAATACAAGGCTGCCAATCTCAATCGTGCTGGAGAATAGTCCGATTTCCATTTCAGGGCATTGTGGTACGCTTCAATAGCAAGAGAATCCTGCTCCTGATTTTCGTATGCCTGCCCGAGAAGATAATTTAAATGCAGATCGAACGGGGTATTGGTTAAAGCCGGCTTTATTATTGATATCGTCTTCTCATATCGCGCCAGTGCAAAGTAAATTTTACCGGCATAAAACTTCGCCTCACCAGAAATTGTGAACTGATTTTCAATTTTGTTGAGGTAGACAAGTGCACTATCATATTCATTTTGCAGATAATATTGAAAAAATGATGACTGTTCAACCGATTGTGCGATCAGCGAAAAATTTAGTAATAAAATAAAAAATGTCAGTAAAGAAAACAAACTGGTATTTTTTAGATTCATAATAGCCTCATTCAAATTCGTCAACCAAATTTGACAGCAAACAGATAAAAAATGCAAGTTCTACTAAAAGAATAGAATTTATACTACACTTGTAGTATAATGAATTTTAAAAAAAATGTCAAGAACTTTTTCACCGCAATATGAAAATTATGGCTTTGAATGATAACATACTTTCACCGTCTTCGGAAGCAAATTGCATCAAGGCCTTATCGTTCTGGAGATTAAATACAGTAAAATTAAATATCATAAAATTAGAAAGACCATTAATTTAAAATTTGATCGAATTTTAATTTCTGGAGTAAAATAAAATGAAACAGATGTAAAATTTAAAGTGAGTCCTTGATAAATATCAGAATGGCACAGTCTCACTTTATAAAATAACAGTTTTTTTAGGGTCATTTGTTTGATTGTTATTCATTTTTTCCCTTGCATTTTAAATTTATTTTCGTTAAACATAGTTCTTGCAGGTATATAATAGATGCTCGGCATCTAAAAATTCTGGCAAGGTATAGTCCGGGACTTCCTTTCGTGGGAAGAGATGACGATAGTGTATTGTTTATGATCCGGTATGCCAGTTGTTCTTGATATAAATCACCAAAATTTTGAAATAAAACTAAATGGGATATGAACTTTTTAACGACTGAGATTGACTATGAATTGCTTGAAAAATTAAAATCCGCTTTAAATATAACGCCAATGATGTCATTATTGCTCTTAAATCGAGGTTTAAAAGATACTGATGAAGCAAAATTATTTCTAGAACCCGATTTATCAGCATTGTTCGATCCATTTTTATTAAAAGATATGACAGCCGCGGCGGAGAGAATTAATCAGGCGATTCTGCGTGGCGAGAAAGTTTTAGTTTATGGGGACGAGGACGTTGATGGAATTAGTAGTACTGTCATCCTGGTGCAAACCCTGAAAAATTTAGGAGCATCGGTCGATTATATTATTCCGAATAAAGCGAAGGATGGCATCGGGTTACGACCTCGTTTTATTGATTGGGCACATCAAAACGGTTTCTCGCTTATTGTCACGGTGGATTGTGGTACAACCAACTTCACGCAGGTACAATATGCAACTGAATTAGGCATCGATGTTATTATTTCTGACCATCATGAAGTCCTTTCTGAAATTCCTAAAGCCTTTGCGGTTATAAATCCCAAACAAATTGCTTGCCCATATCCGTTTAAGAAATTATCTGGTGCAGGAATTGCCTATAAATTAAGTCAGGCGATTTCGATGCGGACCATGGGCATTTCAGCTCAACAATGGTATGGTGTCCAGGAACAGCTATTAACTTTTGTCTTATTGGGTACAATTGGGGATCGGGTTCCTTTGATTGGCGAAAATCGGATTTTTGTCAAATATGGATTTGAAGCGCTGCAAAAGTCAATGAATCCAGGTATCATGGCGATTCTCGAAAATTATCATACCATTTCAAAGCCAGTTAACATGGGAACGGTTCTTTCATTATTTATTCCGCTTCTTTCTGCCGGAGAATCAGTAGAAGGCCGAAATATTAGTTGTGAACTTCTTTTAACAAAAGATGCAAACAAAGCTCGTGAATGGGTTTTAACCCTTTATAATGCCAGTCAGGATTGGCTTTCACGCGCCCGGGCCGCACTAGACAAAATTAAATCCAATTTGAATTTTGCTCAGGATTCTGAACTATTATTGATCGATGATCGCGAAACCGAGGTGGATGTACTTAGCTATTGTGCTTCCAAACTTAAAGATTTGCTAAAACGACCGGTTATTATGTTAGGTATTAAAGATGACCGTATCGTTGGTGAAGCCCGAGCCCCTAGAGGCTTTGATTTAATGGAATGTTTCCGCTCGTGTGAAGAATTTTTTATCGACTATGGCGGACATAAATGTGCGGCTGGATTTTCATTGGAACCAGAAAATCTGGATCATGTCATTGCCAAGTTAACTCAAGTTGCCAATCAAACGCCGCAAAATATCGAAAACCCGAGAGCGTCAAGAGCGGAAATTGAATTTTTGCTATCAGAGATTAATGAAGATTTATTCAAATCGATTTCAAAAATGGCACCATTTGGCGAGGGGAATACGACGCCGACCTTTTTAATAAAAAATGTCGAAATTCGGAAATTTCATGATGGCTACCGACTCAATTCCTGCGATGAGGTCTTCTGGGGTACCAGACGGATTCGCAATCAATTGAACTTTTCAAATGATATAGTCGTAAAAGGAAGTATCGAATTTTTTGTTGATGAAACAGGGCGAGGTTATATTTCCCGGGTTCATTACGATACAACACCAATACCACCGGAAAATTTTTAAATTTAATTTGACGCTATTATAAAAAAGGAATTGGATTAAATAGAGGATACTATGATTCATCGGATTTTTAACGCACTTCTCGGTCTTTTATTACTGACAAATTTATTTATTCAACCACTCCGGGCAGAAAATCCTGTTCCAGAGTTGTCAGTTTTTTATACAAATGATATCAATGGCTATCTGGAACCCTGTGGCTGAGGAAGCAACCGATCAGGTGGGCTGGCCCGGCGGGCGACAGCAATTAAACAAGCACAAACTAAACTATCTTTACAATCTTTTATCCAGGTCGATGCGGGTGATTTTACTGGCGGTGGTGGGTCTTTTTATCAATTAAAATCAGAATATTTATTGCGTGGCATGATGCAATTGCAGTATGACGCCATTAATATTGGTGAAAAAGACCTGTATTTTGGCGACAAGTTTTTGCTCGAAATGAAAAAGAAATATAATGTTCCTTTTATTTCAGCGAATTTAATTTATGAAAATTCCCAAAAGCCGCTTTTTGAGCCATATCTTATTAAAAAAGTTAAAGTTGGTAATCGGGATTTCAAAGTTGGAATTTTAGGATTGATGAATGCTGGTGATAATTTAATGACTTATATAGAAGGTCGCCCGAAATTAATCGCCACGGATCCTTTTGAAGCCGCAAAAAAATTTGTGGCTGAACTTAAGAATAAAAAATGTAATGTTATCGTCGTACTGGCACATGTCGGATTCAATAACGGCAAAGAATTGGCCCGGTTGGTACCTGGAATTGATTTGATTATTGCCGGTCATGGCTATGCTGTCCGGACCAGCCCGTTGATTATTGATTCTGCATGTATTGTTCAGGGTAAAAACAGGGGACAAACGCTCAATATTCTCACTTTACAATTTGATAAAGAGCATAAAATTGAATCACAAATTGGAAGAGAAATTGATTTGGATGATAAATATAATGAGGATCCTTCATTCAATAACCTGATGACGGAATACAAAGAAGCACAACGGAAAGCGCTACAACAAATGCAGCAAAGTACTTCAAGCGAATAATTATCTGTCACTTCAATAATGCTATTTTTCCGAAACCTGTCAATTGAAATATTATGAATTCATGTCTAATCCACAGTTAAAATTTTTTTTAAACTTCATGCGAATCAATTCCACCTAACGGGCAACACGAGGCCAGATTGAATATTTCTTATTTTTAATCATCAATCTATTTGAGACTATCCAACCTCTGGTACTTACTCAATCACTGTTTAAGAAGCGAAGAAAATGATTTAGTAACTTGCAGTATGGCAGTTAAATTTATATTTTTTAGTGAATAGACCTAAAAGCTAAAGGTTTGGATGATATGTCAACATTTTGAAAAAAAAAACTTTTGTTTAAAATATCATAGAAGGGAGCAAAAATGCAAAGACGACGCTTTATACAAACATCAGCACTCCTTACCGGATTAGCCGCTCTCTGGAAACCTGAAACTGTTTCAGCGTGGGAATCTTTCGACAAGCTGATTGATTCTCCACAAATTCCAGATGAAGCGTTTTGGAAATTTGTCCGACAGCAATTTCTATTGCCGGAAGATTATACCTATTTTAATACCGGCGGTCTGGGCAGTTCCCCGGCAATTGTATTAGAAACCGTTTACAATGAAATGCGCCAACGTGAAATAACACCATCCCCGGCGATTGATATGGAGAAATGGTTAAATACCAAAAAGAAAGTCGCGGACTTAATCGGTGCAAAAGTGGATGAAATTGCCTGCACAAACAGTGCAACCGAAGGAAATAATATTATTTTGAATGGTTTGCCATTAAAAGCCGGCGATGAAATCATCACCAGTACCCATGAACACAGCGGACTTGAAATTCCGTTGCTAAATCTCGCAAAACGTTCTGGCGTTGTTATCAAGGCATTCCAGCCGGATTTACAGAACGGTCTGGGTAATCTGGAACGAATCGACCAACTCATCACGAAGAAAACACGATTAATTTTTGTGAGTCATTTTACCTGTACAACAGGCCAGCAATTCCCGGCCAAAGAAATTGTTGAATTGGGTCATCAAAAGAAGCTCTGGGTCGCTTTTGATGGAGCACAAACTGCGGGAAATATGCCTATTAACGTCAAAGAAATTGACTGTGATTTTTATGCTGCCTGTTGTCATAAATGGATGTTAGGTCCAAAACGAACCGGCTTTTTATATGTTCGTCAAGCGCTATTAGATACACTCACGGCGATGAATGTCGGTGCTTATTCTGCAAATGAATCAAATCTTCTTGAGAATATCTATACCCCGTATCCATCAGCCCAGCGTTTTGAATTCGCCACCCAAAACGATGCACTTTATGCGGGAGTCGGAACTGCAATCGATTTCTCTAATAAAATCGGCGTGACCCGAATCTGGAACCATAATAAAATGCTTGCCGAATTATTTATTGCCGGGCTTTCAAAAATTCCTGAAATTCAAATTCTCTCACCAGAAGAAGAAAAATATCGAACCTCACTGATCACTTTTAAAGTACGAAATAAAGATTTCCGTGAATTTGCAGCAAGCTTAACAAATGATCGATACAGGGTGCGGATTGTTCCGGAAGGCAATGTCAATGGAATAAGAGTTTCGATGCATTTGTATAACAATCAGACTGAAGTTGAAAAACTAATTGATAAAATAAGAACCCTTATCTCCTAAAATGGAAACTTATGGAACCAAAATTCAAATTGGGTGCTGCTGGAATTATTATTCGTGACAACAAACTGCTGCTCGTCCATCAAAATTATGGAAATTTCAAATGGATTCTGCCTGGCGGCCACGTGGAACCACATGAATTGCCCCTGGAGGCCGCCATTCGTGAAGTTTATGAAGAGACGAAATTAAAAGTAAATGCAGTTGGATTGATTGCCGTGCGTAATATAGTGGACGAGCAGGTGAATAATACTTCAATTATTTATCTTATGAATTTGATTGAAGATTCGGAACCAGCAGCCGATGGACAGGAAATTGATCAAGTCCGTTTCTTTTCACGTGAAGAAATTCTGAATCTTGAGCCAATCGCGACCTGGCTTCGTTTATTTGCTGTGAATGGCTTAGCCGGACAATATCAAATTTTGAAATATCAGGATAATCCTGACAAGTTCGGCCATAAATTTGAGGTTTATTATTAAGGATTTATCATGAAAGCGATGATTTTAAATCGGGTTGTTGATTTAGCGAAAAATCGGCAGCCATTAGTCCCTGTCTCTTATCCCGATCCGATTCCAGCACCGGGGGAACTACTGCTAAAAGTAACTGCCTGTGGTGTTTGCCATACTGAATTGGACGAAATCGAAGGACGGACTCCGCCGGCCTTTTTTCCGATGATATTAGGCCATCAGGTGGTGGGGAATATCATCAAAACTTCCCCTGAAAGCATTTATCAGCTAGGTGATCGAGTGGGGGTCGCCTGGATTTTTTCTGCTTGCGGAAAATGTGAGTATTGTCTGAATAATAATGAAAATTTGTGCCCCGATTTTAAAGCCACCGGTCGCGATGCTTTCGGCGGTTATGCTGAATTAATGACAGCGCCTCATAATTTCGTTTTTAAAATTCCAGATAAGTTTACCGATTCAGAAGCAGCACCACTGTTATGTGCCGGTGCCATTGGCTATCGTTCCTTAAAACTAACTGGTCTGAAAAATGGTCAGTACCTTGGCTTAACCGGGTTTGGCGCTTCAGCACATCTGGTTCTAAAAATGGTTCGATACCAGTATCCGGATACACCGATTTTCGTTTTTGCCCGGAGTGAACAGGAACGGGAGTTTGCCCGTGAACTGGGTGCGACCTGGGCCGGAGATTCAACTGACACCCCTCCGGAGCCGATGCACGCGATTATCGATACAACGCCAGTTTGGAAACCGGTTGTTGATGCCATGAAAAATTTACGACCTGGCGGACGATTGGTGATTAATGCAATTCGAAAAGAAGAAATTGATAAAGACTACCTTTTAAAACTCGATTACCCGGCTCATTTATGGTTGGAAAAAGAAATAAAAAGTGTTGCCAATGTTGCCCGAAGTGATGTTCAGGGATTTCTTAAACTGGCGGCTGAGATTTCCATCACGCCCGAAGTGCAGGAATATCCCCTGGAAGAAGCCAATCAGGCCCTGATCGAACTAAAAGAACGAAAAATTCGCGGTGCAAAGGTACTATGTATCGATTAATTCGGCAAATTCAAAAAGGAATTGAATCGATGGTTAAAATTTTTTCTTGCAAAATTTGAAATTTAGCATTATCTTTTATTAGTTTATGGATAAACTTCAGGAACCGATTTCATGAATTTAGACGCTCTTGGCTGGAATTCATTCTTTGAAGCCTATTTTGAATCTTACCGAACCGATGGCAGTGTACCTGCACGTGTGCGACGAGTTGAAAAACAGCATTATTATCTTTACGCTGAAAATGGCGAAATTCTGGCAGAATTAGCAGGCAAATTGCATCATCAGGCAAAGTCAAAAGCGGATTTTCCAGTCGTTGGGGATTGGGTTGTTGTAGCGCTGCGTCCCGGTGAAAAAAACGGTATTATTCAAAGCTTACTCCCTCGAAAAACTCATTTTTCACGAAAAGCGGCTGGCATAAAAAGCGAGATTCAGGTACTGGTCGCCAATATCGACTACATTTTCATTGTGGCGGGGCTGGATTTGGATTTTAATCTGCAGCGGATAGAACGCTATCTGGCCTTGGCCTGGGATAGTGGGGCAGAACCGATTATTATATTAAATAAAACGGATATCTGCTCAGATTTAGATGAAAAAATGACCGCCGTTGAGTCTATTGCATTCGGAGTACCAATATTTGCAGTGAGTGCTCTAAAAAATGAGGGTTTGGATTCTTTGAAATCCTATTCGCAGTCTGGTAAAACCATCACCCTGCTGGGTTCATCCGGTGTGGGTAAATCATCGATTATTAATCGATTATTGGGGACCGAACGTCAACTCGTTGGTGAAATTCGGGAAAATGATGGCCGTGGCCGGCACACCACCAGTCGCCGGGAATTGTTCTTTCTGACAGATGGTGGAATGATTATTGATAATCCTGGCTTGCGTGAATTGCAGGTTCTCACCCAGGAAGATGGGTTACAGGATGCTTTTGAAGATATTGAAGAATTGGCTGCTAATTGCCGGTTTCGGAATTGTCATCATGAAAATGAACCTGATTGTGCGGTAAAAGCTGCCCTTGAAGAAGGAACCTTAGATCAAAGAAGGTATCAAAATTATTTGAAATTACAAAAGGAACAAAAATATCTGGAAACGCGTAACGATGATCGTGCCCGGGCAGTAATGAATGCCAAATGGAAGAAAATTTCACCGCAGCTGAAGGACTTTTACAAGCCGAAATAAAGGACTTGACTTTTGTCTGTCCGAAGATGAATCCGGAACTGTCATTGCGAGAAGCGTTTTGGGCGACGCAGCCATCTCAGCCGTTTTATGAGGGGATTGCTTTGGCAAAAAACGCCTCGCCATGACAGAATTGGGTATTTTCGGACCGACACTATATAGCATATCTTTAATCTCAGAACCGATAACGCCGACAGGTTTTTTATATTGGCCATCCAATATTGTCAGGAATCGTCCAACTTCAGGAACAGCCAGTGAGACAAAAATTTGTTTTTCGGTGGTACCATCAACGGCACATTTTCCAGAACCCTCAAACGATATTTTACATGGCGATTGGTTCCGGTGCTTGGATTCACGGCGATAGCACCTTAATCATCGCTGTGCTGCCGTTCGCGCTTGTCCTTACGAGGCGCTTTCACAGGACGATATTTTTTCACCGCCTGTCATTGATTATGACAGGTGTCGTAACTGTGGGCGCTGTCTTTATGTTTGCTCGGTTTTTTATGAAGAAAAGGAAGAATTTGTGTATGATTAATCCGTGAAAATTTTTGTCCCTATCGATTTTCCCACCCCTTTTCTACTCGAATCAATTTCATGTTAAGACAACCATCATGTTCTGATTTGGAACAAAATCTGATGATGTTAATTGAATTTAACTAAAATTGTCTAATGAACTAAGAGAGCAACAACTCATGTTATCATATTTTCTCACTGGTTTTACTTTAGGCATTAGTGCTGCTTTAGCGCCTGGTCCGCTTCAAACACTGGTTATTTCAGAGACCATGCAGCACAATTCACGGGCAGGACTGAAAGTCGCCCTGGCGCCTCTTCTGACTGATGCACCGATTGTCATGTTTACTGTCTTCATTCTTTCCCGAATCTCTGATTTCACGCACATTTTGGGCCTGATCACTATTAGCGGTGCAATTTTTTTGGGCTATTGGGGTATTCAAAATATGAAAGCTGCGAATGTGCCCACCGAAAAAGTGAAATTAACGCCACATTCAATCCGCAAAGCTTTCTTCACAAACCTCCTGAGTCCACATCCATATCTTTTCTGGTTTTCCATCGGTGCGCCAATGCTTGTAAAAGGTTTTCAACAGGGATTATTTTATGCCGTTCTTTTTCTGCTTGGTTTTTATCTGACACTTGTCGGAACATTTTCGGCGATCGCGATATTTATTAACTTTTTTCAAGGACTCAAAAAGGGGCGTGTTTATCTTTATTTAATGCGCTTTCTGGGACTTGCACTTTTTTATTTTGCCATTCGTTTATTGCTTTTGGGATTAGCCTATTTTAAAATTTTTTAAAAATTGGTCGATTGTGAATTATCTGTTCAAATCCATAAAATTTCATTGATTTATTAAGAAATTATTTGTAATTTTATTTAAATGATATGAATTGATCACTTAAAGTGATACTTGAAGTTCGCAGATGATCGACCCATGAGTCTCAAAGAAAAACTTTATCAACTTAATTTAAATAAAACCAGCCCGGTTACGCCGGAGTTAATTACCACTGGAGCGGGTATCGAGAAATATGTAAATGGCTTCTTCACCGGGACACCTGCTGGCAATTGTTTCACGACACGTGTCATCTTGACGGAAAGTGATTCAACTCATGCCGATATTTTTCGACTTTCAAAAAAGTCGGCTGAATTTTTTCCGATAGTGGGGAAGGACTGGGATTTAAAATCGTTCGATATTAATCAAACTGTATTTCTGGATACTGAAACCACTGGATTGGCCGGTGGTGCTGGCACTTATGTCATTCTGGTGGGATTGGGTTATTTTACATCCAGCGGATTTGAAATTGAACAATTTTTTTTAAGAAATTATCAGGAAGAACCGGCCTTGCTGCATTGCCTGAAAGAAAGGTTAAAAAACAGGCAGGCGATTATTTCTTATAATGGCAAGAGTTATGATATTCCCCTGCTAAAGACACGATTCACGCTGTCAAAAATTGATACCGATTTTTTTCCGGCACAGCATCTGGATTTGTTGTATACCGCTCGTCGGTTCTGGAAGAAATTGCTTGCATCCTGCAGTCTGACCTCGGTTGAAGAAAATATACTGAATATTCAACGTCAACATGATCTTCCTGGTTCACAGGTGCCGCAATTGTATTTTGATTATTTGCGAACCGGGGATGCCGCATCATTAAAATCGATTTTTGATCATAATTTCCAGGATGTCCTTTCGCTGGCCTATCTGACCTTAAAATCGTACGAGTTATTTGAGAATGCTGATTCCAATTCCCTTACTGCTGCTGAATATTTTAATATCGCCGGTATTTATGAGGACCTGGATTTACTGGACCAGTCCATCCGTTTTTATGAACGCGCTTGGGAAAAAAATCTTCAGAAAAAAGGTCATGAAGTAATTGGCTTGCAGCTTGGATCATGTTATAAAAAGGCGAATCGTTGGGAAAAGGCCGTGGACCTCTGGCAGGCAATGTTATCAAAGGGAATATCTTCAATTGAAGTTTTGGTTGAACTGGCAAAATATTATGAGCACCAGGTTAATGATTATTCAAAAGCCATTTCTTATACCAGAATGGCCTTGAATGACATCGACTTTAAAGAAATGATTCAACCGGCTGCTATCCCGTCCGAATTACGGGAAGAATTACGACATCGCTTGCGTCGGCTAAAACGAAAAATAGGGGAGCGTTAATCATCTTCATTAAATAAACGCTTTAATTTTAAAGAAAATAATTCACGATTGATTTCGCAGTTTTCACCGAAAGAAATCTATGCAATTCACGAAATCAGCAGTTCTATCGCATCTAAACAGATAATTATTCAATATTCATCAAATAACCTCGAAAATTTATGAATTTACTTCAAGTACTCGATAATCTCAAACGTGATCCGGAATTTATGCAAAATATTACACATTGGCAGACACTTCCGGCACAAGAAGCACAATGGGCAAATTTTCCAACCAAACTTCGACCGGAATTAATCACTGCCCTAAATCAACACGGGATTAAGCGCTTATTTTCACATCAGGCAGCGGCAATAACGCAAATTATTAATGGAAAAAATGTTGTGGTGGTGACACCTACGGCTTCGGGAAAAACGCTTTGCTATAATCTTCCTGTACTGAATCAGGTGCTGGAAAATCCGGAATCCCGTGCACTTTATCTTTTTCCCACCAAAGCGCTTTCGCAGGATCAGGTGGCTGAGTTACAGGATATCATTAAGCAACTGGGTGATAAAATCAATTTTGATATTCGTGCGTATACTTTTGATGGCGATACGCCAGCTTCCGCCAGGAAAGCGATTCGCAGCGCCGGGCACATTGTGGTGACCAACCCGGACATGCTGCATCAGGGAATTTTGCCGCATCATACCAAGTGGGTCAAATTATTCGAAAATTTAAAATATGTGGTGATTGATGAATTACATCATTATCGGGGTGTATTTGGAAGCCATCTGGCCAATGTTTTACGTCGTTTAAAACGTATCTGCCAGTTTTATGGCGCAAATCCACAATTTATTTGTTGTTCGGCCACCATTGCCAATCCGGCTGAATTAGCTCAAGAAATACTTGAAGAAAAAGTCGAATTGGTCGATAAAAATGGTGCACCGCGGGGTGAAAAGCATATTCTTTTTTATAATCCACCAGTCGTCAATCGTGAATTAGGAATTCGGAAATCGAGTATCAAAGAAGCCCGGGAAATTGCCAAACGATTTCTTTTAAATAAAATTCAGACCATTGTCTTTACCCGAAGTCGATTACGAGTCGAGATTCTGGTAACTTATCTGAAAGAATTGATGCAATGGGCGGGAAAATCCCCGCAACTGGTGCGAGGTTATCGGGGTGGCTATCTTCCGACTGAACGCCGGGCAATTGAGTGCGGCTTGCGAAATGGTGAAATTTTAGGTGTCGTCAGTACCAACGCGCTGGAATTGGGTATTGATATTGGTCAATTGGAGGCAGCGGTGATGGCTGGCTATCCGGGTCGAATTGCCAGCACCTGGCAGCAAGCGGGACGAGCCGGACGTCGTTCCGGCGTATCGGTGGCGGTTCTGGTCGCCTCCAGTTCACCGATTGATCAGTTTATCATTAATCACCCGGATTATTTTTTCGGAAAATCACCGGAAGCTGGCACGATTGATCCAAATAATCTCATTATTTTATTAAGCCATATTAAATGTGCTGCATTTGAACTTCCTTTTACCGACGATGAAAAATTTGGAGTGGAAACAACCCATGAGGTGCTGGAATATTTAGAAGAAAATCGAATCCTGCATCATGTGGATGGGAAATGGCACTGGATGACCGAAGTTTACCCGGCCGAACAAATTAGTCTTCGCAGTGCTACACCGGAAAATGTTGTAATTATCGATACAACCGGGAAAGAACGCGTCATTGGCGAGGTGAATCTCCTCGACGCGCCCATCCTGGTCCATCGTGATGCCATTTATATTCATGAAGGTCATCAATTCCATGTGGATAAGCTGGATTGGGATCGAAAAAAAGCCTTTGTGCATCAGGTTCAGGTGGATTATTATACCGACGCACATACGAGTACTGATATTAAAGTCCTTGATATTTTTGAAGAAAGGGCGCTGAATGATGGGAAAAAAGCGCATGGAGAAATTAATGTGACGCGTTTGACTTCAGATTTTAAGAAGATTAAATTTCATACCCATGAAAATGTTGGTTATGGAAAAATTGAATTACCAGAAATTTCCATGCACACCACCAGCTATTGGTACGAATTTCCGGATGATGCCGCGAAACGCCTTTCACTTTCAGGTGATACTTTAGGTGAAGGGCTGCGTGCCCTGGCGAATGTCTTACATCATGTGACTGCTATTCTAATGATGTGTGACATCAGGGATATTCAAATCGTTCCGATGGTTCGTTCGCCATTTTCCCAGGAACCCACTATTTATATTTATGATAATCATGCGGGGGGTGTTGGTTTTAGTCGGAAAATTTATTACCTGCATGAAGATTTACTTCAAGCAGCAAGGGATTTGATTTTAAAATGCAATTGTAAAAATGGCTGCCCCTCCTGTGTGGGACCGGTTCTGGAAGTGGGTGAAAAAGGAAAAGAAAGTGCGCTTGGCTTGATTCAACTGGCTTTAAATTCTTAAATTTTCTTCGTAAAAAATATGGTTAATAAAGCACCCTTCGACAAGCTCCGGGTAGGGTAGATGCCGCTGGCTGAGCCTGTCGACGCCAATTTTACCATTCAGTGTTGTGAGAATCGATTGCAAATTCGGAATGAGCAACGGTATACTGATTTCTCGCTTCACTCAAAATGAAAGGGACCCTGAAACTGATTGGAGATATTAATACCTTATGTTAACAAATAGTCAAATCATGGGAAATGACGATGATAATCACAACGAACCAACCTATTTTTTTGCCTTGGCCAGGCTTTTTTTATAAAGCCATGATGGCTGATTGCCTGGTTTTGCTGGATGACGTCCAGTATCCACGGGGTCATGGCTGGATGAATCGTAATCGATTAAAATCCGATGCTGGCATGCTCTGGCTCACTGTTCCGGTGTGGAAAAAAGGACGTGGCAAGCAAATTATCCGTGATGTCCTCATTTATGATGAGATCGACTGGCGATTTAAGCATTTACAAAGCTTGCTTCATTATTATTCAAATTCACCTTATTTTTCAGAAATTTATCCGCAAATAAAAGCAATTTATTCTCATCACCATCGATTTCTGTTTGATTTAAACTATGAATTAATTCTGTTTTTCTGGAAAGAATTAGGTCTCAAAACCAGAATTATTCGCCAGTCCCAGCTTGGCATCAACGGTAAAGGAACCGATTTGATTATCCGCATCTGTCAGTATTATAATGCCGATTCATTTTTAAATTTTCCTGCGGCAAAAAAATTTACAGAAATCTCACTGTTGGAGAAAAATAACGTCCAATTCATCGCAGCACGCTTTCAACCACCAGTTTATCCGCAACTCTGGGATAAATTTCTATACAATCTGTCTATATTAGATGTGATGTTAAACTGTCATGATAAAGCAAATTCTATTATAAAAAATGCCGGATAGAATCCGGTTCATCATTTTAAATCTTTGATTGTAATTTTAATCATTGGAGGAATGCCAATGAATTTACCAGAAAGTATTCAAGTGAGTCCGATACCACTGGTTCATGCGCACGCCCATAATGATTATATGCAGGAAAAGCCACTGATTGATGCGCTAAAGTATGGGTTTTGCAGCATTGAAGTTGATATCTGCTGTTTTATTGGCAAATTATTTATCGGACATAGTATTCTGGATATTTTTAAGTTTAAGGATATTGAAAAACACTATTTAAAACCGCTCAGAGAAATAATCCAGAAAAATAATGGTACATTATTTCCTGCGAATCAGCAGTTAATTATGCTCATTGATATTAAACCGTTATTCGTAAAATTTGTCTATCGAAGGTTAAGAAAAGTATTGGCTAAATATAGCGACATTCTAACTTCTTTTAAAAAGGGTGTCGTGAATAAAAAGCCAATTTTGGTGGTAATTTCCGGGAAAGCACCAATTTGTCTGCTGGAAAAAGAAGAAATTCGTTATGCTGGATGCGATGGTCGAAAAGAACATCTCGATGCAGATTATCCAGCTTCACTTATGCCGCTTATTAGTGAAGATTGGACCGTAGCTTTCGATTGGGATGGAGAAAATGGCTTTTCAGACAAAGAACGTAAGAAACTGAAAGAATTTTGTCTAAAAGTCCATTCAAAAGGTCGAAAAGTACGATTTTGGGATACGCCAGATGAAAATGGAAAACGTGAAAAAGTCTGGCAAGAGTTGCTGGATGCCGGTGTTGATCTGATAAATACAGATCATTTACGTAAATTAAACGAATTTTTAAAAAATTACGATACTCAAACTGCCGGATTAAAGTTTGACAGCGACTGTTTTTCCGCTTAAACGGCTTTCTTCCGCTTTGAAAGCCATTAGATGGCTTTCCATTGAAGCTTCTATTGTTGAAGTCAACAAGGCTGGATTTTGTTGCGTCACGGCCCGGATAAAATCATGCATCAGGCCATAATCACCGCCACCATGTCCTGATTCGATTTTTGCTGCCTGTCGCGCATCCCAAACCTGCTTCTGATTGGTTCGAAAATCGGTGATGGTGAGGGTATTCATATCACCAACAGCATCCCCAAGTGTGCCCATGACGCAGGTACGACGGCCACCATAAGATGTAAAAGCTTCCATCGCGAACGAGGCGGTGATCTGTTCTTCAAATTCCATAGCCACGACCTGATGATCGACGACATCATTATCACAATGAAAGACACAACGACCATAGGGGCCTTCTTTTAAGGCTTTTAAAATAGTTTCAGGATTATTATTTTCCAATCGTAAGCTTTGAACCCAATCATTCCGCTTTAGATAAATTTTGATGGCTGAATAAGGGCATTCACTTTCGACCTGACAGCCATCAATACAGCGCAAGGTGCTTCCTGCCGGTGCATTTTCAGCTTTGAAATATTTTAATGAGCCAAAAGAGGATAATCGAACGCATGGTTTGTTGATAAGCCAGCGCAGGATATCAAGATCATGGCAGGATTTGGAGAGAATCATTGGATTACTCTCTTTGGTGTTTCGCCAGTTGCCCCGAACAAAAGAATGCGACATGTGGATATGTTCTACTGGTTCAAAATGCTGAACACTGACAATAGTTCCCAATGCACCGGAATCCATCACCGCTTTGAGTTTGCGGAAATAGGGGGTATATCGAAGGACATGACAAATTGCCACAATCCGTTGCCGTTCCTGGCTTAATTTTAAAATATCGTTACACTGATCCCAGGACTGGGCAATCGCTTTTTCAAGAAGCAGATCATACCCCAATGCCAGTCCTTGCATGGCAGGACCATAGTGAAGGTGGTCTGGTGTTGTAATAATCAGCACATCAGCAAACTTTGGAATTTGCAGCGCGTGCTCCCAGGTAATCCATTGATATTTCGCCGGAATATCATATTGTTCCGAAAATCTTTTTCGGCGTAATTCGATTGGTTCGGCCACCCCAACAATTTTTAGTTCATCCGGATATCTTTTGCGATAGGCTGCATAGACATTTCCCCGATTTCCGGCACCTAAAACAACGGCAGTTAATGGTCGGGTTAGCTTTTTATCATTTGTTGATGAAGGATGATAAGGGATTGCCCTTGCTTTATTGGCGGTAATATTGACACCTAAAGCCAAAAGACTGCCTAATTTAAGCCAGTCACGACGCGTATAGTTGGATTTCATACTCAACCTCATTGATGATGATTTTTAGAAAAACGCCTGCCTTTGAATTTTTTACCAATTCTGCGAATACGAAAGTACTTCTTTATCGATGAGCCCATTCTTAAAGGTATAATTCTGTTATTCTGTGCGAAGCGAAGCATCGCTTAAGTTATTGAAAAATAAGGATTCTTCATTTCGCTCTATTCAGAATGGCAACAATAGTCTATTTAGAGTGAACGCATCGATTCTCAGGTTATATGCGAAAAACAGGGAAGAATTTCAAGAGAAATTTGTAATTGGAAGTGAATTTTTCGTGAGATATAATTCAACAGCATGGAGCAAGCGTTGTGTATCCAGTGGTTTGGTAATATACTCTTCACAACCGGCTGCCAGTACTTTGTTTTCATCACCTTTCATAGCATGTGCGGTGAGTGCAATAACAGGAATAAAACGAGTTTTCGGGTCGGCCTTCAGGACTTTGGTAGCCTCCAGCCCATCCATGACGGGCATCTGGATATCCATCAGAATCAAATCCGGATTATAGGAGCGTGCCAGTTCAATGGCTTGCTGACCATCAGTGGCTTCTATGGTGGCATAGCCCGATACTTCCAGGATATTTTGCGCCAATTTAAGATTGTTCGGTTCGTCCGCAGCGATTAAAACTGTTTTATGCTGGTGATTCCAGGTGGGAAGTCGTTTTCCCCTTACTTTATTTAATAAACATTCGGCAGTTTGTCCTTCCGCGGGATAAAATGCAATTTGATATGAAATATTTGTCAATTGAAACAAATTTTCTAGTTTTTTAACCAGCGTGTCGCAAATCGAATGGCTTTGATGTGGATTAACTTCGGTTAAAATAAAATATATCTCCCTCGAGAGGCCAAAACCTATAAATTTCAATTTCTTTCCGAAATCGCCAAAGATTTGCAGTAATTTAGTCATTCGATTTAATGACTTTTCTGTGTTCATCGTCAGGCAGCACAGGCTAAAATGAAGCCCTGTTTTTAATGCGAGATGAATGAAATGGGATAAATCATCCAGTAATTTTTCATCTGTTACAATTCTGTCGAGAAAATCATCCTGTTCCAAATCTGTAATATCATCAATTATAATCTCGAATTGGTTCGGTAAGGTAAATGTAAATTGACTGCCTTTTCCAAGTCCTTCACTTTGTGCCCAAATTCTTCCACCATGTAGCTCAACAAATCGTTTGACTAACGCCAATCCCAATCCGGTTCCAGGAATTTTATCAGCCAGGCCCCCTTTAGCTTGATAAAAATCTTCAAAAACATGTTTTTGATCTTCTTTTGAAATTCCGATACCAGTATCTGAAACCGTGATTAAAATTTCCTTATCGGTTAGCGCAACATCAACGGTTATTGTCCCATTATCAGGCGTAAATTTGGCAGCATTGGAAAGTAGATTGATCATTATCTGTTTAAGTTTTCGTTCATCGCCCTTTATCACCCGACCCTTGAGCGAAGCCGGAATATTAAGAATCAGCGTTAATTGATGACGAAGTGCTTTTTCTTTTATCAAATTCAAACAATTTTGTAACATCGATTCCAGGTCAATTGGTGAATAATTAAGAACAGCTTTACCGGCTTCAATTTTTGAAAGATCAAGAATATCATTTATCAGCGATAATAATAACTCGCCACTTTCTTTTATGTCCTTTATATATTCCAGTTGCCGGGCATTCAGTTCACCGAAATTCATATCCTGTAAAATTTCTGAAAATCCGATAATGGCATTCAGTGGTGTACGGAGTTCATGGGACATGTTGGCGAGAAATTCTGATTTGACACGATTGGCTAATTCTGCCAGTTCTTTCGCTTCGCGCAGCTCTTTTTCCACTTCTTTTCGCGAGGTAATGTCATGAACCAGATTTTGTAAAACAATCAGTTTATTATACGTGATGACCCGACTACTCAACTCAACCAATATCCGTGAACCATCTTTTCGGCGATGTATCTGCTCATAAATAACCACACCATCCGCCAATAACTTTTTGTGAATGGTTTCAATTTGTTCGTCCGTCATGGGAATGACGATTTTATCCCAGTTCCAACCGCATAATTCACTTTTGGAATACCCTAGCCGGAATGCTGCCGTCTCATTCAGGTCCAGTATTTTATTGGTTCGTGGATCAACAATAAAAATAGAATCATTGGCGTTCTCAAAAAGATTCCGATATTTTTGTTCTGATTCCAATAGGGCTTCTTCCCGGACTTTAAGATCCCGAAATAAAAGTGAATAAGGTTTTTCAAGTGCGGTTTCTATGATTGATTTGTAGAGAAGATAATATGAAATGAATTTTAAATAATGACCAATCATATTCTGGATACTCAAAACTTCGCGGTACAAGGTAAATGTCAACTCCGACGCAATCGTTATGAGAATAGAAGCGATAAGTAGATGATAAACGTTCGTATCAAAATAGTGACGACGTCGGTGGAGCAGAAAAATTGCAATCAAGAGAAAAATGGAAAAAATAAATTCACTTAATTTTTTAAAAAGGGTCAATCCCGACAATTCGTGAAAACAAACGGGAAAAACAGATAAATGAAAAATTAAAAACAGGAGTAATAATGTAAAAAAGGCATAAATATGAACCAGTCGCAGGTAATTAAATTTTTTTTGAATAACAAATGGTGCAATAAGCAGGGAAATACTTTGCATGAAACGGGCAGCGATCCACAGTTGGGTGGGACGATTTGCCCCGGTTTCTTGAAAAATGCCCATACCACTAAAGCTAAGTGCGTGTACCAGATCGATAATGGCAATAAAAAGAAAGGCAATTCCTAAAAAAATGAAATAGGCATTTTGAACGAGATGCCGGGAATTCCAGACGAGAATAAAAATGACAAACGCCACCACAACCGTAAATATTTCGACAAGTGTATGAAATAGAAGGTAGCTGTAAAGATTTGAAAGATACAGGATTAAAAGAATAAAAAAAATAATACAAAACTGTCGAAAACGAATACTCTTCTTCACGCCATATCACCTCTGGTAAAGCACCAACATTCGGTTATCCACTCAATAATCTCAGGCAAAATTCATACCTTAAAGACATTCTTATCGAAACCCTGTACTTAAACTAAATATTCAGAATTTTTCAACAAAAACCGCGAGGTCCGGCCCTCTTTTTCTGAGCGGATACTCATCTTCGGTCTATATAAAATGAAAAGCAATCATCATTAAAACATCTATCATTTCACCAGAGCGGATGGTTCGAGCAAGTGCTCATGTCAGATAAATAATGTATGCTTTTTTTTGCAAGAAACAAATAAAAAAATAATATGTTACATTAATTTTAAATTTGGCATGCTTCAACCAGCATGAAAGCAGGTAATCTGTTGCTAAGGTATTATAAGAAAATGAAAAAATTAAAAATAGATTCGATATAAAAGTTTAAAATTACGTCCCTTGCTGCAGGTTCGGGAATAAACTGATCTAGAATTTTTACAGCCGGATATTTGCCATGAGTAATCCAAATAAATGAAGGAGTCATTCTTTTCAAAATTGTTTAATAGAATGACCTAAATATAAAAAATTATTTTAAGTAGATCCCATATTTTTTTCGTATCCGCTCAAAAAAGGAGGGTAATTGCAAAGCGCATAGAGCATGGCGCATCGCGAAAACCAATATTGCGATGCCCTCGGCTCCATGCGCTATGCTTAAAAATCAACATATTTGAAAAACTAATTTTTAATCTACCAACACATTTTGAGCGGATACTTTTTTTCTATTTTAAACTTATATTTTTATAGATGTTCATGGTATTGTTTCGTATCCGTTCAATAAATAAGGGTAATGCTACGTCATGTCATTGCGAGGAGCGCTTTTGGCGACGAAGCAATCCCCGCACACGACATCAGGAGATTGCTTCGGCAAAAAACGCCTCGCAATGACAGGTTTTTTCACCCACAGTTATTGAGCAGATACATTGTTTCTTAAAATCATTCGGACAGTAGTGACCTTTAATTCATCTTTTTTCATTTATCACCGGGAGGATTTACAATGCGTCTAAGTGCGCCGAAGAAAATCGTCTGGTGGCTTTCGATTATTTTGGCTATCATTGGTGTTGTTCTTGAATTGGGTGGAATGATGACACTACTTGGCACGTCTATTGCTGTTTATGGTTTCTGGATTTTATTGCTTGGATTTTTGTTACTATCAGCGGGAAATGCACTCAAAGGCTGCTAACCGAAAATATTTCGAAGGCCGTATTCGCTACGGCCTTCTTCTTAATTTTCTTCTATTGTGAATCAATCCTTCAATTAATAGCAATAATAAAATCAGGTAGATAAATGCTTGCTGAATTTGAACCTGTCTATCTTAAACTTCATCAAACAGGCGCATTAAAAAAGAGAGCGCGAAAGCTTTATGAGTTAATGCATGATTGTGTGTTTTGCCCACGTCTGTGTCGGGTAAATCGTTTCGCCGGAGCAATTGGAATTTGCCAGGCTCCGGCTGAATTAAGGGTCTCTTCATATAATCCCCATTTTGGCGAAGCGCGACCGCTGGTGGGCGATGTTAGCCACCAGTAACGGCTTAAAACTGCCACTTATTGATTGAGGATAAGACACCTGGTCATGCCAAACCAGGTGAGTGGAACGAAGCAGGTGATTGAATGGATAGCACAAAATGTCACAATATCATCCAGCAACAAGGCATATAAATTTGATGAAATCAAGCACTCGCTGAATTATTCTGAATATCAAGAAGCGGTGCTTACAGCAAAAAAGGCAGGATTGACTAATCTGGATATTCAGGGATATTAGAAAAATATTAGCCATAGTCACATTGACATTTTTAATATAACCCCAAAAAATCAATAAAAAGGAGAAAAATGGATACAGAACTTACTCATATACTGGATGAAGCTATTCAATTGGAACTCAATGTTGCGGAATTGTATCTACTTTTCAGCCATCAATTTCCTGAAGATACTGATTTTTGGTGGAAATTGGCGCTTGAAGAAAAAAATCATGCCGCGCTTTTAAGGTCTGGCCAACAATATTTTATCGATGTAAATCTTTTTCCAAAAGAAATTATACCGTGTAAACTGGAGCTTTTACTTCGAACTAACCAAAAGGTTAAAGATTTAATCAGCAAATTTCAAGAAACACCGCCTTCTTGGGAAAGCGCGCTGCAATTAGCGTTGGAGATTGAACAATCGGCTGGTGAATTGCATTTTCAGGCTGCTATGGAAATTGAACCAAGTTCAAAAGCGTTGAAGCTCTTTCAGTATTTAAATCAAGACGATAAAGATCATGCGCAAAGAATTCAAAACTACATGAAAAACAAAGGCTTATCATAATATTTCATTCCTTATAAAAATAGAATAAAAACCTTTTAAATGTGACAAAAATTTATTATATTCCCTGTCAACGGCACGAAAAAATTTAGCGATAAAAATTACTGATATTTAAAATTCCAGACGTTGAAAATGAAAAATATAGCCACAGAATTGGCCCAAATGCTCAGCAATTTGATTGCGCAAAATCGATGGGGAAGAGGTCGGAATAAAAAATTAGGGGTACTGCTTTTAGGAGTGGGAGCTTTGATTGTCTTGAATTGTGGTCCAAAAGAGCAGGTAATTGGTACTTATCAATTTAATGAAGAAAAAGGGGTTGCGCTACCAGAAAAAGTTATAATTTTTGAGCAGGAATTTGCTCCAAAGCAATTTTATAAAAACCAATTTCTTATTAAGCACCAGGAAGAAATTATTCCTTGTTACAGCACGATTGTCGAGTTGCATACTGATAAAAGTATTAAAAAGGTTCGATTTTTCTGGGTGATTAAGGATGTTAAACCGAATGAAAAGCGTAACTATCAAATTATGGCCTATTCAGGCAGGCGGTCCAAGTCGTCCCATCTAAAACAATTGGATAATACATATCTCATTGATCTTGCAGGTCAGCTTAAACTTGGTATTTCAAGTAATGGTTTAAGTAAAATACAATATGCTTCGAAAAATCTTGAAATACAAGATGTTATACAAATTAATGATGAAAAAAATATTGTTCACCTTACAAAGTATTCAAAAAACGCCCGGATACGCCTGATCAAAGAAAATGACTTCTTGTGCCAATTTGAAGTTTCGGGGACTACAGATTCATTATACGAATATTCGCAGATTTATACGTTTTTTTATCAAATTCCGATAATTTTATATATTAAAAATGTTAAATTCCAAAAAGATGCACAGATTCAACTGGCAGAGGTCTTTTCACTCAATCTTATTAATTTTAAAGAAGTTATGACTTATTTTTACGGCTGGAAAAAACAATCAGCCAGGATAAAGTCCGGAATGGATGTTTATGATTATAAAATAGCCCAAAATCCTGATAGCTATTTATTTTTAAGTTACTTAAAAGATGAAATTACCGGGCTTAAATATCATTTCGTAGCGAGAAAAAAGAGTCGACAGCAACGCGATAACTTATTTACCACGGTTTATTTGGATTCGTCTTTATGTCTAAGTATTTTGATTCCTGATAAACAATGGAAGCGACATTCAACTTTTCATATTGCCAGCGATTCACTAAACGGTCATATTAGTTGGCATTGGCATGGATTTCAGCGGCGAGAACATTGGAATCGGTTTTATCGACAGAATTGGAATGAATTCTGGCCAGCAGATTCGTTAAAAACTTTCACGGCATTCTATTTTTTCCATTCACCGGAATTATCCGACCAAAACCTTCAGGAATTGCTTCATAATTATAATGACTTAACCAATTATTTTAAATAAAGTTAACTAAAAATACACCTTAACCATCCGGGAATTACGAAACTTTAACGTCTTATAATAGTTATTATGTAAACTAAATCCTCTTAGATGTTTTAGAAGCCTATCTAAAAAAAATGAAAATTTTGGGATTAATTTGCCTTAATTTTACGTCTATATATAAAAAGGCTAATTCGTGTCCGTCCGCCAAAGCCGCCGGTACGGTCATTACGAGGAGCGTTTTTGGCGACGAAGCAATCTCAGCCGTTACCCCAGGCGATTGCGAGCCTAAAGAACAGGCTTCGGCAAAAAACGCCTCGCCATGACAGAATCGGGTATCTTCGGACACGCACTAATTAATTTTTCTCGTTAAATGCTCACATTATCCCGGGAGATTTTATTTATGGGAATTTTTTCGGCTATTGCCGATCTGATCTCTTTCGTCATAAAAATTTTGATTCCTAAAAGCAGTTCTTTCACGGAATCCTACGCCGCTTTTATCGCGCGACAGGAATTATTTGAAAATTTCCCCTGGCAACAATGTTTTATTCGTAATGAAGAATTAAATAATTCACTCAAAATGGATGATTGTCACCCGATTTTTATCGAAGAAATTACACGGGAAACTCTAAAATTATCATGGGTGCCTGATATTCCTGAATTATTTTCACCTGCCGAACATCTTCAAAAATGGGCATTATTAGTGGTTGATCTACCGGCGCAGCCAGCAGATCCCGGTACAAAAGATTTTGATTATGAGAAAATCGTGCTCATTATTGGTGGAAATAAAGCGCACAAAACCTTAAATTACAAGGCGCATCCACCTGAACTTCTTGAGGATATTGCAAAATGGAAAGGTTGTCGAGTTGTTTTATACAATCCCTTCATCAATTGTGAATTTAAACCTGCGCCAATCATTACTTTACCGCCACTGGACCAGCGTCCTGAATGGTGCCGGACATACCTCTCCCCTGCCGCGATGTTTCAACGAAGTGATGGAAAATTTATCTTACTCGTAAATGGCGAAAGTCGACAAAGCAAGCAAGAACACCCGCAACAAAAAGTGGGGGCATTTATCACGAACGATCCCTGGTATGATACCTTTAAGCCATTGAATTCTAGTGAGATAAATTCAATGGCGCCAATATTTACAGGTTCGGCGGCATATCATTCAGGGGATTCATTTCAAATTACTTCAATAATAAAAAGCCGCCAGGATGGCTACTGGATGGGCTATGGAAATGGACGGATTGGCGATAAATGGAGTGTTGTTGCCGTAAAATTTGATGAATATTTCCGTGATATTCAATATTTTAAACAAATTATCATTCCGGCGGCGCCAAATTGTAAAACAGGTGAATATTTTCCAACTGTTATTCAGTATGATAATCAATATCGAATGATGTGGGTGAATCGGATCGATGATTCGCCGACAACATGGTTTCTTTCGGAAGGGATTTCGGATGACGAATTGGGGCCGTTTGATCCCGGTTCTTTATCTTCAAATCCCGTACTCACCTCAATTAACTGGCATAATGGCTCATTTCGGAGCAATCATACGCACTGTCCCTCTTATTTTATCTGGGAGGATGAACTTTACTGTATCATTGACGGCACCAGTCGCTGGAAAACATCCGGAAATCGGGCCAATCGACTATTTGGGATTATAAAATATGATAAAATACGCCAAATCTGGTTAGAAGATTTACGAAATCCTTTATTTATCAATCCGATGTATGGTGACCAGCTCTGGAATGAAAGTTGGGCATGGTGTGCGGATCATCTGGGTGGTAAACAATTTTTCTGGCGGAATCAGGACGGCGCATTACTTTTCTTTTTTAGCGCCAGTCATGGTTTTGATAATTATAAAGTTGGACTGGCAAAGATAAAGCAATTTATTGCCTAAAGCAAAACTTTAAATAAATTTATATTTTTTTGCTGAATTTCGCTAAAATTAGCGTAACACTGCTTTCATCCGCTGGAGTCGTTGCATCATGACCTGGAAATTATCAAATTTTAATGCCTGGGGGCCATCACTTAATGCTTTTTCAGGTTCCGGGTGGATTTCGACCATGACACCATTGGCACCGACAGCAAAAGCAGCCTCTACCAGGGGGATAATCCAGCGCCAATCGCCACTGGCATGGGATGGATCCACCAAAATCGGCAAATGGCTCAGACTTCGAATAATGGGCACGGCTGACAGATCGAGGGTGTTTCGGGTGGCCGTTTCAAAGGTGCGAATACCCCGTTCACACAAGATAACCTGTTGATTTCCTTGCGCTAAAATATATTCTGCCGCCGATAACAATTCATCAATTGATGCCATCAGGCCGCGTTTTAGCATTACCGGTCGATTAACCTGCCCGACTTCCCTTAAGAGTGGGAAATTTTGCATGTTTCGGGCGCCGATTTGGAGAATATCGGCACTCTCGGCGACACTTCGTACATCTTTGGGCTGCAAAACTTCTGTAATAATCGGCAGGTTATATGCATTTCCAGCCCGGATTAGCAGGTCCAGACCTTCAAAACCCAGGCCTTGAAAACTATAAGGAGAGGTTCGGGGCTTAAAAACGCCGCCACGCAAAATCTGACCACCATTTTCAGATACTTCGCGGGCACATTGAAAAATTTGTTCTTCATTTTCAACCGCACATGGCCCGGCAATAACAATAAAATCATCACCACCAATGATAACATCTTTGACTTTGATGAGGGTATCATCATCCTTATAGGCACGACTCGCCAACCGATAGGGTTTCTTTTCGGGTACAGCTAATCTGGTGGCCGGTCGTTCCGGTAAAGCATCCTGAACGGCTGGAATGGTTTCTACCAGTTTCGAATGGTTGCCCTGTTCCCCACTCTGACCGGTCATGGCAACTTTAGCCGGATAACTGCCCAAAATTTTCATATAACTGACTTCTGCACTTAATTCTTCCATCGCCTTTTTAACGGCTGCCTGCATTATATTTCCTTCAAAATCAATATAGAACAGGTATTCCCAGGGAATATTCGGACGCGGCCGCGATTCCAGCTTTGTCATATTAAGATGATTACGTGCCAGGACATTCAGGCAATGAACCAATGCACCTTCAATATGTTTGGTAGCAATAATAAGGGAGGTTTTACAGGCAATTTTTTCACTATATTCCAGTTGCTCCCGCGCGATGATGACAAAGCGGGTAAAATTTTCACGGGTATTGGCAATATCCCGCTTAACGATTTCTAAGCCATAGAGTTCGGCTGCTTCTTCACTGGCAATCGCCGCTTCAGATAAATCTTCATCATCTTTCACCTTTTTTACTGCTAGTGCGGTATCAATAAAACTTTCTATCACACAATGCTCCAGCGTCGATAGAAAATTACTGCATTGCGTTAAAGCTTGTGGATGTGAATAAATGCGACGGATCCTGGAAAGTGGTACCTTTTCAATAGCTAACAAGCAATGCTTTACCGGCCAGCTTTCTTCACCGATGATTGAAATTGATGATTGGCTGAGAAGATCATAAGCTTCATTTATACTGCCGGCCGTGGTGTTTTCAATGGGTAAAATAGCATAATTCGCTTCACCTCTTTCGACACTGTCGACAATTGCTTTAAATGTCGGTAAACCACGAAAAACAACCTGATCCAATCGGGTAGAAAAATATTTTTGACCCACCAGGTGGCTATATGCCCCCTCAACACCTTGAAAACAAACAATAATCTGCTCTTTAGCCTGATCTTCTTTTCGTGGCGACAGGCTTAGTAATTCTTCCTGAATGCGCTGTGAATGGGTAAAAATTTCACGAAAAAGCCGGGTGATAAAATACGAATCAAGCCCCAGTTTTTTACCCTCACGTATTAATCGTTTTAAAAGTATGGATTCCTGGGCTTTATTGCCAAAAATGAGATCGCTTCCAATTTCTTTTTTTATTAAATCGGTGAGTACTTTCTTTCTTTCAGCCAATTTTTCCAGAAGCACTGCATCCAAATCCATTAATTTTTGTTTTAAATCCTGATCCTGATTCACTTTATTTTCTCCTTCAGGTACGATTTTAATTCATGGGATATATAAAAAATGGGTTGTAATATAATGAGTTATCAAGAGAATATCAAGAGAATTCACAATGAATTTATTTATTTTTCGTAATTACTCAGGCTGTTTAGGCTGTAGCGGTTAGCTGGTTAGCCCAAAGCTGTTATTTGATATGGTTATTTCAGGTAACCCGTTGGAGTTCACCAGCAGCTTATCCTTAGAACCTGAATACCGACTTGGCTTTCGCTGGTTTTTTGAAGGGATACAAAAAAATTTTTAAAAAAAGTCTTGACTCTTTGAAAATTTTTTAATATAATATTTTGTGTGAACGATAACGCAAACAAAAAAATTATGCTGATACTGATTCAATTGCTTATTTTTTAAGATATTAGCATAATTTTTTTCATTGGATGCGTTATCGATAACGCATTTTGGATTTTGTCCGGTTGTATGTTATTTTTAATAAAACACGCACTTATCTATTATTACCTTTGTTTATAAATAGAATAACATCATAATAGTATCATTGGCGTATATTGCATCAAGTCGGATTTCTGTATCACAAGGATTGGAAAAAATCAGAACTGGAACTAGATTCTAATCTCATATTATTTAAGGAGAGACTCCGGTGCAAGCCTGGCATGTTTGGATTTTTGTTGCCGTTTTGTTTTTTATTATAGAAATTTTTACACCTGGATTTGTTCTCGCCTGTTTTGGTGTGGGCTGTATTATATCCGCACTGGCCGCTTTTTTGAAATTTAGCTTTCAAATTCAAGTATCAGCCTTCTCTGTAACGACTTTAGCCGTCTTCTTTGGTCTTCGTCCTTTAATTCTGCAATATTTTTTCAAAGCGACTGACAATGTCAAAACAAATGTGGATGCACTGGCAAATAAAACCGGTCGAGTTTCGATCCAGATTGATTCCGCCCGAAATTCCGGAAGAGTTATTATTAATGGCGAAGATTGGCGTGCTGTTTCGATTGATGAAAGTGTTATTGCAGTCGGCGAAAAGGTTGAAATTCTAAAAGTTGATGGTTCTAAAGTTGTTGTTAAGAAAATATAAAATTTGATTAGGGAGAAGTAATCATGGATCTCATTTATATTATGCTGGCAATCGCTTTCTTAGTTATCGTTTTTGCTGCGAAAGGCATTATTATTATCCAGCAGGCAGAAACGATGGTTATTGAGCGACTGGGACGCTATCATCGGACGTTGGTTTCGGGGGTGAATATTCTCTGGCCAATTATTGATAAACCAAAGGAAATTGAATGGCGTTACGTTCAACTCGCCGCCAATGGCCAGCAGATCATCCGCAAACAATCGGTTAAGCGTATTGATCTGCGGGAAACAGTTTATGATTTCCCCCGACAAAATGTTATTACACGCGATAATGTCGTCACTGAAATTAATGCTTTACTCTATTTTCAAATTACCGAACCCGTCCGGGCCGTCTACGAGATCGCTAACTTACCAGATGCCATCGAAAAATTGACCCAGACCACGCTACGTAATGTTATCGGTGAAATGGATCTGGATGACACTTTAAGTTCCCGCGATACAATCAATAATAAATTACGAACCATTCTCGACGACGCAACCGATAAGTGGGGAGTCAAAGTAAACCGGGTAGAATTGCAGGATATCAACCCACCCCGCGATATTCGTGATGCCATGGAAAAACAGATGCGTGCGGAGCGGGATCGGCGGGCCGCTATTCTGGAAGCTGAAGGATTGAAAAAATCACGAATTTTAGAAGCCGAAGGTTACCGTGAGGCGGAAATCAACAAAGCGGAAGGTACCAAACGCGCGAAAATATTAATGGCCGAAGGCGAAGCGGAAGCCCGGATTAAAGTGGCTCAGGCTGAATCAGAAGCGATTACGATGATCACGAAGGCGATTTCTACAACGAAAGGGGACCCCGCTAATTACTTGATAGCCGTACGTTATATTGAAGCACTCAAAGAGATGGTCTCCGGTAAAGAAAATAAAGTCGTTTATCTGCCGTATGAGGCCACGGGTATTTTAAGTTCCATCGGTGGAATAAAAGATATGTTATCCGGTATTCAGAAATAAATGACCGGGTGTTGAAAAGTTTAATATACAGGAACAGGTACCGATTTTACTGAAAAATTAGTGACTACTTAGAAAAGAAAAAAAATTATACAAGGTCTTCCCTATTCCGAAATGAAAACTTTTCAATTGATTAACAGGATGGTTTATCCAATTAATTTTAATATACATAAACAGTATTGACGATAATTTACAAATGTATTCCAAAAGGTTGAAATCTTAATGAAATTATTATGAAATCAGATCCTGCTAAATTATTCAATAAGGAAATCCCTCAGAAAATGTCTACAATGCGTGAAATAGCCATCAAGGCGAATGTATCTATTGGCACTGTCGATCGCGTATTTCATAATCGTGGCCGGGTGGCGGAAGAGACCGAGAAACGGATACTAAAAATCGCCAAAGAATTAAATTATCGACCGAATCCTTTGGCACGTAGCCTTTCCCGAACCAGGGGTTATCATTTTGGCGTCATCATGCCTGAAATTTCACAAGATAACCACTATTGGGAGCTTGCCATAAGCGGCATCAGAAGTGCCGAAGCAGAACTTGATCCACATCGTGTGAAAATTGAATTCTATACTTATGACGGCTATTCAGATATTTCCTTTATTAATATGGCGCAAAAGTCACTTCATGACAACCTGGATGGTTTATTAATTGTACCCACCATTTTTAAAAATATTGATTGTGAATTCATCAAACAGATTCCCCCAACATTACCTTATGTTTTTTTTAATTCAACTGTTCCGAACTCAAATTGCCTGTCATATATTGGTCAGGATTCATTCCAGAGTGGTTATCTTTCCGGCAAACTGATGCACATGTTGGTTCATGACAAGAGTGGTACCATCGCCATTATCACCATCCTGCCAGAGGATTATCATATAAACGAACGCGCGAAGGGATTTCAATATTATTTTTCGCATATAACAACAATTAAAATAAAAAGTTATGGCCTTGATCGACGTGAAGATAAAGGGCCGTTTCAGAAGATAATCAATACAATCTTTTCGGATTTGCCTGATTTACAGGGGGTTTTTGTTACCACGGCTCTCACCTATCGCGTCGCTGAATATTTAAAAGAAAATGGTCTGGCAAAACCATTTAAAATCATTGGTTACGATTTGACAGATAAAAATATCGAATATCTTCGTGAAGGATTAATTGATATTCTTATCAGTCAAAAGCCTGAAATTCAGGGATATGAGGGTATTTATACGCTTTTTCGACATGTGGTTTTAAAGAAGACCGTTCAAAAAGAGATTATGATGCCATTAGACATTATTATGCGCGAAAATATTAATTATTATCAAAATAAATATTTTTTCCATTAAAAATACGCAAATAGATATTAAAGCTGTGTTATACTTGTTAGTTAAAACCTGAATTTGGTCTGATTTTATATAAATACGATATCAATAAAGTCAATTTTAAATTTGATTAAACCTAATTTTTTGAGGAGGGACTATGAAAGTTCGTGGAACTCTGATGAAGTGTTCACTCATCATCGCCATTCTGCTTTTCTCAAGTTCTCTTGCAGAAGCGCGGACAGGACAAATTTCAGGTCGTGTTACCGATATTGAAACTGGCAATACCCTTCCAGGTGCAAATGTATTTTTAAAAGGGACCAGTATTGGAACGGCTTCTAATATTGATGGTAATTATATTATCACCAATGTACCTCCTGGGAAATATGAGGTTATTGCCCGGTATATTGGTTACGAAACACTGACTTTTACAATTAATATTAGCGTGGATGAAAAGATAAAATATGACGTCAAAATGAAACCACAGGCTGTCGAAGGCGAGGTGGTCATGGTAACCGCCCAGGCTGAAGGTCAGATGCAGGCCATTAACCAGCAGTTGTCTTCCCGAACCATTAAAAATATTGTCTCGAAAAAACAGATTCAGGAATTGCCGGAAGCGAACGCAGCCGAAGCGGTCGGACGACTCCCCGGCGTATCGCTGGAGCGAAGCGGTGGTGAAGGAACGAAGGTTGTGATTCGCGGGATGGCATCAAAATATTCACTGATTCAGATCGATGGCGTTAATATGACGGCAACGGGCGAAGGGGATCGCAGCACGGATCTGAGTATGATTTCGCCTTACATGTTGGAAGGAATCGAGTTAACCAAATCTGTCATGGCCAATCAGGAGGCAACTGCTACCGGCGGTATCGTCAATTTCCGCATCAAAAAAGCACCGGAAGGCCTGTCATTTAATGCAATTGCCCAGGGTGGTTACAATAGCCTGCGAAATACTTATCAGGATTTCAAAGTATCGGGCGGTGTCAGCAATCGTTTTTATGCCAATTTACTCGGTATTTACGCCCAGGTCGATTATGAAGAAAAGGACGCCAGTTCGCAGCAATTGGGCGGCATTTCATTTTCACAGGAAAATGAAACAGCACCGGTGAAAACCAATAGTGTTCAGTTAATGGATATATTTCGTAATATTCATCGATTGGGCGGTACAATGGTACTGGATTTTGCCCTGCCAGCAACTGTTATAAAATCCTCAAATTTTTATAGTCGGATTAACCGGGAAGAAACCCGATACCAAAACAATTATGACTTTACCCAGCAGGGATTTGCATTAAATTATTCAGATACGCCGGAAAGTTGGTTAACGGTACTGACCAACTCTTTACAAATTGATCACCGGTGGCAGAATATCGAAATCAATTCAATCTTTAGCCATTCTTATTCCGAAAATATCTTACCCGCACGAATAAGTTCGACTAACAATGGCTCCCCAAGCAATCCTTTTCCAACGAACAGAAAGTCTAATTTTAATGTCGATCTGGATCCGGAGACGATTCCAGACTCCCTGCGAATTTCAATGGATGAAGCTGTTTACTTCATGCACATGGGAGATATCAGCCATGATGAGAGTGAAACCAGGGAACGGGATCTGGCTGCCGAACTCAACCTCACTTATAACTTTAATATTACCAAACAGATCAAGGTGAAATTGAGCATGGGTGGTAAATTTAAACATAAATCTAAAGCGTATGACCGAACAAGTTTGCGTGCCAGCAATGAAGGGGGTTCTCAGGAATTTAGAAATCTGGTTTACAATGGATTTGTGGATGAACTTGGTGAACGAACCAAGGAAGCCTGGGCTGCGGATAACATGAAAATTTTATTAATTGATTTTTTAGATAAGGATTATGAGGGCGGGGATTTTCTTAACGGAAGATATGATTTTGGTCATGTATTCGATAAATCGAAATTTCGTCGGATTCATGATCTCATCATGGGTGTTTATGATCCCACCAGTACCAGTATGTATGATATCACGCAGCGAAATTTTATCAACTCTCATTTTCAAGATTATCATGGCACTGAAGACTATTCGGCTTTCTACCTGATGCCAGAAATTAACATTGGTTCCAGCTTTTTGGTTGTGCCTGGAGTGCGGTATGAAAAGAACCGGACTGAATACACCGGATATCGCGGTAACCGACTCGGTGTTTTAGGGGACTGGCGAGTGACGCCAATCGATACCGTCACCAAAGTCCGCAATAATGAGTTCTGGTTACCGATGATTCAAGCCTTTTACAAGCCGACTAACTGGTTGACATTCAAGGCAGGATATACGCACACGCTGCAACGCCCCAATTACAATAACATTATGCCGGGTTGGGTGATTACAACGCAGGGGCAAATCGATAATTTGAGTAATTTCCGACTGAAACCGGAATTATCCCGAAACTGGGATATTCAGGTGTCTTTGCATTCGAATAAAATTGGTTTGTTCTCTGTCGGCGCATTTCATAAAAAAATTACCGATATGATTTTCTGGACGGGACAGAAAGCCATTATGGATATTGCCTTTTTTGAATTGCCACAAGTAATGAACCGTCAGCGGGCAGCATGGGCTGTCAACAATGAGAACGAAGCATTCAATTATGGTTATGAACTGGAATGGCAATCGAACTTCTGGTATTTGCCCGGATTATTACGAGGTCTGGTCCTGAACATGAACTATACCCGGAATAAATCCGAAGCTGAGTATCTGAGGACAAGAATCAAAATGCAAGTTGATCCCAAAACGTATAAGACAACTTTAGTTAATGAAGATACCACTTATACCAGTCCCATGATTCAGCAACCGGATCATTTACTCAATCTCACGCTGGGTTATGACTATAAAGGCTTTTCAATTCGCTGGGCCATGCGCTATAAATCTCACATCTTTACATCGTCAAACTGGTATGAAGCTTTGCGGGGTTATTCCACTGATTTTTATCGCTATGATCTGGCAATCAAGCAACAATTACCGGTCAAAGGACTGGAATTTTTCCTGAATGTCAATAATCTGACCAATGAGCTTGAAAGAAATGTCATCAACCACCTGGATTTCGCCAGTTATATCGAAGACTACGGCAGAAATGCAAATTTGGGATTCAGATATATATTTTAATGTTTGGTTAATGGCGGTAAAGATTTTTCGTATAAAGGGCTACCATCATGTATAAAAAATGTTCAATTTTATTACTTGTTGTCTTGTCATTGTTATTTAGAATTGGAAATGTTAGTGCGCGGACCGGGAGCATTTCAGGACGTGTTACTGATTTTGAAACGGGTCATGCTCTCCCCGGCGCAAACATTTTTTTGAAAGGGACGAGCATTGGGACCGCTTCCAACATCGATGGTAATTATGTTATCTCGAATGTGCCCCCCGGGAGGTATGAAGTTATTGCCCGATATATTGGTTACGAATCGCTAACCTTTACCATTCAGATCAGTGTCGACGAGAAGATAAAATATGACATAAGAATGAAGCCCCAGGTGGTAGAAGGGGAAGCTGTAATGGTGACCGCACAGGCCGAAGGTCAAATGCAAGCGATAAACCAACAGTTGTCTTCAAGAACGATTAAAAACATTGTCTCCAAAAAACAGATCGAAGAGTTGCCTGAAGCGAATGCCGCCGAAGCGGTCGGACGACTTCCCGGTGTCTCCCTGGAGCGAAGTGGTGGTGAAGGAACGAAAGTGGTAATTCGTGGAATGGCGTCAAAATATTCATTGATTCAGATTGATGGCGTCAATATGACGGCAACTGGCGAAGGAGATCGGAGCACTGATTTGAGTATGATTTCGCCCTACATGCTCGATGGGATTGAGTTAACCAAATCAGTCATGGCCAATCAGGAGGCAACTGCCACCGGCGGCATTGTCAATTTCCGGATCAAGAAAGCGCCCGAAGGTTTGACATTTAATGCTATCGCTCAGGGTGGTTACAATAGTTTGCGAAACACCTATCAGGATTTCAAAGTCTCTGCGGGGGTTAGTAACCGTTTTTATGCGAATTTACTGGGGATTTATGCACAGGCAGATTACGAAGAAAAAGATGCCGGCTCTCAGCAGTTGGGAAATGTTTGGTTCGCTCAGGAAAACGAAAATGCCCCGGTGAAAACCAATCATGTTCAATTAATGGATATTTTCAGAAATGTTCAACGATTAGGCGGTGCGATGGTTTTGGATTTTGCCTTGCCATCAACTGTCATTAAATCTTCCAATTTTTATAGTCGTATAAAACGTGAAGAAACACAGAATACCAACACCTATGATTTTGGGAACAGGGCTTTTCAATAGGTTATACGGATACCCCCGAAAGATGGCTTACGGTATTGACCAACTCTTTACAGATTGACCAGCGCTGGAGAAATTGGGAAATTAATTCAATCTTGAGCCATTCTTATTCCGAAAATATTTTACCCAGACGAATGACTTCAACCAACGGTAATTCTCCAACGAATCCTTTTCCAACGAATAGAAAGTCTAATTATAACGTGAATCTGGATCCGGAAACAATTCCGGACTCACTGGCAATCTCAATGGATGATGCCGTAAATTTTATGTACCTGGGAAGTATGACTCACAATGAAAGTGAAACACGTGAACGGGATCTGGCGGCAGAAATCAACATGACCTATAATTTTAATATTACCAATCAAATAAAAGTAAAATTAAGTCTGGGTGGCAAATATAAGCATAAAACAAAAGAATACGACAACGAGTCCATGTCAATTAGTGGTGAATATTACCTGGATTTAGTCTATAACACTTATGAAAATGAGCTGAGTTCGCGGACCAAGAATTCGTTTGCCGCAAATGATCAATTTTTATATCTGGAAAATTTTATCGACCCGGATTATCGCGAAGAAAATTTTCTTAACGGAAGATATCGTTTTAGTCCTGTATTTGATAAGGAAAAGTTTCGCCGGATTGATGAACTGGCGATGAAAACCTATGATCCGGATCGCGCCCTTATAAATCTGTGGGAACTCGTTTTGCCAAATTATGTCAATACGCATTATTTCGATTACCATGGCACCGAAGACTATCATGCTTTCTACTTAATGCCGGAAATCAATATCGGCTCCAGTTTTTTGATTGTGCCGGGTGTCCGTTATGAAGCGAACCGGACAGAATATACTGGCTACCGCGGCAATCGGCTAGGCGTTTTAAGGAACTGGACCCCTACCCCAATCGATACGGTTACCAGGGTGCGTGACAATGAATTCTTTCTCCCCATGATCCAAGCTTTTTACAAACCGACAAACTGGTTGACCTTTAAAGCGGGTTATACGCATACGCTGCAACGACCCAACTATAATAATATCATGCCAGGCTGGGTGATTAGCAATCAGGGACAAATTGACAATCTGAGTAACTTCCGATTGAAACCGGAATTATCCCGAAACTGGGATATCCAGATGTCTGCCCACTCGAATAAAATCGGATTATTCTCTTTTGGTGCATTTTATAAAAAGATTACCGATATGATCTTCTGGACTGGCCAGAAAGCAATTACCGATATTGCCTTTTTTGAATTACCAACGATTATGAATCGTCAGCGCGCTGCTTACGCCATAAACAATGAATTCCCTGCCTATAATTATGGCTATGAAGTTGAATGGCAATCGAACTTCTGGTATTTACCGGGTTTATTAAGAGGTCTGGTTTTGAATATGAATTATACCCGTAATAAATCTGAAGCCGAGTATCTGAGAACCAGAATTATCGTACAGGTTGATCCCAAAACATATCGGACAACTTTGGTGAACGAAGATACCACCTATTCCAGTCCGATGATTCAACAGCCAGATCATTTATTAAACCTCACGTTGGGATACGATTATAAAGGCTTTTCAATTCGCTGGGCCATGCGATACAAATCACACATTTTCGCGTCATCCAACTGGTATGAAGCCCTGAGGGGTTATTCCACTGATTTTTATCGCTATGATCTGGCGGTCAAGCAGCAGTTACCGGTCAAAGGATTGGAATTTTTCCTTAATATCAATAATTTAACCAATGCAATCGAAAAAAATGTCATAAACCATAAAGATTTCGCCAGCTATATTGAAGATTACGGCCGAAATGGTAATGTCGGGTTGAGGTATCAATTTTAACTCTTGCTTAAATTATGACAATAATCAAAAGGTACCATAACGATTTTATAAGGGGAGGTGATTTAAATAAGGAGTTGTATAATTAACCGAAACGCACCATAAAATCAGAAAGGCAGGTGATAAAAGCTAAACTAACCAAACAGATCAATCCTGTTTTTTTAAATTGAAAAAAGTTTAATTGATGAAAACAAACATTAAGGAGTCAACAAATGAAAAGAACGTTAGTATTATCAGTGATCGTATTAGCTCTACTGCTTTGTAGCACCATGCTGTTTGCTCAAAAGGAATCAAAAGGGGATACTTTGATCATTGGTCCGATTAGTGAGGTTACCCAGCAACCAATCGGTGCTTTAAATGAAGCGTTGAAGGCTGACACAACGGCTACCGGCGAAAGAGCTCATAAAGTGTACAAACTGCTCCCCAATGCACAATATATTTTAACCGAAGTTATCCAGGGTGATTTTCCATTAGTACTCGTTGCAGATAAGCCGACAAACGAAAACAGACCTCCTATCATTCGTGGTGGATTAAAACCGGATGGTAGTGCAGTTAATCTTTGGTGGCAATTATATGATCACGCTACTTTTAAAAACCTCTGGATGAGTGGTGTTAACCTGGACGGTACGGGACCGATTAACTGGATTGCCCAGGAAGTGAACACAACCGGAAAAACAATCTGGTATGATGGCTGTATTATTGAATACCCCTATACCTGGTGGGCAACCTTTGCCGATTGGGGTGGTATGAATAAATATAAACTCACCAACTGTATCTTTCAGTATGTTGGCAATCCCACCGGCACGACCTGGAATGGCGCGATTTCAAATGCACTTCATGCTGATTCAATGATTGTCCGCAATTCTACATTCTTCGATTTCGGCTGTTTTGCTGTTGCACCGGGCGATAATGGCAATTTCTATACTGAAGTTGACCATTGTACCTTTGTCAATAGTGTGGTACATCCAATTGATAGTCATCGACATGTTCTGCGACGTTATACAAATAACCTTTTTGTCAACTGTCATGCCTTCTCCGATGACAATGATGAAATAGCAAGACATTTTGATGTTGAAGTAAAAGGTCTGATGAACTATGCCGAAATCCAGTGGGATCCCCAGACACTTGACTCTCTGTATGGACCTGGTGGTGTTTATGGTAAAACGTATGATCCCGACGGCGATGGCACTTTAATCCCCGAAGAACAGATGTGGGAACTAAAGAACAACTGTTGGTACTACACCCAACCGATTATTGATTATTGGGCTCAGTTTCCAAATGTAACGCCGAATCCCTGGATGAATAATTATAATAAGGCGATGTTTGCCCATGCGAATGATACCGAAAGTTGGACGTGGGATCTTAAGGTTTATACATGGGCAGATACAGCCGGGAATATAGTTGGTCAAAATCCTAAGGATAAAAAGGGGTTACATATTGTGGACTCTACTATTGTGCCCCAAACACATAAACCCTTCAAATATTTTGTTGAAGAAAACACCATGAACGAAGATCCTGGCATTATTGATATGAATGATTGTGATGTGGCGCTGGCACAAAATAGTATCAATATCCGAACCGAGTGGGCTGGTGGCACGGTTGCGAATCCTGTAAAATGGCACAATGTTGCCGATTATCTGGCATTTACATGGCCGCTGGATTATGATTTGGGTTATACCAATACGACATTAAAAACAGCCGGTATTGATGGCAAACCAGTTGGCTCTTTGCAATGGTGGCCAGGAATTGAGTATGTTGCCGACGTTAATACCAGTGTAACAGCGAAACTGGTTGATTTTGAATTAGAGCAAAACTATCCCAATCCTTTCAACCCAACGACTTCAATTACCTTTACGCTTAATAAAAAGAGCCAGGTCGAATTGAAAGTTTACAATATATTGGGTTCTGAAATTACCACAATTTTGAACGCGACCAAAGCTGCTGGTAAACATCGTGTTTCCTTTGATGCGAAAGATATGTCCTCTGGCGTGTATTTCTATCAACTGAAAGCCGGCGATCAGACAATTACGCGTAAGATGATGTTAATGAAGTAATTATTATCTTTCTATCCATAATTTGTTCATTGTCTTCTGAATCCCGCCCTTTGGTGGAATACGCTAAAGGGCGATATTTTTCAATATGTGAGTTCATTTAAAAACGGCCATCACCTTAATCTTCTCCTGTTTGGAGAGAATAGCTACACTGTTCCACTTTTTGAACGGGTTGAGATATGGCTCGAATGTCAGGTACTCTTCGATTTTTTACTATACTGAAGCCGAAATGGTTTTCGGATATTTTATCAGAGTTATCCTAAAATCCTCATCCTAACCCTCTCCCAGAGAGGGAGAGGCGATCGTTACGCTTTTTCCCCCGGGGAGAGGGTTGGGGTGAGGGCAAAAAAAACCAAAAACCACGATGGCTCTTGTATATATATACAACATCTTGTTTTTAAATAAAATAGATGCCTAACCTGACAGCTATGTGATTTAGGGGTGGGTCAAATTCTTCTAAATCCGAAAACACATTTTTGTAGAGCAAATTGCCAATTTGCCCGGTATAAAGCTTGTATCAGGCATTCGATTCGGACAAATTAACAATTTGTCCTACAATTTCGGACAGACTCTAATTAAGTTTCTGCTTTTAGTGAAATTAATGAAAACGCATCCAGGAGATCGCTTTGGTTTCCTGGCGCGTTTTATTGTAGCAGGCAGGTGAAAATTTAAATCGTCATCATTTCAGACATGGTGATGAATTATAAAAAAGAATTTGGTGGAACTAACTATTCAGATGGACTTGAAAAGATGGAAATCCTCACCGTATGGCTGAAAAAGGTAATCACTATCAATGCAAGTTTTGTGTAAAAAAATTCAAATTTCCACCCTGGGTGTCTTCACTTTTTCCCTGTTTATTTTCTGCACACCGAATCAAACGGAAATTCCGCCAGAAAAAATACTGGCAAAAATTGGTAACCGTTCAATTTCGGTAAATGAGTACATTGAACGGGTCGAATATACGATTCGACCCACTTATTGTAAAAGTGACAACAACATTCATCAAAAAATTATGCTAAATTCATTAATTGCTGAAAAATTCCTGGCGCTCCAAGCTGAACAGGAAAGTGCACTAAAAAAATGAACATTTTCAGCGTTATATAAAAGATCGAAAAGAACAGGCCATGCGGCAATGGCTTTTTTATAGAGATATTCATAGTAAAATAAAACTATATCCGGTTGAAATTAAAACAAAATAGTGTGCGGCGGTTCAAAAACAAGAAATTTAATACTTTCGCAATAAAAAGCAGGAAATAACAGATTCAGTTACTTTTCTCCTCTTTCAAAAAAAATTCATTATATAATGCTCGTGTTGGGCTCTTTTTCTAATTTAGCGATTAAGCGGCCCGTTATTTAGGTGGTTAATCTCTTTCTAAAAAACTAACCGCCGGCCGGCTATAAAGTTAATCTGTACTCGCTTTGCATCGTTAATCCTTAATTTTAAGGAGGTTTATCATGCATCATTCTCATCATCTAGGAGAAACAATACGTTCTTTCTTCCATAAAAATAATATTTCTGAGTTAATTCAAAAATTACTCATTCCCTTCGTGGGATTCGCGTCTTTAATCTGGTTTTTGGTTCGTGTCATTCCCAAGCCCAGTCGGGCAACTTACCCCTGTATGCGGGTAGCAGCGCCGCTGGCGTCCGGTTTTGTCGCCTATCTTCTTGGATTAGCAGCTTCCATCTTCGCATTCTCGAAAGCCAAACGACGTTTTTATGAAGCACGTTATTTAATTGCAGGCGCTTTTCTGGTTATTGGCATTCTGGCTGGTATTTTGACCATGCAAAATTCAGGTACGCCGGCCCTGGCTTTCAATTTCGCCTCACCTGTTCCTTCGAATGCACCAATTGGTGAAGCGAGCGGCATTTTTCCAGGCCGTGTTGTCTGGGCGCACAATCCCGATGCCACCAATGAAAAATTTATTCCCTCCAATTCAGATGCCTGGTTTTTAGAAAAAAACAATAATATGACCGCCATTGATAATATGGTCTCCCAATCCATTCAAAATATCGCCGGAAAATCTGACGAAAAAGAAGCCTGGGATGCCATATTTAACTATTTTAACCGGCAGAAACATGGCACTGCCCGTGGCTATCAGCCTGGCGAAAAGATTTTTATAAAAATCAACGTCACCAGTGCCTGGGGCTTTGGAGAAGTTTGGGGAAATATCAAATCGGATTATTCGGTAGCCAAAAATAGTTATTATGGACTGGTTGAAACCTCGCCTCATGTGGTACTGGCATTTCTCCGTCAACTGGTTAATAAATGTGGCATTGCCCAGGAAGATATTTCGGTGGGCGATCCCATGAAGCATATTTACAAACATTGCTGGGACCTCTGGACCAAAGAATTCCCAAATGTCAAATATATTGATCATGATGCAAAACTGGGGCGCGTTCAGGTTAAACAAACCGATAAGCCAGTCCTTTTCTACTCTGATAAAGGCACCGTCTTACGAATTTCCAAAGGCGATCCCACGCCGGTATTAGAAGACAAACTTTATACCGTCATTACTGAAGCGGATTATATGATTAATATTTCCAGTTTGAAAGGTCATATCCGGGGCGGTATTACGTTATGTGCCAAAAATCACTTTGGCTCACAATCGCGACCGGGAGCGGATCACTTGCATTATGGCCTGGTTTATCCGGAAGATGGCGTTCCCCAACGGAATAAAATGCGTTCCTATCGGGTTCTGGTGGACATTATGGGAAATAAATATCTGGGGGGGAATACGCTCCTGTTCGTCATAGACGGTCTCTGGACGGCCCGGCACGAACTAAAACGCCCTGTTAAATGGAATCTAAATCCCTTTAATGGTGATTATCCATCATCGATCCTGATGTCGCAGGATCAAGTCGCCCTTGAATCTGTATGCTATGACTTCCTGAAAGCCGAATTTACAACAGGTGAAGATATTTGGGTTCAAATGGAAGGCACCAACGACTATCTGATGCAGGCTGCTGACAAAGCGTATTGGCCGGATGGCATTGTTTATGATCCGGATAATGATGGAACCCCTATTGGCAGTCTGGGGGTCTATGAACACTGGAATAATGAGAAAGATAAGCAATATTCCCGCAATCTCGGTACAGGAAAGGGAATTGAATTGGTTTATTTGAATACCAAAACCGCTGTTCATGAAGTTGCAACTGATATTTTGCCGGATGGATTTACGCTTTCCAATAATTATCCGAATCCATTTAACCCATCAACATCAATTGAATATACTCTTCCCCACGCTGCGGATGTGAAACTGGAAGTTTATAATTTACAGGGTCAATTGGTTAGCGTATTAGCCGCCGGCGTTCAATCACCTGGCAATCATCAGGTTGTTTGGGATGGACGCGATATGAATGATCAGCCAGTAGTAAGTGGAACTTATATGTATCGTTTGACGGCGAACGGGAATATAACTTCAACAAAAACAATGTCCTTAATTAAATAATAACAATTAGTGATCCAGATATCGTTTCTGTCGTTACACACAGAAACGAGATTTTTTATTAAAATTTCTCTACGGTACCCTTTTTATATTAATTAAATGATTCATTATTAAACCACACTCAAAGCCCTCACCCCAATCCTCTCCCTGAGGGTGAGGGCTTCGGGTTTCCATTACTGATGATTATAAAAAAAAGGAAATGGAATTAAATACTATGCGAACATTTCTTATCTTAATCTCACTGATGCAACTCATGTTTGCCCAGGAGTGGCGCACTTTTAATAACGAAACCTCTCCCCTGCCGGAAAATGAAGTCCGATCGATTACAATCGATAAAAATGGCAACAAATGGTTTGCAACGCCCAATTATCTCACCAAATTTGATGGAGCAAACTGGACGACGCTCTCCACAGTGGATAGTGTCATTCTGCCCAATATTCAACAAATCGTCCATGAAGTCGTCGATACCACGGGTTTCCTCTGGATCGGAACGACTTCCGGTATATCCAAAATCACTTTACTGGATCAATTAATTTTCTGGCCGCATTATCGCGAGAATAATTCAGCGCTCCTTTCAAATAGGGTGCTCTCGGTTGCAATTGATGAAAAACACGTCAAATGGTTTGGAACCAATAAAGGGCTGTCTGCCTTCGATGGTCAAAAATGGGAATCTTTCACACTTCAGAACTATCTCTATCATAATGTGATTCAGGCAATCGGCCTTGCCAGTAATGGCTGGAAATATCTGGGGACATTGGGGGGCGGTGTTTCACGACTGAAATCCGATGGGTTGGATGCCGTCACTTCTGCCTCGCCGTATGATAATATCTGGAGCGGGCTCCTTTCTGATACGGTCAACGCGGTTTTTATCGATTCCGCGGATGTCCAATGGTTTGGAACAAAAAATGGACTCTCCATTCATATTGGCGAAGAAACCAAGAAAAACTGGACGATTTATACAACCGATGAAGGTCTCGTCAATAACTTTATCACCGTCATTCGTGAAGATGCCAATGGCGTCAAATGGATTGGCACACGAGCTGGCGTCTCCCGATTCGATGGCAAAAGCTGGATCAATTTTACCGCAGAAAATGGTCTGGCGGGAAATTTCGTCAATGATATCGCCATCGATCCGGACGGTTCCATCTGGTTTGCCACGACGAATGGTCTTTCCTGGTTTGATAACAAAACCGTCGGGATTAAAGCCTCTTCCCCATCGCCGCTCATCGCAAAAACCCTGACCATAAAAAGTTATCCCAATCCCTTCAATGCCAAAATCTCGATTGAAGTGATGGTTGAAGCGCCTGGCATTCACGAAATTTCCGTTTATAATTTATTGGGCCATAAAATTCGCACCTTGCTAAAAAGTCAGGTCTCCTTTGGCCAACATTTGCTGAAATGGAATGGTCAAAATGATTTCGGCCAGGATCAACCTTCAGGCATCTATTTTATCCGGATTCAAAGTGAATCGGCTTTATCAATGATTCGGGTTGTGATGCTAAAATAGTGTCCCTCCATCTCTCCATCGTTCCCTGAGCCTGTCGAAGGAGAGTTTGTCGAAGAGCAGTTTTTAAAAGGAAGTTTGTCGAAGGAAACTTACGAGTATCCCCTCAAAAATGGAGAGCGATTCTGTCATTTTGAGTTCAGCGTTTTCTGCTGAACGAAGAATCTGAAGATAGCCGATGTTGCATTCATCAACCAGAGAAATATTGTATTCAGCGCCACATGTTACTCCATAAAAGGTATACTTAATCGCTCCACCTCCGGTGCTTTGGTAAAAGGAAATACAACATCAGCAGGAGATAATCCTGAATCAAGCAGATCTTTCACCTCTTTTATATCAGAAGCATTCGCAACATCGATTCCTTCAGTGCCAGGTCGCAAGATGATGACTTCATCACCCGAGATACCAGAAGTGTTTAATAAATCATAACTATGCGTGCTGAGGATAACCTGCCGTTTTCCAAATTTGCGTTTCTGCATAAAATGGATGATTTCAGCAAGTTTTTGGACAACACCGGTGTGTAACGAAAGCTCAGGCTCTTCCAGCAACAAAGGCTCCTGACCATTCAGCATGGCATAAAATAATCCGATCAATCGAAGCGTACCATCTGAAAATTGCTCTTCATTCTGACGGGCGCCGTGTGGTCGCCAATGCTCATAAATTGCCTGTAAATGGGGCACCCCGGTTTTATCCGGTTCAAGGGTCAAATTCTTTAAATTGGGTACGGCATGTTTCAGCGCTTTTTCGATTTTTCTGAGTTGCGAATCTCGGGTTTTTTTTGGCATCTTATTCATCTTTTCAAATAGATCCCGCCCAAAGAAATCTTCACTGGAAAAGGTTTTTTGAAAAAGCATAGGATTGCGAATAATTTGAGGAATGACATGCTGATAATCGATTGATTTAAAAAAATCCGCCAGTTGTCGAAATTCGGCATTTGAAGTTGGCTGCTCCAAATGCGTATATTGTAACAACGTATCGTCTCTGTTATCAGAAACGCCGGGGCGTTCCAATATTTTATCATTAATTTTCCAGACACGCTCATAACGGATGACAGCCCGGGTCTCGCTGACAGCACCACCTCCCTTTTGAGTCAGACCGATGGCATATTTCCAGACCGGCGGTGTATCGTTCGCTTCGCGTAAATGGACTTCTATTTCCACATCGGTTCTGGGTGCCCGTGCAGAAAGGCTGCGGATCTTTGATAATCCCCCCCGAAGTCTTACCGCTTCCTGCAATCCGCCGCCTTCTTTAGAAATATCACGTAAAAATCGGAATACATCCAAAAAATTTGATTTTCCGGATGCATTCGGACCAACCAGAAAAGTTCGCTCACTGACGGTGACATCCGCTTTATTAAAATTTTTCCAATTGGTTAATATAAGCTTACTGATATACATCGTATCTCCTATGGCTCCATGCTTCGATGGCTGCCACTCTCTGG
>DYKB01000026.1:0-7587 GCA_020722815.1 Caldithrix sp. | reverse complement strand
CTGATATACATCGTATCTCCTATGGCTCCATGCTTCGATGGCTGCCACTCTCTGGAATATTATTTTTTTATCGCTGCAAAGTATCATTCTAAGATTATTAAAATAAATAATTCAACAATCTTTGTCAAGCTTTTTCAGTAAAAAAATAAATGTTTTCTGATTATTTTAAAGAAGAGCGAACTTTAGGGCGGGCATTACAAACATCGAGAATTCTGATATTTAACTGGTTTATTAATTATTTTCTTGCGTTCCCACCCGCCGTGAGCATCACCGTTGCCGGCGCGGCTATTCACCATCTGCATCCGGCTTGTAAAAGCTGATTTCCGGCTTGCTGTTTTTTAATAATCGTTGTTTCAGGAAGCTGAACAAACGTTTCCAGTCCTGCAAACACAGGGAGAAAAATGCGCCGACCGTTCCAGCAGATGCGATACCCACCGGGCATCCCGGTTGACCACAGAATGGGCAAACTGTGAACATGGCATAAAGCCCCGTGAATCCAAACCACCACCCAAAGAATCGGAAAAGATGGCCAAAAGGTGACATCCGAATTTCACGGTGTTCCTTTTCAACGGGTTCGGTTACTTCTTTGGTTTTACTTGTTATTTTCATAATTTCAGAACTCCTGACATTGTTTTTCAATCGCTTTCATAATCCACAATAATTAAAGCTGATTTTAGGAAACGTCCCCCCAAAATTGACGCCTTAAAAACGAAAAAATTATAGGCCAAAAAATTGAGCGGCCACCGAAAACAGGCGCGCGTCTGGCCACGTTCGTTTATAATTGAAATATCAGTTTTAACGAAAAATCAAATCCCGGATTATAGGCAATTCCTTTGTAGTTGCTCAGGTGGCTGTAATATTTTTCATTTGTCAAATTGCGTACGGCAGCCGAGAGTGTCGTTTTAATGCCTGAAAGCTGTACTTCGCCGCTGAGCGTGGTGTGAAACAGTGTGTAACTTTCCGAAATCAGTTCATCCTTCCGACCATCGCCGTTGGCGTCGCGATTCAGCACATTTTCAAATTCACCGAGTTTATCCTGCAGCATGTAGTGTTCCGCTTCCACGCTTAATTTCAGATGATGCAGCAAAAGGTCGGGTAAATGCAGGGTAATTCCCCCATGGAATCGATCCGGGGCGATATGGGGCAGGTTTTTTTCCACCCGGCCGTCGCCATCGGCGTCAATCATTGGCGTCAGGATTTCACTTCGTACCAGATCATAGCCAAAGTCGATTCGCGCCCGGTTGGTCAGGCGAAACTGATTATGCCATTCAAATCCGTACAAACGCGCGTCACTTTGTTCGTAATGATAAATCGGAATATTTGCCTGAAATCTCAGATAGTGGAATTCGCCGGTTGGATTTGCAAAAATATAGTCGTAAATCCGGTTATAAAAGGCATTGAATTCGTACGCCACGTCATCCGTAACCCAGCGAAAAATCAGATCCGTATTGATGGATTGTTCCGGTTGAAGGTTCGGATCGCCGATCATATATTCATAGCTGGCATGATGCACGCCCCGAATGTATAATTCCACGGGCAGGGGCGCGCGCCAACCGGTGCCGATATTGGATGCAATGGAGAAAGGATGCTCCGGTTGATGCCAGACGATGCCGAAACTGCCGCTGGCAATGCCGTAATACTTTTTTTGTCCTTCCGGCACAACGTAGGCCGGAACAATCTGCCGGTTATCGTTCAGATAGGCTTTCTGCATGATGGTTTCCGTAAAATCAAGCCGTCGCCAGTCAAGCCGCAGCCCCGCTGAAAATTTTAAATATTTTAATCCCTGGTAATTTTGTAAAAAAAACAGCCCGAAATCATTGACGACAGAATTCGGAATCAGGACTTCTTCCCCGAATGTTTTGTCAGTTTTTTGGCACAGGGAGAATCCAATTGTGCCTGGTAAATAAACACTGAAAATATGCTGAAATTTCACGTTCGATTCAGTGTAAAACGATTCGAGATCGACCTGCGGGTCCATTCCGCTGGGAATTCCCTGCCGATGATCGTGTTGCTGGCTCACATCAAATTCCACCCGATGGAGGCCCAGTCGGTATTTTCCGGCAAGCTGGATTTTTTGGTGCAAAGTGGGTGATTTAATGGCGCCCGCGGCATGGTACCAGGGTCCCCCATCGGGTCCGCCGCTGTTGTGCCAATGTCCTTCACCAATGAGTGTTTGCTCTTCCCAGTAATGCGTCGCTTCCAGATTCAAACTCAGGTTTTCGCGCTGAAGCCCGACGATTCCATGGACATTCCACTGTTCGAAACCAGTGTCTAATTGCTTGACGAGAAAATGACGCTGTCCCGGCACCGCATAATATTCACTTTGACGACCACTTACATTCAAACGCCAGCCAATCTGTTGTGTTGCGCCAAAAACGGTTAACGCCCCTGCCGCCTGTTTGGTATTAGTAAACATCTGCGTGGTTAAATTGATGCCAAAATGCGGTGCGTTCTCCTGTTTTGTCTCGGGCGACGGTGTGACAATATGAATCACCCCGCCAATGGCGCCGCTTCCGTACAATAAACTTGCTGGGCCGCGCAAAACTTCAATTCTTTCTGCCTCGAAAATATCAGTTTCCGGCGTGTGGTGATTTGACCATTGCTGCGCTTCGTGTTTGATACCATTTTTTAATATAACAATACGTTGATTTGTCATCCCCCGCACCACCGGCTTGGCAATGAGCGGGCCCTGGTCCGCAATCTGAACGCCGGGAATGGAGCCCAGCGAACCGCTGAGTGAATTGGTGTATTGTGAAGCCAAATCCTGTTTTGACAAAACCGACACCGTGCGGTTCGAGGTCAGGACATCGGTTGGGACGGCTGAAGCCGTCACATTTATCGCTGGCATGGACAAAATTGTTGTTTTCATTTGAATATCTAACCGCTGATTTTGGCGCAATTCGATTTCAAATTTTTGCGTGGCATAGCCCATGAAACTGCATATTAATTGATAACGCCCTACCGGTACATGTTTCAGTTGGTATTCCCCGGATTGATTGGAGATTGTGCCGGCGTTCAGCACCGGCAGGATAATTTGCGCCCCCGGCAGCGCTCCGCCGGCAGCGTCGGTCACCTTGCCGGTGATTTGATAATAGTCCGTCTTCAACGGAGGGTCGCCCCACACAAACCGGGGCAACATCAATAATAAAATAATATATTTTTTCATGATACTTCTCTTTTATTTAAATTGTATAATGATCTAAAACTCATGCTTTGCATTATCAAACAGTTCAGCGCCGGTTTTATAGGTTGTCACCCAAATCCAGTCGGTACCTGCCGGCACGGTCAGGGTGTCTTCGATTTTATTATCCGGGACATAAATCCGGCTGACCTTTTGCCCGGAAAGCGCCCAGATGTGGGTTCCATCGTAGCTGACGGCAACCGGAGCAGCCGCGGCCGGCGCATTCAGGGTGGTAACCTTCCGGGTTGCCAACACGACGTGATAGATTTTGGCCTGGGCTTTATCAGAAAAGACCGCAATCCGGCCTTCCCGTGCCAGCGCAAAAAGTCCGGCAGCGATACTCCAGTCCAGTTGGGCGTCGGGAATTGTCACGTATTCCAGGGTTTCATTTGCCAAATCCAGCCGGATGAATTTGTTGCTGGTGCCGGATTCGGTTTTATGCAACCCGACGGCAAACGGTTCTCCCGTTGCCTGATACAAAAAATTTGTCCTGCCAGCTTCGATATAAGGTATTTTCTTTTTAACTTGCTTTGCAGTGATATCAATAACATAAATGCCGTCGCTGCATGCGATAAAGGCGGTATTGTTTTGAGAGTCGTACACATCACCATGAGCGCCGGCGCCAATTTCCAGTGTTTTTTCCACTTCACCAGTGGCAGGATAGATCAGCTTTGCCCATTTTTCACCCGTGGAAGTCGCCGCCGTGGTAATTATGTAATCGCCGGCTAGTATGGCAGCCGAATGCGCCGAGCCGTGGCCGATGGTAGTCACCGTGCCATCCTGAACATCGATGATCACGACTTGTTGCTGCGCATCATCGGCAAACGCCACCTTTTGCCCGTTGGATGAGCGGCTGTGATGCACCAGATTCGCATTTTCTGACAAAGTAATCGTTTGATGAACGATGGGCAAAACAATGTGGCCGTGATCGCTGTGGTCCAGAATACCATCGGTAAATGCATAAACCTGATTCCCTTTGGCCATCCAGAGTGAGTGATTCAGATTGGCGTTCAGGAGCCCAGCTTCAAAAACACGCATCACCGGATGCATATCCATTGAAAACGATGCCCACTGTTTTAAATCTTCGGTGTGAAAAACCTGACAGGAAGTCGCGTCGGCATCAAACGCCCACAGCCAGCCATGGATTGGGTGCGCGCTGGTCGATTCATTGGTTTTGGGAGCTAACAAATCATCTTCCGGATCAACCGCGCAATGGCTTATAAGCCCCAGCAATATCACCAGCACGGGTATAAAATTATATTTAAATTTTCGCATTAAAATTTTCCCTTTAAAAACAGCCGCCGGCGCGGAAAAGAATCTTTCCGAAACCGGCGACGAATTAACAATTATTCAATGACTTCGCCATCGTGCGAAGTCACAAAAATCCATTCGGTACCGGCAGAAACACTAAATTCATCCGCCCGTTCATTATGGGCGACGTGAATGCGTGAAACCTTCTGATTGGCTTTGTCCAGCACCCAAACCTGTGTTCCGTCAAAATTAGTGGCGACGGCAACCGCAGCGGCAGGAACATTCAGCGTGGTCACGGCTTTCGTTTGCAGATGGACATGATAAACCTTTGGCAGCTTTAAATCAGCTAACACCGCCACCTGACCATCTTCAGAAAGCGCAAAATAGCCGTCTTTTATCTTCCAGTCCAATGTCGCACCGGCAATCGTCAGGTATTCCAGGCTTTCACCGGCCATGTCCAATAACAGGATTTTATCACTGGTACCGGCATCTGTTTTATGCAGCCCGACGGCCAGCGATGCTTTTTCGCCATGATACAGGAAGTTGGTACGACCGGCTACCGGATATGCAAGACTCTTTTTCAACGCTTTTGCCGAAACGTCAATTACATAAATTCCATCGCCACAAGCAATAAAAGCCGTATTTCCGGCGGCGTAAAAGGCGTCGCCGTGCGAACCTTTGGCAGTTTCAATGGTGGCAGCAACGGAATTGGTAGAAATATTAATTATTTTTGCCCATTTTTCTTCAGAGGGGGTCGCTGCCGTGGTAATCAGAAATTCACCAGTAAGCAGTGCTGCTGAATGCCCGGAGCCGTGCGAAATGGTTTGCACGCTCCCGCTGGTGACATCGATTACCGAAACGGTTTGATCGCCATCATTCGCAAAGGCAACGGTCATTCCGTCCGGGGCGACACCGGTATGCACGGGGCTTGAACCAACCGTCACTGTTTTATATACTTCAGGCGTTTCCAGATGCGCATGGTCGCCATGATTGTGAAAACCGGCGGTAAAGGCATAAGCGGTACCGGCATTCGCCATCCAGATAGTCGGTTCTGCTGCAGGACCGGCGTGAATGATGTGCATCATCGGATGAGCGCTGGCTGTAAACTGGGCTTTCATTTCGCCGGTGGCCGAGTGATAGGCTTGTAGCACACTGGCGGTTCCATTGTACGCCCAGACCCACGCCAGTACTTTTGCTTCAGTGCCCGTTACATGAATCGGAATTACTTTTGAAGTGAAAACTGTGTTGGTGCCTTCCATTAGTTTAAACACAATCGTTGTGTGACCATGTTCTTTCTCCCGTGCATCCAGATGAAATTCAAATCCGCGAGCTTTACTTTCGTGCTGGTAAAGTTTACAAATAGTCTCATCGGCAATATTCCATTCCAAATGGTACGTACTGGTTGAAGGTGAAAAAACAGCATGGTCCGCATCAATAAATTTAATTTTAAATTCGGCGGAAAGCTGGTTTTCGGTAACCGAAAGTTCGCCGGCCACCGTCTCATCACCGGTGTAATTCACCTGAGTCGAGTCGCCCCGGGTAATGACCAGCCCGATTACATTCAGTACTTTGGGTTCGATTGGATTGTCTTTATCACAACCGTTCATCATCAAAACTGACAGCAGCAGAAAAACAATTTGAATATATAAATGTTTGTTATTCATTGTTGAAATCCTTTAAAATTTATAAAACGAAAATGTTTTCGATTAACAGTGTTCGGCGCGCTTAAGAAGAATGTGGTTGCCATCGCTACGAAACAGACCGATTGGTCATGCCCATCCATTAGCTAACGGCTTATCGGGCATCCATTATTATGGCGAAGAAAGATTCTCGCCAAACTGGTACCCGAAAGTTATCGCCGGGTAAACATGCTGGAAGTACTATCGTCGGTACTGATCATAGATGGCCCTTAATTCATTCACGCAATTAGTTTTAAGCCATAGCCTGTAAAGTGTGCCGAACACGATTGGTTTTCTATTAAAAAAAGACTCATTATTCCCATCAGGATTCAAACCGGCAAATGACACATTTCGAACAGGGTCAAATCGTTGTTCGATCATAATCGCAAAAAATTTTCGAACACGGCAGCCAACAAAAATGACCGCGAAAAATTGCAGGGGAAAAATCCCGGAATAATTTTCTCAGATCAGTTGAATTTCTTCTGAAAAGGGCAAAGAAATCCCTGATCACCATAAAGAAACGCATTGGCGATGCAGGTACAGATGCATCGGAAATGTTAATTAACTTTATCGGGTATTCGCAAGGTAAAATGAGAAAAAGCGGTTTTTAATAGTATCGGGGAGGTGCTCGGGCATCTAGGCCACGAGGAGTCGTCGAATCAATGATATGAGATGGCCGGAAAATTAAAACGACAAAAAATATAATGGTTACCGCAAAGAAATAATAGTAGATGATGAAAGAACTTAATAAAAATTCAATCTGGTACGCCGGACAGTCGTGGTGCTCCTCGGTATCGGGTTTATGATTGTGCATAAACTCATGGCCCGTACTCAGGAACAACAGCGTAAAGACAAGCAAATACAGGAGATAGAATAAATGCTTTGTCTGAATATTTTGTTTTAAGCGTATCAGCATAATTAATGTAACTATTTATAACGAAAAATGATTCCAAAAAAGTGATCGTTCATCGGTTATTTTCAACGCTGCGAGTTGGGGAATCCCTGACATCGTGAATCGGAAATTACCGACTCTTGATCACCCCACAACGTTAACCTGGAAACACAAACCGAATAGCACAATGTAAAAGGCAACTCATGGAGTTCATAATATTATACGAAACAGGGTTCCCGTGTTGTTTTACACGCTTCAATTTACCATGGCGCTAACCTGGACGTATTTTCACCAATAATTATCGTCTGTCTGAAAATAACAACGCCCCTCATTGCAAGGCATTTTTGGCCGAAGCAATTTCCGGAGTTGTTGTAAGGCGATTGCTTCGTCGTACAAAACGCACCTCGCAACGACAGCATACGCTGTTTTTTTAGACAGACACGTCGTAAGCCTGATCGTGAACTGGGCATGCGGTTTCAATCCTTGTTTTGATGATTTGGGACTTCGACTGCAAGTGAAACAACGAAGAAAGGGGTTGAGCTTCGTTTCAATCCTTGTTTTTATGGAATTGGTACTTCGACTTT